>NZ_JCAIUJ010000001.1:392907-566472 GCF_059445465.1 Isoptericola sp. Y541 | reverse complement strand
ACAGAAAGGGGTTTTGGTCGGGCTTTCGGGGGGAATCCCGACCGGGATTCCCCCCGAAATCACGCCCACAACGCTCGCGGGGGCGAGCGAGCCGACCAGGTCAGACCGTGGCGGCCTCGGGCTCGGTGACGAGCGGGTAGACGCCGTCCGCGTCGTGCACCTCGCGGCCGGTGACCGGCGGGTTGAACACGCACACGCACTTGATCTCGGTGCGCGGGCGCACCTTGTGCTTGTCGTGGTCGTTGAGCAGGTACAGAGAGCCCGGCTTGAGCTGGTGCACCTCGCCGGTCGCCAGGTCCTCGATCTCGCCCTCGCCCGAGGTGATGAAGACGGCCTCGATGTGGTTGGCGTACCAGAAGAAGCTCTCGGTCCCGGCGTAGAGCGTGGTCTCGTGCACCGAGAAGCCGACGCCCTCCTTGGCGAGAATGATGCGCTTGGAGCGCCAGTTCTCGCTCTTGATGTCCGAGTCGGTGTCGGTGACGTCGTCGAGGGTGCGGACGAGCATAGGGGTACCTCCGGTGGTTCGGGTGCGGTGGGGTGGTTCTACGGGTCGGTCAGGCCAGGTTCGTCAGGCCAGGACGGCCGCGACGGACTCGCTGATGATCTTGAGCCCGCGCTGCAGCTCGTCGTACGTGATGGTCAGCGGGGGCAGCAGCTTGACGACCTCGCCCTCGGGGCCGGAGGTCTCCATGAGCAGGCCGCGCGAGAAGGCCTCCTCGCAGATGGCCCCCGCGGTCTTGCCGTCGGGTGTCTGCAGGCCGCGCGCCAGGCCGCGGCCCTTGGCCACCAGGACGTCGTCGCCGTAGCGGGCGACGAGCGAGTTGAAGTGCGCCTCGACGAGCGCGCCCTTGTCGATCGTGGTGCGCTCGAGCTCGTCGTCCGACCAGTAGGTGCGGATGGCCTCGCTCGCGGTGGCGAACGCCGGGGCGAAGCCGCGGAACGTGCCGTTGTGCTCGCCGGGCTCCCAGATGTCGAGCGCCGGGCGCACGAGGGTCAGTGCCAGCGGCAGACCGTAGCCCGAGATCGACTTCGACAGGCAGATGATGTCGGGGACGATCCCGGCCTCCTCGAACGAGAAGAACTTGCCGGTGCGGCCGCAGCCCATCTGGATGTCGTCGAGGATGAGCAGGATGCCGTGGTCGGTGCACAGGTCGGCCAGACCGCGCAGCCACTCGGCGCGGGCCGCGTTGATGCCGCCCTCGCCCTGCACGGTCTCGACGATGACCGCGGCGGGCTCGTTGAGGCCGCTGCCGCCGTCCTCGAGCATCCGCTTGAAGTACTGGAAGTCGTCGACTTCGCCGTCGAAGTAGTCGTCGTACGGCATCGGCGTGGCGTGCACGAGGGGGATGCCCGCGCCGCCGCGCTTCATCGAGTTGCCCGTCACGGACAGGGCGCCCAGCGTCATGCCGTGGAAGGCGTTGGTGAAGTTGATGACGGACTCGCGGCCCGTCACCTTGCGTGCCAGCTTGAGCGCCGCCTCCACGGCGTTCGCGCCGCCCGGCCCGGGGAACACGACCTTGTGATCGAGGCCCCGCGGTCGCAGGATCGTCGAGGAGAAGGTCTCGAGGAACTCCCGCCGCGCCGTGGTGAACAGGTCGAGCGTGTGCACCATGCGGTCGTCGGCGAGGTAGTCCAGCAGCACCTGCTTCAGCCGCGGGTTGTTGTGCCCGTAGTTGAGGGTGCCCGCGCCGGCGAAGAAGTCGAGGTACTCGGTGCCGTCCTCGGCGTACACGGTCGAACCCACGGCCCGGTCGAACACGACGGGCCAGGAGCGCGAGTAGCTGCGGACCTCCGACTCGAGGGCGACGAAGCCCAGGGGATCGTCGGCGGCGTACGCCTCGGTGGAGGGGACGGTCGGGGTTGTCACGAAGGACACTCCTTGGGGTGGTGCGCGCCGGTGCGGTGTTTGGTGAGGGTGGGCTGCGTCGTCACCTGCGCGCCGAACCGGCGCAGCCTGAGATCTGGTCGAGGACCGCTGCGATCAGCGGGAGGGACTGAATCCCTCGATCACGAGCAGCGGCTCGGCCTCGTGCCCGTCCGGGAAGTGCGAGGCCTCGAACCCGGTGGTCTCGCGCAGCGTGGCGCCGCGGTCGGCGGCCCAGCGGCCGAACAGGCGGCGGGACGCGAGGTTGTCCGTCGTCACCGTGGTCTCCACGCGGGAGACGGCGGGTGTGTCGTGCGCGGTGGCGTCGACGACGGCGTCCAGCAGCCGGCGGGCGACCCCCCGGCCACGCACCCGCGGGTCCACGGCGACCTGCCACACGAAGAGCGTGCGCGGGTCGGCCGGGAGGCGGTACGCGGAGAGGAAGCCCACTGGCGTGGGACCTGCGGTGCCGCCGGCTCCGTCGTCGAGGACGGCGAGCCGGCAGGTCGCGGCGAAGTGGTCCGCGAGCAGCAGGTAGGCGTAGGAGGAGTTGAGGTCCAGGGAGCCCGAGTCGCGGGCGAGGCGCCACATGGCGCCGCCGTCGACTGTCGTGGGCGGCCGGATCGTCAGGCCCTCGAGGCTCGCCTCGGTGCTTGCCGCCATGCGGGACGGCGGTGGGCCGTCGGTCGAGCTGTCGGTGGTCGGGTGGTTGGTCGTTGCGGGGTCCGTCGTGTCCATACCGCCATCGACCATAGACGCATCGAGGGGGAAGTTCACCTCGGCCATGACCGTTCCTCGACCGAGGCGACCCTTGGCGCCCCCCGACGATCGTTGGCAGATCAGCGATATGTCGCGACGATCATCGACGAATCATCGACGGTTCTGCAGCAGGTCATCTGTCTCGAATGCTGAGACTTTCCATCGCTTCCGCGGGTGCCTGGGCCGGGAACGACCGTGGGCGCGCCCGTCTGCAACGGGCACGCCCACGGCATGCGTCTGGTCCGGGACGTTGCCCGGGAGGTCAGCCGACGAAGGGCGTGGCCTTCTTGATCTCGACCGGGATCTCGCGGCCGCTGGGCGCCGTGTAGGCCACCTTCTCGCCGATGCGGTGCCCGTCGATCGCGGCACCGAGCGGCGACGTCGGCGAGTACACGTCGAGGTCGGTGGTGCCTGCGATCTCGCGCGAGCCGAGCAGGAACGTCATCTCGTCCCCGGCGACCAGGGCCGTGACGACCATGCCGGCCTCCACGACGCCGTCGTCGGCGGGCGTGCCGATCTGGACGTGGCGCAGCTTCTCGGCGAGCTCTCGGATGCGGGCCTCGTTCTTCGCCTGTTCTTCGCGCGCGGCGTGGTACCCGCCGTTCTCCTTGAGGTCGCCCTCGTCGCGGGCGGCGGCGATGCGCTCGGCGATCTCGGTGCGGGCGGGGCCGGAGAGGTGCTCCAGCTCGGCCTGCAGCCGGTCGTGAGCCTCCTGGGTGAGCCAGGTGACGGTGCTCTCGGTCACGAGGGCTCTCCTTTCGTGGTGCTCGTGGCCTGTTCCGGCAACGCTCATGCGTCCGACGTGCGTCGGCACGCGCGTCGGCTGGGCAGGACTGGCGTGTGAATCATTCAGGATAGCCCGGACCGGGCGCAGAACCCAGGTCTCCGCCCTGGGCGAACAAGCTTCTGAGCGGCGATGGGGGCCGGGCATGGGCCGCGGGCCTCAACCCTGGTCGGTGATGTCGCAGGTCTCGACGACCGCGGTGGTCGCCTCCTCCGACGTGCGGACCGTGACGGTGTAGGTGGTCGTCTGGTCCTCGGTCGGCCCGACCGGCACGTCCAGGGTGCCCACCTGGGCGTAGCTCGGGGCGAGCGCCTCGACCTCGCAGACGGCCGTGGTCCCGGGGGGCATGTGCACCTGGAACGTGACCTCGACCCGCTCGGCGTCCTGCACGTGGAAGGCCACCACGTCGACGTCCACCGGGTCGCGGCGCGTCTGCTCGATCGAGAACCACGCAGCCACGGCCACCGCCGCGGCGAGGGCGGCGCCGATCGCCACCTTGCCGCCCGTCCCGATGCTGCGGCGCCCTGGGCGCGTGCCGTACCGGTCGGCGGGGGGAGTGGGGTTGCCGGGCTCGCTCATGGTGCACCATTGTCCCTGAACCTAGCCGCCGACACGTCACCCGGGAGGGACCTTGTCCTCCGCCTCCTCTGCACCGCCCTCGGGCGAGCGCGAGCCCCTGCGTCTGATGACGGTGCACGCGCACCCGGACGACGAGTCGAGCAAGGGCGCCGCGACCATGGCCCGCTACGCCGCCGAGGGCGTGGATGTGCTCGTCGTCACCTGCACCGGCGGGGAGCGCGGCGACGTGCTCAACCCGAGCTTCCGCCCGCCGGAGGGTTACGAGTTCGAGACGGTCGAGGGTCGGCGCGCGGTGCGGCGCCTGGAGATGGCTGCCGCCGCGGAGGCGCTCGGCGTCCGGCAGACGTGGCTCGGCTTCGTCGACTCGGGGCTGCCGGAGGGCGACCCGCTGCCGCCGCTGCCGGAGGGCTCGTTCGCCCTCATGCCGCTCGAGGAGGCCTCCGCGCCGCTGGTCGAGCTGATGCGTGAGTTCCGGCCGCACGTCGTGACCACCTACGACCCGTCCGGCGGGTACCCGCACCCCGACCACATCAAGTGCCACGAGGTCGCGTTCGAGGCGTACCACGCGGCCGGGGACGCCTCGCGGTACGTCGTCGAGGGCGGGGCGGAGGCCTGGGCGCCGCGCAAGCTGTACTACAACCACGGGTTCTCGATGGACCGGATGCGTGCCGTGCACGAGGCGATGCAGGGCGCCGGCCTGGAGTCGCCGTTCGGCGACTGGATCGAGTCCCGCGCCGCCCGCGAGATCCCCGAGCGTGAGGTGACCACCAGCATCGACGTCGCCGGCTACTTCGGGCAGCGCGACGCCGCGCTGGTGGCGCACGCGTCGCAGATCGACCCCGACGGCTTCTTCTTCGCGGTGCCCCGCGACATCGAGGCGGACGTGTGGCCCACCGAGGAGTTCGAGCTCGCGGACTCCCGGGTCCCGACCACGCTCCCCGAGGACGACCTGTTCGCCGGTCTGCGGGGAGAGGGCCGATGAGCGCCGTCTGGTCTGCGGCCGTCGTCCTCGCCACCGACCCGAGCCCTAGCCCCAGCCCGACCTCGCAGCTGACCGAGCTCGAGGTGACGCCGGGCCTGGCGGGGTTCGTGGCCACGTTCGCCGTCGCCGTGGCGTGCGTGCTGCTGTTCCTGTCGTTGACGCGGCACCTGCGCAAGGCCCGGCACAACGCGGAGGAGCAGGGCATCCCCGTGGAGGAGCCCAGGCGGATCGGATTCAGCCAGCCGGGCGAGGGCGACCCGACCGGCGCCGATCCGGCCGACGGGCAGGGCGACGGGCAGGGCGGGCAGGGCGACGGGCCGGACGAGGACGGCCAGGAGCGTCGATGAGCGCGTCGGTGCGCGTCACGGTCGGGCAGCTCGCGATCACCGCCGATCACGACGCGAACCGGGAGGCGGTCGCCGAGGCGTTCCTCGCGGCAGGCCGGGTCGGCGCCGACCTGCTGCTGCTGCCCGAGTACGCGTCGGGATACGACCGCCGCGGCGTCGGCGTCGAACACGCGGAGCCGCTCGACGGCCCGTTCGTCACCGCCCTGCGCCAGCACGCCGCCCGCTACCGCATCACCGTCGTGGCGGGCACGACGCTGCCGGCGGTCGGTGGGAGAGCCGCGGGGTCGCGCACCGGGCAGATCCCGGCGGTCAGCGGGGCGTTCCCCGCGGTGAGCGGAGCGTTCCCGGCCGTGACGGGGGCGTTCCCCGCGGTCACCGGGTCCGTCCCCGCGATCACCGGGACGACGCCGAGCGCGTCGTCGGCCGAGCCCGCCGCCGACCGGGTCGCCACCCGGGGGTCCAACACCGTCGTCGCCGTGGACGCCACGGGCGCGCTCGTCGGCGCCTACCGCAAGGTGCACCTGTACGACGCGTTCGGCTCGCGCGAGTCCGACCGGCTCGAGCCCGGCCCGGCGGACGTGCCGCCGCTGGTCCTCCGGTTCGGTGACCTCACCTTCGGCGTCATCACGTGCTACGACCTGCGCTTCCCGGAGTCCGCGCGCCGCCTCGTCGACGCGGGCGCGGACGTGATCGTGGTGCCGGCGGCGTGGGTGGACGGGCCGCTCAAGGCCGACCACTGGCACACGCTGCTGCGCGCCCGGGCGATCGAGAACACCGCGGTGGTGATCGGCGTCGGGATGGCCGGGCCGGGACTGGTGGGTCGCTCGCTGCTGGCGGGGCCCGACGGCGTGGTGGGGCTGGAGCTCGACGAGACGCCGCAGGTGCGCACGGTCGACCTCGACCCGGAGCCGCTCGCGCAGGTGCGCCGGCAGAACCCGTCGCTGGCGAACCGGCGCTACCTCGTCGTGCCGAGGTCGTGAGCGGCTACAGCGCCGCGAGGTAGATCGCGACCGTGTGGCACGTGAAGCCGATGACCGTCAGCGCATGGAAGATCTCGTGGAACCCGAACCACCGCGGCGACGGGTCGGGGAACTTGGTGCCGTACACCACCGCTCCGAGGACGTACGCGACGCCGCCCGAGGCGACCAGCCAGCCGACTGCGGGCCCGCCGGCGGCGCCGAACTGCCCGATGTACCCCATGGCCACCGAGCCGAGCGCCACGTACACCGGCACGTAGAGCCAGCGAGGCGCGCCCATCCACAGCACGCGGGCCACCAGGCCCAGCACCGCGCCGCTCCAGACGATGGCCAGCAGGACGGCGGCCTTCCGCTGCGGCAGCAGCATCACGGCCAGCGGCGTGTAGGTGCCCGCGATGATGAGGAAGATGTTGGCGTGGTCCAGGCGTCGCAGCACGGCCGCGACGCGGGGGGACCAGGTGCCGCGGTGGTAGACCGCGCTGGTGCCGAACAGCAGGACGGCGGTGACCCCGAAGACGGCGCACGCGATCTTGTCCGCTGGGGTGTCGGCCAGCACGACCAGCACGATGGCCGCGGCCAGCGCCAGCGGGGTGGTGACGGCGTGGATCCAGCCGCGAAGGTGGGGCTTGAGCCGGGCCGCCTGCGCTGCGGCGGCCTCCGAGACGGTCTGGACGGCGTCGGTCACGGCGCCGCGGGCCTCACCGGCGGCGTCCTTCGCGCCCTCGACGACCTCCTTGACGACGGGCAGGTCGAGACGATCGGTCGCGCGGCCCTTCTGCTGGGCGGCAGCTGCCACGGTGGTCTCCTCACTCGGGACGTAACCTACGCATCCGTAGGTTAGTCAAAGCGTAGGCGACGCGAGCGGGGCAGGTCGACCAGGGCTGTGAAGATCCTGGGGCGGGCTGCTGTCCGTCGCGAGCCGGTGCGGCCGGTCGGCGTCCGGTGTCGGACGAGGGGCGCCGCGTGCGGCAGGATCGGTGCGGAACGGGCCGGTGCGCGAGAGCGGTACCGTTGTCCCGCTCCCCGTCCGACCCCCCGCCGGACACCTGCGTGCGGTCGTACGCGGTGCGGCGCGGCCCTATCCACCGAGGTCACACGCGTGCGCATGCCCCACCTGCTCTACGGCCTGTACGAGCGACGCCTCGCCGCATCGCTGCCGACGGCGCAGAAGCCCCGGCACGTGGGCGTCATCCTCGACGGGAACCGGCGCTGGGCCCGGTCGTTCGGCGAGACCGCCGCGACGGGGCACCGCCGGGGGGCCGACAAGATCACGCAGTTCCTGGGCTGGGCCGAGGAGCTCGGCGTCGAGGTGGTGACGCTGTGGATGCTCTCCACCGACAACCTCGCGCGACCGGAGGGCGAGCTCACCGACCTGCTCGACATCATCCGCGACGCCGTGCAGGACCTCGCGGAGTCCCGCCGCTGGCGGCTGCGGGTCATGGGCCGCCTCGACCTCCTGCCCTCCGAGCTGGCGGACGCCGTCCGCGCCGCCGCGGACGGCACGAGCGACGTCCAGGGGCTGCAGGTGAACGTCGCGATCGGGTACGGGGGCCGGCACGAGATCGCTGACGCGGTGCGCTCCTACCTCAAGCAGGAGTCCGCGACCGGGGCGACGCTCGAGGAGCTGGCCGAGCGGATCGACGTCGAGGACATCGCCGCGCACCTCTACACCAAGGGGCAGCCGGACCCGGAGCTCGTCATCCGCACCTCGGGCGAGCTCCGGGTGGGCGGCTTCCTGATGTGGCAGAGCGCGCACTCCGAGCTGTACTTCTGCGAGGCCTACTGGCCCGACTTCCGTCGCGTGGACTTCCTGCGCGCGTTGCGCGACTTCTCCCGCCGGGAGCGACGACTCGGCCGGTGACCGGCCCGTGGTTGAGCCTGTCGAGACCATCCGGTGGTTTCGACAGGCTCAACCATCGAGCGGACGTCGGTGGCCTGCGGCACACTGCCACGGTGACCCCGCCGCCCGTGCCGACGCAGTCGTCGGAACCCGAGACCGCGCAACCGGCCCAGCAATCGACCCAGCAATCGACCCAGCAACCGAGCCAGCCACCGATCGAGCAGACGGCCGAGCACCGGACCACGGCGAGCGCCCGCCTGGCCGCCGACGCCTGGGAGTCGCTGTTCCGCACGCAGGTGACGATCATGCGCCGGTTTCAGGCGGACGACATCTGGCACGACCTCACGATGCGCGAGTACGACGTGCTCTTCACGCTGTCGCGAGCGCCCGGCGGCGAGCTGCGCCTGCGTGACCTGAACGAGGACATCCTGCTGGCCCAGTCCTCGCTCTCGCGCATGGTCGAGCGGCTCGAGGCGCGGGGGCTGGTGGAGCGGTCCGTGCCGGCCGCCGACGCCCGCGGCACGCTGGTGCGGCTCACCGACGAGGGCGCGCGGCGCCAGCGGGAGACCGGGCGTGCGCACGTGCGCACGATCGCGGAGTACGTGGGCACGGGGCTGGAGCCCGCCGAGCTGGAGACGCTGACCAGCCTGCTCGGGCGGCTCCGCGCGGCGCAGGCGCGCATCCCGGACCGTTCCTCGTCGATGTGACAGGGCGTGCTGTCAATGTCACGTCGGAAGAGCGGCCTCCGCGGCCTGCAGGCCTGCGGCCGGGTGCCATGATGACGATCATGCCGATGACCCCCCGGTCGGCCGATTCCGGCCCGTACGACGCCCTGCTCCTCTACTCCTTCGGTGGTCCGAACAAGCCGGAGGACGTGGTCCCGTTCCTTCGCAACGTGACCGCCGGCAAGGGGATCCCCGACTCGCGACTCAAGGAGGTCGGCGAGCACTACTACGGCTTCGGCGGCAAGAGCCCGATCAACGAGCAGAACCTCGCGCTGAAGGCGGCGCTCGAGGCCGAGCTCGCCGCCCGCGGGATCGAGCTGCCCGTGGTGTGGGGCAACCGCAACTGGGAGCCGTACACCACCGACGCGATCGACGAGCTGGAGCACCTGGGCGCCCGCCGCGCCGTCGCCCTCGTCACCTCCGCCTACTCCTCCTACTCCGGCTGCCGCCAGTACCGCGAGGACCTCGCGGTCACACTGGAGAAGCGCGGCCAGCTCGGCCCCGACGGCTCCACCGGCGTGCAGTTCGACAAGGTCCGCGCCTACTTCAACCACCCCGGCTTCGTGCAGGGCAACGTCGAGGCCGTGCTCGAGGCATACGACGAGCTCGAAGCCAAGCTTGCCGACGGGGGCGGGTCGCCCGCCGAGGCGAAGGTCGTCTTCGTGACCCACTCCATCCCCGACACGATGGAGGCCGCGTCCGGCGTCGGGCACGCCACCTACTCCGCGCAGCACCTGGACGTCGCCGCCGTGATCGCGGCCGCCGTCGCCGAGGCCCGGGGGCACGCCGTCGAGTGGGAGCTCGCGTACTGCTCGCGCTCCGGCCCGCCGTCGCAGCCCTGGTTGGAGCCCGACGTCAACGACCTGCTCACCGAGCGCGCCGGCGAGGGCCTGCGGAACGTCGTGATCTCCCCGATCGGCTTCGTCTCCGACCACATGGAGGTGGCGTACGACCTCGACACCGAGGCGATGGCCACGGCCACGGAGCTGGGCATGACTGCGGTGCGCGCCGGCACGGTCGGCACCCGCCCCGTGTTCGTCTCCGGCCTGGTGGACCTCATCCTCGAGCGCGCGGCCCTGGCCCGCGGCGAGGACGTGGACCAGGCCACCGCGGGCACCCTGCCCGCGTTCCCGTCCGTCACGCCGGACGACTGCTGCCTGCGGCGTCACGCCGAGCCCAGCGGCATCCCGGCCCTCTGCAGCGAGGACATGCACCGATGAGCGAACACACCCACGGCGACACGGGCGAGGCCGTCCAGGCCGCCGCGATCAACGAGTCCATCCGGTACGCGATGATCGCGGTCTTCTCCCTCGCCGAGCCGCTGCCGGCCGGTGACGCCGAGCGCGCCGCGGTCGCCGTCGAGGCCGAGGCCGCGCTGTGGGACGGCCAGCCCGACGCCGCCCGCGACCCCGTGCGGGCCGACGGCGAGGTCGTCGTGCGCGGCGTGTACGACGTCGCGGGGCTGCGGGCCGACGCCGACCTCATGGTGTGGGTGCACGGCCCGTCCGTCGAGGCCGTGCAGGGCGCCTACCAGCGCCTGCGCGCGTCGCGGCTCGGCTCGGCGCTGGCGCCGGAGTGGTCGGTGGTGGCGCTGCACCGCGCCGCCGAGTTCAACAAGGGCCACGTGCCGGCCTTCCTCGCCGGCGAGCGGCCGCGCGACTACCTCAGCGTCTACCCGTTCGTGCGCTCCTACGACTGGTACCTGCTGCCCGACGCCGAGCGTGGCACGATGCTGCGCGACCACGGCATGGCGGCCGCCGGCTACAAGGACGTGCGCGCCAACACGATGAGCACCTTCGCGCTGAGCGACTACGAGTGGCTGCTCGCGTTCGAGGCCGACGAGCTGCACCGCATCGTCGACCTCATGCGCGACCTGCGCGCCACCGAGGCGCGCCGGCACGTGCGCGAGGAGGTGCCGTTCTTCACCGGCCCGCGCGTCACGCTGGCCGACTGGGCGGACAAGCAGCCCCGCGCCTGACATCCCGCCGGTTGAGCTTGTCGAAACCCGGGTTTCGACAAGCTCAACCAGCGGTGGCGGACTCAACCAGCGGTGGTGGACTCAACGAGCGGTGCCGGACTCAACCAGCGGTGGCGGACTCAACCAGCGAGGTGGCGGTGGCGACGACGACCGTGCCGCCGGTCGCGTCGTCGGCGTCGGGGTCGTCGTCCGTGACGACGCGGGCGGCGAGCCCGACGCCCTCGACCAGCGCGGTCGCCGCGGCGACCTGACCGGTGCCCACCTCGAAGAGCAGCGACCCGCCGGGGGCCAGCCAGCCCGGAGCGGCGACCACCACCCGCCGCAGGATGTCGAGGCCGTCGGCGCCGCCGTCGAGGGCGACGGCGGGCTCGTGGTCGCGGGCCTCGGGCGGCATCGTCGCAATCGCGTGGGTGGGGACGTACGGCGCGTTGCAGAGCAGCAGGTCGACGCGGCCCCGCAGCATGCTGGGGACGGCGCTGAGCAGGTCGCCTTCGTGCACGGCGGCACCGAGTGGCTCGAGGTTGCGGCGCGCGTAGACCACGGCGGCCGGCTCCACGTCGCTCGCGTGCAGCACGGGAGCCGCTGCGGCGTCCCGGAGGCCGAGCAGCACGGCCCCGCCCACGGCGCCGCACCCGCAGCACAGGTCGAGGATCGTCTGGGGCGCGGGCAGGCCGAGGGCAGCCGCGACCATCAGCTCGGTGCGCCGGCGCGGCACGAACACGCCGGGCCCCACCGACCAGCGGCGGCCGGCGAACTCGACCCAGCCCAGCAGGTGCTCCAGCGGCTCGCCCGCCACGCGACGCGCGACCAGGTCTTCGAGCACGGGCCCGTTGACGTCGTCGTGCCAGCGGTCTTGGGATGACAGACGGGCGGCCTCGACGAGCAGGGCTGCCTCGTCCTCGGCGAACACGCAGCCCGCGGCCCGCAGCCGTGCGACGAGGTCGTCGTCGGCAGCGGGCCGCGCGAGCGAGGTGCTCCGGTCGTGGCTCAGGGGTACAGCCCTCGGATGCGGTGGGCCTCGGCGGTGCGCTGCACGCCGATGACGAGCGCGGCGTCGCGCAGTGACAGCCCCTCCCGCTTGGCCAGCGTGGACACGTCGCCGAACGAGGACGTCATGCGGTACTCGAGCTTGTCGGCGATCTCCTGCTCTGACCACCAGTACGCCTGGTTGGCCTGCACCCACTCGAAGTAGGAGACGACCACACCGCCGGCGTTGGCGAGCACGTCCGGCACCACGGTGACGCCGTTCTTCGCCAGGAGCCGGTCGCCCTCGGTGGTGGTGGGGCCGTTGGCGCCCTCGACCACCCAGCGTGCCCGGACCCGGGAGGCCGTGACCTCGTCGAGCACGCCCTCCACGGCCGCGGGCACGAGGACGTCGACGTCGAGGGCGAGCAGCTCGTCGTTGGACACCGCGTCGCCGCCGTCGAACCCGACCACCGACCCGGTGGCGGCGACGTGCTCGAGGAGCCGGTCGACCTCGAGGCCCGCGTCGTTGCGGAGCCCGCCGTACTGGTCGCTCACCGCCACGACCGTGGCGCCCCGGCCCGCGAAGATCGCGGCAGCGTGCGAGCCGACCTTGCCGAAGCCCTGCACGGCGACGGTCACGTCCGACAGCGGCACGCCGGCGTCGCCGAGCGCCGCGGCGGTCACGTGCACGATGCCCGCGCTGGTCGCGGTGCCGCGCCCGCGCGAGCCGCCGACGGCCAGCGGCTTGCCCGTCACGACGCCGGGGATCGTGTACCCGCGGTTGACGGAGTAGGTGTCCATGACCCAGGCCATGGTCTGGGCGTCGGTGCCCATGTCGGGCGCCATGATGTCGGTGTCCGGGCCGATCATCGGCATGATCTCGGACGTGTACCGGCGGGTGACGCGCTCCAGCTCGGCCGTCGAGTACTCGCGCGGGTCGATGGCGATGCCGCCCTTGGCGCCCCCGTACGGCAGGTCGACGATGGCGCACTTCCACGTCATCCACATGGCGAGCGCGCGCACCTCGTCGACATCGACGCCGGGGGCGTACCGCAGACCGCCCTTGCCGGGGCCGCGGGAGATGTTGTGCTGCACGCGGAAGCCGTGGAACAGCGCGGTCTGGCCGTCGTCCCGGCCGAGCGGCACGGCGACGTGGATCTCGCGCCGCGGGGTGGCAAGCATCTGGTGCTGGCCCTCGTCGTAGCCGAGCACAGCCACCGCGCTCGCGAGCTGGCTGTGCGCGGTGGCGAGGGGAGAGCTGTGGTGAGGGGCGGGGGCCGGGGTATCGGCCAGGGGTGCCGAGGTCATCGACGTCGTCGTCACGGGTCCTCCAGGACACGGTGCCGGTGACCCCGGGTGGGGGCCGGCAGGGGCGGCGCGGCCCGGGATGGTGGGCCTCGGCGTCCACGGTAGCCCCTCGCGCGGGTGCCCCTGCAGGCGAGACTCGGGGGGTTGCGGAGCCGTGTCCGTGCGTTGACCTGGCCATGACGGACTCGTCGGTCGAGCTTGTCGAGACCACGTCCCGGGTCTCGACAAGCTCAACCGGCGGGGTCAGCGCGCGAGCCGCCAGGCGGTCGGCAGCAGGGCCGCGGCGAGCGCCGCCTTCAGGATGTCGCCCGGCAGGAACACGACCGCGCCGCCGAGCAGGGCGGCGCCGATCGGCATCCCGGTGCTCACGGCGAGCCACGGCACGCCGACGGCGTAGACGGTCAGGGTGCCGATCGCGTACGTCCCGGCCGTGGTGAGCACCCGGCGGTCCGCGCCGCGCCGCGCGAGCGCGCCGACGACCATCCCGGCCACGAGGAACCCGACGAGGTAGCCGCCGGAGGCGCCGGCCACCGACTGCCAGCCCGCCGTCGCGCCCGCGAACACGGGCAGGCCCGCGACGCCGGCGCCGAGGTACACGGCCTGCGCGAGCGCCCCGCGCCAGGGTCCGAGGGCCGCGGCACCGAGCAGGACGGCGAAGGTCTGGCCCGTGAGCGGCACCGGCAGCCCGGGGACCGGGATCACGACCTGGGCAGCGAGCGCGGTGAGGGCGGCCACGGCGACGACGAGGACGACGTCGCGGGCGAGGGCGCCGGGCAGCAGGTCCGCGAGGATGCGGCGCGGGCGGGCCGGGGCGAGGGAGAGTGCGGCTGCGGTCATGACGACGACGCTAGGTGCCCGCCGGACCCGGGTCACGGCCCGGTGCATCACGAGTCCGGGGCCCACGATTGTGCAGGTCGGACAGACGCGAGGCGGCGTACGGCGTGGAGGGCCCCGGTCGTTGTGGGAATCGTGCACGCGACCTGCCCTCCGCGCGGCACGGTGCCGGTGTCCGGTCCGGGGCGTTTGCTACTCTCCGGCGGCATGGCAGACAAGGATGTCGCAAGCCCCGCCCTCGACCACGAACTCCGGGAGGAACGCCCGCGCTGGCGCCTCGTCGGGCCGGGTCTCGTCGTCGCCGCCACCGGCATCGGTGCCGGCGACCTGGTCGCGACGCTCGTGGCGGGCAGCCGCTTCGGGTACACCTTGCTGTGGGCCGCCATCGTCGGCGTCCTCATCAAGATCGTGCTGGTGGAGGGCGCCGGCCGGTGGTCGCTGGCCACGGGCCGCACGATCTTCGACGGCTGGAAGTCGCTGGGCGCCTGGGCGAGCGTCTACTTCGGCGTCTACATCGTGGTGTGGGGCTTCAGCTACGGCGCGGCGGCGATGTCGAGCTCCGCGCTGCCGCTCGCGGCGCTGTTCCCGCAGGTCGACCTCATCTGGTTCGCGATCGTGTCGGGGCTCATCGGCGCGGCCGTCGTGTGGTTCGGCAAGTACAAGACGTTCGAGTACGTCATCGCTGTGCTCGTGGGCGTCATGTTCGTGACGATCGTCGGGTCGGCCGTCCTCACGGTGCCGAACCTCGGCGAGATCGTCGGCGGGCTCGTGCCGCGCATCCCGGAGGGCTCGATCCTGTACACCCTCAGCCTCGCGGGCGGCGTCGGCGGCACCATCACCCTGGCCGCCTACGGGTACTGGCTCAAGGAGAAGGGCTGGCACACCCCGCACTGGATGAAGGTCATGCGGATCGACAATGCCGTGGCCTACGTCATCTCCGGCGTCTTCGTCGTCTCGATGCTCATCGTGGGCGCCGAGCTGCTGTACTCCTCGGGCGTCACCATCGCGGACGGCGAGGGGGGCCTGGTGGACCTGGCCGACGTGCTCGCCAACCGGTACGGGGAGTTCATGGCGCCGCTGTTCCTCGTGGGCTTCTGGGCGGCGTCGTTCTCGTCGGTGCTCGGCGTGTGGAACGGCGTGTCGCTGATGTTCGCCGACTTCGTCGCCACGGCCCGGGGGCTGTCCGAGGACGACTCCCGCCGCAAGTCGGGCGGCACCTACTACCGGGCCTACATCCTGTGGCTCACGTTCCCCCCGATGCTGCTGCTCCTGCTCGACCAGCCGATCGCCCTCGTGGTGGCCTACGGCGCGCTCGGCTCGCTGTTCATGCCGTTCCTCGCGATCACGCTGCTGTTCCTCATGAATTCCTCGCGGGTGCCCGCGAAGTGGCGCAACCGGCCGCTGACCAACATCGCCCTCGTCGTGATCGCCGGCATGTTCGTCGTACTGGGCGTGCAGCAGCTCGTCGAGGCGGTCGCGCCGGCGTTCGGGGGCTGATCGACCAGCAGGCTCAACCAGCGCTGCGGGCGCGACGGCGGAACGACGACGGCGTCTCGCCCGTGAGCCGCGCGAACGTGCGCGTGAACGACGGCTGGTCGTAGAAGCCGGCGGCGGCGGCGACCTCGGCGAGCGGGGTCGCCGTCGACGTGAGCAGGTGCGCGGCGCGGTCCACCCGGGTGCGCAGCACGAGCTGGCGGGGCGAGAGCCCGAAGACCTTCCGCACCCGGCGGTCCAGCACCGCGGGGGTGCTGCCCGCCATCGCGGCCAGGTCGGCCACCGAGAGCGACACCCCGGGCGAGGCGTCCAGGTGGGCCTCGACGCCGGCGACCAGGCGGGCCGTCGCCTCCATGGTGCCGTCGTCGGCGTCGCCGGAACGCAGGTCCTGCGACACGGAGACCAGCCCGACCACGCGGCCGCCGTCGCGCACCGGCAGCTTCGCGGTGAGGAACCACCCCGGCGTGCCCCCGACGCGGCGGATGAGCTCCAGCTCGTGGCGCAGCGGCCGGCCGGTGCGCAGCACCTCCGCGTCCTGCGCCTCGTAGCGCCCGGCGAGCTCGGGCACGAAGAGGTCGGCGGCGCGCCGGCCCAGCACCTGGCGGCGCGAGCGCTCGTTGGTGCGGCGCACGAAGACCTGGTTGACCGCGAGATAACGGCCGTCGGCGTCCTTGGCGCAGAACATGACGTCGGACAGCTCGTCCATCAGCGCCACCATGACGGGGGAGAGCGCGGCCAGCACCGCAGCGGTGCCTGGCACGTCGGTCAGCACGTCGGTCAGCACGTCGGTCGGGACGTCGGCGTCGCCGCCCGCGCGGACCTCGTCCGGCGTGCTGCTGGTGTTGTCGGAATCTGCGCCCATCGCGGGCCCGATCGTACAAGACGGGCACCGGCTCGAGGGCGCACCCTGGGGGCATGAGTACCTCCGTTCCGGCGCACGGCGGCGCCACGTCCTCCGCCGTGCGCAGCGCGGACAGCACCGCCGCCGTCGACGCCGACGCGGCCCTCACCCCGGGCGCCGAGGCCCTGATCGAGGACGCCGTCGCGCTCGCCCACCACTGGATCGCCGTCGCCTCGGGGACGTCTCCGCAGGCCGCGGGCGCGTCCACCACTCGGGCCGACCGCAAGACCCGCGCGACGGCCGAGCGCCTCGGCGCGCTCGTCTCCGACCCGGCGGGCCTCGAGCTCGCCGTCGGGTTCGTCGACGACGTGGCGCGCCCGCACGACCTCGCCGTGGCCGCCACCGCCCTGGCCCGCCTCGGCCGGGACGCCGGCTCCGCCACGTTCCTCGGGCCGATCGACCGGGCGCTGTTCAAGGTCGGCGCGATCGTCGCTCCGGCGCTGCCGTCCGTCGTCGTGCCCGCCGCCCGGGTGCGGCTGCGCCAGCTCGTGGGGCACCTCGTGGCCGACGCCGGCAAGGGCCTCGGGCAGCACCTCGCCCGCACCCGCGCCGAGGGGTACACCCTCAACGTCAACCTGCTGGGCGAGGCCGTGCTCGGTGACGACGAGGCCGCCGCGCGCCTGCAGCGCACCATCGACCTGGTGCGCCGGCCCGACGTCGACTACGTGTCCGTCAAGGTCTCCTCGGTGGCGGCGCAGCTCGTCACGTGGGACCTGGACGGTTCCCGCGAGCGCGTCGTCGAGCACCTGCTGCCGCTCTACCGGGCGGCCCGTGACCACGACGTCTTCCTCAACCTCGACATGGAGGAGTACAAGGACCTGGCCCTCACCGCGGCCGTCTTCACGCAGGTGCTGGACCGCGACGAGTTCCGCGACCTCGAGGCCGGCATCGTGCTCCAGGCATACCTGCCCGACGCGATGGGTGCGCTCGACGGGCTGACCGAGTTCGCGCAGCAGCGCGTCGCCGCTGGCGGCGCCCGCATCAAGGTGCGTCTCGTCAAGGGCGCGAACCTCGCGATGGAGCACGTCGAGGCCGAGCTGCACGACTGGGCGCAGGCGCCGTACCCGACCAAGCCCGACGTGGACGCCAACTACGTCCGCATCCTCGACCACCACCTGCGTGCCGACCGCACCTCCGCCGTCCGGCTCGGCGTCGCGTCGCACAACCTCTTCCACGTGGCGCTCGCGATTCTCCTGGGGCGGCGGCGCGGAGTCTCAGAGGGCCTCGACATCGAGATGCTGCAGGGCATGGCACCCATCGAGGCGCGCCTCGTGCGCGACGAGGTGGCCAAGGGCGATCCCGACCAGCAGGGCCGCGTCGTGCTGTACACCCCGGTGGTGCGCGACGAGGACTTCGACGTCGCGATCTCCTACCTGGTGCGCCGGCTCGAGGAGAACGCGACCGAGCAGAACTTCCTGCACGCGGCATTCGCGCCCGCCGACAGCTCGGGCGCCGAGCCCGGCGTCCGGGCGACGCCGATGGAGCGTCAGGAGCTGGCGTTCCGCGCGTCCGTCAGCCACGGCGTGCACTACCAGCCGGCGGACGTCGCGCCACGCCGCCGCGACCGGTTCTCCCACTCGGCGGGCTCGACCGGCGGGACGGCCTTCCACAACGCCGTCGACACGGACCCGGCCGTCGCCGCCCACCGCGCGTGGGCCCGCGACGTCGTCGGCCCGGAGTCGGGCTTCGTGCCCGTCCAGGCGCCCGAGGTCACCACGACCGCCGAGATCGACGACGCCGTCGCGCGCGCCGTCGCCGCCCGGCAGGCCTGGGCCGCCGTCGCCTCCGCCGACCGGGCCAAGGCGCTGCGCGCCGCGGCCCGCCACCTCGAGAACCGCCGCACCGACCTCGTGGCCGCCATGGTGCACGAGCCGGGCAAGACCGTCGCCGAGGCCGACCCCGAGGTCAGCGAGGCGATCGACTTCGCGAACTACTACGCCGCCTCGGCCGAGGCGCTGGAGCAGGTGGACGGCGCGACCTTCACACCGGACGGCGTCACCCTCGTGACCCCGCCGTGGAACTTCCCTGTTGCCATCCCCACCGGCGGCGTGGTCGCGGCGCTCGCAGCCGGCTCCGCGGTGCTGGCCAAGCCGGCGCCGCCCACGCCCCGCTGCTATGAGATCGCCGTGGACGCGGTGCGCGCCGGGCTCGAGGAGGTCGCCCCCGAGATCGGGCTGGACCCGCAGGCCGCACGCGACGTCGTGCAGTTCCTGCGGGTGCCGGACGGCGACCTGGGTCAGCACCTCGTGACGCACGCCGACGTGGCCCGCGTGATCCTCACCGGCTCCATCGAGACGGCCGAGCTGTTCGCGTCGTGGCGTCCCGAGCGCCCGGTGCTCGCGGAGACGTCCGGCAAGAACGCGCTGGTCGTGACGCCGTCGGCGGACCTCGACCTCGCCGTCTCGGACCTCGTCAAGAGCGCCTTCGGGCACGCCGGGCAGAAGTGCTCGGCCGCGTCGCTGGTGATCCTGGTCGGCTCCGTGGGCGACCCGTCCACCGAGACCGGCCGGCGGTTCCGCCGCCAGCTCGTGGACGCGGTGCACTCGCTCGCCGTCGGCCCCGCCGCCGACCTGTCCACGGTCATGGGCCCGCTCACCGAGCCCGCGCAGGGCAAGCTGCTGCGCGCCCTCACGTCGGTCGAGCCGGGGGAGTCGTGGCTGGTGCGCCCGCGGCGCCTCGACGAGGTCGCCGCGGCCGCCGGCATCGAGCCCGACCGCCTGTGGTCGCCAGGGCTGCGTGACGGCGTCGCGCCGGGGTCGTTCTTCCACCTCACCGAGGTGTTCGGCCCGGTGCTCGGCATCATGACGGCCAAGGACCTCGACGAGGCGATCCGCCTGCAGAACCAGGTGGACTTCGGCCTCACCGCCGGCATCCACTCCCTCGACGACGACGAGATCGCCACCTGGCTGGACCGGGTCGAGGCCGGCAACGTGTACGTCAACCGGCACATCACCGGCGCCATCGTGCAGCGGCAGTCGTTCGGCGGCTGGAAGGCGTCGGCCGTCGGGCCGGGCGCCAAGGCGGGCGGCCCGAACTACGTCGCCGAGCTCGGCCGCTGGGCCGACGACGCCACGGTGCCGTCGCGCACGACCGACCCCGAGGGCTGGCTCGCCCGCGCGCAGGCGTCGGACGACGCGGCCTGGGAGGCCGAGATCGGCGTCGGGCACGACAGGTCCGGCCTGCGGGTGGAGGAGAACACCTTCCGCTACCGCCCGATCGACCGGCTGACCGTCCGCGTCGGCGACGGCGCCCTGCCGATCGAGGTGCAGCGGGTGCTCGCCGCCGCCCGGCGCGCGGGCGTGCCGGCCGTCGTCGTCCCCGACACGGACAGCGGATGGGGCGTGCCGCACGAGGCGCCGATGTCGCACGAGGACTTCGCGGCAGCCGTCGCGGCGGGCCGCGTCACCGGGCGCGTCCGCGTGCTCGGTCGTGCGCCGGGCCTGCACGCGGCCGCCTCGAAGCGTCTCGGCACCGTCACGGTGCTGGACGCCCCGGTGGTCGCGAGCGGTCGGCGCGAGCTGCTCGCCGCCGTGCGCGAGCAGGCCGTCAGCCGCACCCGCCACCGGTACGGCCACGTGCACGCCTGACCGCGAGATAGAGAGCCCACCCCGGCGAGATAGAGAGAACCCCCGAGCGCGAGATAGAGAACCCCCGAGCGCGAGATAGAGAACCCCCGAGCGCGAGATAGAGAAGCTCGGTCGAGACCGCACCTCGTTGCGGTCTCGACCGAGCTTCTCTATCTCGCGCTCGGGGGTTCTCTATCTCGCCGGGGTGGTGTTCTCCTGTCCGGTTGCCTCTCGATCTCGGCGTGGAAGCATCGACGGATGGTCGCGCCGGGACGTGACCACGCCGGGATCGCGCGGGCTGAACGGACCCTTCACGACGTCGTAGCGTCGGAAAGGGTCTGCCGGCCGTCGAGACCTGGCGGCACCGAACTACCCCGAAGGAGCCCCCACGATGCAGCTCATGCGCCGACGGTCGATCGAGGCCACGGTCGCCGTCTCCGACGAGCCGGAGCGGCAGCTCAAACGCACCCTCGGAGCCTGGGACCTCGTCGTCCTCGGCATCTCCGTGGTCATCGGAGCCGGGATCTTCTCCAAGGCCGCGCAGGTGTCGGCCACCCAGACCGGCCCTTCCGTGGTGATCTCGTTCATCATCGCGGGCACCGTGTGCGCGCTCGCCGCGCTCTGCTACGCGGAGTTCGCGTCGCACATGCCGGTGGCGGGTTCTGCGTACACGTTCTCGTACGCGTCGATGGGCGAGCTGCTCGCCTGGATCATCGGCTGGGACCTCATCCTCGAGATGTTCTTCGCCGCGTCCGTCGTGGCCAAGGCGTGGGGCCTGTACCTCGACAACTTCCTCAACGTGTTCGGCCTGGGCGGCGTGGACTCGAACGGTGTGGCCTCCGGCATCCACAACACCGTGCAGCTGGGCAGCGTCACGTTCGACTGGGGCACGGCCCTGCTGATCGTGGCGCTCGCGATCCTGCTCGCCGTCGGCACCAAGCTCTCGACGCGCGTCACCGGCGTCCTCACGGCCATCAAGGTCGCGATCGTGCTGCTCATCATCGTGGTGGGCTTCGCGTTCTTCAGCGCGTCCAACCTGAGCCCGTTCGTGCCGAGCCCGGAGTCGTTCGGCGAGTCCACGACCCACGGCACCACGATGACGCAGACCCTCTTCTCCTGGCTCGCCGGCGCGGAGCTGTCCGTGGGCGGCGTGATGGGCATCCTCGCGGGCGCCGGCACGGTGTTCTTCGCGTTCATCGGGTTCGACGTCGTCGCCACGGCGGCGGAGGAGACCCGTGAGCCGAGCAAGAACGTGCCGCGCGGCATCCTGGGTGGCCTCGCCATCTGCACCGTGCTCTACATCGCGGTGTCGATCGCGCTGTCCGGCATGGCCACCCCGCAGCAGCTGCGCGACGCCACGCCGGACGGCGGCGCGTCCGCCACGATCATCACGGCGTTCCAGCTGCAGGAGAACGCCCCGACGTGGGCAACGCAGGTCATCACGGTCGGCATCCTCGTGGGCCTCACGACCGTGGTCATGGTGCTCATGCTCGGCCTGACCCGCATCGTCTTCGCGATGAGCCGCGACGGCCTGCTGCCCCGCGGCATGTCGAAGACGTCCGAGCGCGGTACCCCCGTCACGATCCAGGTGGGCACCGCCGTGCTCCTCGTCATCGTGACCTGCTTCTTCTCGGTGGACGTGCTCGGCAACATGGTGAACATCGGAACCCTGTCGGCGTTCGTGCTCGTGAGCTTCGGCATCCCGCTCCTGCGCCGTCGTCGCAAGCAGGCCGGCCTGCCCGAGGGCGAGGGGTTCCGCGTGCCGTGGGCGCCGGCGCTCCCGATCGTCTCGGGCCTGCTGTGCCTGTGGCTGATGCTCCAGCTCGATGTCGAGACGTGGCTGCGGTTCCTGGTGTGGCTGGCCCTCGGGTTCGCCATCTACTTCGGGTACAGCTACCGCAACTCGCAGCTGCGCAAGCACCCGGAGCAGATCGCGGCCGACTACCGCGAGGCCCTGCAGACGAGCGTGGGCGTCGACGACGACACGCCGCGTCGCGACTGACCCTCCCGGCGCCACCCGGCACCGCACCCCGGTCGACGGACTAGGCCGACTCGCCCTCGACGAGGCGCGGGACGAAGATCTCGGGCTGCGCCGGCGCGCCCGCCCCGCCGAGCATGTCGAGCAGGGTCGACGTCGCGGCGGTGACCATCTCGACGACCGGCTGGAGCACGGTCGTGAGCCGCGGCGTCGTCCGCTCGGCGCCCAGGGCGTCGAAGCCGACCACCGCGACGTCGTCGGGCACGCGCCGCCCGGACTCGAGCAGCACCTGCAGGGCGCCCGTGGCCATGAGGTCCGACGCGGCGAAGACGCCGTCGACGTCGGGGTGGTCCGCCAGGATCTGCTGCATCGCCGTGGCGCCGCCGGTGACGGTGAAGTCGCCGTTCACGACCGCCAGGGGCGGCAGCCCGGCTTCGTCGAGCGTGTGCTGCCAGGCGTCGTGGCGGTCCACGGCGGCGGTCATGTCGAGCGGGCCCGTGATGGTGGCGATGCGCCGGCAGCCGCGGCCCACGAGGCGCTGCGTGGCAGTGCGCCCGCCGGAGGCGTTGTCCACGTCGACGAAGTGCAGCGACTCCGTGTCGAACGGGCGCCCCACGAACACCGCGGGCAGGTGCGAGCGGATCAGCTCGCCCTCGAGCTTGTCCTCCTTGTGGTGCGACGCCACGATGACGCCGTCCACGTGCCCCGAGCGCAGGTAGCGCGCGATGTGCCCCGGCGGCTCGCCCGGCCGGGCGAGGAGCAGCACGAGCTGCAGCTCGGTCCCGGTGAGGCCCTCGCTGACGCCCCGCAGCACGCCCGCGAGGAACGGGTCGGTGAGGATGCGGGCGTCGGGCTCCGGCACCACCAGCGCGATCGAGTCGGTGCGGCGGGTGACCAGCGAGCGCGCCGCCCGGTTCGGGGCGTACCCGAGGCGGGCGACGGCGTCGTCGACGGAGGCCTGGGCCTCCGGCGAGACCCGGTCGCCCCCGTTGATCGCGCGCGACGCCGTGGACCGCGAGACTCCCGCCGTCCGGGCGACGTCGTCCAGCGTCGGGCTGGCGTGCTCGATGACCACCAGCGGAGACTACTCTGCGCCCGGGCCGGTCAGACCGGCCGCGTCGCGCCCCGGCACGACGCCGTCGCGCGCCACGTCCGCGTACCAGCGGCCCGAGGCCTTGACCGTGCGCTCCTGCGTCTCGTAGTCCACGTGCACGAGCCCGAAGCGCTTGGAGTAGCCGAGCGCCCACTCGAAGTTGTCCATGAGCGACCAGGCGAAGTAGCCCCGCACGTCGGCGCCGGCGTCGATCGCGTCCTTGGTGGCGCGCAGGTGCAGGTCGACGAACGTGAGCCGGTCCTGGTCGTCGACGGTGCCGTCGGGCTGCACGACGTCGGGGTAGGCGGCCCCGTTCTCCGTGATGAACATCGACGTGCCGCGCGGGCCGGTGTACTCGTGCTGCAGGCGGGTCAGCAGCCGGGTGAGGCCCTCGGGCTGCACCTCCCAGCCCATGTCCGTCGTGGGCAGGCCGCGGCTGTGGTGGTGGATGCCGTCCGGCACCGGGTTGGGCGAGCGGGTCTCCCACAGTGTGGCGTCCGCGGGTCGGGCCCCGTCCGGCCCGGCGGTGCCCTCCGGGGCCGCGCCGTCGTCCTGCTGCGGGCGCGCCGAGACGGCGCCGCCGTTGTAGTAGTTGACGCCGAGCACGTCGATCGGCGTGGAGATGACCTCCAGGTCGCCGGGCAGGACGTGGTCGGCGAGGCCGAGGTGGGCGACGTCGGCCAAGATGTCCCGCGGGTACGCGCCGCGCAGGATCGGGTCGAGGAAGATCCGGTTGAACATGCCGTCGTCGCGGCGGGCGGCCTCCACGTCGGCGGGGTCGGTCGGGTCGACCGGGTCCGAGACGGTGAAGTTGAGCGTGAGCCCGAGCACGGCCTCCGGGTCGCGCTCCCGCAGCGCCTGCACCGCGCCGCCGTGGGCCAGCATGAGGTGGTGGGCCGCGGCCAGGCCGGCCTCGGGCGACCTCTTGCCCGGGGCGTGCACGCCGGCGGTGTAGCCGAGGAAGGCCGAGCACCAGGGTTCGTTGAGGGTGGTCCACACCTTGACCCGGTCGCCGAGCGCCTCGTGCATCGCCACCGCGTAGTCGACGAACCGGGAGGCGGTGTCGCGCGCGGGCCAGCCGCCGAGGTCCTCGAGCGCCTCCGGCAGGTCCCAGTGGTACAGCGTCAGCCACGGCAGCACGTCGGCGCCGAGCAGCTCGTCCACGAGGCGCGAGTAGAAGTCGAGTCCCTCCGCGTTCACGGTCTTGCCGTCCGGCATGACGCGGGCCCACGACGTCGAGAACCGGTACGTGTCGAGGTTGAGGCGCTGCATGAGCGCCACGTCCTCGCGGTAGCGGTGGAAATGGTCGCAGGCGACCGAGCCGTCGTCCCCGTCCACCACAGCGCCCGGGACGCGGCAGAACGTGTCCCAGATCGAGTCCTCGCGGCCGCCCTCGGTCGCGGCGCCCTCGACCTGGTACGCGGCGGTGGCCGTGCCCCAGAGGAAGCCGGTCGGGAACGCGACGGAGCCCTCGGCGTTCGGGGAGCTCGTGAGGGGCGCGGTGGGCACGAACGGCACGGCGGTGCCGGGGGCCGCGAGACGCGCGCCGAGGGTGGGGAGGGTCATGGATTCGGATCTTTCCATCGGAGGGGTGCCCCCGCAGCCGCGGCGACGGGCGGCTGCGGGGGCGTGACGACGCTGCGGCTCAGCCCTTGACGGCGCCGGCCATGATGCCGGCGACGAGCTGGCGGCCGACGAACGCGAAGATCACCAGCAGGGGCAGCGTCACGAGGAAGATGCCGCCCATCACCAGCGCGTAGTTGACGAAGTAGTTCGCCTGGAGCGACTGCACCACGAGCGGGAGCGTCGGGTTCTCGCTGTTCAGCACGATCGACGGCCAGAAGAAGTTGGTCCACTGCTGCACGAAGGTGAACAGGCCCAGCATCGCGGCCGCGGGGCGCGCGGCCGGCAGGGCCACCGACCAGAACGTCCGGATCATGGAGGCCCCGTCCACCCGGGCCGCCTCGATGAGCTCGTACGGCAGAGCCTCGGAGAGGTACTGGGTCATCCAGAACACGCCGAACGCCGTGACCAGGCCCGGCACGATGACGGCCTGGAGCTTGCCGATCCAGTCGAGGTCCGACATGAGGATGTACATCGGGATGACGCCGAGCTGGGTGGGCACGGCCATCGTCGCGATGACGAACACCAGCAGGGGGCCGCGCCCGCGGAACCGGAGCTTCGCGAACGAGTAGCCGGCGAGCGTCGAGAACAGCACCACGGACGCGGACGTGACGACGGCGATGATCACCGAGTTCGTCAGCGCCTTCCAGAAGTTGATCCGGTCGGACCCGAACACCGTGGCGAACTGCTGGAACAGGCTGGAGTCGGGCAGCCACTGCGGGACGGCGCGCTGCGCGATCGTCACGGGGTCGGAGGATCCGAGCAGCAGCGTGAAGTACAGCGGGAACACCGAGATCAGCAGCGTGATGCCGAGCAGGATGTATGTGACCCGGCCGGGCCGGCGCTGCGCGGAGCGGGTGCCGCGGCTCCGGCGCTTGGCGGCGTTGCTGGCCGCGCGCTTGCCGGCGGTCTGGGCGGTGACGGCGACGGAGCTCATCGACGGTCCTCCCGGTCGGTGGTCGTGTCGGTGGGTTTCGTGGCGGGCGGGATCGAGGGTGGAGCCGCTCCGGGCGGCGGTGCGGGTGCGTTCGCCGGCGTGGCCGTCGTCGCGGTGCCTGCACGGCCCGCGGCCCGTGCCTGCTCGAGCAGCCGCCGGGTGTGCTGGCGGCTCACGCGGGGCCCCTTCGGGCCGGACGTGGAGATCTGCCGGCTGATGAGGAAGTTCACCATGCCGATGACGATGATCAGCAGGAACAGGAGCCAGGCGACGGCGGAGGCGCGGCCGAAGTTCTTCTGGTTGCCCCACGCGACGTCGTACAGGTAGAGGACGGTGGTCATCCAGTCCTTGTCGGGGCCGCCGAGGCCCTTCGGGTCGAACATCCGGACCTCGTCGAAGATCTGCAGGCCGCCGATGGTCGAGGTGATGACCACGAAGATGATGGTGGCCCGGATCTGCGGCACGGTGACGGAGAAGAACTGGCGCGCGCGGCCGGCGCCGTCGATGACGGCAGCCTCGTACAGCTCGCGGGGCACGGCCTGCATGGCGGCCAGGAAGATCAGCGCGTTGTAGCCCGTCCAGCGGAAGTTCACCATGGTGGCGATCGCGACGTGGCTGGAGATGCGGTCCGTGTGCCAGCCCACCGGGTCGATCCCCACGAGCCCCAGGAGCTCGTTGATCAGGCCGTAGTTGTCGGCGAACATACGGCCGAAGATCATGGAGACCGCGACCGGAGCCACGACGTAGGGGATGAGCACTCCCATGCGCCAGAACGTCGCGGCCCGCAGGTTCTGGTCGAGCAGCGCCGCGATGGTGATCGCCAGGATCACCTGGGGAATGCTGGAGAAGACGAAGATCGAGAACGTGTTGACGAGCGTCTTCCAGAACATGGGCTGCGCGAGCACGTCGGAGTAGTTCTGCAGCCCGACGAAGTCGCCCTGCCCGCCCAGCAGGTTCCACTCGTTCAGGGACACGAACGCCGTGTACCCGAGCGGGAACAGGCCGGTGATCGCGAACAGGATGAAGAACGGCGAGATGTACAGGTAGGGCGAGACCTTGACGTCCCAGCGGCCGAGCCGCTGGGAGAACCCGACGCGTCGGGGCGGGCGGTGCTCTGGCGCACCGCGCCGGCGCGTGGGCTGGGTGGGGGAGAGGACGGCCATTTGCTGCTTCCTGTGCTCGCCGGTCGAGGGCACCGGCCGCTGGTCGAGCCTGTCGAAAGCTGGCTTCGACAGGCTCGACCAGCGAGGGGGTCAGGGGGTGGTCAGCGGGTCAGAGCCCGAGCGAGGCGTAGTCGTCGAGCGCGCCCTGCCAGCTCTTCTCGGCGTCGTCACCGTTGAGGTCCACCCGGTTGAGCGCGTCCTGCACGGCGGTGTGGATCGAGAAGTAGTTCGCACCCTTGAACGGGGCGCCCTCGATCGCCTGCGCGCGGGTCGAGAAGATCGGGCCCACCGGGGCGTCGTTGAAGAACTCGTTCGTGGACGACTGCACCGCGTCGGAGGCCTGGGCCTCCAGCTGCGACGGGAAGGTGTTGGCGTTCTCGTACGCGGTGGTCTGCTGCTCCGGGGCGGTCAGCCACGCAGCGAGCTCCTTGGCCGCCGCGGCGTTCGCGCTGGAGGCCGGGACGGTGAGGAACGAGCCGCCCCAGTTGCCGCCCCCACCGGGGAAGACGTCGGCGACGTCCCAGCCCTCGACGCCGCCGGCGTTCTGCTCGATGGACGCGGTCATCCACGGCGGGCAGAGCATGGTGGCCCAGGCGTTGTTCTGGAACCCGGCGGTCCAGTCCTCGCCCCACTGCTCGAGGCCGGCGGACAGCTTGCCGTCGACGGAGGCTGCCAGGACCTGGTCGTACAGGTCCTTGATCTCCTGGTTGGTCGCGAGGTCCGTCGGCTCACCCGTCGCGGGGTCCTCGTAGGCGCCCTCGAGCTGGTTCACCATGCCCTGGTAGGTCGGCACGGCGCCGTCGAACCACGCGGAGTCGGACTTCGCGACGAACTTCTTGCCGGCCTCGAAGTAGTCGTCCCACGTGGCACCGTCGCCGCCGAGGAGCTCCGCGACCTCTTCGCGGTCGGTGGGCAGGCCGGCCTTCTTGAACAGGTCGGCGCGGTAGCAGATGGCCTCCGGGCCGATGTCGGTGCCGTAGCCGATGACCTTGCCGTCGGTGGTGGTGGCCTGCTGCACCTTCCAGTCCACCCAACGGCCGTCGAGCTCCGGGTCGGTGAGGTCCTCGAACAGGTCGGGGTACGTCATGAGCTCGGGGAGCCAGTCGACCTCGATGGCCTCGATGTCGGCGAGGCCCTCGCCGCCGGCGGCGAGCTTGGTGGTGAGGTTGTTGCGAGCGTCCTCGGAAGTCGCGGCCGTGACCTGCTTGACCGTGACGTTCGGGTGCTCCTCCGTGTACTGGGCGAGCATCTCGTCGGTGTACCCGAACTGGTTGAAGGTGGCGACCGTGAGGGTGACCTTCGCGTCGGGGTCCGCGGCGGCGTCGTCGTCGGAGCCACCGCCGCAGGCGGTCAGGGCGAGGGCGAGGGTCGCGACGCCGGCGGTGACCGCGGCGGCGCGGCGGGTTCGGCGGGTGGGTCGGGTGCTGTCGAGCACGATGACTCCCTTGTCTGGTTCGGGCATGCGAGGTGGAGGTTTGGGAGCGCTACCACCTCCATGGTGGTAGCGCTCCCACGGCCAGAGCACGATGCTCGCCGTCGGCGCGCCGAGAGTCAAGCCCGTGGTGGGTAACGATGCCGCATCGCGGCGTCCATGGCGGCGTCGCCGCAGGTGACCGGTGTGGCCGGATCGGTGCGTGACCGGATCGTTACCGGTCGTCGCGGGGCTTCGCGTGCTCGGCGAGCCACTCCCGGCCGGCCTCGCCCTCGGCCTCGAGGGCCGACCGGACCGCCCGTGCGGCGGCCTCCGCCACCGCGGCGCCGAACAGCGGGACCGAAGCGCGGACCTCGCCGTCGTACACCTGCCGGGTGCCGCCATCGCCGAGTGGCTCAAGCCGGACCGTGCCGATCACACGCACGGGAGCGCCGGCGATCTCGAAGGCGATCGTGCCCGTGCGGCGGCCGGCGGCCGGGGCCTCCCACACCTCCACCTGGCGTACCTCCAGCCGGTCGCCCACGAACGGCCGCACCTGCGCCGGGATGAGGTCGGTGGGCAGGGCGCGGCGCACCGTGATGGTGAACCCGGTGTCCGGGCTCCCGGTGACCTCAGCCTGCTCGACGCTGCCGCCGGGGCCTCGGGCCGCGCGCCAGCGCACGAACGTCTCGTCGGCCAGCATCGCCACGACGTGGTCGGCGTCCGCGGCGTACGGGAGGTCCACGGTCAGGTGCACGTGTTCACCCTACCGACGCCGGGGCCACGCGGCAGCGCCCGTAGGCTGGTGGGCGTGTCCGCCATGAGTGACCTCATCGCCCAGAACACCGACCTCTCCGAGGGGGACGGCGAATGGTTGCACCTGCTCGTCGGCGACTGGCAGCTCGTGTCAGACCTGGCGTTCGCCGACCTGGTGCTCTGGCTCCCGACCGCCGAAAGCGGGTTCGTCGCTATCGCGCAGTGCCGGCCGTCCACCGGCGCGACGGTGCACTACGACGACATCGTGGGGTCGTTCGCCCCCGACGGGCAGCGCCCGCAGCTCACGGCGGCCATGACCGAGGTGCGGGCGCAGCGCTCGCGCGAGCCTCGCTGGTTCGGCGCATACGCCGTGCGGGAGGAGGCCGTGCCGGTGGTGCACGACGGGCGGGCGATCGCCGTCGTGGCCCGGCAGACCAACCTCGGCTCCGGCCGCACCCCGAGCCGCCTCGAGCTCAACTACGTGGAGTCGGCCGACGACATCCTCGCGATGATCGCGCGCGGCGAGTACCCGGCACCCAACGCCGCCACGGGGCCGCGCCGCGGGGCGCCGCGCGTGGGCGACGGCCTGATCCGCCTCAACTCCGAGGGTGAGGTGCTCTACGCCAGCCCGAACGCGCTCTCCTGCTTCCACCGGCTCGGCGTCATCGGGCCGCTGGTCGGGCAGTCCCTGGTCGAGGTGACGGCCGAGATCGTGCAGCACCAGAACAACACGGTGGACGAGTCGCTGCCGCTGGTGGTGATGGGTCGGGCGCCGTGGCGCACCGACATCGAGGCCAATGGTGTCGCGCTGTCGCTCCGCGCGCTCCCGCTGACCGACCACGGGCAGCGCATCGGAGCGGTGCTGCTGTGCCGTGACGTGTCCGAGCTGCGGCGGCGCGAGCGCGAGCTCATGACCAAGGACGCGACGATCCGCGAGATCCACCACCGCGTCAAGAACAACCTCGCCACCGTCGCGGCGCTGCTGCGGCTGCAGGCCCGCCGGATGGACGTGCCCGAGGCGCGGGCGGCCCTGGAGGAGGCGATGCGGCGCGTCGCCACCATCTCGATGGTGCACGAGTCGCTCTCCCAGACGCTCGACGAGAACGTCGAGCTCGACGACATGCTGAGCCGGGCGCTGCGCCTCGCGGCCGACGTCGCCTCGACGCACGCGAAGGTGCGCACGCGCCAGACCGGGTCGTTCGGGATGGTGCCCGCCCAGGACGCCACCCCGCTGGCGCTGGTGCTCACCGAGCTGGTGACCAACGCCGTCGAGCACGGGTTCCCGGGCCGGGAGTCCGGCATCGTGGAGATCGACGTGGAGCGCACCGGCACGTCGTTGCGCGTGGTGGTGGCCGACGACGGAGTCGGGATGCCCGACGGCATCGCGACCCTGGGCCGTGCCTCGCGCAGCGGTCTCGGCTCGCAGATCGTGCACACCCTGGTGACGAACGAGCTGGGCGGCACCATCGACTGGGAGGCGCGGGACGGCGGGGGCACGCAGGTGGTGCTGAAGCTCGAGCTCCGCGACGGCCAGCAGTCGGCGAGATAGAGAAGCTCGGAGGACGCCGCGACCGGTCGCGGCGTCCTCCGAGCTTCTCTATCTCGCCGAGGGAGCTTCTCTATCTCGGCAGCCTCAGCCGGCGCGGCGGGCGCGAGCGGTGCGGCGCTTGAGCGCGCGGCGCTCGTCCTCGCTCATACCGCCCCAGACGCCGGCGTCCTGTCCGGACTCGATCGCCCACTTCAGGCACGTGTCCACGACGTCGCAGCGGCGGCAGACGGCCTTGGCCTCCTCGATCTGGAGGAGGGCGGGGCCGGTGTTGCCGATGGGGAAGAAGAGCTCAGGGTCCTCGTCGAGGCAGGCGGCCTTGTGGCGCCAGTCCATGTCATTCTCCTCGGTGCAGGGGAACCCGGTGCGGAGTTGGCGGCGCGTCGAGGCGCGCCCGTCCGGGTCCGGTGGGTGGGTGCGGAATCTGCTGTCCAGCGTCACACCTCGTGAAGTGCCGCACAAGGGGTTACGTGGAAGTTTCTCGCGCATGAAGCGTGAGTGCTTCATCACACTGTCGTGAAACCGCAGGTCGCACGTATTCTGGCGTGTCATGCGCCCTCCTGTCACCCCCCTGTCCGGCGCCGATGACGCTCCCAGCCCGGCTCGACCGCCCGGCTTGCGGGTCGTCGCGGCCGGCATCGGCCTGGAGGTGCTGGTGTTGGTGGCGGCCGCCGCGGCGGTCGGCCTCGAGGCGGCGCAGGGGGGATCGAACAGCGGGGCCGTGAGCGTGTTCCTGGTGCTGTTCTTCCTCGGGATCGCCTGGATGCTCGTCGCCGCCTGCCGCACCCTCTGGGCGGGGCGGCGTGGTGGCCGCGCGCCGATCGTCCTCTGGCAGATCATGCAGGGGCTGGTCGGCGTGAGCCTCCTGACCGCCGGCGTGACCTGGGAGGTGCTCGGCGGACTTGCCCTGCTCGTCGTCGCCGCGACGGTGCTGGTGTCCGTCATGACGCGCCGCGTCGTCGAGGCGACGTCCGGCTGAGCACCAGCTGCGGTGAGCCGGCACTCTGTTCGGCGGGCTGCCCGGTTCCCGGGCGTGCCACCTGCAGGGCGCGCACCTGGCCGGAGACGACAAGAGCGCCGCTGCCGGGTCGCAGAGGCCCGGGTCGGATCGCGTCGGTGAGCGGCGCTCCGAGCACCTCGTCGGCCCCCCGCTCGGCCGGGTGGAGCACCACCCCCGTGCGCCGCGCCCGCAGCTCGGCCAGTGGGCCGCGGTGGGCGAGGAGCGCCCCCGTCGTCGTCGCCGCGGCCACGAGGGCCAGCCGCCCGGAGTCGAGCAGCTCCGCGAGCCGGTCTGCCTCGAGGGGATGCTGCTGAGCGAGCGCCTCGAGGTCGTCGACCACGACGACGCCCGGCCCGGGACCGTCGGGGTCTCCGCCATGATCCCCGGACGCGAGGGTGTCCAGCAGCTCGCGCAGGGCGGCGGGGGAGAGCGCCGCGGTGGGCGCCGGGCCCGCGTCGTGACGGAGCGCGGCGTCGCGCGCGACCACCGCCGCCAACCTTCCCGAGGCGGCGAGGCCACGCGCGACGATGCGTAGCACCGTCGTGCGGCCGCTGCCCCGTGGCCCGGTGACCAGCGCACCGGCGGCGACGTCCAGGCCGACCGGAGCGGCCTCGTCGCCCCCGACACCGACCGGGACGACCAGCCGCCCCGGGTCGGCGCACAGGAGGTCGACGAGATCGGCCTCCTCGACCGTCACGGGGAGCGGTCGCACGACGAGCGGTGGCACGGCGGGCGCGCGGCCCGCGGCGACGGGACCGACGTCGGGCAGCAGCACCTGGCACAGCAGCTGCTCCTCGCCGAGCCACGCCGCCCGACCGGCGGGGCCGCCCTGGCCCGCGAGTCCGGACGGCGCGCCGAGGACGACGTCGTCGTGCGCGTCACGCCCCAGGAGCACCAGGCGAGGCCCCACGCGCGACGCCAGCCCACCGAGCGTCCCGCTGTCGGCCGCGAGGGCGAACGCGACGCCGGGCGTCCCGAGGGCGCTGGTGAGCGGATCCCACAGGTCGGGCCCGGCCAGGGCCGCACGCAGCTCCTCGACCCCGTCGACGAGCACGAGCACCGGTGCCGCCCGGGGCCGCGTGGCGAGCAGGCGCAGCAGCCGGGCCGCGCGTCGTGGGGACTGCGGGCCGGCGACCGTGCCGAGGCCAGGGTGCCCGTCGAGCTCGGCGAACCGCGGGGCCGTGGCGGCCGGGGCGAGCACGTGCACGTGCCACCCGCGGGCCAGCGCCGCCCGGGCCAGGGCTAGCACGGTCGTGGTGCGGCCGGAGCGCGCCCGCCCGACCACGCCGAGGTGCCCGGCCGCCGGGTCCCAGCGCAGCAGGGCCCGGCGCTGCCGCCCCGGGTCGTCGCCGAGCGCCACGGGCAGGCCGTCGTGCGCGACGCGAGCGCCCTGGTGGGTGGAGTCGTCGCCCGATTCGGCACCGATGATGCCGTCGATGTCGGAGTCCACGTCGCGGGCCCGCACCTGCTCGGGCAGGGGCGGCAACCACGGCGCCCGCCCGGCCCGGAGCCCGCGCCGGGACGCGGCCCGGCGGGCCGCGGCGACGAGCTCGTGCACGACGCCCTCCGGCCCACCGGCCTCTCCGCCCTCCTGCCCGGGCCCGGGCGTCGAGTCCGGCAGCGTGGGCCCGCCGTCGGGCACGGCGCCCCACACGGGCGCCCGCCGCACGACGCTGCCGCCCCCGAGCCGGCCCGCCGCGTGCGCACACTGCAGCACCACCGGCCGCTCGGAGCCGAGGCGCAGGACGGCGCGGCCGGGAACCCCGGCCGGGATCCGCGCGGCGGCGGCCGTCTCGACCACGTCGAGCGAATCGGCGGCGTCGACGACGCGGAGCGCGAGCCGTGCCGAGACGTTCGCGCGGACGTCGGCGCTCACGGCCCCGGCCGGTCGCTGGGTCGCGAGCACGAGGTGGACGCCGAGCGACCGTCCCTGCGCGGCGACCCGCAGCAGCCCGGGCAGGAAGTCGGGCAGGTCGTCGGCCAGGGCGCGGAACTCGTCCACCACGACGACCAGGCGGGGCGGGGCGTCGGGCAGCCCGGCCGGCAGCGCCGCCAGGTCCGCGACGCCGTGGCGCGCCAGGACCCGTTCGCGCCGGTGGAGCTCGGCGCGGAGCCCGGCCAGGGCCCGCCCCGCCAGCCCCGGGTCGAGGTCGGTGACCTGCCCGACCACATGTGGCAGCCGGCCGCACTCCCCGAACGACGCGCCCCCCTTGAAGTCGACGAGGGCCAGGGCGAGGTCCCGGGGCGACCGGCGCGCGGCGAGGCCCAGCACCATCGACTGCAGCAGCTCCGACTTGCCCGCGCCGGTGGTGCCCGCGACGAGCAGGTGCGGGCCGTCGGCCACGAGGTCGAGGGCGACGGGCCGGCCGCGTCCGTCCACGCCCAGCGGCACGGCCCAGCCGCCCGGCGCGTCCCAGGCGGCGCCCGGGTCCTCGGCGTGGTCGAGCAGCGACAGCAGGGGCACCGCCGCGGGGAGCCGCGGATCGGCCGGGTCGGCGTCCGGGTCCTCGGCGGCGCCCCGGGCGACCGGGTGGTCCAGCTCGCCGAGGGAGCGCCGCAGGCCGGCCAGGCCCGCGACGAGGCGCGCGGCCTGCTCCGCCCAGGAATCGGTGACGCCGACGACCGGGCCCGTCGCCGCCGAGCCGTCGGGGGCGGCTCGGCGCACCGTGCCCGCGCCGGTCACCCGCCACGTGGTGCGGCACCACGCGGGCACGGGCGCGCCGTCGGGCAGGCACAGGATCATCGCCCCGCCCCGCCCGAGCACCTCCTCGCGGCGCGCGGCGCCCACGACCTCGCCAGCCGCGGCGTCGGGCGCGTCCACGACCAGGACGGGCGGTCCGCCGCCGGGCAGCCAGCGGCACCACGACCAGGCGTCCTGCGCGCCCACCACGGCGACCGACCCGCCCGCCGTGGCGAGCTCGACGACGACCGACCGGGCCGCCGCGAGCACGGCCGGGCGGGGGCCGACGACCGCGACCGCGCCGTCCGGCACCAGACCGGCCAGCGCACGGATCGGGCCGGGAGCCGGTCCGGCTGCCGGCCCGATCCGTGACCGCCCGGCGGCGCGCTCGCCGGCGGCGCTCCAGGCCCCGTCCGAGGCCTGGTGCGCCGCCAGCAAGCGTGCCGCCAGCGGCCCGGGCGAGTCCCCGACGTCGCGGCCGGTGGTGCGGGACGATGCCGCGGCGGTCCCGGCGTCTGGGGGTCGGCCGTCGAGGTCGGGGCGCGTCTTCGCCGCGTGCCGCCGGCGCCGGGCGGCGAGGAGCTGGGGGATCAGGGCGAGCACGCCCATCAGGGAGAACAAGGCGTAGGCCGGCTGGCGGAGCATGGCCGCCAGCACGAGCGAGCCGACCATCGGCACCGCGGCCGTGGCCAGCAGCCCGGCGCCGGACGGGCCGGCTCCGTCGCCCGCGCTCGTGCTCGCCGTGGCGGGTCCGGCCTCGAGCCACCGGGCCACGTCGCCGGACGGATGCAGGGTCCAGGAGCGGGAGCCCTGCGGCCCGGTGACCTCGAGGCGGTCGCCGGGACGCCACCGACGGCGCAGGAGCCCGACGCGCCCGCGCCGCCGTCGCGGTGCGCCCGCGCGCACGAGCCGGACGTCGGCCCGCACGTCGGGCCCCTTGGTGGCACGTGCGGTGGCCCGCACGGTGACGTGGTCGGCACGGCGCGGGTCGATGCGCACGACGGCGTGCGGCCCTGGTGCGTCGGTCAGCGTCGTGGAGCTTCCCGGCCCCAGCGCGATGACGCTGCCCGCCGCCGTGCCGTCCGCACGCGCGACCAGCCAGGGGCTGCCGAGCACGGCGCGACCGGGTTCGCCCGGAGCCGACTCCGACGTCGTGCCGGACCTGCGCCGTCGGGCCGGCTCATGCGGCGCGACCACCGCGCCCGGCAGGAGCGGACGGTCGCCCACGACGTCCGTGTCGGCGACCGGGACGCCGTCGGCGGCGAGCGGCGCGTGCCGGAGCTCCGGCCGGCGCAGCAGCGCCGCGAGGCCCGCCCGGCAGGTGCCGAGCGGGACGCCCGCGGGGAGCAGCACGTCCTCGCCGGGGGGCACGGTGACCCGGACGGCTCCGTCGCCCCGGCTCGGCCCGCGACCGGGGACGGCGAGGGCGGGCACTCCGGAGGTCGACACGACCTCCAGGGTGCCCGCCCAGGGCGGCCGTCACGGACGGCCTGTGGACAACTCCCGTGTGCTGCTCGGGCTACTCGCTCGCAAGGGCCTCCACCGGCGATGTCCGCACCGCGGCCCGGGCCGGGACGACGGACGCTACGAGCCCCGCCACGGCGGCCACGACCAGCATCACCAGCACGTCGCGCCACGGCACCACGATGGCGGGCGTACCCGCCCAGCCGAGCGCCGCCGCGGAACCCGCCCAGCCGTAGACCAGGCCGAGCAGCACGCCCAGCACCGCGCCGACCAGCGCGATGAGCAGACCCTCGACGGCGAGCATGCCGCGCAGCTGGGCCTTCGACAGCCCGATCGCCCGCAGTGTGGCGGACTCGCGCCGCCGCTCGATGACGGACAGCGACAGCGTGTTCGCCACGCCGATCAGCGCGATCACGACCGCCGCCGCCAGCAGCCCCACGACGATCCCCAGCGCGGTGTCGATCACCTGCTGGTAGCTCGCGCGCTCCACCGCGGCGCCGACGACGTCCGCGGGCGCCTCCGTGTCCGCCACCGTGTCCTGGATGGCGGGCACGACGTCCGCGGCGTCGCTCGGGTCGTCCAGCCCCACCCACAGGCCGGTGGTCGGGGCTGCCGGGTCGAGGGCGGCGAGGTCGTCGGGGACGACGAAGAGTGCGTCGTCCACGATGCTGGTGAGCGCGACCGTGACCTCGAGCGACCCCTGGGGGCCGGTGAGGGTGACGGTCTGGCCGTCGGAGAAGCCCCAGTCATCGGACAGCTGCTCCGGCACGACGACGGTGCCCGCGGCGAGCGGGGCGACCACGTCGGTGCTGCGCAGCACCGACGCCGCGGCGTCGGGCTCGAGGCCCCGGATGGTGAAGGCGACGTCGTCGTCGATGCCGTCGCCGGTGACCTGCGCGGCCGTGGCCGGCACCTCGACCACCGTCGAGACGCCGTCGAGGTCGCGCACCGTCCCCTCCAGCGTGGCGGGCACGGACGGGGTGGTCTCGTCCCCGGTGGCGACGCTCGTGGGGTCGCTCGACAGGTCCGTCGAGACGGTGACGTCGACCGGGTAGCGCACGTCGAGCTCGGAGTCCATGGTCATCTGGGCGCTTGCGGCGCCGGTCGACATCATGCCGACGAGCGTGACGCCGATGAGCAGGGCCGTGGACGTGGCGGCGGTGCGCCGCGGGTTGCGCAGCGTGTTCGCCGCCGCGAGCCGTGCCGTCGGCCCGGACGCGCCGACCAGCCGGCCGGCGAGGGCCACCACGCGGGGCAGCCAGAACACGGCGCCGACCAGCACGCCGAGGAACGACAGGATGCCGCCCGCGACACCGGCCAGGAGGCCGAGGCTGGGCTGGCCGCCCACCGTGCTCACGGCGACGCCGCCGCCCAGCAGGAGGAAGCCGACCACGGCGACGAGGGTCGAGAGCACCAGCCGGACGCGGCCGGCGCCCCGTGCGGCCGAGGGCGCGTCCGCGGGGCGGAGCGCGGCGAGCGGGGCGACGCGCGTCGCGGCCCGCGCCGGCGACAGCGCGGCGACGAGCGTCACGACGACGCCGGCCACGAGCGGGATGAGGATCACGGCCGGCGTGATGTCGACCGTCTTGGGCAGAGGGACGCCCAGGTCAAAGCCCCGGCCGACCACCAGCGCGGCCTGGCCCAGGCCGATGCCGGCCGCGAGGCCGACCACCGAGGAGAGCAGGCCGAGCACGGCCGCCTCGAACAGCACCGAGCGGCGCAGCTGCCCCTTGTCCGCCCCGACGCAGCGCAGCAGGGCGAGGGTGCGGGTGCGCTGGGCCACGAGCACCTGGAAGGTGTTCGCAATGACCAGCGCGGCGACGAGCAGCGCGACCGCGGCGAAGACCAGCACGAACACCGTGAAGATGATGTTGTCGCCGCCGGTCATCTCGTTCGCGACCGACTCGGCGTGCTCCTGGGGCGTCACGACCGCCAGGCTCGAGGTGTCGGCCCCGGACGCCACGGCAGCGTTGGTGACGGCGCCGGTGATGGCGGTGCGTGCCTGCTCGACGTCCGCCCCGTCGTCGAGCGTGACGAGCACGGTGGCGGGCTCGCCGGTGGTCTCGCCGGGGGCGTAGAGGTCGCCCTCCCAGGCGGTGACGTCGGCAGCGGGCGCGATGGCCGCGCCGCCCATCATCGAGAACGCGCCGTACGGGTCGGTGAGCGTGCCCGTGACGGTGAGCTTTTCGCGGACCTCGGTCCACGCGTCCTCGTCGGTGTCCTGGTCGCCTGCGAGCACGTTGCGCGCCAGGGTGACCTGGTCGCCGGGAGCGGCGTCGAGGCGCTCGGCCACCTTGACCGGCAGCGCGATCTCCCCGGTGGCCTCGGGCAGTGCGCCGTCGGCGATCTCCAGCGGCAGCACCGACGTGTCCGTGGGCGCGGCCAGCACGCCCTGGAAGATCGTGCGGCCGCCGTTCTCCAGCTGCTGGTAGGTGATGAGCTGCTGGTCCGCGGTCGCGACCCCGTCCGCGTCACGCGCCGCGTCGATGAGGGCGTCGTCGGCGGGGACGCCGCGGACGACGAGGTCGGCGCCCGTGTACTGGGCGGCGATGGAGTCGTAGGTGGTGGCGGTGACGACGTTGCCCGCGAGCAGCGTGATCGCGACGAAGGCAGTGCCGATCACGATCGCGAGGCCGGCGGCGGCGAGCCGCCCGGCGCCGCGCCGCATCTGCGACAGGGTGATGCGGATCATCGTGCGGCCACCGTCCGCAGCGCGTCGAGGCCGGCGAGGGCGGACTCAGGCGTCGGGTCGGTGATGTCGCCCGCGATCTTGCCGTCGGCGATGAGCACGACGCGGTCCGCGTAGGCCGCGGCCGCCGGGTCGTGGGTGACCATGATGATCGTGCGTCCGAGCTCGCGCACCGAGCGGCGCAGGAAGCTCAGCACCTCCGCGCCGGAGCGGGAGTCGAGGTTGCCGGTGGGCTCGTCCGCGAACACGACGTCAGGCTGGGCGATGAGGGCGCGCGCGATGGCGACGCGCTGTTGCTGGCCGCCGGACAGCTCGCTGGGCCGGTGCGAGAGCCGCTGGCTCAGACCGAGCGTGTCGACGAGCGTGCCGAGCCACTGCTTGTCCACGGCGCCGCCCGCGAGCTCCACCGGCAGCGTGATGTTCTGCTCGGCCGAGAACATCGGCAGCAGGTTGAACTGCTGGAAGACGAAGCCGACGCGCTCGCGGCGCAGGGCTGTCAGGGCCTTGTCGTTCATCCCGGTGACCTCGGTGGACCCGACGAACGCCTGTCCGCTGGTCGCGGAGTCGAGGCCGGCGAGCAGGTGCATCAGGGTCGACTTGCCGGAGCCGGACGGCCCCATGATCGCCGTGAAGCGGCCGGCGGCGAAGTCGACGTCCACGCCGTCGAGGGCGCGCACTTCTGCCTCGCCGCGGCCGTAGGTCTTGGTCAGGGCGCGTGCCCGCACGGCGGGGGTGACGGTCGGCCGCGCGCTCGCGGCGGGGGCGTCGTCGGGGATCGGGACGTACACGGTGGTGTCCACGGAGGTCTCCGGTGTGGTCGAGGCGAGGGGCCCGAGCGCCGACGACGGCCGGCGGGGCAGGACACCAGTGACGCTACGGAGCGGGCGGCCCCCGGACATCGGTCCGAGGTCGGGTCCTGCGAGCTCCCAGGTCATCCTCCGGTATGACGCCGACCCTGAGCCGGCCCTGACCTGCGCCGTCGCTCCCACGAGCTGTCAGGACCACGCGCAGGTCCTTGTGGTCCTGGTCCTGACAGCTCCGTGGCTGAATGTGCTGTCAGGACCACGCGCAGGTTCTGGTTGTCGTGGTCCTGACAAGTCGCCGGGCGGAGGCTGCCCACAGGTACGAGCGGAGACGCCTCGTCCACAGCGAACCTGCCGACGCCGGTCGCCGGGCTCGTGCCGGGCCAGGCTCGTCGTCATGACCGGATCACGCGAGGTGTACGCAAGGGTCGGCGGGCTGCGTGAGCTGCTGCGTCGGCAGCAGGACGTCGTGACACGCCCGCAGCTGACCGTCCTCGGTATGGGCCCGGCCGAGGCCGCCTGCCACCTGGCGGCCATGCGGTGGCGGTCGCTGAGCGAGCAGGTCCTGGTCACGCACCGCGGGCCGCTCACCCGCGCGGGACGGCGATGGGCCGCAGTCCTGGGAGCGCCGGCCGGGAGCGCGGTCGGGGCGTGGAGCGCACTGGAGGTGCACGGGCTCGAGGGGTGGTCGCGAGAGCCGATCCACGTCGTCGTCCCGCGTGGTGCCTACCCGGACCGGCACCCGTGGCTCGTCGTGCACGAGTCCCGGCGGCTCCGCGAGGAGGACGTCGTCGAGGTCGGCGGGCTGCCCGTGCACGTCGTCGCCCGGTCCGCCGTCGACGCCGCGGCGTGGCAGCGGTCGTGGCGCACCGCGGCGGGGCTGATGGCCGCCGTCGTGCAGCAGCGGCTCGCCACCACCGACGAGCTGTTCGCCATGCTCGACACGGTGGGCAAGGTCCGGCACCGCAAGGTCATGCGCCTGGCGCTGGCGGACATCGTGGGCGGTACCGACTCGCTCGCCGAGATCGACTTCGCTCGCCTGTGCCGTGACGGCGGGCTACCCGAACCTTCGCGGCAGGCGGTCCGCACCGATGCGCGGGGACGACGGCGGTTCCTCGACGTCGAGTGGCGGCTGCCCGGCGGGCGACGGTTCGTCGTCGAGATCGACGGCGTCGGCCACATGGAGCGCGAGCGTTGGTACGACGACCTGCTGCGCGATGCCGAGATCGGCGCCGAGGCCGGCACGGTACGCGTGCGGCTGCCCGCGATGGCCGCGCGCTACGAGCCGGAGCGCGTGCTCGCCGTCGTGCGCCGCCACCTGGGCTGGTGAGTTGTCAGGACCAGGAGCACGAAGACCTGCACGTGGCCCTGACAACTCTTGGTCACGGTGAGTTGTCAGGGCCAGAGCCATGGATACCTGCGCGTGGTCCTGACACGTCGCGGGTCAGGCGCCCGGGCGGACGAGGCCCGCCTCGTAGGCGGTGACGACCGCCTGTACGCGGTCGCGGGCGTCGAGCTTCGCGAGGATGCGGCCGACGTGGGTCTTCACCGTGGCCTCGGCGACGAAGAGGTCGGCCGCGATCTCGGTGTTGGACCGGCCCCGGGCAATGAGCACGAGCACCTCGCGCTCGCGGTCGGTGAGGGCGGCGAGCGCGTCGTGCTGGGGTGCGGCCTGGTCGGCGGGCAGTGCCGTGACGAGGTGCTCGAGCAGGCGGCGGGTCGACGACGGCGCGATGACGGCGTCCCCGGCGTGCACGGTGCGGATCGCGGCGAGCATCTCCTCCGGCGGCGCGTCCTTGAGCAGGAAGCCGGACGCGCCGCTGCGGATGGCCTCGAGCACGTACTCGTCGAGGTCGAACGTGGTGAGCACGATGACGCGGGGGGCGTCGGGTGCGGCGGTGAGGCGGGCGGTTGCCGTGAGCCCGTCGAGGTGCGGCATCCGCACGTCCATCAGCACCACGTCCACCTCGTGGTCGGCGAGCAGGCGCAGTGCCTGGGCGCCGTCGCCGGCCTCGAGCGCGACCTCCAGGTCCGGCTGGGAGTTGATCACCATGCGGAAGCCCGCGCGCACCAGTTGCTGGTCGTCGACAAGCGCTACGCGCACGACGTCCGCGCCGTCGGGATCGCCGGAGGGGGGTGCCGAGGCGTCGGCGGCGGGCGGGGTCATGCGTCCTCCTGGGGTGCGGTCGTCGCAATGCTCGTCGCAATGCTCGTCGCAATGCTCGTCGCAATGCTCGTCGCAACGCTCGTCGCAACGCTCGTCGGTGTGCTCGTCGCAACGCTCGTCGGTGTGCTCGTCGGCGTGCTCGTCGGCGTGCTCGTCGGCGTGCTCGTCGGTGTGGCGGTCCGTGCGGCCGGCGGTCTGGTCGGCGTCGCGCCGGGCAGGGGCAGCTCGAGGTGCACGCGGAAGCCGCCGCCGGCGCGGGGGCCGGACTCGAGGGAGCCGCCGTACAGGTTGGCTCGCTCCCGCATCCCGCGCAGGCCGAAGCCGGGGTCGGCGCGGGCGGACGCGGCGGCGCCGCGGCCGTCGTCGAGGACCTCGAGCTCGACGGTCGACGGCGTCCAGCGCACGGCGACCGTGACGGCCGGGTCGGGGCCGGCGTGCTTGCGCACGTTGGTGAGCGACTCCTGGCACACGCGGTACAGGGTGAGGCCCATGCCGGCTGGCAAGGTCTTGGCCTCGCCGACGCGGACGAGCGAGACCCGTTGGCCGCCACCGCGCGCCTGGGCCACCAGATCGTCGATCTCCTCGACCCCGGGCTGCGGGGCCGGGCGAGTCGACCGCGCGTCGTCGCGCAAGGCGGGCGCCGGCGTGGTGCGGTCGCCCGTGCCGGCGTGCGCGGGGAGGGCCGGCGCGTCCTCGTCGTCCTGGGAGCGCAGCACGCCGAGCAGGCGGCGCATGTCCGTCAGGGCAGTGCGGCCGGTCTCGCTGATGGTCCCGAGCGCGCGCACCGCGGCCTCGGTGTCCGAGGCGGCGGCGTATCGGCCGCCGTCGGCCTGCGCGACCACGATGGACAGCGAGTGGGCGACGATGTCGTGCATCTCGCGGGCGATGCGGGCGCGCTCGGCCGCGGCGCTGATCCGGGCCTGCTGGTCGCGCTCGATCTCGAGCCGGTGCGCCCGGTCGCGCAGGGCGTCCATCGTGACGCGGCGGGAGCGGCGTGCGAGGGCGAACGCCCATACGGCGAGGCCGGTGACGAAGCAGAAGATGCCGACGGGGAGCATCTCCGGGATGCCGGCGACGCCGAGCATGCCGTGGACGGCGACCGCGACGGGCAGCACGACCAGACTCCCGACGGCCGTCGAGCAGATCGCGGTGACGTGCGCCCAGGTCGGGCCGTAGACGGTCACCGAGAAGAGTGCGACGAGCACGAGCAGGTCGCCCGGCAGGATCATCGGGTAGCCGGCGAGCATCTGCGCCAGCGCCACCGCGAAGATGGCTATCGCGGAGGGCACGGGCCGGGTGCGGCGCCAGGGGAGGGGTGCCAGCAGGGCCACGGTCCAGGCGATGGACCCGGTGCGGGAGAGATTCGGCACGGTCAAGTACAGGTCGGTGGCCGAGACGAGCATGAACAGCCCGAGCAGCCCGGTCGTCGTCGCGTCGATGCCGAAGCGGTGCGCCTCGAACCAGCGCCTCATCCCCTCGATCCAGGCCATGACGGTCAGGGTATGTGCGCGCCGCGGGGTGCGCGTCCGCCTGCGGGCGGACGGCGTCCAGCGCGGCGTCGGCCCGTGGGCGGACGGGGCGCCGTCGTACGCGTCGTCGCCCCGCCGTCATCTCGATGTCACAGCGACGTCTGACGACGCGGCGTGGAGCGGGGCCCAGGACCTGGGAGGATGCCGCTAGCATGAGGGAATGACCCACGTACTGCTGGCCGAGGACGACCCGGCTATTGCCGAGCCTTTGGCGCGGGCTCTCACACGTGAGGGTTACGACGTCATCGTGCAAGGAACTGGTCAAGGAGCCGTCGACAACGCCGGGGCCGCGGACATCGTCGTCCTGGATCTCGGCCTCCCCGACATGGATGGGCTGGACGTGGCCCGCGAGATCCGCGGTGCGGGCCTCACCGTGCCCGTCCTCGTGCTCACCGCGCGCGCCGACGAGGTCGACCTCGTCGTCGGCCTCGATGCGGGCGCCGATGACTACGTCACGAAGCCGTTCCGCCTCGCCGAGCTGCTTGCCCGCGTCCGGGCCCTGCTGCGCCGCACCCACGGCGATACGGGCGAGGACGAGGAGCTGCGCGCGCAGGACGTGCGGGTCGACGTGGCCGCGCACCGCGCGTTCCAGGGCGACCGCGAGCTGCACCTCACCACCAAGGAGTTCGACCTGCTGAAGGTGCTGGTCGCGAACGCCGGGTCGGTCGTGGTGCGCGACACGCTGATGCGCGACGTGTGGGGCTCGGACCCGGTGGGGTCCACCAAGACCCTCGACATGCACGTGTCGTGGCTGCGCCGCAAGCTCGGCGACGACGCCAACGCCCCGCGCTACGTCTCGACCGTGCGCGGGCTCGGCTTCCGCTTCGAGCTCGGCGCGAGCTGACGGCGTCGGCGGACAGGGGCAGACGAATTGCGTCGCCGCGTCCTGCTGGCGACCATCTCGGCGGTCGCTGTCGCCGTGCTCCTGCTCGGCGTGCCGCTCGGCATCTTCGGTGCCCGGTACGTGCTCGCCAACGAGGAGCAGCGCGTCACGGACCGGGTGGACACGCTCCAGCGGAGCATCGACAACACGCTCGAGGAGGGTGACGAGCTCGGCGAGGGCACGGTGGAGCGCGCCAGCGAGGGCCGCGACGGGGACCTGCCCGCGTACGTGGTCGTGACCCTGCCGGACGGCACCCAGCTCACGGCCGGGGAGCCGGTCTCCGCGCCGACGATCGAGAAGGCCAAGCTCACCGACCGCAACGTGGCGGTGTCGATGACGGTGTCGGCGGTCAGCGCCTACGTGAAGTCCGCCCAGACGGTGGTGCTCGTCATCATCGCCGGCATCGTCGCGATCGCCGCGGGCATCGCGGTGGCGGTCTGGCAGGCGAACCGTCTGTCGGCGCCCCTCGTGTACCTCGCCGCGTCCGCGGAGCAGCTCGGGTCGGGTCAGGTACGCCCGCGGCTGGAGCCCTCGGGCGTGGAGGAGATCGACCTCGTGGCGGCCGAGCTCGCGCGCTCGGCCGACCGGCTCGCGGGGCGCCTCGCGGCCGAGCGGCAGTTCACACAGGACGCGTCGCACCAGCTCCGCACCCCGCTGACGGCACTCACGATGCGGCTGGAGGAGATCACGCTCGCATCCGACGACCCCGAGGCTGTGGAGGAGGCGCGGATCTCGCTCGAGCAGGTGGAGCGGCTGGTCACGGTCGTGGACGACCTGCTCGCCGCGTCCCGGCGGGCGCAGGGGGGCACCACGGAAGCCGTGGTGCTGGCCGACGTGGTGCACCAGCAGGAGGAGGAGTGGGCGCCGACGTTCGCGCGGGCCGGGCGCTCCCTGGTGGTCGAGGTGCCCGACGGCATGCAGGTGCTCGCGACGCCCGGCGCCCTGGCGCAGATCATCGCGACGCTGCTGGAGAACTCGCTGAAGTACGGGGAGGGCACCACCACCGTCCGCGCGCGGCCGTCGGGCACCACCGGCGCCGTGGCGATCGAGGTCGCCGACGAGGGGCCCGGGGTGGCCGACGACATCGCGCCGAAGATCTTCGAGCGCGGCACGACGACGGGCCACAGCACCGGGCTCGGGCTCGCGCTGGCCCGCGATCTGGCGGCCGCGGACGGCGGCCGGATCGAGCTGGCGCAGCGCCGCCCGCCAGTGTTCGCGCTCTTCCTGGCCGGGGTGCCCCGCACCCTCGACCCGCACATGGTGCTGCCCCCGGGCACCACGATCTCCTCGCGCGGCCGACGTCGCGGGTGGCTGCACCACCACGGCGAGTGACCACGTCGCCGCACCACGGCCGGTATCCTCGATCCCCGTGACCGGACCCCGCACTTCCGCCCCCGTCGTCGCCGTCGTCGGAGGTGGTCAGCTCGCCCGCATGATGGCGCCCGCCGCCGCAGAGCTGGGGGTGTGCCTGCGCGTCCTCGTCGAGGACCCGGCGTCGTCCGCGGCCCAGGTGGTGACCGACGCCCCCGTGGGTACGGCGTCCGACGACGCGGCGATCCGCGACCTCATCGCGCCCGACGACGGGCGCGCCCCCGCAGCGGTCCTGACGTTCGAGCACGAGCACGTGCCGAACGCGCTCCTGCAGGACCTCATCGACCACGGCACGCCCGTGCGGCCCGGCCCGCATGCGCTGGTGCAGGCGCAGGACAAGATCGTCATGCGCCGGCGCCTCACCGAGCTCGGGATGCCCTGCCCCCGCTGGGCCGCGCTGCCCACCGTCCCGGAGGACGCCCGCCGGGCGCTCGCCGCGTTCCTCGCCGACGAGCCCGGCGGGGAGGCGGTCGTCAAGACCTCCCGCGGCGGCTACGACGGCAAGGGCGTGCGCGTCGTCGCCGACCCGGACGCCGTCGCCGACTGGCTGCAGACGGTGGCGGACGGCGGCCCGGCGCTCCTGGTGGAGCGGAAGGTGCCGTTCGTGCGCGAGCTCGCGGCGCTGGTCGCCCGCCGGCCGTCGGGGGAGGTGCGCACCTGGCCCGTGGTGGAATCGATCCAGCGCGACGGCGTGTGCGCCGAGGTGATCGCGCCCGCCCCCGGCCTGCGGCCCGAGGTGGACGCGCGGGCCCGCGAGATCGCCGTCGCCGTCGCCGAGGGCCTCGACGTCACCGGCGTGCTGGCCGTGGAGCTGTTCGAGACGCGGGACGCCGACGGCGGTGTGCAGCTGTGGGTCAACGAGCTCGCGATGCGCCCGCACAACTCGGGCCACTGGACCATCGACGGAGCCGTGACCAGCCAGTTCGAGCAGCACCTGCGGGCGGTGCTCGACCTGCCGCTGGGCGAGACCACCGCGCGCGCGCCCTGGACCGTCATGGCGAACGTGCTCGGCTCACGGCTGGAGGTCCTCACCGACGCCCTGCCCGAGCTGATGGCCCGCTACCCCGAGGCGCGCGTCAACCTGTACGGCAAGGGTGTGCGGCCGGGGCGCAAGCTCGGGCACGTGAACGTCAGCGGCCCCGACCTGGAGCGGGTGCGTCGTCGCGCCGTCGAGGCCGCCGCGCTGCTGCGGGGCGAGCCCGGCTCAACCACCGAGAACAAGGAGCACGCATGAGCACGCAGCCTGTCGTCGGCATCGTCATGGGGTCGGACTCCGACTGGCCCGTCATGGAGGCGGCCGCCGACGCGCTCGCCGAGCTCGGCGTGGAGGTGGAGGTGGACGTCGTCTCCGCCCACCGCATGCCCACCGAGATGATCGAGTACGGCCGCTCGGCGTCCGAGCGCGGGCTGCGCGTGATCGTCGCCGGGGCCGGCGGCGCCGCGCACCTGCCGGGCATGCTCGCCGCCGTCACGCCGCTGCCGGTGATCGGGGTCCCCGTGCCGCTGCGGCACCTGGACGGCATGGACTCGCTGCTGTCGATCGTGCAGATGCCGTCGGGCGTGCCGGTGGCGACCGTGTCGGTCGGCGGGGCGCGCAACGCCGGCCTGCTCGCCGCGCGGATCCTCGGCGCGGGGACCGAGGCCGAGGACCTCGCCCTGCGCGAGCGGATGGTCGCGTTCCAGGCCGACCTCGGCGACGTCGCGCGCGCCAAGGGCGAGAAGCTGCGGGCGTCCCGCGCCCAGCACCCCGGCTTCTGACGTTCCGTTCCCGCTGGTTGAGCCGACGACGCAGGCTCAACCAGCGGGACGAGGTTTCGACCCTTCGACAGGCTCAGGACGGCGCAGGCTCGACCGGCGATCCGGTCGTCAGCCGGGGAGGCCGCCGACGGTGCTGCCGGGCTCGAGCCCGCCGTCGCGCACGTCGGTCCAGAACTGACCGGTCTTCTCCTCGTCGAGCAGCACGGTGGAGCCGACCCCGGTGCCGGGGTCGTAACCCGGGTTCGCGATCGGCGGCGTGCCGGTGACGCCCTCGGGCCCGGTCGCGGCCTTGAAGGCCAGGGCGAGGCGCCCGAGGTCGATGATGCCCGTCTTCTCGTCGACGGCGAGCGCGCCGGTGCCGGCGTCGACGAGCTGCACCTGGTTGAGCGGGTTCAGCACGACGCCCGGCTTGACGACCTTGGCCGCCGCAGCGGCGATGACCTGCTGCTGCCGCTCCGCACGGCCGATGTCCCCCTTGAGGTCGGAGTAGCGCATGCGGGAGAACGCGAGCGCCGTCTCGCCGTCTGCCATGTGGCAGCCGGCCTCCCACTTCAGCTCGCTCTTCTTGTCGTCGACGTCGTCGTCGTAGCAGAGCTCGACGCCGCCGACCGCGTCCACGATCTCCTCGACGCTGCCGAACCCGACCTCGGCGTAGTGGTCGACCGTCAGGCCGGTGAGGCCCTCGACCGCCTCGACGAGCAGCGGGGCACCGCCGAACGAGTATGCGGCGTTGATCTTGTTCGGGTCGTGCCCGGGGATGTCCGCGAGCGTGTCGCGCGGGATGGAGATCAGAGACGTCGGACCGCCCGAGGGCTGGTGCAGCACCATGATCGTGTCGGTGCGGGCGCCCTCGGTGCCGTCGTCGGCGATGCTGCCGGTGCCGCGCGCGTCCGACCCGGCCAGCAGGTATGTGGTGCCGGGGGTGTTCGCCGCGCCCGAGAGAGCGTCGACGTGCTGGATCTTGCCGTTGGCCCAGAGGATCAGCCCGATCGGCCACGCGAGCAGCAGCACCAGCAGGAGCACCAGGACCAGCCCGACGATGCGGCCCCGACGCACGCGGAATCCGCCGCCGGCGGCCGCGGCCGCAGCTCCGCCCGGGCGTGCGGGCGGGGGAGTGCGGCGCGCCTGGCCGCCGCGGGCCTGGGCGGGCATCACGCGGGTGCCGGAGCCGTGCCCGGAGGCAGCCTGCCGCGACGACGCCTGCCGGGGTGCCGCGGCCGACTGCGCGCCGCGGGGGGCGATCGAGCGCGGCTTCTGCTGTGCGCCGCCGCGCCGCTCGGCCGGGGTGGTCGGGATCTCGCGCGACGACTGGCGCCGCACGCGCGGCTCCATGGGGGTGGCGTCGTCACGACGACCCACCCGCCCGCCGGTGGGCCGGCCGGCCGCCCGGGAGGCGCCGCCCACGGGGATAGCGTCGCCCGCGCCGTGGGGGCGGTCGGACGAGCCGCCGGACGGCGTGAAGCTCGGCGGGATGCGCTGTTCGTCGTTGCTCATGGGACCTCCGCGCTCAACCGCACACCGACGTCACGTCGGCCCCGGTGAAAGCTTCCTCGCCTGCCTCGCGGGTTTGCGTCGGCTCGGGGTCGCTCTCCTTGTCATCTGATCCGTCATCTGCTCCGCCGTCCGTGGTGGAGCCGGTGTCGTCGTCCGAGACCGGGGTCGCGTCCGTGCCGTCCGCGCCCTCGGCGGCCGCCGCGTCGTCGCCCTCGGAGTCCTTCGCGCCGGAGTCCTTGGAGTCCTTGTCGTCCGACTTCTCGGTCTCGATCACGTCGCTGAGTGGCTTGTCGTCGTAGAGGTTCTCCCAGACCTGATCGGCCTCGTCCGTGAGCAGGACGTTCGCCGCGTTGTTCGGGTCGTACGCGTACGGCGCAGTCATGAACGAGATGGTGTCAGGACGGACGTTGCGGGAGCTGTATGCGAGCCCGGCGAGTCCCTGGACCGACGCGAAGTTGCTGCTCATCGTGAGCGAGCCGGTCACGGCGCCGAGGAACTTCAGCAGCTTCGGGGAGTCGGTGAGCATGTTCTGGCTCAGCACGGTGCGGGCCAGCGCGGCCATGAGCTCCTGCTGGCGTCCGATGCGGCCGAGGTCGGAGCCGTCGCCCAGACCCTTGCCCGTCCGCGCCCGGGCGTACTTGAGCGCGGTGTCACCGTCGAGCTCCTGCTTGCCCGCGGACAGCACCAGGTGGTCGGCCTTGGGAGCGTCGACGTCCTCGGGGACGCAGAGCTCGACGCCGCCGAGGGCGTCGATCATCTTCTCGAAGCCGGCGAAGTCCACCACGACGAAGCCGTCCATCTGCACGTCGGTGATCGTCTCGATCGTGCGCATCGTGCAGAGGGCGCCGGACTCGACGTCCCCGCCAGTATTGACCCCCTGGGCGAAGGCCGCGTTGAACTTCACGCCGGACTGCGGCGAGGTCTCGCCGCCCGACGACGTCGGGCACGACGGGACGTCGGTGGTGGTGTCGCGCGGGATCGACAGCATCTCCACGCGGGAGCGGTCGGACGAGATGTGCATGATCATCGTCGTGTCCGAGCGGGCGCCCTCGGTGCCGTCGCCGACGATGTCGGCGTTGTCGCCGCCGCGGCTGTCGGAGCCCATGAGCACGAGGTTCAGCGGCTCGTCGGCGTTGGGGTCCTCCGGCACCTTCTTCTCGGGCCGGTCGTCACCGAGCAGCTTGTCGGCGTCGACGGACGTGATGTTGCCGGTGAGCCTGACGGCCGCCGTCGCGCCTCCGACGGCGGCGAACGCCAGGACCGCGGTCAGCCCCATCCCCAGGGCGCGCGCCAGCGAGTGCTGGCGCAGGGCGCGGGCATGCGCCGGGCCCTTGGCGGGCTCGGTGTGCGAGGCGACGTGGCGAGGGGTGAAGCGGGTCACGGGAAGCGAGCATAGAGGGTTCGAGTTACGCGGCTGAGGTGCCCGCGGACCGGGACGGTAGAGGAAATGTGTGGGTCGGTCACCGGTTTCCCCCTACTGGCCGGTCGCGGCGTACTTGGCCTCGGCGGCGGCCTTGTGGGGGCGCCACCAGTCCTCGTGCTCGCGGTACCAGTCCACGGTGGCGGCCAACCCGGTACGGAAGTCCGTGTATCGGGGCGCCCACCCGAGCTCGTCGCGCAGCCTGGTCGCGTCGATCGCGTAGCGCAGGTCGTGCCCCGGCCGGTCTGTCACGTGGTCGAAGTCGCCCGGGTCGTGCCCGAACAGCTCCAGCAGGGTGCGCACCACCTCGAGGTTCGACGTCTGCCCGTCCGCCCCGATCAGGTACGTCTCCCCGAGGCGGCCGCCGTCGACGATCTCCCAGACCGCCGCGTTGTGGTCCTCCACGTGGATCCAGTCCCGCACGTTCAGCCCGGCCCCGTACAGGCGGGGGCGCACCCCGTCGATGAGGTTGGTGACCTGGCGGGGGATGAACTTCTCCACGTGCTGGTACGGCCCGTAGTTGTTCGAGCAGTTCGAGATCGTGGCGCGCACCCCGAACGAGCGCACCCAGGCGCGCACCAGCAGGTCCGAGCCCGCCTTCGTGGAGGAGTACGGGCTGGACGGGTTGTACGGGGTGTCGGGGGTGAACTTCTGGGTACCCTCCAGCGGCAGGTCCCCGTAGACCTCGTCGGTCGAGACGTGGTGGAACCGCACGTCGTGCCGGCGCACCGCCTCCAACAGCGTGTACGTGCCCACGAGGTTGGTCTGCACGAACGGCGAGGGATCGGCCAGCGAGTTGTCGTTGTGCGACTCGGCCGCGAAATGGACCACCACGTCCGCGTCCGCGACCAGCCGGTCCACCAGCGGCGCGTCGGTGATCGACCCCTCGACCAGCGCGACGGCGTCCGCGACCGGCGCCAGCGACGACCGGTCACCCGCGTAGGTGAGCGCGTCCAGCACCGTCACCCGCGCCCCGGCACGCGAACGCACGGTCTGCTGGACGAAGTTCGCACCGATGAACCCGGCGCCGCCCGTGACGAGAACACGCATGGCGGCACCCTATCGGCGCGTCGCGGGCCGTGGGAGGGGCCTCGTCGAGAGGGGTGGGTGAAGCCCTGGCACACTGAGGTCGTGACGGACACCACGCCACATGTGCGCCCGGAGCCTGCCCCGACTCCCACCACGAGCCCCCCGCATCGGAGCCTGCGCGGCTACCGGCGCGCCCTCGTCGTGCTCGCGCTCGCCGTGGCGGCGTGGGGCGCCGTCTGGGCCGTCGTCGCGCCGCCGTTCCAGGCGCCCGACGAGCAGCACCACCTCAACAGCGTGCTGCGCATCGCCTACGGCGGCGGCTGGCCCGCGCCCGGCGACGCCTACTTCTCGCCGGCGGTCGTGCAGGCCGTCGAGGAGGCTGCCTACCACTCCGACCCGCCCGGCCGCTGGACCTACCGGCCCGACGCGCGCCAGTTCGTCGACGTCGAACCGGTGCCGCGCGACGAGCGCACCCGCATCGACGCCACCACCGCGCTCGGGGACGCCGCGTCGGGCACCGAGGTCGACCAGATGACGCAGCACCCCCCGCTCTACTACGCGGTGGGCGCCGGGGTGCTGCGCGCCACCGGGCTCGCGGACGGGCGCTGGGACGTCGCGATGCTCGCCCTGCGACTGCTCGACGTGCTGCTGCTCGCGCTCACGGTGCCGCTCGCGGCCGAGACCGCCCGCCGGGTCACCGGGTCCCGGTCGGCGGGGTTGGTGGCGGCGGCGTTCCCGCTGTTCCTGCCGCAGCTCGGCCACATCATGGGAGCGGTGAACAACGACGCTCTCGTCATGCTCGCGTGCGCCGCCGCCACCTACCTGGCGGCGCGCGTCGTCACGGGGGACCTCCGGTGGCGGGTCGCGATCGCGATCGGGCTGGTGGTCGGGCTGGGGTTGCTCACCAAGGTGATGGTGGCGTTCGCCCTGCCGATGGTGGGCATCGCCTACCTGCTGGCGCGCGGGCGCCCGTGGCCCGCGCGGCTCGGCCGCGTGGCCGTGGCCGCCGGAGTCGCGGGCGTCGTCGGCGGCTGGTGGTGGGTTCGCAACGTGATCACGCTCGGCGCGGTCCAGCCCGTCGGGCTGGTCCGCGACCCGGCGACGTACGCGCAGGTGCCCGACGACCAGGTGGCGTCGGTCATCGTGGAGAAGCTGGCGCAGGCGTTCTTCGGGAACCTCTCCTGGCTCGAGGTGCGGCTGCCGGGCCAGTGGGTCGTCGCCGGCTCGATGGTGCTGATCGCCGCCGCCCTGGCCGCGCTCGTGCTGCCCGGGGCCCGGCGGGCGTCCGCGGTGCTGCTCCTGCTGCCCGGCGGGCTCGCCCTCGGCGTCGCGTACAACAGCTGGGACTTCCACGCGGCGACCGGGGGGCTCGTGGCGGTCCAGGGGCGGTACGTCTTCGGCGGGGTGCCGGCGCTCGCCGCCGTGCTCGCCGTGGCCGTGTGGCACCTCGTGGGCAGGAGCGGGAGGCGGCTGGCGTGGGCCGTCCCCGTGGTCGTCGCGCTCGCGGTCGCCGCCGGGGTCGGCGGGCTGGTGTGGGGCTTCAGCACCTTCTACCAGGGGCCGGGCGAGACGTTCGGCGACGCCGCCGACCGGTGGCTCGCCTGGAGCCCGATGGAGGCGCCCGCGCTGCTCGCCGTGGTGCTGCTCGGCGCAGTCGCGACGGTGTCGGCGCTGGTCGTCGGGGCCCTGTGGCCCCGTAGACTCGCGGCGTCCTCGCCGACGGTCCTGCCCCTCGGCCCCGTGTCGCCGGTGACCTCCGGTCCCGTGAAGGAAGCGCGATGAAGCTCTTCGTCCAGATCCCGTGCCTCGACGAGGCCGGGACGCTTCCGCTGGTGCTGGCGACGATTCCGCCCGAGGTCGACGGCTTCGACAGCGTGGAGGTCGTCGTGATCGACGACGGTTCCACGGACGGCACCGCCGTGGTCGCTCGGCGGCTCGGGGTGCGGCACGTGGTGCGGCACGCCAGCACGATGGGGCTCGCGCGGTCGTTCCGGGACGGCGTCGACTACGCCCTCGCCCACGGCGCCGACGTCGTGGTCAACACCGACGGCGACAACCAATACCCCTCGGAGCGCATCGGCGACCTGGTCGCCCCGATCGTCGCGGGGGAGGCGGACATCGTCGTCGGCGACCGCCAGACCGCGACGATCGAGCACTTCTCCCCGTTCAAGAAGCGTATGCAGCGGCTCGGGAGCCGGGTGGTGAGCGCCGCCGCGGGCACGTCGCTGCCGGACGCGGCGAGCGGGTTCCGCGCCTACTCGCGGGCCGCGCTGCTGCGGCTCAACGTGGTGACGCAGTTCAGCTACACGATGGAGACGATCATCCAGGCGGGCAACAAGCGCCTGCGGATCGCGAGCCTGCCCATCACCACGAACCCGAAGACGCGCGAGTCGCGCCTCTTCACCAACATCTGGCAGCACATGGGCCGGTCCGGCCGGGCGATCGTGCGCTCCTCGATCATGTTCCGGCCGCACCTGGTGTTCCTCACGCTGGCGGCGGTCTTCTTTCTCATGGCGGCCGTGCCGGCCGTGCGGTTCCTCGTGTTCCTCGTCCAGGGGGACGCGGGCGGGCACGTCCAGTCGCTCGTCTTCGCCGGCGCGATGCTCGTCGGGGCGCTGCTGTGCCTGGCGCTGCTGGTCATCGCCGACCTGCAGCGCACCAACCGCACCCTGGTGGAGGAGACGCTCGAGCGCGTCAAGGAGCTCCAGTACGGGCCCCGACCGGTGGTGCTCGACCCGGTGCTCGACACGGTGCTCGACCCGGCGCTGGACATGGAGGCCGACGGAGCTGCCGACGGGCCGGTCGACGGGCCGGACGGCGTCCACACCGACGGGCGGGTCGGGGCGCACGACGACGGTCTCTCCCGGCGCGCGGCGCGGGGCGAGGACGCGCCCGCGTGATCGTCGCGTTCGGCACGTACGACACCGCCCGGCACCCGCGCGTCGGGGTGCTCGTGGCGGGCCTGCGGGCGCACGGGTACACGGTGCACGAGGTCGACCGGCCGCTCGGCCTCAGCACCGCCGAGCGGGTGCGGATGCTGCGCCAGCCGTGGCGGCTGCCGGGCCTGGCGGTGCGGCTGCTGCGGTGCTGGGCGCTGCTCGTTGCCGACGCCGCGACGCACCGGCGCCGGCACGGGCGCCCGGACGCGGTGCTGGTCGGCTACCTCGGCCACTTCGACGTCGTCCTGGCGCGCGCCCTCTTCCCGCGTACCCCGGTGCTGCTCGACCACCTCGTCTTCGCGGGGGACACCGCCGCCGACCGCGGCGCCCGCGGCGCGCGGGTCGTCCTGCTGCGCGGCCTGGACCGCCTCGCGACCGGGTGCGCCGACGTCGTCCTGGTCGACACGCCGGAGCACGCCGCGATGCTGGGCGACCTGGCACCGTCCCGGGGGCGCCGCGGGGTCGTCGTTCCCGTGGGCGCCGCGCGGGAGTGGTTCGACGCCGCCCGTGCTGCCGACCCGGCCGACGACTCCCGACCGCTGCGGGTCGTCTTCTTCGGTCTGTTCACCCCGCTGCAGGGCGCCGACGTGCTGGCCGAGGCCCTCTCCGTCGCGCTGCGGCGGGCGGCGGCCGACGCGGGGGCAGGGGGCCGCCCGATCGAGGCCACCCTCGTGGGGTCCGGGCAGGACCTCCCCGCCGCCCGCGAACGCCTGCAGGGCGTGCCGGGCGTGACGTGGGTCGGCTGGGTGGAGCCCGCGGAGCTGCCCTCCCTGGTTGCGGCGCACGACGTCTGCCTCGGCATCTTCTCGGCCACCCCCAAGGGGCTGCGCGTCGTGCCGAACAAGGTCTTCCAGGGTCTCGCCGCGGGCTGCGTGGTCGTCACCTCCGACACCCCGCCGCAGCGGCGGCTGCTGGGCGACCACCTCGAGCTCGTCCCACCGGCCGACCCCGAGGCGCTGGCCGCGCGGCTGCTCGCGCTGCGGGACCCGGCGGTGCTCGACGCTGCCCGCGCCGCCGCCGCCGCGGGTCGTGACCTGGTGCGCCCCGCGGCCGTCGTCGAGCCCCTGGTGCACGCGCTGCGGACGCGCGGGGTCGCGTCGTGACGGGGGACCGGGCGGAGGGCACGGTGGCCGGGACACGCGGCACGCTGGGTCGCGCGCTCGCCGTGCTGCGCTCGCCGTGGGTGCGCTGGGGGTTCCTGGTGCTGGCGGTCGGCCTCGCGGTGTACGCGGTGGTGGCGGCCCGCGACGACCTCGCGCGCGCGGCCTCCGCCCTGTCCTGGCAGCGGATCGCCCTCGCGCTGGTGCTGTCCGTCGCGTTCGTCGGCTGCACCTTCGCGTCGTGGCGGGCGGTGCTCGCCGACCTCGGGCCCCCCGTGGCGCCGCGCGCTGCGCTGCGCGTGTTCGGCCTGAGCCAGCTCGGCAAGTACGTGCCGGGCGGGGTGTGGAACGTGGTGGCCGCAGCGGAGATCGGCGCCGACCACGGCATCGCGCGCCGCACGTCGGTCACCACGACCGCGGTGGCGACCCTCGTCGGCGTCGTGTCCGGCGCCGTGGTGGGCCTGGTCGCGCTGCCGCTCGTCGCGACCGGGGCGCTCGGGGCCGCGACGCCGGTGCTGTGGGCGCTCCCGGCCGTCGCCGTCGTGCTCCTGCCGCCCGTGCTGAACCGCCTCGTCGCGTGGGCGCTGCGCGTCGCGCGCCGACCGCCCCTGGAGCGGCCGCTCGGTTGGCGCGGCCTCGGCGCCGCCACCCTGTGGTCGGTGACCGGGTGGCTGCTCGCCGGGGCTCAGGTCTGGGTGCTGGCCGTCGGGCTCGGGATGGCGGCCGATATGCGCGGGGTGGCGCTCGCCGTGGGTGGCTATGCGCTCGCATGGGTCGTCGGGTTCCTCGTCGTCGTCGTGCCCGCCGGTGCCGGCGCCCGCGAGCTCGTGCTCCTCGCCGTGCTCGCCGGGGTGCTGCCGCACGCGGCCGTGCTGCTGCTGGTGCTCGTCAGCCGGGTGCTGGTGACGTTCGCCGACCTCCTGCTCGCCGCGCTCGGGGCGCTGGCCCGGCCGAGGTAGTCCGGATCTCGCCGAGGTAGTGCGAAACCCCGCGAGGTAGTTCGGCGGTCTCAACCGGCTTCCCCGCTCCGTGAGGTAGTTCGGGTTGCGGGCGCGGTGGTGCGGGATGTCTCGTCGCGAGGCGTCCCGCACCACCTCGCGGCATTCGTCGTGCGCAGACCGCGCCTCGTCCTGGCGAGGTCTCGGACTACCTCGCCGAGATCGTTACTACCTCGCCGGGTCTTGGACTACCTCGTCGAGATCGTTACTACCTCGCGCGGCGGGGTCTCGATCCTTCGGCAGGCTCAGGACGGCTCAAGCTCAACCAGCGAGGGTCCGCAGGTGGGCCTGGACGGCGTCGTGGGTGGGGAGCAGGCCCTGCTGCTCGGCTTCGGCGAGGGTGGGGGCGGCCTGGTCCTTGTCCGAGAGCTGCGGGGTGAGGGGCGAGCCGTCGCGGGCGGTGGTGGGCCAGGCGATGCCGATCCCGGGGTCCAGGGGGTGGACGCCGTGCTCGGCGCCCGGGTTGTAGCCGGTGGCGCACAGGTAGAGCACGGTGGACCCGTCCTGCAGGGACAGGAACGCGTGCCCGAGCCCTTCGCCGAGGTAGATGGCGCGGCGGTCGACGTCGTCGAGCAGGACGGCGTCCCAGCGGCCGAAGGTCGGGGAACCGGTGCGGATGTCGACGACGACGTCGAGGACGGCGCCCTGCGGGCAGGTGACGTACTTGGCCTGGCCGGGCGGGACGTCGGCGAAGTGGATGCCGCGCAGCACGCCGGCGGCGGAGACGGAGGCGTTGGCCTGCTGCAGGTCCAGGGGGTGCCCGACGGCGTCGGCGAACGGGCCCGCCTTGAACCACTCGAGGAAGAGGCCGCGGGGGTCGCCGAACTGCTTCGGGGTGATCTCGTAGGCGCCGGGCACGGCCAGCTCGCGGAACTCCACGCTGCGCTCCAGTGGTCGGGACGGGGGTCGGGACGTCCAGGTCCTAGGATCCTACGGGTGAGCACCACCGACGCCGCCGCCGACGCACGCTCGCCCGCCGCAGCACGGCGGGAGGCGTCGACCGCCCGGGCCCGCGACCTGCGCTGGTTGGTCGTCGGCGCGGGCGGGATGCTCGCCCACGACCTCCTCGACCTGCTGCGCGCCGCGGACGCGCCGGTCGTCGCGGCCCGCCGGGCCGACCTGGACATCACCGACCCGGCGGCGGTGTCTGCCGTCGTGCGCGACGTGGACGTGGTGGTCAACTGCGCGGCGTGGACGGCGGTGGACGACGCCGAGTCCCACGAGCCCGAAGCGTTCCGTGTGAACGCCGTCGGCGCCGCGAACCTCGCCCGTGCTGCCGACGCTGCGGGCGCGCGGATCGTGCACGTGTCCACCGACTACGTCTTCGACGGCCGCGCGGTCGCCCCGTACGCCGAGGACGCCGCGCTGGCCCCGACCTCGGCCTACGGCCGCACCAAGGCGGCGGGGGAGTGGGCGGTGGCGGCCGAGGCGCCCGACCACCTCGTCGTGCGTACCGCGTGGCTGTACGGGGCGCACGGCGGGTGCTTCCCGAGGACCATGGCGCGCCTCGCGGGCGAGCGGGACGAGCTGTCCGTCGTCGACGACCAGAGCGGCCAGCCCACCTGGACCCGCGACCTCGCCGACCTGATCGTGCGGTTGGTCGAGGCGCAGGCCCCGGCGGGCACGTACCACGGCACCGCCGGCGGACGGACGACGTGGTTCGGCTTCACGCAGCGCATCGTCGCCGCGACGGGCGCGCAGGTGCGGGTGGGGCCCACCACGAGCGAGGCGTTCGTGCGCCCCGCGCCCCGGCCGGCGTACTCGGTGCTCGGCCACGACGCCCTGCGGGCCGTCGGCGTGGAGCCGATCGGCGACTGGGCCGCGCGGTGGGACGCGGCCGCGGACGAGGTGCTGGCAGGCTGAACCGCGCAACCCCGTCGAGCCCGTCGTCGAACCACAAGGAGCGCCCGTGCCAGCAGCCACCACCCCGCCGCCCCCGCTCACGCTCTACGGCAGCCTGCGCTGGGACGTCGTGGAGGAGCGGCTCCCCGCGGCGCCCGGCCGTGTGCTCGAGGTCGGGTGCGGGCAGGGCGCCGCGGCCGTGCGGCTCGCGGCGCGCGCGGCCGGCTACACGGGGGTCGAGCTCGACGGCGTGAGTGCCCGCACGGCGGAGCAGCGGCTCGCGGACGCGGGGGTGCCGGGCGCGGTCGTGCAGGGCCCGCTCGACACCCTGCCGGCCGCGGAGCGGTTCGACCTGGTCTGCGCCTTCGAGGTGATCGAGCACATCGAGGACGACGCCGCGGCGCTGCGCGAGTGGGTCTCCCGGCTCCGGCCGGGCGGCATGCTCCTCGTCTCGACGCCCGCCTGGCAGGCCCGGTACGGGCCCATGGACGAGGCCGTGGGGCACTTCCGCCGCTACGACCCGCCCGCGCTCGCCGCGCTGCTGGTGTCGGCCGGGCTGACCGACGTCGGCCTGCGCCTGTACGGCATGCCCCTGGGCTACGCCCTCGAGGCCGCCCGCAACCAGATCGCCCGGCGCCGCCCGGGCCTGCGGGAGGAGGGCAGCACCGCCGACCGCACCGCCCGCAGCGGCCGCCTCTTCCAGCCGACGACGGCCGCTCAGGGGACGCTGGTCCGGGCCGCGACCTGGCCGTTCCGCATGGCGCAGCGCGCGTTCCCGCACACCGGCACCGGGCTCGTCGCGTGGGGGAGCGCGCCGCGGACCTGACGGTGGAACCGGCGGGCGGGTTGGGTTGTCTCGTCCCGAGGCGCGCCATCCGCATCGCTCGTCCCTCGCTCTGCTCCCGCCAGGCCCGACCAGCCTCGGGACGAGACAACCCGCCCCGCCCGTCTCGTGCGTCGCCACGGCGGCGAACGGCAGGCTCAACCGGCGCCGAGCAGGCCCAGGAGGTACGTGCCGTAGCCGGACTTCACGAGCTTCTCGGCGCGGACGTGCAGCTCGTCGTCGCTGAGGAACCCCCGGCGCCAGGCCACCTCCTCGGGCGCGCCGATCTTCAGGCCTTGGCGCCGCTCGATGGTGCGCACGTAGTCGGACGCCTCCAGCAGGGAGTCGAACGTGCCCGTGTCGAGCCAGGCCGTGCCACGGGGGAGCACCTCGACCTGCAGGGTGCCGCGGCGCAGGTACTCGCGGTTGACGTCGGTGATCTCGTACTCGCCGCGGGTCGACGGCCGCAGCGCCTTGGCGATCTCCACGACGTCGTTGTCGTAGAAGTACAGGCCGGGCACCGCGTAGCTGGACCGCGGCTCGCGCGGCTTCTCCTCCAGGGAGAGAGCGTGCCCGTGCTCGTCGAACTCGACGACGCCGTACGCCGTCGGGTCCGCGACCCGGTACGCGAAGACGGCCCCGCCGACGAGATCGTGGAAGCGCGTGAGCTGCCGGCCGAGGCCGGGCCCGTAGAAGATGTTGTCGCCGAGCACGAGCGCGACCTCGTCGCTGCCGACGAACCGTTCGCCGAGCACGAAGGCCTGGGCGAGGCCGTTGGGCTGCTGCTGCTCGGTGTACTCGATCGACACGCCGAACTGGGATCCGTCGCCCAGCAGGCGGCGGAACTGCTCGGCGTCGTGCGGGGTGGTGATGACCAGGATGTCCCGGATGCCCGCGAGGATCAGCGTCGACAGCGGGTAGTAGATCATCGGCTTGTCATAGACGGGCACGAGCTGTTTGCTCACGCCGATGGTGATCGGGTGGAGCCGGGTGCCGGACCCGCCGGCCAGGATGATGCCGCGCATGGCTGTTGATTGTGTCGCAATCGCGAGTCATCGGCCGGGTGAACTCACTGCCGCTGGTCGAGCCTGTCGAAACCCACGGCGCCGTCTGGGCTCCGACAAGCTCAACCGGCGGAGACGGTGATCCGCTCGCTGTCGCACAGCCGGGCGAGCCGCGCCGGGTCGGCGGCCAGCTCGGCGGCGGCGCCCACGGACGTCAGCACGACGGAGCCGTCGGCGGCCCAGATGGCCAGGAGCTCCCGCAGCACCTCGCCGACCGGCCGGCCGCCGTCGACGAGCACCCGCGCGCCCGCGGCCCCCGGCGCGGGGACGAGGTCTGCGTAGGACACGGCCGAGGTGTCGGGTGCGTCGCCCGCTGCCATGAGGGCCGTCCCCGACGGATCCGCCTCCGGCGCCCAGCCGATGACGTCGCCGTAGGTCATGACGGCCGACGCGGCGTCGACCGCGCCGGGGGGCAGCTCGCCGTCGAAGGACCGGGCGAGCGCGGGCAGGGCCACGGCCACGAGGTCGGCCGCCCCGGGCGTCGTCAGGACGTCGGCCCACGCCGCCGGCCGGGACGTGACAACGACGTCGGCGCCGGGCTCCGGCGCGGCACCCGCGGTGCGGACGGTCGTGCCGCTGCGCCACGCGGCGACCGCCCACACCACGCCGCGCCAGTGCACGGGCAGGTCGAGAGTCACGATCGTCCCCGGTGCGGCGTCGAACTCCTCCACGAGGAGGTTGACCGTCTTGCTGACCCAGTTCTGCAGCACGGCGCCCGAGAGCTCGATGCGCTCCCCGCCGTCCCCATACCACGTGAGACGCGGACGCCCCGGGTCCGAGACGATCAGATCGAGTATCTGCGGGATCGTTCGGGGTGCCGGGTGGACGGCAGAAAGAGAGTTCACGCAGGTCAGCCTACGAGGGGCCGGCCTCGTCGGTCCCGACACCGGGGTCGAGGGCATGTGAATGGCCGGTGGAGATCGAGATCACTAGCACATTTCGACTTGACGGTTCCGAAGGACACGCGTGTAATTCCAGGTATGCAGTTTCCGTAAAAAGAACGGCATGGAGGGGCACGCCATGTGGAACTTGCTGGATGGGGACCGGGGGGTCTTCCCGTCTGACGTCGTCCGTGAGCCCGAGCGCGTGGCGCCTGTGCTGCCGCTGTTCGGCGACGGTGCGGTGGTCGACGACGAGACTCTCCTGGGGTGGCAGGAACGAGCCCTGTGCGCCCAGACGGACCCGGAGGCCTTCTTTCCGGAGAAGGGCGGGTCCACCCGCGACGCGAAGAAGGTCTGCGCGTCGTGCGAGGTCCGGGCCGAGTGCCTGGGCTATGCGCTCGAGAACGACGAACGATTCGGGATCTGGGGCGGGCTCTCGGAACGAGAGCGTCGCAAGCTGAAGCGCCGCGCCGTCTGAGCGGTGGATATCCGGCCCGACACGCACGGGCCGGATATCCCACGACGTGGTCGGGGCCCGTCGCATCATGGCGGGCAGGATGACTGCTCCGCACCCGACCCGAGTCCGCCCCGGCGGTGAGGTCGCACCCCCGGGCGCGACCTCCGCCGCCGCGCCCTCGACCACCACCGGCGAGAGGCTGGACGGCACGGGCGCCGTCCCCCTGGTGGTCAGCGTGACGGCCGTCGTCGTCACCCACGGCCGCACCCCCTACCTCGACGCCACGCTCGACGCCCTCGCGCACCAGGAGCGCGCCGCGGACGACGTCGTCGTCGTGGACGTCGGGGCCTCCGAGTCCACCGCCCACCCCGACCTACGCCTCGGCGGCGCGCGGTTCGTGGCGGCGGCGGGCGCCCGGAGCCTCGGCGACGCCGTCGACCGGGCGAACGAGGCGGTGGGCGTCCCGGAGACCGGGTGGCTCTGGATCCTGCACGACGACTCCGCCCCCGAGCCCGACGCCCTGGCCCGGCTGTTGCGCGCCGTGGAGCACTCGAGCGCGGTGGCCGTCGCGGGCTGCAAGCAGCGGCGCTGGGGGACGGCCCCCGACGGCACCCCGGCGCCCGCGTCGGACGGCAGCATGCTGATCGAGGTCGGGAGCACGGTCTCGCCGCTCGGGCGCCGGATGACCGGAGTCGACGACACCGAGATCGACCAGGGGCAGCACGACGCGCGGGAGGACGTGCTCGCCGTGGGCCTGGCCGGCGCGCTCGTGCGGGCGCACGTGTGGGTCGAGCTGGGCGGCACCGACCCGGAGCTCGGCCCGTTCGGTGACGGCCTGGACCTGTGCCGCCGCGCGCGGCTCGCGGGCCACCGCGTGGTCGTCGTGCCCGACGCCGTGGTGCGGCACGTGCAGGCGTCGCTGCTGGGGCTGCGCGGCAGGCCGACGGCCACCCCCGACCTCGAGGCGTCGCGCTACGGCCGCCGTCGCAGCCAGCTCTACCTGCGGCTGGTCGAGGCGCCGCTGCCCCTGCTGCCGCTCGCCTGGTTCGGGGTGATCCTGTGGGCGCCGTTCGCGGCGATGTACCGGCTCGCGCTCAAGCGGCCGGCGCACGCGCGGGACGAGATCGTCGCGGCCGTGGTCACTGCGCTGCGCCTGGTGCCCCTGTACCGGGCCCGGCGGCGGGCGACCCGCTCGCGGCGGCTTCCCCGGCGGGTACTGGCCCCGCTGCGCGGCACGTGGCGGCAGGTGCTGGCCGAGCGCCGGGACGCACGCCTCGCGCGCGCCGAGGCGCAGCGCGCGCGGTGGGCGCCCAGCGAGCTGGAACGTGCCGACCTGCGGCGTCTCGGGCGGACGCGACGCTCCGTGCTGGCGGTCGTCATGGTGGCGGTGGTGGCGCTCGACGTCGTGCTTTTCGGGCCGTGGCAGGGGGTGCTCGCCGACGGCGGCCGGGTCGTGGGCGGGGGGCTCCTGCCGGCGCCCGGCACCGTCGGCGACGTCTGGGAGGCCGCCACATCGGGGTGGGTGCGGGACGGGCTCGGCGCCCGCGCGCCCGCCGACCCGCTGCTCCTGCCGCTCGCGGCGCTCGCCGGGCTGGTCGGCGGCGGGCTGCAGACGGCGGTGAACGCACTCGTCGTCGTGGCACTGCCGCTGGCCGCGCTCGCCGGCTGGTACGCCACCGGGAGCCTGACCCGCTCGGTCGTGGTGCGGGCCGTGGGCGCGCTCGTCTGGGCGGCGGCGCCGGGCTTCCTCGCGTCGCTGGGCTCCGGCCGGCTGGGCGCGGTCGTCGCACACCTGGTCCTTCCGTGGGTGCTCGTCGCCGTGCTGCACACGGTGGGGGTGCATGCACGGGACGTCGCGCACCATCCGCTCCGACGTCGGGGGTCGCTCGGCGCCGCCGGCGCGGCCGGGCTGCTGCTCGCCGTCGCGGTGTGCGCGGCCCCGGTGCTGCTGCCCGTGGCGGTCGTGCTGATCGTCGTCGCCGCGCTGGCGGTGCCGCGGTCGTGGCGCTCCCTGCTCCTCGTGCTGGTGCCCGCCGTGGTGCTGCCGCTGCCGTTCTGGGGCGAGGTGCTGAGCACCTGGTCGGACGGCGGCTGGCGGCTGCTGGTCGCCGAGCCGGGCGCCCCGCTGGTCACGCAGGGCACCCCCACGGCGATCGAGCTGCTGCTGGGGCTGCCCGGCGACACCGCCTGGTTCGGGCAGTGGCTGGGCAGCGACGGGTCTTTCGGCCGGATCGGCGTCGTGGGCCCGGCCCTGCTCGGTGGGGCGGTGCTCGTGCTCGCCGCCGTCGCGCTGGTGCGAGGCCGCGGGGTGCGCGGCGTGCGGGTCGCGTGGCTCGCGGCGGCGGCGGGACTGTCCGTCGCCGTGCTGGCGGTCGCGACGGCGGTCGCGAGCGGCACGTCGGCGGACGGTACGGCCGCGAGCGTGACCGGCTGGCCCGGCGTGGGGCTCTCGCTGCTGCTGCTCGCACTCGGCGCGGCCGCGGTGTGTGCGCTGCCGAGCACGGGCCGGGTGCCGACGCCGGTGGCAGGAACGCGCACGGAGGAGCCCCGGGGGGTCCTCCGGCGGGTGGGCTCCGCCGGGGTCGTGGCGATCGGCGTCGTGGCCCTCGCGCTGCCGGGGGTGCAGCTCGGGTCGTGGGCGCTCGAGTCCTCCGACGGCGGGGGCGTGGGCGACCTGCACGCCGCCGAGGCGCCCGTCGTGCCGGCCGTCGGGACCCAGATGCAGGCGCCGCCGCGGTCCGCGCGGGTGCTCCAGATCGATCGCGTCCAGCCCGGCGCGGACGACGGGGGCTCCGCGCGGGGGGCCCCCGACCCCGCGGTGGTCGACTACTCGCTGCTGCACGCCGACGGCACCCGGATCGAGGACTCGTCGACGGTGGTCCGTGCCCGGGCCGCCGGGCTGATCCCGCAGGGGGACGGCGCGGAGCGCGCCGACACGGCCCTGCTGGACCAGGTCGCGGCGGAGGTGGCGACGGGCCGCTCGACGGATGTCGCGGACCGGCTCGCGGCGCTCGGCATCGGCGCGGTGCAGGTCCCGGCCGGCGGCGACGCCGACCTGGCCACCACCCTTGACCTCGTGCCGGGCCTCACCCGCGTCACCGAGGAGGGCCCGCTGGTGTGGCGGGTCACGACCGACGGCCCGGGGCCCGGCTGGGCCACCGTGCTGCGCGGCGACCCCGACGCTGCCGGGACCGGCGACGATGCGCCGAGCCCCTACTTCGCGCCCCAGGACGCCGTGCGCACGCTGCCGTCCGACGGCATGCGGGTGAGCGACCGCCTGGCGGACGGCGACGAGGACCGCGCGCTGCGGCTCGCCGAGACGGCCGACCCCGGCTGGCACGCCACGCTCGACGGGCGGCGGCTCCCGGCTGCGGACGCGGGCGGGACGCAGTCGTTCGCCGTCGGCCCGACGGCCGGCCACCTGGAGGTCTGGTACGAGTCGTCGCACCGCACGGCCTGGCTCGTGCTCGCGGGGGCGGTGCTCCTGGTGCACGTGCTGCTGGCGCTGCCCGTCGGACGGCGGCGCGGACGATGAGCGCGGAGAAGGCGCCGAAGAAGGCGCCGGAGGCTCGCGGGAGGACGCCGCAGGTGACGCCGGAGCATCCCGGGGGGACGGGCACGGACGTGCGGAGCGCGCGGGTGCGGCGCGCGGTGCGCGCGGCGGTGGCCACGGTGACCGGCGTGGTCGCCGTCGCGGCCCTCGCCGCCGTGGCCGTGCTCGGCGACCAGTGGGCGCAGTCGTGGACCGGCGCCGAGGAGCGTGCCGTCGCGGCGGGCACGCGGACGGTGGGCGTGCAGCCGGCGGACGCGACCGTCGTCTGCCCCACGCCCGTCGCGCTCCCGGAGGGATCCGACGTCGGGGACTCGCAGTTCGACGCGACGCCGGTCGCGACACGCAGCCAGCTGGGCGCCGTCGTGCTCGGCGGCGCGCGGGAGGACGCGCTCACCACTGCGCTCGATGGCAAGGACGAGGCCCCGCTGGACGCCGGCGCCGGCGCCGCGGCCCAGCAGGCGGGCGTCGACGGCACGCGGGTGCTGCGCGCGACGCCGGTGGCCGACGAACCGTTCCGCGCGGCCGGGGCGATGGGCTCCGTCACCACGCAGGGCGACCTGCGCGGGCTCGGCGTCGGGGCGTGCACCACCCCCGCCACGTCCCAGTGGCTGGTGGGCGGCGCCACGGTGGTGGGTGCGACCGCGACGCTGACGGTGCAGAACCCGTCCGAGCGGCCGGCGACGGTGGCTCTCGACGCCTACGGGCCGAGCGGCCCGGTGGCGCTCGGCGGCAGTGGCACGTTCACGGTGGCCCCGCACGAGCAGGTCACGACCCGCCTCGAGTCGGTGGCGCCCGAGCAGGAGCGCCTCGCGCTGAACGTGCGCTCCTCGGGGGCGCGCGTCACGGCCACCCTGCAGAGCCAGGCCATCGACGGGCTGCTGCCGGCGGGCGTGGAACTGCTGACGGCGTCGGCCGCGCCACGCGAGTCCTTCGCCGTCAGCGGCGTGCTGAGCCGGGGCGAGGCGGTGGACGACCCGCACGCGCCGCGCCTGCGGGTGCTGGCACCCGGCACCGAGGGCGGGACGGCGCGGGTCAGCGTGTACGGGCCGTCTGGTGCGGTGGTGCTGCGCGGCGCCGACGAGGTCGAGCTGGAGGCGGGCGTCGTGACCGACGTCCCGCTGGGCGGGCTGCCCGCAGGCGGGTACACCGTGGTCGTCGACGCGGACGTGCCTGTCGTCGGGGCGAGCCGCACCGACCATCCGGGCCGGCAGCCCGAGGACTCCGTGGTGGGCGGCACGCCCTACGACGTGGCCTGGTCCGCCGGGCAGGCGGTGGCCCCGACGCCGGCGGGGGCCCCGGCCGGCCAGGTGGGGCTGCCGGGCGGCGTCCGCTCGGCGCTCACGCTGGCAGCCGTGCCGGCGGTGCGCGACGCCGACACGAAGCCCGAGGGGTCCACCTCCGTGACGGTGCGCGCCTACGACGCCGCGGGCGCCGAGATCGGAAGCCGCGACGTCGAGCTCGCCGCGGGCACCACGACCTCGCTCGCGATGGCCGACGTCGTCGACGCGGGCACCACGCCGGCGGGGGTGAGCGTCGACCGCGCGGACGGCGAGGCCGACTCAAAGGCCGGCGCGAGGGCCGGCGCGAAGAACGACGCGAAGGGGGACGAGCCCGCCGTGACGTGGGCCGCGGTGCTGCGCGCCGACGACGGGACGGCCGCCCCGGGCTCCCTCGTCGCGACCCTCGCGCCCACGGCAACCGTGACGACCCCCGGCGCCGTGGACGTGCGGGCCGTCGACTCCGCGGGCTGAGGACGCGGCGGGCTGAGGGCGCGGGCCGACGTCCGGCGGGTCAGCTGCCGTACTCGGGGTCGATCTCCTCCGGGCTGCGTGCCAGCAGGTGCGCCACCTGCTCCACGACGACCTCGCGCACCAGGTCCGCGCGGTCCGCGTCGTCGGCCGCGCGGAAGTCCACCGGGCGTCGGTACACGACGATGCGCGCGGCCTGGCCGGACTCGGCGGGGAAGCAGCGACCCAGCGGCACGCCCTCGATCTCCCACGGGGCCGGTTCGGACGGCGGCACGTCCTCGACGGCGAACTCCGCGCCCGCGAGCTGCGCGCCCCAGCGGCGCTGCAGCAGCTCGACCACGTCCAGCACGAGGTCGTCGAACTGCTCCGCCCGCGTGCGGTGGGCGGGCATCCCCGGCGGCAGGAGCGGGCCCCGCACCCCGCGGCCGCGGCGGTCGCGACGACGGACCGTCGGCACGCCACCGGGGTCGGGCTGGGCGGGGTCGGGCTCAGGGCCGGCGAGGTTGTGCACCCGTCGAGCCTAACCAGGGGGGTCCGTCGGTGGGGGCCACCGGTCGAGCGAGCTCCCGTTCCTTCGTCGGTCGAGCTTGTCGAGACCATGTTCGTTCGTCGGTCGAGCTTGTCGAGACCATGTTCGTTCGTCGGTCGAGCTTGTCGAGACCATCAACCCCGGGTTTCGACAAGCTCAACCGGCGGGGCACGGCGAGCCCCGTGCGCGGGTACCCGGCTACGGCGTAGTCTCCCCGCGTGAGATCGGTGAGGCAGTGCTCGCGCACGGCGTGCTCGCGCGCCGCCGTGGCGACGCTCACGTACGTGTACGCGGACTCGACCGCTGTGCTGGGTCCGCTCGCGCAGCACGCCGAGCCCCACAGCTACGACCTGTGCGCGGAGCACGCCGAGGGGCTGACCGCCCCCCGCGGGTGGGAGGTCATGCGCTTCACCCCCGCCTTCGAGGATCCGGCGCCGTCCCCCGACGACCTGTCGGCGCTGGCGGAGGCCGTCCGCGAGGCCGGCCGCGTGCGTCAGGAGCCGGTGAGCGAGCCGACGTCGGTCACCGAGACCGCCCGCCGCGGCCACCTGCGCGTGCTGCGCGCCGAGGGCGACTGAGCCCACCGGCGGAGCCGCGGGTCAGGGCACCCAGGCGCAGACGGCGTGCCCGGAGCCGGAGAGCGTCAGGGCACCGGCGGCGTGCGGCACGAAGACGGAGCCGCCGCGGCGCACCGTCGTCGGGCCGGCGCACCGCTCGGCGGTGAGGGTCAGGTCGCCGGCGAGGCACAGCACGATGCGCGGCCCCTCCCCGGGCAGGTCGACGTCCTCGCCCGGGACCACGTCGGCCACGGAGAGCGCGAACTCGCGCACCGGGGCCCGGTAGGTACTCACCTGGCCCCGCGCGCCCGTGGTCCGGGTGCGCGGCGGCTGCGGCGGGCGCGGCACGAAGGACGCGCACTCGACCAGCGCCGCCTCGTCCACCAGCTTGGTGGTGAGGCCGGCGCGGAGCACGTTGTCCGACGACGCCATGATCTCGATCCCGAGACCCGACAGGTACGCGTGCACCTCGCCGGCGGGGAGGAACAGGCCCTGGCCCGGGTCCAGGGTGACGCGGTTGAGCAGCAGCGACGCGAGCGCGCCCGGGTCGCCGGGGTGCTGGTCGGCGAGCTGCAGGACGGTCGCGTCCGCGCGGGTGGACGGCGAACCGCCCGCGAGGCGCGCGCCGACGGACGCCACCGTCGCGGCGACGTCCTGCCGCGTGCCGACGTCGCGGCGCGCGGCGACCAGGCGGGAGAACGCCGCCTTGACGCCGCGCGCCGACCGGTCCGCGGCGAGCAGGTCGCGGACGGCGCCCACCAGGGCGCCGTCGAGCCCGTCGACGAGGTCCAGGACGGCGCGCGGCGCGCGGAACCCCGCCAGCCCGTCGAACTCGGTGAGCGCGACCACCATCTCCGGCTTGTGCTGGTCGTCGTGGAACGACCGGCGCGGGTCGCCCGCGGACAGTCCGGCGCGGTTCTCGCGGTTGAACCCGGCGCGCGCGGCGTGCGGGCGCGGGTGCACCTGCAGGGACAGCGCCCGGTCGGCCGCCAGGACCTTGAGCAGGTACGGCAGCCGCGGGCCGTACTCGTCGGCCACGCGCCGTCCCAGCATCGCGTCGGGGGCGGAGCGCACCAGCTCCAGCAGGGACGTCGGGGATGACGACGCGGCCGACGACGGAACCACCCGCGACGGGGCGCTGGGGTGCGCGCCGAGCCACAGCTCCGCGGCCGGTTCGCCGTCGGGCGTGGTGTCGAGGAGCTCGTGAAGGCGCGTGCGCGAGCCCCAGTCGGAGTGCTGGACGGTGTTCTCCAGCGGGTACAGCTCGGGCACGGTGCTCAGCCTTCCACACCGGGCCGACGGCGGGGCCCCGCGCGGATCCGATCCACCCGCAGATCCACCCGCTGGAGCGCGGAAGGGGCACGTACGCTGTGGGGCGTGACGATCGACCTGGGCACCATCATCAAGGCGTACGACGTGCGCGGCACCGTGCCGGACCAGCTCTCGCCCGACGTGGCGCGCGCCATCGGCGCCGCGTTCGCCCGGGTGGTGGCGCTGCCCGAGGGGGCGCGGCGCGTGGTGGTGGGCCACGACATGCGCGACTCCGGCCCCGCCCTGGTGGAGGCGTTCACCCAGGGTGTGACGGGCGAGGGCGTCGACGTCGTGCGGATCGGTCTGTGCTCGACCGACGGGCTCTACCACGCGTCGGGGGTGCTGGACGCCCCGGGGGCGATGTTCACGGCGTCGCACAACCCCGCCGTCTACAACGGCATCAAGCTGTGCCGGGCGGGCGCGCGGCCCGTCGGGCAGGACACCGGGCTCGCCGCGGTCCGCGAGCTCGCGCAGGAGCTGCTGGACGGCCCGCCAAGCTCAACCAGCGGGACGGTTTCGACAAGCTCAACCAGCGGGACGGTTTCGACAAGCTCAACCAGCGGGACGGTTTCGACCCTTCGACAGGCTCAGGACGGCGCAGGCTCGACCAGCGAGCAGGACACGCTCGGCGACTACGCCGCGTTCCTGCGCGGGCTGGTGGACCTGTCGGGCATCCGCCCGCTGAAGGTGGTGGTGGACGCCGGCAACGGCATGGCCGGCCACACGGTCCCGGCGGTGCTCGGCACGGGGGCGGGGCTGCCCGCGCTGCCGCTCGACATCGTGCCGCTGTACTTCGAGCTCGACGGCACGTTCCCCCACCACGAGGCCAACCCGCTGGACCCCAAGAACCTCGAGGACCTGCGGGCCGCCGTCGTCGAGCACGACGCCGACCTCGGCCTCGCCTTCGACGGCGACGCCGACCGCTGCTTCGTCGTCGACGAGCACGGCGACCCCGTCTCGCCGTCCGCGGTCACCGCCCTGGTGGGGCTGCGGGAGGTGGCCAAGGAGCTCGACGCCGGCCGCACGCCGACGGTGATCCACAACCTCATCACCTCCCGCGCCGTGCCGGACCTGCTGCGGGCCGGCGGCGCCACGACGGTGCGCACCCGCGTGGGCCACTCGTTCATCAAGGCGCAGATGGCCCAGCACGACGCCGTCTTCGGCGGCGAGCACAGCGCGCACTACTACTTCCGCGACTTCTTCTTCGCCGACACCGGCATGCTCGCGGCGATGCACGTGCTGGCCGCGCTCGGCGGCCAGCCGCACCCGCTGTCCGTGGTCGCGGAGATGTACTCCCCGTACGTCGCGTCGGGCGAGATCAACTCGACCGTGGCGGACGCCGCGGCCGCGACCGAGCGGGTGCGTGCGGCCTACGGCGCGTCGTACCCCGACGCGGACGTCGACGAGCTCGACGGGCTGACGGTGGCGCACTGGGACGACGCGCACCCGCAGTGGTGGTTCAACCTGCGCGCGTCCAACACGGAGCCCCTGCTGCGGCTCAACGTCGAGGCGGCCGACGAGGACATCATGATCAAGGTGCGCGACGACGTGCTGTCGCTCGTGCGGGAGGGGACGCAGGCATGACCCAGGACGAGGGCATCACCGGCGCGGCGAGTGCCACCACCGGACTCGACCCGTGGGTACGCAGCGTGCTGCGGTGCCCGGTGACCGGCGCCGAGCTGGTCGACGCCGTCGGGCCACAGGGCGAGCCCGAGCTGCGTTCGACCGATCCCGAGCGGCCCCTCGCGTACCCCGTGCGCGACGGCATCCCCGTGCTGCTGGAGAGCGACGCCCGCACGCTCTGACCGCCGCCGACGACGGCGAACGCCGGCCGCCCCGGCGGTGGCCGGGTACCCCCCAGAAGCGGCTCGACCACCTCCTGCGGGCGCTCGCCGCCGGGCTCGGCATCGCCGACGCGGTGACGTTCCGCGGCCGCACCGCGGAGCCGCTGCGCGCGTTCGCGGCTGCGCGGGTCGCAGCGATGACCTCCCGGCACGAGGGGCTGCCGCTCACCCTCACCGAGGACATGTCGGCGGGCACGCCGTTCGTCGCCTACGACTGCTGCTACGGCCCCGCGGAGGTGATCCGCGACGCGAGAACGGGTACCTCGTGGCGCCCGGCGACGCGCTCAGCCAGCGGCGATCTTGGTGATCCAGGCCGCGGGGACGGAGCCGGTCGTGGTGCGGGCGCCGATCTTCGAGCGCATCGCGTCGGCCTTGCCCGTCAGGGTGGCCTTCGCGCCGTTCGACGCGGTGGCCGTCAGCGTGCGGACCTGACCGCTCGACCACTTCGCCGTCACCTTGATGGACTGGACGTTCGGCAGGCCGAAGAGCGCGCGGGCCTTCGCCTGGGTGATCTTGCGGGTCCACGACGCGTACGAGTTGCCGGGCGCCGCCTTGCTGTACGGGTCGGAGACCGAGCGCTCGTAGGCGATCCTCGACGCCCACACGTCCTCGGAGTTCGCCGTCCGCCCCCCGCTGGACGAGTAGTAGTGCGCCGCCACGGCCTTGCCGCCGTAGGTCAGCACGCGGGCCCGGGTGCGGCTGGACGTGGTGGCGTCGACGGCCTTCTTCCAGACCTTGCCGTACTTGGCTCCCGTGCCCTCGGACTCCTTCTTCCAGCCCGAGTAGTACTGGTCGCGCACGTCGTCGACGACGTTGCAGCGGCAGTCGGCGTCCACCGGCTTGGTCAGCACGTACGAGCGAGCGGTGATCGCCTGCGCGGCCAGTGCGGACAGCCCCTTGTTCAGCCCCCACGACGACGGCATCTCCGCGATGCCGTACAGGTACTCGGTGTTGAGCAGCACGTCGTTGGTGATGTTCGGGACGCCGCCCCGGGCCGTCGTCGTGAGCCGGCCGTGCTTGTACGTCCCGTGCGCTCCTGAGACGGACGCGACCGCGGCCTTCCCCGTGCGCTTGTAGTACCGGGTTCCCGACCAGTTGATGCGCAGCAGCTGGTCGTAGTACTTCTTGCCGTTCACCGTGACCCGGGAACGCCCGCCGGCCGTCACCGTGACCGCGAAGGTTTCCGTGCCGGAGCCGGTGGCCAGGGTCTTCCCGTCCTCGTTGCCCAGGCGCCAGCTGCCGCCGCGTACCGTGACCGTGGTCGTCTTCTTCGTGTCGCCGTAGCCGGACCGCCCGGCGGGGTCCTTGCCGTAGACCTGCACCAGGATGTTGTTGCCGGTGGTGGTCTTCCAGGCGACGTTCGCCCCGGAGTAGTAGTGCTTGAGGACGTCCCAGCTCGCCTTGCCCTGGCGGGCGAGCTGGTAGGCGCCGTACTGCGCCATCCCGACGCCGTGGCCGTACCCCGAGCCGGTCAGCGTGAACGAGCTGGGGGGCGCTGCCTGTGCGGACGTCGCGACGGCCACCCCGCCGCTGACCGCCACCAGGCCCGAGACCACGGCCGCGACCAGGCGGCGCGGACCACGGCGGGCCGTGCCACGGCGGCTCGTCGGTGTTCTCGGGGCACGGGCCCCTTCGCTCGTGCGGTCGTCGTTCATCGTGATCACCCCCTCGGCCACTGTGCCCCAGGGGTTCGGGACCGGCATCCGGAGGCTGCCCGGCCACGACGGATCTGCGCCTCGGGGTGCCGGGGCGCGTCGGACTCCCTATCGTCGTGCGGGTCAGGTGCCCGGCGCGACCATGGTGGACGAGCGGAGACGACCGATGGCGACAAGGGATGCGACTCGAGGAATGGCTCGACGAACGGTCCGGACCTGCGTCACGACGACGACCGTCGTGGCGCTGGCCCTCGCGGGGGTGGTCCTCCCGACCGTCTCCCTCCCGGTGCCTCAGGCCCACGCGGTGGCCCCGGACGTGGAGCGCGTGCCGATGCACGGCATCGACTCCGGCGCCCGCCACGAGAAGGGTGCGCTCGACGACGCGGTCGGGCACGACCACGTGGCGCCGGAGGGCGCCGAGGCGGCCGAGGGCGCGGACCCCGGGGACGGGGCGGAGGCGCTGTCCACGCAGGAGGCGCCGGACGAAGGCGACCTGGCGGCGCTGAGCGAGCGCACCACGACGCAGGACTTCCTCGTCGCCGGGGTCACCTGGGACGCCGCGTCGACGCAGGACGTGACCGAGGTGGCCGTGCGCGTGCGCGAGGGCGGCCTGTGGACCGACTGGCAGTCGATGGGCCTGGACGGTATCGCCCTGGAGGGCGGCCGGGCCGGGACGGAACCGATCGTGTCGACCGGGGCCGACGGCGTCCAGGCCCGGGTGCGTACCGCGAGCGGCACGCCGCCGGCGGGCCTCCAGGTGGACGTGGTGGACCCGGGCACCTCCCGCGCCGACGCGAACATCGGGAGCGACACCGGGCCGGCGTCCTCGGCGAGCGCGGGCACCGGGTTCGAGATCCGGCCCCACGTCGTGACGCGGTCCGGCTGGGGTGCCGACGAGTCCCTGTCGGGCAGCTGGCCCGAGACGTCGAAGTCCCTCAAGGCGATCTACGTGCACCACACCGCGGGCACGAACGGTTATCGCGAGAGCCAGTCCGCCGCCCTGGTGCGCGGCATCTACGCGTACCACACCAGGTCCCGCGGCTGGCCGGACATCGGGTACCAGTTCCTCGTCGACAAGTACGGCAACATCTTCCAGGGCCGCAAGGACGCGCGCGTCGACAACCCGATCGGCGCCCAGGCCGGCGGGTACAACACCGGCACGATCGGCGTCTCCGCGATGGGCAACTTCGAGACGGCGAGGCCCACCAGCGCGCTCCTCAGCGGGATCGCCAAGGTGATCGCGTGGAAGTCGTACCAGTACCACATCAACCCGAAGGGCAGGACGACCCTCATGACGGGCGGCAGCACCGGCTCGGGCACGCGGGCGAACCCCGGCACCACGGTGCGCGTGCCCACCGTGCTGATGCACCGGACCACCAACGAGACGGCCTGTCCGGGCCGATATCTCGCCGCGAAGATGGGCACCCTGCGCAACGGCGCGGCGTCGCGCAAGGCCGCCGCGATCAAGAAGTACGGCTCGATGCGGTGGGCGGTGAAGGCGCCGACCCGGTACACGCCGTCGTCCTCGCAGGCGCCCGTGCAGTGGTCCACCAAGGCGACGTACAAGTGGAAGAAGGTGTCCGGCGCGAAGTACTACCAGGTGCTGTACCGCGAGGCGCACTGGAACTCCGACATGCCCAGCACCAACTACTGGCGCGTGCTCAAGTCGAAGACCACGGCCAGGTCGATCACGGTGAACCTGAGCTACGGCAAGTCCCGCGAGATCGCCGTGCGCGCGATCAGCTCGAAGTACCACCGCGGCCCCATGACGAGCGTCGTGCGCACGAGCACCACGATCCTGCCGAAGTCGTGGTCGTTCTCCAGCGGGTGGAAGAAGGTCCACCACAAGATCTACTACGGCGACTACGCGTACCAGACGACCAAGGGCGGCGCGAAGATCAGCCTCGGCAGCGCCAACCAGGTGCGGCGGGTCATCGTCCGCGGACCGACGAACCCGGCCGACGGCAAGCTCCAGGTGCTGGTGGGCGGGAAGGTCCGCGGCACGCTCGACTTCGGCAGGGCGCGGGACGGCGACCGCATCTTCAGCGTGAAGCTGTCGAGCATGTCCGACGGCACGGTGACGCTGCGCAAGGTGAGCGACGGGAAGAAGGTACGGATCAGCAAGATCTCCATCGCGCGCTGGTAGCCCTCGCTGGTTGAGCCTGTCGAAACCACCGCTGGTTGAGCCTGTCGAAACCACCGCTGGTTGAGCCTGTCGGAACCACCGCTGGTTGAGCTTGTCGGAACCACCGCTGGTTGAGCTTGTCGGAACCACCGCTGGTTGAGCTTGTCGAAACCCCATGTGGTTTCGACAAGCTCAACCGGCGAAGGACAGCAGGGAGGATCGGCGAGGGCGCTAGGGTCGAGCGCGTGCATCTCGCCCAGCAGCTGATCCTGCTCCCTGCCGACGGGTCGTCCGACCGCCGCGCCCTGTGCGTGGAGGACGGCCCCGCGGTCGTCTCCGGCGACGGGGCGCGCGTCCCGGCGGGCACCTCGCAGGGTTTCGCGACCTACTTCTCGGCGTTCCCGGCCTCGTACTGGGTGCGCTGGGCGGGCGTGACGACGGCTCGTCTGGAGGTCGACGCCACCGGCGCCGGCACCGTGCGGCTGGTGCGCTCGGACGCGACCTCGCTGGTGGAGCCTGTCGAAACTTTGCCGGTTCAGCCTGTCGGTACCCGGGCCTCGACGTCGTCGGTCGAGCCTGTCGAGACCTCGGTTCCGACAGGTTCAACCGGCAGTGTCGTGATCGACGTCGACGTCTCGGGCATGGCCGACGGCGGCTGGCTGTGGTTCGAGGTGGACGCCGGAGACACGGACGTCGTCGTCACCGACGCGCGCTGGCTGGTGGACGTCGGCCCGCGCCGCACCGGCGACGTGTGCCTGTCGATCACCACGATGGACAAGCCGGAGTTCTGCGTCGCCACGCTGCGGCGGATCGCGGCCTCGGCGCCGCTGGCCGAGGCGGCGGGCACGGTGCTCGTCATCGACCAGGGGACGCGGCGCGTCGTCGACCACCCGGACTACGCCGAGGTGGCGGCCGCCCTGGGCGACCGGCTGACCGTGATCGAGCAGCGCAACCTCGGCGGGTCGGGCGGCTTCTCCCGGGGGATGCTCGAGGCGCTCGACCGCCCGGACGCGGACGCGGTGATCATCCTCGACGACGACGTCGAGGTGGAGCCCGAGGCGCTGCTGCGGGCGATCCGCTTCCACCGCGCCGCCCGCACGCCCGTCGTCGTGGGCGGGCACATGCTCGACCTGTACCGCCCGACGGTGCTCAACTCGTTCAGCGAGGTGGTGCACGAGCGCACCTTCAACTGGGGCCCGCCGCGGCCCGACCAGCAGTGGCACGACCTCGCCGCCGGCCCGCTGCGTGACACCCCCTGGCTGCACGAGCGCGGCGTCAGCGACTTCAACGGCTGGTGGATGTGCCTCCTGCCCACCGACGTGCTGCGCGCCGTCGGCCTGTCGCTGCCGCTGTTCCTCAAGTGGGACGACGCGGAGTTCGGGCTGCGGGCGCGCGACGCCGGCCGCGACACGGTGTCGCTGCCCGGCGCGGCGCTGTGGCACGTGGCCTGGACGGAGAAGGACGACACCGTCGAGTGGCAGGCCTACCTGCACGTTCGCAACCGGGTGATCGCGGCCCTGCTGCACGCCCGTCGGCCGCGCGCCGGGCTGCTGCTGCCCGGGCTGCTCGCCACCGACCTGAAGCTCCTGCTGGGCATGCGGTACTACGCCGTCGACCTGCACCTGCGCGCCCTGCGCGACGTGCTCGCCGGCCCCGGCGACCTGCACGCCGACCTCGAGAGGGTGGTCCCGGCCGCGCGCGCGGTGGGCTCCGCCTACCTCGAGACCACCGTGCACCGCGCCGGGGACCCCGTGTTCGACCGGGCGCCCGGCGGCGCAGCGGGCCCCGGTCCGGGCCCGCGGCCGTCTTCGCCCGTGGCGCTGGCGCGGCTCGCGCTGAGCGGGCTGGCGCGCAACCTCCGCCCCACCCCGGGCGGCGACGCCCCGGCCGCCACCCTGCGCCGCGAGCAGGCGACCTGGTGGGAGGTGCCCGGGCACGACTCGGTGCTGGTGCTGACTTCCGACGGCGGCTCCGGCGTCTGGCTGCGCCGCGACCGGCGCCGGTTCTGGCGGCTGGCGTGGGCCTCCGTGGGCACGCACCTGCGCCTCGCTCTCCGGTGGAGGGCCGTCTCGGGCCGGTGGCGGGCCGCCGCCGGGGGCCTGGTCGACCCGGAGACCTGGCGGGCGACCTTCGCACCCCCCGCGGCCCACTAAGATGTGCGGGATGTCCACCCCCTCCGTCGTTGCGGTCGTCGTGTCGTACAACAGAGCCGCGCTGCTCGGCGCGGCCCTCGACGCGCTGGCCGCGCAGACCCGCCCGGTCGATCGCGTCGTCGTCGTCGACAACGCGTCGACCGACGACGCCCTCCAGGTGGCGCGGTCCCACCCCAGCGCCCCCGAGGTCGTCGCGCTCAAGCGCAACACCGGCGGCGCCGGCGGCTTCGCCGTCGGGATCGCGACCGCCGTCGCCGACCTCGACGCCGACCTCGTGTGGGTCATGGACGACGACACCATCCCCACCCCCACGGCCCTCGACGCGCTGCTCGGCGCGCGCGACGCCTACGCCGGCGACGTGACCGCGATGGCCAGCCGGGTCGTGTGGACCGACGGCAGCGACCACCCCATGAACACGCCGCGCACGCGGCCGGGGGCCACGCCGGCCGAGCTGCACCGGGCCCGTGCCGTCGGCGCGATGCCCGTGCGGTCGATGTCCTTCGTGTCGATGCTGATCGACGCGCGCGCCGTGCGGGCCCTGGGGCTGCCGGTGAGCGACTTCTTCATCTGGAACGACGACTTCGAGTACTCCACCCGGCTGCTGCGCCGGGGCACCGGCCTGTACGTGCCGGGCAGCGTCGTCGAGCACCGCACGGCCCGCCTGGTCGGCACCGACGACGACCCCGGCCCGCGCTTCTACTACGAGGTGCGGAACAAGGTCTGGACGTTCACGCGCTCGTCGGCCCTCGCGGCGTCGGAGCGCGTGCTCTACGGCGGGTCGACGCTGCGTCGCTGGACCCGCACCGTGGAGCGCTCCTCCGACCGCGCCACGCTGCTGAAGGCCGGCGGTCGCGGGCTGTGGCACGGCATGGTGCGGCGCCCCCGTGCGGACACCGAGGTGCTGTCCGGCGTCGGGCCGGCCGCGCTGAGCGTCGCCCGGGTCGAGGTGGGCCCGGCCGACGGCGATGTCGGCCCGTCGCGTCCGGCCACGCCCGCCTCGGCGCAGGCGGCACGGACGCCCGTCGCCCGCGGCCCCCTCGACGACCAGCGGTTCTCCGTGCTGCTGCCTGTGTACGCGGGCGACGACGCGGCGCACCTCGAGCGCGGCTTCCTGTCCGTCACCCGCGACCAGACGCTCCGGCCCGACGAGGTCGTCGTCGTCCGCGACGGGCCCGTGGGCGACGACGTCGCCGCCGTCCTCGCGCGGCTGCACGAGCTCACCGACGTCCCCGTCACGCTGGTTCCGCTGGACCGGAACGTCGGCCTGGCCCGCGCCCTGGAGGCCGGGCTCGAGGCGTGCAAGCACGAGATCGTGGCGCGCGCCGACGCGGACGACATCTCGCGGCCTGAGCGGTTCGCCGCCCAGGTGCCGCTCGTCGCCGCCGGGCACGACATCGTCGGCTCCGCCATCCAGGAGTTCGACGAGGACGAGGCCGCGCCCGGCATGGTGCGCATGCCGCCCACCGGGGACGACATCGCCACGACGGCGCGCTTCCGCGACCCGTTCAACCACCCGTCGGTCGTGTACCGGCGTTCCGCCGTCGCCGCGGCGGGCGGGTACGAGCACCTGGACCTCATGGAGGACTACCTGCTGTTCGCCCGCATGATCGCGGGCGGCGCGGTCGCGCAGAACGTCACCGACCCGCTGGTGCTCTACCGCGTGGGCGCCGGGGCGTACGCGCGGCGCGGCGGGCGGCGACTGCTCGCGTCCGAGCTCGCGCTGCAGCGCACCCTGCACTCCGAGGGCTTCCTCACGGGCCCGCAGCTGGTGCGCAACGTGGTGGTGCGCGCCGGCTACCGCGTGGTGCCCGAGAAGGTGCGCAAGGCCGGGTACCGCACCTACACGCGCCTGCGCGGCGGGTACGAGCCGGACTGACCGATCCCGCTGGTTGAGCCCGTCGAAACCCGTCCCGCTGGTTGAGCCCGTCGAAACCCGTCCCGCTGGTTGAGCCCGTCGAAACCCGGGACCGTGGTCTCGACAAGCTCCACCGGCGCAACCTGGAGGAACCTGACATGACCGACCTCGTCGTCGTCGGCACCGGACTCTTCGGCCTGACCGTCGCCGAGCAGATGGCCGGCCAGGGCCGCAAGGTGCTCATGATCGACCGCCGCGACCACATCGGCGGCAACGCGTACAGCGAGCTGGACCCGGACACCGGCATCGAGGTGCACCGGTACGGGGCGCACCTGTTCCACACCTCGAACGAGCGGGTGTGGGAGTACGTCAACCGGTTCACGGCGTTCACGAGCTACGTGCACCGCGTGTACACCACGCACCGCGGCGAGGTGTTCCCGATGCCGATCAACCTGGGCACGATCAACCAGTTCTTCCGCTCGGCGCACGGCCCCGACGCGGCGCGTGCGCTGGTGCGCGAGCAGGCGGCCGAGCTCGAGGGCCGGCGGCCGTCGAACCTGGACGAGCAGGGCGTGTCGCTCATCGGGCGGCCGCTGTACGAGGCGTTCATCAAGGGCTACACGGCCAAGCAGTGGCAGACCGACCCGCGTGAGCTGCCGGCGTCGATCATCTCCCGGCTGCCGGTGCGCTACACCTACGACAACCGGTACTTCAACGACACCCACGAGGGCTTGCCGGTCGACGGGTACACGGCGTGGCTGGAGCGCATGGCCGACCACCCGAACATCGAGGTGCGCCTGGCCACCGACTTCTTCGACGACGCGCAGCCGGTCAACAAGAAGGCCGTCGTGGGTCAGGTGCCGGTGGTGTACACCGGGCCGGTGGACCGCTACTTCGACGACGCCGAGGGGTCGCTCTCGTGGCGCACCCTGGACTTCGAGCGCGAGGTGCTACCGGTCGGGGACTTCCAGGGCACGCCGGTGATGAACTACGCCGACACCGAGGTGCCGTACACGCGCATCCTCGAGTTCCGCCACTTCCACCCCGAGCGCGAGTACACCTCCGACAAGACCGTCATCGTGCGCGAGTACTCGCGGTTCGCCGAGCGCGGGGACGAGCCGTACTACCCGGTGAACACGCCCGCCGACCGCGACCGGCTCAAGCGCTACCGCGAGCTGATGACGGACGAGCCGGACGTGCACTTCGGCGGTCGGCTGGGCACCTACCAGTACCTCGACATGCACATGGCCATCGGCTCCGCCCTCGCGATGGTCGACAACCGCCTCACCCCCTGAATGCCGCCGGGGTGCCCGCCGCCCGGGGTGCCGAACAGGTGGTTGACACCGTGATGGGCGCCGAACGACGCCCATCACGGTGTCAACCACCTGTTCGGCGGGCTGTTGCCAGCGCGGACCGGACGATGGTTCCCACGGAGTCCCGGGCCACATGGCCGGCGTCGAACCGGAGCAGCTGCACACCGAGCGCGGTGAGGGCGTTGTCACGGTCCCGGTCGCGGCGGACACCGCCCGGGAGGTCGTCGTGCCACGCGCGCCCGTCCATCTCGCCGACCAGCCAGCCGCCAGGAATGCGCCAGGCCAGGTCGCCGACGGCGAGGAGGTGGCCCGAACGGTCGTGCAGGGGGAGCTGGAGCGTGTCCGGCGGGACACCTTCGTCGATGCACTGCCAACGTCCCATCGACTCCAACGGCGATGCCGCGCGCGGATCCGCGAGGTCCCACAGGTCGTGGCGGAGGGCGACACCGCGGCGTCCCCGAGCATGGTCGTGTGCGCGATCGAGACCGCGGCGGTCGATGGCGTCGAGTCGCAGCGCCGAGTCCAGCACCGCGAGGCCGTGCGCCATCGGCAGCTCGGGGACGGCCTGGGCGATCGCCCACTCGGCCGAGGCGATCTTGCGCGGCCCGGTGCGCCGGTCGCCGAACTCCGTGGTCGTCATGCCGTCGTCGAACTGACGCAGGGGGATGCCCGGGCGCCCGACGCGGCGCGACGCCTTCGGTAACGCGGCCCCCGGGCGCGGGCGGGTGGGTAGTCCGTCGATCCCGTGGAGCGCAAGAGCCGACGTGCCCACGGAGGCACCGCCACGGTGTCCACGACACCACGCGCCATGGCCCGCCATCGACCACCGGCGACGAGCCGTGAGCGTCGGGACGCGCCGACGCCGTGCCGCTCGCACTGCGGGGCGGACAAGGAGCCCTGTGGGCAGCCTCCAGCCACGTGTGCCGAACAGGCGGTGGCACAACGAGCGGGCGTCAGACCGGGATGCCCGCCTGGCGGATGCCGTCCACCAGGTACGGCGTCAGCGTCCGGGTGTACGTAGTGGTCAGGTGGTGCTTGTCGCGATACACGTTGACGCCGCCGATGACGGCGGGGCAGCGGCCGTCGCGGCAGTAGAGCCCGGTGAGGTCGACGTACGAGCCTCCGGGCACCTCGTCGACGGCGTCCTCATACACCTGCGGGTCGGGGAACGCCCGCCGCTCCGAGAGATCGCACCGGTCGGGGTTCGCGCCGAAGCTGCGGTCGAGGCACTGTGACGGATCCTCGTCGTGCCGCGGGTTGTCCGACAGCGCGACGATCGGCACGCCCCGCTCGGCCACGGGGTCCCACGCGTCGGCGAGATCGTCCGCCTGCCGGTCGGCGCTCCCGGACAGGTACTTGAGGTAGCCCGTGGTGACGACGACGTCCGTGACGGACGCCTCCCGCTCGAGCCACGGCTCGAGCCGGTCCTTCCACCGCTCGCAGGTGCGCGCCCGCTCGCCGTCCGCGTCGACGGGGCCCGCCGTCCACGGGCAGGAGCTCTTGAGCTGCACGCTGAGGCTGATCCGGTCCTGGTCGACGAGCCCGAGGAACGCCGGCATCATCGCGCGGGCGTGGGAGTCGCCCACCAGCACGACGTGCGGGACGTCGGCGTCGTCGACCGCGCCGAACTCGCAGTCCGCGAGGGCGGACTCGTCGGTGTCCACGAAGCACTCCTTGTGCTCGGCGATGTCGCCGGAGACGGCCTCGGGGGCCGGCACGACGACGTCGTCGAGCTCGGGGTTGTGGCAGGGCTCGTCGGGGTCCATGGCCTCGGCGCCGAAGCACGGGGGCTGCTCCGCGACGACGGCGGCGGCGATCGCCTCCTGCTCCTGCACGCGGTGCTGCGCGACGCCGAGCGCGCACCCGGCCACGAGGGCGAGCGCGCCGGCGCCGGCCGCCGAGAGGCCGAGGGCGCGGCCGGTGCGGTTCAGGTCCCAGCGCCGGGAGAAGCGGGCCGGGTCCTCGACGAACCTCTTCGTGAGCGCCGAGACGAGCACGACGCCGGCGAGCAGCACGACCCGCTCGAGCAGGCCGGGCTCGCGGCCCAGCACCAGGGGCGCCAGCACGATCGCGGGCCAGTGCCACAGGTAGAGCGAGTAGGAGACCTCTCCCGTGAACGGCACGGGCCGCCAGCCGTACAGGCGGGTGGGGGACAGCCGGCCGCCCGGCGCGCCCGCGGCGATGACGGCGGCCGTCGCGAGCACGGGCACGAGGGCGGCGGTGCCCGGGAACGGCGTCGCGGCGTCGAAGGTGAACGCGCACGCGACGAGGGCGGCCAGCCCCGCCCAGGCCGCGGCGGCCCGGACCCCGTCGCCGACCGGGCGCCGGCCCGTCCGTGCCAGCCACAGGGCGAGCAGCGCGCCGGCGCCGAACTGCCACGCGCGGGTGGTGGTGACGAAGTACGCGGAGGCCGGGCTCGCGGTGGTCAGCCAGAGCGAGTAGGCGAAGGACGCGGCGGTGGCGGCGGCGAGGAGCACGCCGGTCGTGCGGCGCGCGGACCCGCCCCGGCGGGCCGCGACGACCGTGGCGAGCAGCACGAGCAGCGGCCACACCAGGTAGAACTGCTCCTCGGTGGACAGCGACCAGTAGTGCTGGACGGGTGACGGGTCGTTGTCCGCCGCGAGGTAGTCGACGGCGTCGGCGGCGAGCACCCAGTTCTCGGCGTACAGGGTGGCGCCGAGGGTCTCGCGGAACCACTGCTGCCACAGGGAGTGCGGCGCCAGCAGCAGGGTCGCGACGATCGTCACCGCGAGGACGATGTAGGCGGCGGGCAGCAGGCGGCGAGCGCGGCGGGCCCAGAACCGTCCGAGGCGGATACGTCCCGTCGACTCGGCCTCGCGCAGCAGGTGGCCCGTGATGAGGAAGCCGGAGATGACGAAGAAGACGTCGACGCCCACGTAGCCGCCGGGGATCCGGCCGGGCCAGAGGTGGAACAGGACCACCATCCCGACGGCCAGCGCCCGCAGCGCCTGTACCTCAGGGCGGAACCCTCGCGGGGTGGCACGGCCCGAGGTGGCGCGGTCCGACGTGGCGCCGCCCGGGGCGCCGTCCGAGGCCTTGTCGACGGCAGGCGGGCGGACGTGGTCGTGGTCGTGCACGGAGCTGGGCATGCGGAGGGATCACCGTGGAACGTCGGGGGCAGTGCGGGTCGCGCCGTCGGTTCCGGTGACGGCGCCGGTGCACGAACGCCGGTCAGGCTAGCCGCACCCCGCGTCCTCGGGCCAAACCAACACACGTCCGCAGGGTGTCGGCCATGCACTTGCGCGCGTTCTCAGCGCTGAGAACGCGCGAAAGTGCATGGTCGGCGTGCCGGTAACCGGTCGGGGGACCCAGGCGCAGACGGCGCGTCGACGGTGAGCAACCCGCGGCGTCGGGGACGAAGCACGACTCGCCCCGTCGCAGCAGGAGCTCGCCGGTGCCGCGCACCCAGGCCGCGTACCGGTCGGCGTGCACGAGGCCGTCCGCCACCAGCGCGGAGCCGACGACGACGAGGCGCTGCGGCGGGCGCGGCGCCCGCCGCAGCGCGGCCTGGAAGGCGCCCGAGAAGGGGTCGCCCACCACCACGGTGTCGTCGGGCAGGCGCCGGGGCGCCGGGGCGGGCTCCACGTCCAGCCCGGGGGGCAGGCCGAGGGCGCGCACGGCGTCGATGCCGGCCGTGAGCGCCGGGACGTCGGCGCGGGCCAGCACGCGGGTGCTGGCGCCGGCGTGCCCGGCGGCGCAGCGGGGACCCGACGAGCGCGGTTACCTCGTCAGTGTCACCACGGCGGGCGACGCGCGGGGGACGTCGGCGTAGCCGGGGGATGAACGGTGGGTGCCGCCGACCGCGCCCACGACCGTCCCCTGGCCATCCGGCGCCCGGTGGGTTTCGATGGGCACATGCCCCAACGGAGCGTGCGGGAAAGGCTCGTGGCCGCCCTGCGGGGAGGTGCACGGGCGACGACCTCGGCGCCGGCCGACGAACGGGGGGCGGCCGAGGTCGCCGAGCTGCGCACCGAGCTGGCCCGGACCCGCAAGGAGCTGGAGGCCCGCCGCACCGACGTGCGCAAGCTGCGCAAGCGGGTCCGTGAGCTCGAGGCGGACCAGCTCGACGACCTGCCCGACCCCGTCGCGGCCATGGTCCGAGCGGTGCGGGCCGAGCACCTCACCCTGCTCGGCATCAGGCCGCTGCACGACCTCGCGCACGCCGTGCTCGGCGCCGAGGCGCGGGCGCTGCCCGGCATGCTGCTCGAGTGCGGCACCGCCCGCGGAGGGTCCGCCATCGTGATCGCCGCCGCCAAGGCGCCTACCCGGCACCTCGCCGTCCACGACGTGTTCGGCCTCATCCCGCCGCCCACGGTGGACGACGGGGACGACGTGCACACCCGGTACGCGACGATCGCCGAGGGGCGGGCGAAGGGGCGCGGCGGTGACGCCTACTACGGCTACCGGGACGACCTGTACGCGGAGGTCCGCGAGTCGTTCGCCCGGCACGGGCTCCCGGTCGAGAGCTCGAACGTCGACCTGGTGCGGGGGCTGTTCGAGGACACCCTCACCGGCGACGAGCCCGTCGCCGTGGCACACCTCGACGGCGACTGGTACGCGTCGACACGCACCTGCCTGGAGCGGGTGGTGCCGCGCCTCGTCCCCGGCGGCCGTGTCGTCATCGACGACTACTTCGCCTGGTCGGGGTGCCGCAAGGCGGTCGACGAGTTCCTCGCCCAGGACCAGCACGGGCTCGTGCGCGAGATGCACTCCCGCCTGCACCTCGTCGTGCCCGGCGGTTGAGCGCAGGCTCGACCGCCGAAGCTCAGCGCCGGGTGTCGAGCGTCTTGTCGAGGCCGTGCCGCACGCCGTCGCGGAGCCGGTCGTGCACGCGGTTCTCGATGCCGTAGTGCAGCAGCGCGGCGATGCCGAGCGACAGCGCGGTCGCGACGGCGAGCACGACCCAGCGCGAGACGTCGTCGTGCAGCAGGTCGATCACCGCGAACCCGAACTGCCCGTGCACGAGGTAGAGCGGGTACGTGAGCGCGCCGAGGGTGGAGAGCACCCGCCAGTCGACGTGTCGCAGCGGGCCGCTGCTGAGCGCCCACACCAGCACCACCATCACCGCCACCGCCGCCGCGCACACGGCAGGGGAGACGGGCGCCCCCACGTGCTCGGCCGCCGTGCCCGCGTAGTGGTACGCCTGGCGCATGCCGAGGGCCGTGGTGAGCGCGACGCCGAGCCAGACCGCCAGGTCGCCGCCGTCCTTGTACACGAGGAAGAGCAGCATGCCGACGGCGAAGTACGGGGCGTACGAGGGGATGAGCAGCGACGACAGCAGGTCGCTGTCCGTGGCCCGCGCCAGCTGCGCGACCAGCGGCCAGAGCACGGCGAACGCGATCACGCGCCGGCGGGTGATCCCCACGAGGATGAAGACGCCGATGAGCAGGTAGAACTTCATCTCGAACCAGAGCGTCCAGAACGCGCCCTGGACGTTCGGCGCGTCCCACGCCTCCTGGAGCATCGTGAGGTTCAGCAGCGAGTCGAGCAGCGTGGGGTTGCGCCCGCCGTCCCACACGAGCTGCAGCCCGACCGTGAGCACGATCGCCGCCCAGTAGGCCGGGTACAGCCGGGCGACCCGCGAGGCCGCGAACCTGCTGATCGTGCGCCCGTACGCCGTCATCATGATGACGAACCCGCTGATCACGAAGAACAGCTGGACGCCGAGGAAGCCGTACCGCGTCACGTGGTTGAGGACCGGGAACACCTCGTGCGGGGGCGCGCCCCACTGCGGGATGCCGATGCCCGTGTAGTGAAAGCCGAGCACCACCGCCGCCGCGAGGAAGCGCAGCCCGTCGAGGCCGCGCAGCCGGGGCCGGGGGCGCACCCGTGCGGGGGTGGCGGCCCCGTGCGGGGCTGCGGTGGCGGTGGGCTGGGAGGTCACGGGCGGCGACGATACCTGGTTCGGTGCTGGGGGCGACGACTGTCGTCTCAACCAGCGGCGACGGGCTCGACGGGTGTCTCGGCGCGGTCGTGCCACAGCTCCTGCCGGGCGACGTAGGCGTCGTCCCAGGGCTTCACGCGGTCGGCCCAGTGCACCAGCTTCGCGTCCGCGCCCGGGAGGTCGCGCGTGGGCACGTGGTCCCAGGCCGGGTCGAGCTCGGTGCGGTGCGGGCCCGCGTACAGGTGCAGCGCCTCACGCGCGTCGACGCGGAACTCCCGCATGGCCGTCAGGGCCTCGGCGGCGAAGCCGCGCTCCCGCAGCCGCGCGAGGTCGAGCACCAGCACGCTCGTGTCGAACGCGTTGAAGTCGAACACGTGGCGTGCGTGGATGCGCCGGTAGAAGTCGTACGCCGTCGCGGGCGCGTCGTCGAGGCGCCGGGCCGCGCGGTACAGGAGGCCGAACCCGCTGGGGTCCGCGTGCGAGGCGTGCCGGGCGGCCAGGGCGGTGTCGGCGAGGTCGACAGCGGCGAGCTCGGCGAGGTCGCCGAGCACCACTGCGTCCACGGGCAGCACCACCGCGCGGTCGACGCCGGGCAGCAGGTGCGGCAGCAGCACGTGGTGCGCGTGCTGGCCGGGAGCGATCCCCACGGACGTCAGGTCGAGCGAGGTGGTCGGGACCCGGTGCACGTCGGTGCGGGCGGAGAGCTCCGGCAGGCTGACCTGGGTGACGCGGGGGCCCACGAGCCAGACCCGCAGCGGGGTGGAGGCGGCGGCGTCCAGGGCGCGCACCGCATCCCCGACGCGGGACAACTCGTCGCGACGGGGCAGGAGCACGACGTCGACGGACCCGGCGACCGGCTCCGCCTCGACGACGGCCGGCGCAGCGAGCGCGGCCGGCGTGACGGGAAGCTCCGGGAGCGGCGTCGCGGCGGTGTGCCGCGACCGCGCGAGCTCGACCTCGGGGGCGACGGTCTCGCGCCACAGCGCGTAGACGTCCTCGGCGGCCCGGCCCTCGAAGATCGCGGACAGCACGGGCTCGAGCCGGGCGATCATGCCGGCGCGGATGGCCTCGAAGCCGTCGTGGTCCAGCGGGTGCAGACCGCTGAAGCGGACGTCGGCGTAGTTCGCGGGCTGGAAGTCCACCTCGAGGCCGAGGGACGTCGTCGGCAGGTAGCAGTGCAGGCGCTTGGTCACGACATGCGTGTAGCTGGTGCGGTACCACTCGAGCAGGCGCACGGCCTCGCGCATGTTCTCCACGAACGTGCGCGCCTTGACGCCGGGGTAGCTCTGCTTGATGTTGTCGTGCCCGTCGGGCACGGGCTCGCGCACGGCGTCGACGTAGACGGTGGCAGGCTCCGGCCGCGACTCGAGCTCGGGGAAGACGGTGCTCACCGTGGTGGTGAGGCAGCCCGAGAAGAAGGCGGGCACGTCGAGGGAGAGGAGTAGGTCGACCGTGGTCCAGTCGCGGCAGCCGACGGGTCCGTGGGCCCGCAGGTAGTCGAGCACCTCGGGCGTGAGCAGGCCGCGCTTGTTGCAGTGGAACGAGACGAAGAGCGGCTGCAGGTTCTCGTGCATGGGGAAGTCCCACACGCCGGTGGCGGCGAGGTCGTGGGAGTGCCAGCCGAACTCGAGCATCCAGGTGCCCTCGGGGAACGCCTGGAACGTGGAGCCGTCGCGGTCCACGCGGTACAGCTCGACGTCTGTGGCGTCGCCGTCGAGCTGCAGCTCCGGGCGCACCCGGCCCTGCATCTCCTCGACGAAGCCCACCAGCTCGGGCTGCCCGTGGAACCGCAGGTTCTGCCGGCGCACCACGTGGCCCAGGGAGGACAGCGTCTGGACGTGGTCGCCGATGTTCTGCGACGTCTTGCCCTTGCCCGGCTGCACGTAGTCCATGACGGCGAACGGCACCCGGGCGCCGGGGGCGGGCGCGGTGGCGTGCCGCTCCGCGCGGCGCCACCGGTCGAGCCATGCGATCTCCTGCGCGCCACCGGGCCAGCGCTGCTCGTCGCCGTGGTACGACGCGACGAGGCGGTCGTGCACCGTGTGCCGCAGCGCCGTGTCCCCGTGCGCGAACACGTAGCGCAGCACCGTGTGCCAGGTCCGCGCGCGGATCGCGACGGGCGCGTCGTCGAGCCACTCGCGGGTCCGCTCGAGGCCACGCTGCGGGTCCACGCGGTAGAGGGACTCGACGAACGCGACGGGGGTCACGGCCAGTGCGGCCCCTTCGGTCTGGTCGAAGAGGTGCAGCGCGCGCTCGTAGAGGCGCTTGTGGTGGGCGACCAGGCCGGCCGCCAGCAGGGCGTCGTCGGTGGGCGAGGCCTGTGCCAGCCCCGCGTCGACCAGCGACTGCGCCGCCTTGACGTCCTTGGCGCCCAGCTGAGCGCGCACCTGGTGCACGGACGGGTGGCGGCGCGACGCCGGGGCGTCGGCGGTCGACGACGGGCGCGGCCCGAGTGCGGACCGGACGGCTCGGCGGGCGCCGCGGAGCCAGGTGGCAGGGTGCAGCGAGCGGCGGGGCATGAACTCTCCCGGATGGGGGTCGGCGGGCCGGGCGATACTACACCGGAGCAGTCGGAGAACGGGCCCGGATCGGGCGGTCCGTCCCGGGCCTCGGACGGCCGTGCAGGGGGGTGCCAGCCCCTACGATGGGCCGGTGCCCCCCACCCACGGACACCCGACGATCCCGCTCCCGCCAGGGAGCCACGCCGCGGCGACCTGGACGATCCCTGCCACCTACGGTGGCATGACGTCGGCGCTGCTGCGGCGCTCTCGCGCGTTCGCCCAGGAGGCCGGTGTCCCCGTGCGGATCCTTACCTTCGCCCCGACGCTCGACGTCGAGGCCACCCGCGCCGACCTCGAGAAGCGCGGGGAGCTGGTGCCCGGCGTCACGCTGCACAACGTCTGGGCCGACCTGCGCGAGCTGCCCGACGACGTCGTCGCGCCCCCGCCCGGCGCCCGGCCGCAGGAGCGGCCGACGGGGGAGCCCGGGGAGCTGATGCGCGTCGAGGGCGGCCGGCCCGCCGGCGGGCAGGACGACGGCGGTCAGGACGACGGTGACGACGGTGGTCAGGACGAGGAGGCGCAGCGGTACCTGCACTTCCGGTCCGACCGGACCCTCGCGGCCGTGGACGAGCGCACGGGGACCAGCCGGAGCATCACGTTGTACTCCCGCGACGGCCGCGCCGGCCGCCGCTGGGGCTCCGTGTGGTCGCTCTACCGGTACTGGTTGGACGTCGTGCTGCCGGAGAAGCCGGGCTACGTGGTGATCGACAGCAAGACGATGGTGAAGTTCTTCGGCTCGCTGAAGCGCGAGGACCTCTACACCGCCCACCTCGTGCACGGTGCGCACCTGTCGGCCAAGGCGACCGATGCGCACGGCCCTCTCACGGTGGCGCGGACGCCGCTGATCGAGCACCTCGACGACTACGACGCGGTGGTCTTCCTCACCGAGGGCCAGCGTCGCGACGTCGTGGACCGCGTGGGCGAGCGCCCCAACACCTACGTCGTGCCGAACAGCACCGACCTGCCCGACGGCCCCGTGCCCGAGCACCCGGACCGGTACCGCGGGGCGGTGCTGGCGTCGCTGCACGCACGCAAGCGCGTGGGCCACGCCATGGTCGGGCTGGGGCGGGCCGCGCGGCGCACCGGCCTGGACCTCACGCTGGACGTGTACGGCGACGGCCCGGAGCGCGAACGGGTGGCGGCGCGGGCGGCGAAGGTCCCGGGCGTCACGCTGCACGGCTTCGTGCCCGGGGCGGCCGACCACCTCGCCGACGCGTCGTTCCTGCTGCTGACGAGCCGGTCCGAGGGGCTCCCGCTCGTCTTCGCGGAGGCCATGTCGCGCGGCTGCGTGCCCATCGCGTACGACATCCGGTACGGCCCCGCCGACATCATCACCGACGGGGTGGACGGCTTCCTCGTGCCGGACGGCGACGCCGACGCCCTCGCGGCCGCCATCGAACGGTTCGTCACGCTCGACGACGACGCCGTCCGCCGCATGCGCGAGGCCGCCATCGAGACGGCCAGGGGTTACTCGGACGCCGCTGTGGTCGCGCGGTGGGCCGAGGTGTTCGGCGATGTGACCAGGCGGCGGCCCCAGCCGGCCGACCGGGCCGCGCGTGGCACGACGACGGCCGGCACCACGACGGCCGGCACGACGACCATCACGGCGCCCGGCGCCCGGCCCGGGGTGTTCCGACGCCTGGCCGGTATGCTGCGACGCGCCCCCCGCTGACCGACGACGCTTCAGGAGACCCATTGCCTGCCACACCCCGGGGCGCCACGCTGCGGCGCCGGATCCGCTCCCTGGGGGGCAAGGTGATCCGTCGCCTGGGGCTGCTGCCCGGAGGGATGCCGGACGGCCTGGGCGAGGACGAGGCCCTGCTCGGCACGTCGTGGCCGTACGAGGTGCTCGTCTACTTCGCCGACACCCCCGAGGCGCTGTACCAGATCGAGCAGTGGTACGAGACGTTCCGCGCGCTGCACGCCGAGCACCCCGTCGTCGTCGTGACGCGCGACTCGCGCACCGCCCGGGCGATCCGCCGCGACAGTGGGCTCGACGTGCGCACGGTGGCGCACTACACGACGCTCGACGACGTCCTGGGGCGCTCGTCGACCAAGCTCGCGCTCTACGTCAACCACAACCCCGAGAACTTCACGTGCCTGCGCTTCGGCCAGCTGGTGCACGCCTCGCTGATGCACGGCGACAGCGACAAGCTGGTGACGGTCTCCAACCAGACCAAGGCCTACGACTTCTCGCTCGTCGCGGGTCAGGCCGCCGTCGAGCGCATGGCGAAGTTCAGCACCCTGTACGACGCGCACGCCCGCTGCGTCCCCGTGGGCCGCCCCCAGCTCGACGACCAGCTGCGGCTGCGGGCCCAGACCCCGCGGGGGCCGCTGCCCACGGTCCTGTACGCCCCCACCTGGGAGGGCGGCCAGCCGTCCGCCGAGTACGGGTCGGTGGCCACGCACGGCCTCGCGATCGTGCGCGCCCTCGTCGGGTCCGGCCGCTACCGCGTGCTGTACCGGCCGCACCCGCTGACCGGCGTGCGTGTCGCGGCGTACGGGGAGGCGGACAAGGCGATCCGCGAGTTTCTGGCGGCCGCTCCCGCCCCGGCCGAGGGCCCCGCGCACGGCACGGACACCCACGGCGACGTGGCGCCCGCGTTCGCGGCGGCGGACCTGCTGGTCTGTGACGTCTCGGGCGTCGCGATGGACTGGCTCGCCACCGGGGAGCCGATCGTCGTGACGCGGCCCGTCGGCGACGTGGTCATCGCGTCCAGCCCGCTGCTCGAGCTCGCGCCGGCCCTGCCGGTCGCTGGGCTCGGCGAGGTGCTGAAGACGGTGGACCGCGAGCTGACCGACGACCCGACGCGGGAGCAACGGCTCCGGCTGCGGGAGCACTACCTCGGCGACACCACGCCCGGGGCGTCCACGCGGCGGTTCGTCGCCGCGAGCGAGCGCCTCATGGAGATCCGCGACCGCGAGGTCGCGCGGATCGAGGCCTACGGCGCGCCGAGCGCCGCACCGACCGATAACGAGAGAGGAACGCGATGAGCATCCAGACAGTGATCCTGGCAGCGGGCATGGGGACCCGTCTCGGCCGGCCGCACCCCAAGCCGCTGACGGAGCTGCGCGACGGACGAACGATCCTCGCCCAGCAGCTCGGCAACCTGCGGTCGGTGTACGGCCGGGAGGCCGAGGTGCTGATCGTCGTGGGCTTCAAGCTCGAGATGATCCTCGAGGCCGCCCCGGACGTGACCTACGCGTACAACGAGGTCTACGACCAGACGAACACCTCCAAGAGCCTCATGCGCGCCCTGCGCGTCACCGGTGACCGCGGCGTGCTCTGGATGAACGGCGACGTCGTCTTCCACCCGGACGTGCTCCGCCGCGTGCAGCCGCTGATCGACTCGCAGAAGTCGTTCGTCTGCGTCAACACCTCGTCCGTGGGCGACGAGGAGGTCAAGTACACGGTGGACGACGAGGGCGACATCCTCGAGCTGTCGAAGACGGTCGGAGCCGGGGCGCTCGGCGAGGCCGTCGGCATCAACTACGTGGCACCGCAGGACAAGGCGAAGGTGCTGCAGCGCCTCGTCGAGGTGGACGACCAGGCGTACTTCGAGCGCGGCGTCGAGCTCGCCATCGAGCGCGACGGCGTGAAGATCACGCCGGTAGACATTTCCGACCTGTACGCGGTCGAGGTCGACTTCGCGGAGGACCTCGAGCGCGCGAACCGCGAGCTCTGACCGCCCGCTGGTTGAGCTTGTCGAAACCCGACCCGCTGGTTGAGCTTGTCGAAACCCGACCCGCTGGTTGAGCTTGTCGAAACCGAGAGCCCCGACAAGCTCGACCGGCGACATCGGACCTCGTTCGACCCGCAGGGCGGCGGGAACCTGCCCACAGCCACTGCTCGTCCACACATCCGAGACCAAGCGGCCTCGACGTCCGTCGACGCCGCCACGCTGGCGGCATGGCACATATGTACATCCTCGAGTGCGCAGACGGTTCGTACTACGTCGGTAGCACGACGGCGCTCGACCTGCGCATCGCACAGCACCAGTCGGGCGAAGGCGCCGCATACACCCGTCGACGGCGACCTGTGCGCCTCGCCTTTGCGGCAGAGTTCGATCGGATCGACGAGGCTTACGCCTTCGAGAAGCAGGTCCAGGGCTGGTCGCGCGCAAAGCGGCGCGCTCTGATCGACGGCAGGCTGGGTGATCTCGTCGAGCTTTCTCGAAGCGGGGCGGCGCCTCGCTCCGGTTGAGCTTGTCTCGCTCTCGCCGGTCGAGCTAGTCCCGCTCTCGCCGGTCGAGCTTGTCGAGACCACGTCGCCGGGTTTCGACAGGCTCAACCGGCAGGTTCGTCGGTCGAGCTTGTCGAGACCACGTCGCCGGGTTTCGACAGGGTCAACCAGCAGGTTCGCCGGTCGAGCTTGTCGAGACCACGTCGCCGGGTTTCGACAGGCTCAACCGGCAGGTTCGTCGGTCGAGCTTGTCGAGACCATGTCGCCGGGTTTCGACAGGCTCAACCAGCAGGACTGGGTTTCGACAGGCTCAACCGGCGGGGTGGGTTTCGACAGGCTCAACCAGCAGGACTGGTTTCGACAAGCTCAACCAGCGGCGGCGTCACTTGTCGTCGTCGGCCGCAGGTTCCGGGCGGCCGGCGAGCATGGTGTCGCGGCGGGCGACGCAGTCCGACAGGAAGTCGAGGAAGCGTCGGCTGCTCTCCCCGCGGGGGAACCCGAAGTAGTGGTCGCGCACGCCCAGCCGGGCGTCGTGCCGCGGGTCGACCGCGAGGTTCGCGCCGAGGATCTCGGCTACGTCGGCCACGGTGTCGCCGTCGATGATGTCGACGGCGCTCGCGACGGGCGCCTCGGCGACGATCCGGGCGCGGTCGGTGCGTCGGTCCGTGATCACGATGGGCGCCTCGGGGCGCAGGTACAGGAAGTCGAGGCCGACGGACGAGATATCGGTGACCAGCAGGTCGGTGCCCTCGAAGACGCCCAGGATGTTGGCGTCGAACGGCATCGCGTGCGGCACCCCCGCCTGGGTCGCCGCGGTGAGGAGCCGCACGATCTCCGCGTGGGCGTCGACGACGTGCGGCTCGGTGGCCGTGAGCACGCGCGGGTGGGGCTTGTAGACCAGGCGCACGTCGGGCAGGCCGAGGAGCGCGCGCACGATCGCGACGCCGTACACGTCGATCGACGTGTAGTTGTTGGCGTCGTCCTCGCCGGACCAGGTCGGTGCGTAGAACACGGTGCGCAGGCCCGGGGCGGGGGCCAGCACCGGGGCGACCTCGAGGTCCAGCTGGGGGCGCCCGCACACCACGAGGCGGTCGAGGTCGAAGTTGATCAGGGCGCGCTCGTGCCGCTCGATCGCGGCCTGGCCCGCGACGACCACGTGGTCGTAGGCCTTGGCCTGGTTGGAGACCATCGAGATCTTGTCGGACTCGCCGTGGTTGACGTGCACGTGCAGCGCACGCTGGTGGATGAGCGACTGGAAGTTGCGCCAGCCGTTGTTGACGTAGACCACCGTCTTGACGTCGACCTGGTCGTAGATGCGCCGCAACCCGTCGAGCTTGCGCGTGAAGAGCACCGGCAAGGGCGTGATCTGGCGCAGCAGCTCGGTCACCTCCCAGTTGCGGGTGACCAGGGCAAGCGGGTGCCGTTCGGCGACCTGCTCGAGCACGGGCAGCCACTGCTGCAGCTGGTACACCTGGTTCGGGGTGTCCGCGAAGTAGGCCACCACGGGGTACCGGGGCAGCTCGTCGAGCTCCGGAGAGAACTCCGGAGGCTCGCCCACGATGGCGCGCCTCACGAGCTGCTTGGCGCGTGAGCCCGCACCCAGGATGAGCCGTGCGAGGAGCTTGCGCCCGCGGTCCGTGAGCGTGGGCCGAGGGGTGCTGACGTGCGACATCCGTGCCTTCCTGGTGGGGCGGGGTCCGATGGCGCACCGAGTATTCCACGACGTCCTGGGCGATCCCGGGATGCCTGGGGGCGGATCTGGACCGTCTCTGCGCTGTACTATCAACGGGGCCTGGCAGCCGCTGGCCGTACCTCAGAAGACGGGTATGCAAGTTACGTGACCACCGACACCACCACGGGCGCCTCGTCGGGTGACCGCGGGACGCCGGGAGACGGCCGCGACCCGCTCCGCCCCCCGGAGCCGATCGTGCCGGACACCACCTCGGCGGAGCGCCTGGCCCTCGCGGAGCAGTTCGGACTGCGCCAGATGGGCATCCGTCCTCCGCTGGGCCGGTACATCCGCGACGTCACCTCACGCTGGGCGTTCATCCGCGTCCTCGGCACGGCGACGGCCTACTCCAAGAATCAGAACAACTACCTGGGTCAGCTGTGGGCCGTCCTCAACCCGATCCTCAACGCGACCGTCTACGTGCTGATCTTCGGCCTGCTCCTGAAGACGAACCGAGGCGTGGAGAACGTGATCGCGTTCATCACCATCGGCACCTTCCTGTTCCGCTTCGTGGAGCAGTCCGTGCACGCCGGCTCGCGGTCGATCGCGCAGAAGACCAACCTCATCCGGTCGCTGCACTTCCCGCGCGCGGTGCTGCCCATCGCGCAGGTAGTCTCGCTGCTCACCACGCTGGTGCCCGCGCTGCTCGTGATGTGCGCGATCGTGCTGCTCAGTGGGCTGCTGCCCGCGTACCCGATGGTGCAGGTCACCTGGAGCTGGCTGCTGCTGCCGGTGCTCGTGGCGCTGCTGTGGATCTTCAACACGGGGATCGCCTTCATCGTCGCGCGGGCCGTCGCGATCACCCCCGACCTCGACAACATCATCGGCTTCGTGCTGCGCCTGGTGATGTACGCGTCGGGCGTGATCTTTCCCGTCACGCACTACGTGGAGAACCTATCCGAGTCGGCGCAGACCTTCATCGGGCCGATCCTGGAGTACCAGCCAGTGTCCGTCTTCCTGTATCTCGGCCGGTCGTCCCTCACGCAGGAGCCGAGTTTTCCCCAGGACCCGTCGATGTGGGCGTGGGCGGCCGGCTGGGCCGTCGTGACCTTCGTCGTCGGCTTCATCGTCTTCTGGCGCGGAGAGGAGCGTTACGGTCGTGACTGAGTCCGATCTCCATCTCGACGTCGACCTTGACGAGGACTTCGAACCCGAGGACCTCGTGGGCCCGTCGCCCGTCGCGACCCTCGGCGACCCGGTGCTCGTCGTCGACGACCTGCACATCGTCTACCGCGTGTTCGGCGGCAAGGCGAAGCAGGTGGCCGCGAAGGGCGCCGAGAACGTGCGGCAGGCCGACGCGCCGAAGCGTTCGCTCCTCAGGCGCTTGGTCTCCTCGACGTCCCAGCACGTGGGCGCGGTGAGCGAGGTGCACGCCGTGCGCGGCATCTCGTTCGTCGCCCGGCACGGCGAGTCCATCGGCATCGTCGGCATCAACGGCTCCGGCAAGAGCACCCTGCTGCGTGCGGTCACGGGCCTCATCCCGCCCCACGCCGGCTCCGTGTACGTGGCGGGGGAGCCCGCCCTGCTCGGCGTCAACGCCGCGCTCATGCCGCAGCTCACGGGCGAGAAGAACATCTGGATCGGCGGCCTCGCGTTGGGGCTCACCCCCAAGCAGGTCGAGGAGCGCTTCGACCAGGTGGTGGAGTTCGCCGACATCGGCGACTTCGTCTACATGCCGATGAAGACGTACTCCTCCGGCATGGGGGCCCGGCTGCGGTTCGCGATCTCGTCTGCCGCGACCCCCGACATCCTCATGATCGACGAGGCGCTGGCCACCGGCGACGCGGCCTTCAAGGCCCGCTCCAAGGCCCGCATCGACGAGGTCCGCAAGGACGCCGGCACGATCTTCCTGGTCAGCCACTCGATCAGCACGATCGACGCCATGTGCACGCGCGTGCTGTGGGTGCACCAGGGGCAGCTCGTCATGGACGGCCCCACCGGTGAGGTGCTCGCCGAGTACCGGAAGTTCGTGCGCGCGCACCGCCAGGCGAACTCCTCCGGGCGGGCAGGCGGCGTCGGCCCCCGCGCGCGCCGCAAGAAGAAGCAGCAGGACTGAATCCCCGCCGCTGGTTGAGCCTGTCGAGATCGTTGGTTGAGCCTGTCGAAAACCGGTTTCGACAGGCTCAACCAACAGCGGTTTCGACCGGCTCAACCAACAAGCGGTTTCGACAGGCTCAACCGACGCGGGTGTCCAGCGCGGCGCGTACCTGCGCGACGGCGTCGGCGACGTCGACGTGCGACGTGTCGATCACCAGGTCGGCGTCCGTCGGATCCTCGTAGGGGGACGAGATGCCCGTGAACTCGGGGATCTCGCCGCGGCGAGCCTTGGCGTACAGGCCCTTGCGGTCCCGGGCCTCGCACACCTCCAGCGGGGTGCTCACGTGGACCAGCAGGTAGGCCCCTGCCGCCTCGGCGAGCGCGCGCACGCGGGCCCTGCCGGACGCGAACGGGGCGATGGGCGCCGCGACGGCCACCCCGCCGTGCGAGGAGACGAGGGCCGCGACGTAGCCGATGCGTTCCACGTTCAGCTCCCGGGACTCCCGGTCGAACCCGAGCCCCTTGGACAGGTGCTGGCGCACCTCGTCGCCGTCCAGCAGGGTCGTGTGCAGACCCTCGTCGTCGAGCTCAGCCGCCAGGGCGCGGGCCACGGTGGACTTCCCGGAGCCGGACAGCCCGGTGAAGAACACGACCGCGCCGGCGCGGCTGGCGGTGCGGGCGGCCCGGAGGACCTCGCGCGCGGAGGCCTCCGGGTAGAGCGCCGCCACCTCGTCCGCCCACAGGGTGCCGAGCCGCTCGACCCGTGCGCGCGCGGCGTCGTCGCGTCGCTCCGCCAGGACGAACGCACGCCCCGCGCCGTACCGGGCGGCGACGTCGTCCCAGCGCAGGCCCTCGGGGGCGACGGCCGGCCACGGGACGACGACGACGTCCACGGCGGGCGCGGGACTGCCCGTCGGGTCGACGCCGCTCAGTTCGGCGGCAAGGGACTCGGCCACCCGGACGAGCCCCGGCGCGCCGACAGTGCCGGCGGCGGGGGAGCGGCGGGAGGCCGGCACGAGCAGCAGCACCGACGTGGCGCCGTCGAGCAGGTCCGGCAGCGCGTCCCGCTCCTGCCGGGTGGGCGGCTCCGTCACGACGACGGCGAGAGTTCCGGCAGAGCCGTCCATGGCCCCCCCGCGGCGGACGTCGGCGGCCGCACGCCGCAGCGCCGGGTCCCAGTGCGGCCCGGCCGCGCGGGCGAACGGCTTGACCGCGCGGAGCTCCTCCGGGCGGGCACCGCGGGCCGTCACGGCGAGCGGCGTGTTCTCCGGGTCCGTGAGGGTCACCGGGCCATCCGGCAGGTCGCCCGGCGGGAACCAGGGGGCCCCGCCCGCGAGGGCGAGCTCCAGCAGGTCCAGCTCGTCGGCGGTGAGGACGCGGGTGGTGGCGGGCAGGTTCATGGCTGGTGGGACCGGTCCTTCGCGGTGGGGTCGGAGTCGTTGTCATTGTCAGCCTCGGTGGCGTCGACGGGCGCGGCGACGGCGCCGCGCGGGAGGGGTCTGGGTGGGAGCCGCTTGATGCGCTCGCGCACCACGATCCACAGCAGGTTGCCCAGGACGAGCGCGCCGGCCGCGGCGCCCGCGACGACGCCGAGCGACGCCCCGAGCAGCTTGAGGCCGGACGCGAGGAGCAGGATCGCCAGCGCGCGGCGGATGATCCCGCCCGGCGCGCGGCTCGAGACGTGGGCGCCGAACCAGGCGCCGGGGATCGCCCCGATCAGCAGCGACGTGGTGAGGCCCAGCTCGAAGTCGCCGTAGAGGAGGTGGCCCAGGGACGCCGCCGCCACGAGCGGGACGGCCTGAACGAGGTCCGTGCCCACGAGCTGGGACGCCTTGAGCGCCGGGTACAGCAGGAGCAGCACCACGATGATGATCGACCCGGCGCCCACGGAGGTGAGGCCGACCATGAGGCCGGCCACCGCACCGAGGACCACGGTCGGGACCTTGCGGACCACGATGTCCGGGGTGCTCGGCGCGGCCGGCCCCTCGCCCAGCGCCGTGCGGCGCTGGAGCATGCTGAGCACCGCCCGCACCACGAGCCCGGTGGAGGCGACGAGGAGCGCGACGCCGAGCACCCGCGTCAGCGTCTCGTCGAACGCGTCGCCGAGGGGGAGGTAGCGGATGAGCAGTGCGCCCGAGAACGCCGCGGGGACGGACCCGATGCACAACCACAGCACGAGCTGCAGGTTCACCGTGCGGCGCCGCAGGTGCACGATCGCGCCCGCGGGCTTCATGAACAGGCTCGCGACGACGTCGCTCGACACCGCCGTGAGCGGGTCCACCCGGAAGACGAAGATGAGCATCGGCGTCATCAGCGCACCGCCGCCCATTCCCGTGAGACCGACGACGAACCCGACGGCGAGACCGCCGAGCGCGAGGGGGAGGTCGATCACGATGGGCACCAGTTCTATCGGGATTATCGGAATGATTCCGCGGTACGGAGCCCCCAGGATTCACACCTGGCGGCGATGGTAGCGTCGGCCGCGGCCCGCCGTGGCCACTGTCCCAGACCATCCTGCCGAGGTGCCGCATGCCGGAGTCGACCCCGACCTCCCTCGTCCCGTCGCTGCGCGACGCGGACCTGGCGGTCGCGCTCGCCCGCGGCGCCGGTGCCGTCCTGCTCGGCCTGCGGGCCGACGTCGACGCCACCGGCGGCAAGCTCGTCGCCGCGGACCTCAAGGATGCGGGCGACGCCGCGAGCCAGGCCTGGCTCGCCGCCGCCCTCGCGCGCGCCCGTCCTCACGACGCCGTGCTGTCGGAGGAGGCCAAGGACGACGCGTCGCGCGTGGACGCCGACCGGGTGTGGATCATCGACCCGCTGGACGGCACGCGCGAGTTCGCCGAGCGCGCCACTTCGCTGGTTGAGCTTGTCGAAACCAAGGACCTGGTCTCGACAGGCTCGACCGACGGGGTTTCGACGGGCTCGACCGACGGGGTTTCGACGGGCTCGACCAGCGAGGCGTGGCGCGACGACTTCGCGGTGCACGTCGCCCTCTGGGAGCGCGGGTCGGGCCTCACCGCGGGCGCCGTGGGGCTGCCCGCGCGCGACGTCGTCCTCGACACCCTGTCTCCCGGCGCGGCCCCCGGCACGTCCGACCTCGACGCCGTGCTCGACGGCCGCCGCCCGCTGCGGATCGCCGCCAGCCGCAGCCGTCCGCCGGCCTTCGTGAGCGAGCTCGCCGCGCGCGGCGACGTCGAGCTGGTGCCGATGGGCTCGGCCGGCGTCAAGGTCGCGTCCGTGGTCGACGGCACGGCCGACGCGTACGTGCACGCGGGCGGGCAGTACGAGTGGGACTCGGCGGCGCCCGTCGCCGTGGCGCTCGCCGCCGGCCTCGAGTGCACGCGCCTGGACGGCACGCCCCTCCGGTACAACCGCCAGGACCCCTGGCTCCCAGATCTCTTCGTCTGCCACCCGGCCGTGGCGTCGCACCTGCGTGCGGCGCTGGTGACGGTCGGGGTCGACATCAAGGAAGGTGCCCAGTCGTGACGTCTCACGTCCTGAGCCAGCTCCGCAGCCTCGAAGCGGAGAGCATCCACATCATCCGTGAGGTGGTGGCCGAGATGCAGCGCCCCTGTCTGCTCTTCTCGGGCGGCAAGGACTCGATCGTCATGCTGCACATGGCGGCCAAGGCGTTCGCGCCGGCCCGGATCCCGTTCCCGATCATGCACGTGGACACGGGGCTGAACTTCCCGAGCGTGCTCGAGACCCGCGACCGGTGGGTGGAGCGCCTCGGCATCCAGCTCGTCGTGGCCTCGGTGCAGGACGCTATCGACCGCGGGCTCGTGCAGGAGGAGCCGAACGGATCCCGCAACCGCATCCAGACCCCGGTGCTGCTCGAGGCCGCCGAGAAGAACGGCTTCGACGCGCTCTTCGGCGGCGGGCGGCGCGACGAGGAGAAGGCGCGGGCCAAGGAGCGCGTGTTCTCCTTCCGCGACGACTTCGGCCAGTGGGACCCCAAGAACCAGCGTCCGGAGATCTGGAACCTGTACAACGGTCGCGTCCACCAGGGCGAGTCGATCCGCGTGTTCCCCCTGTCGAACTGGACCGAGCTGGACATCTGGGCCTACATCGAGGCCGAGGACATCGACCTGCCGGACCTGTACTTCGCCGCCGAGCGCAAGGTCGTGGACCGCAAGGGCATGCTGTTCGCGGTCAACGAGTTCACCCCGCTCAAGGACGGCGAGACCGCCGAGGCGCGGTCGGTGCGCTACCGCACCGTCGGGGACGCCAACCTCACCGCGGCCGTGGCCTCGACGGCCTCGACCCGTGCGGAGATCGTCGAGGAGGTCGCCGCCGTGCGCGTCACCGAGCGCGGGGCCACCCGTGGCGACGACAAGGTGAGCGAGGCCGCGATGGAGGACCGCAAGCGAGAGGGCTACTTCTAAAGCTATGAGTATCGAGACGAGTACCGAGACCCATACCCAGACCGCGATCGACACCTCCGCCGACCTGCTGCGCTTCGCGACCGCGGGCTCCGTGGACGACGGCAAGAGCACGCTCATCGGGCGGCTGCTGTTCGACTCCAAGACGATCTTCTCCGACCAGCTCGAGTCGGTGGAGCAGGTCTCCAAGGACCGCGGCAACGACTACACGGACCTGGCGCTGCTCACCGACGGGCTGCGAGCCGAGCGCGAGCAGGGCATCACGATCGACGTCGCGTACCGCTACTTCGCCACGCCGAAGCGCAAGTTCATCATCGCGGACACCCCGGGCCACATCCAGTACACGCGGAACATGGTGACCGGGGCGTCGACGGCCGACGTGGCGCTCATCCTCGTGGACGCGCGCAAGGGCGTCATCGAGCAGAGCCGCCGGCACACGTTCCTGGCCACGCTGCTGGGCGTGCCGCACATCGTGGTGTGCGTCAACAAGATGGACCTCGTCGACTACGCCGAGGAGGTCTTCGAGGGCATCCGGCGCGACTTCACGGACTTCGCCTCGCGCCTGCAGGTCCCCGACCTGACGTTCATCCCGATCTCCGCGCTCGCGGGCGACAACGTGGTGAACCGCAGCGAGAACATGCCCTGGTTCGACGGACGGCCGCTGCTCAGCCACCTCGAGAGCCTGCACGTGGCCAGCGACCGCAACCTGCAGGACGTCCGGTTCCCTGTGCAGTACGTGGTCCGGCCGCAGTCGCACGACGCGCGCGACTACCGGGGGTACGCGGGCACGGTCGCCGGCGGCGTCCTGAAGCCGGGCGACGCCGTGCGCGTGCTGCCGTCGGGCCTCGAGACGACGATCGCGGCGATCGACACCGCGGACGGCCCGGTCGACGAGGCGTACCCGCCGATGGCGGTCACGGTGCGCCTGGCCGACGAGATCGACATCTCGCGCGGCGACATGATCTGCCGCCCGCACAACACCCCTGCGGCGCTGCAGGACATCGACGCGCAGATCTGCTGGATGGACGAGTCCGCGCCGCTGGTGCAGGGCAAGAAGTACGCCATCAAGCACACCACGCGGTGGGCGCGCGCGATGGTCAAGGAGGTCAAGTACCGGGTGGACGTCAACACGTTGCACCGGGACGAGGGCGCCACCGAGATCCGGTTGAACGAGATCGGACGGGTCCGGCTGCGGGTGACGCAGCCCCTGTTCGTCGACCCCTACCGCCAGAACCGCCAGACCGGGGCGTTCATCCTGGTAGACGAGGCCACGAACAAGACGGTGGCGGCGGGGATGGTCGGCACCCTCCCGCACGCGTCCTGACGGCGAAGGAGAGCTCATGCCTGTCCTCACCAAGGACGGCCGGAACGTCCTGTTCATCCACGTGCCCAAGACCGGCGGGTCGGCGATGGAGAAGCACTTCCTCGCCGACGGCTGGGGGATGTCGTACCACGACGGCCGGATGCACAAGGGCGACCCTAATCACCTGCGCCGATGTACGCCGCAGCACATGCACGGGCTCCTGCTGTCCGAGACGTTCCGGCTGCGGCGCTTCGACGCGGTCTTCGCCGTGGTGCGTGACCCGGTCGCGCGGTTCCGCTCCGAGTACGTGATGCGGCACAAGCAGGAGCTCTCCACCAGCGCGGACGCGGTCGAGCAATGGGCGCAGGAGCGCTTCGAGCAGTTCGCCTCGAACCCGTACGTCCACGACAACCACATCCGCCCGCAGGTGGAGTTCCTGGTCAAGGGCGCGCGCGTCTATCGGCTCGAGGACGGGCTGGACGCCGCCGTGCAGGATCTCAACGAGCGCTACGAGCTCGGCCTACCGACCGAGGTCGCGCGCGTACGCACCAGCGAGACGACCCGCGGTATCTCGAGCAAGGACGTCGAGGTGTCCCCGGCGCTCGAGTCGCGCCTCGAGGAGTTCTACCTCAAGGACTTCCGCAAGTTCGGGTACCGGGACGTGCCGCTGCCGGTGCCGCCCAGGAGGAGCCTCCCGGCTCGGGTCCTGTCGCGCGCGTCCCGTGATCTGGCGAGGTTCTCGGAGCGCTTCTGAGTTTGCGGCTCCGTGCCGGACGGGCCGTACACTGTGCGGGCCATCCATGCGTAACCGCACGACGCACTGCTGGGAACGGGCGCGGCACGAGCCGGGCTTGATCGGCGTCGATGCTGAGGAGTTCTCGCAGCAACACCGAAGGGCCGATCACCTTTGACTGCACCCCTGACCTCTCGTGTGCGCGGAGTGCTCCGACGAGTGGCCCCGGAGCCGGTGCGGCGCCGACTCCGCCGCCGCTCGGGCGCCTGGCCCAGGCCGGCGAAACGGAACATCGAGTTCTCCCTGTCGGACGGGTCGCTGCACATCAGCGGGAACTACGTCCGGCCGAACTGGCGGGTGGGCGAGGTGACGGCAGTGCTGCGCGAGAGCGGGGCCACGGTCCGGGCTGCCGCCGACGGCGACTACGACTTCTCCGTCACACTGCCGGTCGACGAGCTGCGGCGCCTGTCCGCGGGCAACGGCGACGTGGCGGACCTCTGGATGCACCTCGTGCCTCGCGACACCCTGGAGGACGGCGACCGGCCGGACCTCTCCGACGTCCCGGGCCCCGTCCGTCTCGGCAACTTCGGCAGAACGGTGCGCCAGGTCGCCGCTGACGGTGGGAGCTCCCGCGTTGCCGACGACCGGGTCGTGGTCACGCAGAAGGGCAACCTGAGCGTCCTGCTCGGTGGCGTCCCAGGCCGCAGGTTCCAGGTGACGGTCGAGGAGCTCCGGTTCGCGGAGAGCGGGGCCGAATTCCAGGTCGATGTCCGGGGCGCGGACCGGCGCGCGCGCGAGGTGCGGATCGTCGCGGTCGCGCGCGAGAGCGGTGTTCGCCATGCGTTCGTGGGCCGACTGGCCGACCGGGCGGATGAGGCGCTCCTCGACCGGGGGCGCTTCGTCCAGCGCGCTTCCGTCGACGTCGACCTGCACGACCTGGCGGGGCGGCTCGACGTTCGTGACGAGACGCTCGACCTCTTCGTCGAGGTCGAGGACGCGGACGGCTGCGTGCAGAGCAGACGGGTCAACAGTGCCGGCCGCCACGGCGCGCTGCGCCCTGGGCAGGCGCCGGGTACCGACGGGATCGTCCAGTTCGTCCCATACGCCACCTTCCGCGGGGCGAATATCTCGATACACGTCGAGCGGATGAGCGCGGACTCGTTCGCGTACCTCCGACGGTGGACCCGCGCCGCCTGGATGCTCCCCCTGGTGCGGCCGTTCCTCGGGATCTGGCTCGTCGGCGAGCTCCCGTACAAGGCGCAGGACAACGGCTACCACTTCTTCCGATGGGTCCGCGAGAACCGTCCCCGCCGGTCCGCCTACTACGTGATCGACGAGCACGCCCCCGACCTGCAGCGCGTCGCCCCGTGGGGGAACGTGGTGCTGCGCAACTCGCGCGAGCACATCCGTGTCGCGTTCCTGGCGAGCCGGCTGATCAGCACGCACCACGCCGAGTACCTGCTGCCCTCGCGGGCGGCCGGGGCAGCGCGGGGCGTGCGAGGCGTGCGGGTGTTCCTGCAGCACGGCGTCATGGGGACCAAGAACATGGTGGCGAACTACGGCAAGCTCGCCCACGGGTTCGCCACCGATCGTTTCCACGTGAGCTCTGACCGGGAGCGGGAGATGATCATCAACGACTTCGGGTTCCGCCCGGGGCAGGTGCGGGTCACGGGCTTGCCCCGGATCGACGCGCTCCTCGCGCCCCTCGAGGCGCCGCCGACCGGCCTCCTGGTCATCCCCACATGGCGGGAGTGGCTGGGCAACCGTGACGAATTCGAGATCAGCGACTATCGCGAGCAGTGGCAGGGCTTCCTGTCGCACCCGCGCCTGAAGGAGGCGATCTCCGAGGGGCTGCCCGTCACGTTCATCTTGCACCCGAACATGCGCCGGTTTGCCGACCTGTTCGACGTGCCCGGGGTCAGGGTCGTCAAGCAGGGCGAGGTCGACGTCCAGACCCTGCTGCGCGAGCACGCATGCCTCGTGACCGACTACTCCTCGGTGGCGTTCGACTTCGCCTTCCAGCGCCGGCCCGTCCTGTACTTCCAGTTCGATCGCCAGCGGTTCATCGGGCCACGCGGATCGCACCTCGACCTGGAGAGCGACCTGCCGGGCCAAATCGTTCGCGACGCGGACTCCCTGGTCGAGGAAGTCGTCCGCGCCGCTGCAGGCGGGTTCGTGATGGCCGACGAGCACTGGGAGCGCGCGTCACGGCTGATACTGCACCACGATCGGTGTAACAACGAGCGGGTCATGGCCTCGATCGCCGCCGCCGGCGGGCCTGCCGTCCAGTGGTGGCGTCTGCTGGACGGCTCAGCCGTCCAGGGGGCCTGGCTGAAGTTCCGCGCCGGTCGCTCCTATCCGCGCGCGATGGCCCTCCTCATGGGCTTGGCCCGGATGCTGCCCCGCCGCGACACCGTCGTCTTCGAGGCGGGCAACGGCCGGCAGTACGCGGACAGCCCGCGCGCCGTCTACGAGGAGCTGGTCCGTCGTGACACCGGCCTGAGGACTGTGTGGTCGACGACCGGGACATTCCGGCCGCCGGACCTCACCACACGCAAGGTGGTCCCGCGCTCTCCCCAGTACTACTGGGAGCTGGGCCGCGCGAAGGCCTGGGTCAACAACCAGAACTTCCCCATCGACGTGCGGCCGTCGCGTCGGACGTTCTACTTGCAGACGTGGCACGGCACGCCGCTGAAGCGGATGCAGTTCGACGCCGTCTCGACCACGGGTCGCAGCGACGGATATCTCGAGCGCGTTGCGCAGATGACGGGATATTGGAGCGCCCTGGTCTCGCCGAGCCCGTTCGCCACGGCCCGGCTCACGAGTGCCTTCCGGTTCGGCGGGCGGGTCGTCGAGACCGGATACCCACGCAACGACGTCCTGGTGTCGGGCGACCGTGACGAGCTGGCGCGCCTGGTCAAGGGACGTCTGGGGCTGGACCCGCAGGTCCGGCTGATCCTGTTCGCACCGACGTTCCGGGACAACGAGAAGGTCGGCGCGCAGTTCGCTTTCGACCCCCACGTGGACCTTGAGGAGCTGGCAGACCGGCTACCGGTCGGGACCGTGCTGGGGATCCGCAAGCACGGGATCATCCGGCAGGCGGTGCAGATACCGGAGTCGGCACGCGGCCGCATCGTGGACGTCTCCACGTACCCCGACGTGCAGGACCTGCTCGCCGCCTCCGACGCGCTCGTCACCGACTACTCGTCGCTCATGTTCGACTACGCCCTGACGCGGCGTCCGATCGTCTTCTACTGCTACGACATCGAGACATATCGCGACGAGCTGCGCGGGTTCTACCTCGACTTCGAGTCCGAGGCGCCGGGGCCTGTGCTGCGTACCGAAGAGGAGCTGTTCCGGGCGCTCGAGGCGATCGATGCGGTCGAGGCGGAGTACGCCGGCAAGATCGAAGAGTTCGCGCGCACGTACGGACCCTGGGAGGACGGCCGCTCTGCTGCTCGGGTGGTCGACGAGCTGCTGCGGATGGCCTCGTAGACGGGCCGTCCAGGTAGAGTGCGCCGCGCTGTGTCGTCGCGCACCACGGTACGGCTCATACCCAGATCCCCGGTGAACGAGGAAGACTCCTGATGAACCCGCTCCAGCTTTCCGCCGTGCTCGAGAAGGAGCTCGCGCGTCACCTCGACGGTGGCCCGCGCGTGGTGGTTCGTGCCAGTCCTGACGGCTGCGCGGTGACTGGCGGCGCGCGCTCCCACGAGTGGGAGGTCGTCGTCGCAGTCCGGGACGGCGCCGCGACCGTCACGGTGTCCGGGGCAAGCCCCGAGAGTCGTCGCGCACTGCGCGACGCGCTGATCGGCAAGGCACCGCTGCGGACGGAGCCGGGCGAGCACCACGTCCTCGCGCACGTCGCGGCGAGCTCGCCCCCACGACGCCGGGATGCCGCGATGGCGGCCGTTCTCGGGGCCCGCTGGGTGCGGTGGCTCGCAGGCGCGGTCCGGCGCACGCCGGCTGGTGACGCCAAGGCCCCTGCCCTTGCGGCCGACGAGGTTGCCGTGTACTGGTGGGACGAGCGGGCCAACTTCGGCGACGCGATCGGGCCGTGGCTCGTGCAGCGGATCTCCGGGGCGGAGCCGGTCAACGCGCGACGCCGACGCACCCTGAAGCCCGCGCTGTACGGTGTGGGCTCGATCATCGGCTACATCGACCGCAACGATGTCGACGTGTGGGGCGCAGGCCTGATGGAGCCGCTGGCGGGCGCCAAGCTCGAAGGGCTCCGCAAGCGGCGCGACGTCCGGGTGCACGCGGTCCGCGGGCACCGGACCCGCGAGGAGCTCGTGACGAAGCTCGGCTGGAACGTCCCCGAGGTGTACGGCGACCCGGCGCTGCTGCTGCCGCGGTTCTACACGCCGACGACCCCGGCCGGCGCGACACGCGCCAAGGTCGCCGCCGTCCCGCACTACGTCCACAAGAAGTACTTCAGCGGCTCGGCCGAGCCCGGCGTCACCATGGTCGACGTCGCGGCGGACCTGGAGCTGGTCATCGACCAGATCGCGAACGCCGACGCGTGCGTGTCGACGTCGCTGCACGGGGCCATCATCGCCCAGGCCTACGGCGTGCCGTGGGTCTGGCTGAGGGTTGAGGACCACCCCCTGGGTGGGGACTCGTTCAAGTTCGGGGACTTCTTCTCGACCGTCGACGAGTCGGCGGCGGTCACGCGCGACGTCCGAGCGGAGGAGCTCGCGACCCTCGACCTCGCAGCCGTGGCGGCCGACGCCGCGTTGCCCGAGCTGCGCACGTCCCTCGACGCGCTGCTGACGGCGTTCCCCGTTCCGACAGGGGCGCGTGCCGGTCGTCCGTTCGAGCTGCCGCCGCTTCCCGCCCGGCCGCCGCGCCTGGTGGCCGGCGCGCGCTCGGGACTCGGGCGGGTCAAGCGTCGGATCGCGAACGGGACCTCCGCAGGGTCGAAGGCCGGGGAGATGGCCGCCGGCCCGCAGGCGCCCCAAGGGCTCCCGTCGGACGATCTCGCGGAGCTGGTGACGGCGGTCCGCACGACCAACAGCTCGCTCGACGCGGTCCTCCGGGAGCTCAAGGACCATCGCCGGCTGATCGACTCGGTGCGACTCGCGACGTCGTCCGAGACGATGACCGAGGTGCAGGAGTTCGTCAACGCACGGCAGCTGAGCATGCTCACCACGCTCCGCCGTCTCGCGACGACCAACCACTCGATGGCGCGCTTCGGCGACGGCGAGTTCCGCCTGATGCTCCGCGGCGACTTCAACCTCCGGTTCCAGCGCAACAGCCCGGAGCTGCAGAACGAGCTGCTCGACATCTTCCAAGGCGTCGACGAACCCGGCCTCGACGTCGGGTTCCCGCAGGTCTTCCGGGACGCGCACTGGACAGGCGTCTGGTCGGAGCTCTGGCCGCAGCTGCGCACGCGCGTGCCGGAGCACGGCACCTATCTCAACAGCCACGTGACCCGGCCCACCGTCTTCGACCTCCTGCGCGACGACGCCGTCGAGCTCTGGCGGCAGGTCTGGCAGGACAAGCGTGTCGCGCTCGTGACGGGCGCGGGATCGAGGTTTGACGCCGATCCTGCGTTGTTCTCCTCGGCGGCGTCGACCGCCGTGGTCGAGTCCACGGCGACCCACGCCTACGCCGACGTCGACCGGGTCGTCGAGCTCGTGACGTCGGGGGGCTCGTTCGACATCGCCCTGATCGCACTGGGCCCGGCCGGCACGGTGCTCGCACGGCGGCTGCACCGAGCCGGGGTTCGCGCCCTCGACATCGGTCACCTGAGCGACAGCTATCAGAACGTGTATGCCGGCAAGCCGCGCCCCGAGGCCAAGCCGGTGTCCAGCAAGCGCTGAGGAAATTTCACCCTGGCCCCAGGTACCTATCTGTCGGAAGATAGGGCCCGCTGCCAGATCGGGATCAACCGTGCGAATCGCGACGACGCGGTGACACGGACGAACTCCGCACGAGGCGCTCCATCAGTTACCTCGTCAGAGCTCGAGCGATCTCGAGAGAAAGCGGTACTCCATGAAGCGCATCCTCGGCACCGCGCTCGCCGCGGTGCTCGCCGCGGGCGCGGGCCTCGTCGCACCGGCAGTCGCGACCGCCGTCCCGTCGAACGTGGTGACGTCGGCGGAGTTCGCCAAGGTGGCCTACGGCAACTCGATCGACTACGTGCGGTCCACCTTCGGGACCAAGGGGACGATCACCGAACGCATCGACGGGCCGGGCACCGTGGACGACTACGTGTCGCTCGAGTTCCCGACCTACTACGACGACGGCTTCGTCCAGGTCGACTTCGCCCGCCGCACCAGCGGCACCTGGTACCTCACCGCCAAGTACGCCTCCTGGGGTAGCCCGGTGGCGCGGACGGCGGACAAGGCGACCCAGTCGGAGTTCGACAAGGTCAAGCAGGGCAACTCCATCGGGTACGTGCGGAGCACCTTCGGCACGGCCGGCACCATCACGGAGTACTACGACACCCCCGGTACTCAGGGCGACGGCGTCGTCGTGGAGTGGCCCACGGAGTCCGTCGACGGCTGGCTCCAGGTGTACTTCGCCAAGAGCTCCTCCGGCGTCTGGAAGGTCGACACGCGAATGGCCTCCTGGGGGGTCGCGACGAAGCGGACCACGGACAAGGCGACGGAGTCCGAGTTCGACCAGGTCAAGGTGGGCAACTCCCTCGATCACGCCCGCAGCACCTTCGGCACCGCGGGCACGGTCGTCAGCCAGTTCGACGCCCCCGGGAGCGACGCCGACTCACTGGTCGTCGACTGGCCCACGGAGTCGGAGACCGGCTACCTGTCGATCGACTTCGTCCGGAGCTCCTCGGGCGTGTGGAAGGTCGGCTACCGGTGGGCGTACTGGGGCGTCTCGGCGACACCCACCAGCGACCTCGCGACCGAGGCGGAGCTCGCCTCGCTCCGGAAGAAGCTCGTGAACGGGGACACCGTTTCCCTCGACGAGGCGCGCAGCGTGTTCGGCAGCGCGGGCACCATCGTGTACCGCGCTGACGAGCGGGGGACGGAGTACGACCAGCTGCTCGTCCAGTGGTACACCGGGACCGAGGGCGAGGACGTCGTCATGAACTTCTCCGTCTCGTCGGGCACGTGGAAGGCCATGACCGTCGACGACATCGCGGGGCCCTGGAGCGACGGGGCTCCGTCGCGGTCCTCGGAGGTCGAGGAATCGCCCGATCTCGGCGTGCCTTCTGAGAAGGAGTCCCCGTCGCGCCCGACGTGGGACCTTCGCAACGCGGGCTGAACCACCCACCTGGCACGGCGACGGGGCGCAGCGTTGCGGCCCCGTCGCCCTGCCGATCCACAGAGAGAGAATGAGGGCTCAATGAAGCGAATCCTTGGCATTGCCGTCGCCGCGGTGCTTGCCGCAGGTGCTGGTCTCGTGGCGCCGGCGGCGGCGTCCGCCGTCCCGTCGAACGTGGTGACGTCGGCGGAGTTCAACAAGGTGGCGTACGGCAACTCGATCGACTACGTGCGGAAGACCTTCGGCAACAACGGCAAGGTGATCGACCGCGACGACCCACCGGGGTACGGCGGCGACTACGTGAAGGTCGCGTTCCCGACGTACTACAAGGACGGGACCGTCGAGGTCGAGTTCCTGCGCCGTTCGTCGGGCGCCTGGTATCTCGTGACCAAGTACGCCCTCTGGGGCAACACGGCGACGCGGACGGCCGACAAGGCGACCCAGTCGGAGTTCAACAGGGTCAAGCAGGGCAACAGCATTGCGTACGTGCGGAGCACCTTCGGCACGAACGGCACGATCACCGAGTATTACGACGCTCCCGGAACAGAGTACGACGGCGTGGTCCTGGAGTGGCCTACGGCGTCGTCCGAAGGCTGGGTCCAGGTGTACTTCATCAAGAGCTCGTCCGGCGTGTGGAAGATCGACACCCGGTCGGCCTACTGGGACGTCGAGCCGGCCCAGACCGCGGACAAGGCGACCGACGCAGAGTTCGACAAGGTCCAGGCGGGGAACTCGATCGACTACACCCGCTCCACGTTCGGCACCGCGGGCACGATCGGCTACTACTACGACGCACCGGGGACGGCGGACGACGCAGTGTCCCTCGGGTGGCCGACCGCGTCTCCTGACGGCCTCGTGCAGGTCGACTTCGTCAAGAGCTCCAAGGGCGTCTGGAAGGTCGAGAGTCGGTGGGCGTACTGGGACCGCTCGGCGGAGCCCACCGAGGACCTGGCGACACAGGACGAGTTCGCCATGCTGGCGACGAGTGACACCCTCCAGGACGTGCGCACCACGTTCGGCTCAGCCGGGACCATTACCTCCCGATGGGACGGCCCGGGGTCTGACGAGGACCGGTTGGAGGTCGCCTGGTACACCGGGCCGGACTCCGAAAACGTGTTCGTCTCCTTCTGGAACACGCCGGACGGCTGGATGATCAGGAGCACCGACGACATGTGGGGCCCCTGGTCCGCCGACGCACCGCAGGTCAAGGCCTTCTCGGAGAGCCAGGAGTCGCCGGCAGCCAAGGATCCCGCGGGCGCGGAGACTCCCGTGCGGCCGTCGTGGGACCTGCGCGACGTGGACTGACGCGCCCGGTCGCGATCCGTCCATGAGCGGGTGCCGGGGCCGCCGCGGTGCGGCCCCGGCACCTCGCCGATCTCAAGAATGCGGGTTCGATGAAGCGCATCATCAGCACCACGATCGCGGCGGTGCTTGCCGCGGGTGCTGGCCTCGTGGCACCGGCGGCTGCGTCCGCCGTCCCGTAGAACGTCGTGACGACGCCAGAATTCTTCTAGGTCATGGAGGGGAACTCGGTCGCGTCCGTGCGGACGACGTTCGGAAGCCGGGCGATCGGGTGGTGCGACCGCCGACTTGCGCCCGGGCCCTAAGATGGCCCGGGCCCGGAACGGGGTCACGACGACTGCCGTACGACGAGAGGCCCTGGTTTGCTGGAGACTGCTCCGATCGCGGAGCGTGGCGCTGAGCGCACCGCACCCCGTACCGGCGGGACCCGCAAGGACATCCAGGCCCTCCGCGCGCTCGCAGTCGGCGCCGTGGTGGTCTATCACCTGTGGCCGGGCAGGCTCCAGGGCGGATTCGTCGGCGTCGACGTCTTCTTCGTCATCTCGGGATTCCTGATCACGTCCCACCTGATGCGTCGCCCGCCGCGCAGCGGTCGGGACCTCGCGGACTTCTGGGCCCGGCGGGTGCGGCGGCTCCTGCCCGCGTCCTTCCTCGTGCTCCTGGTCACGGCGGTGGCGATGTTCGCCCTGGCCCCGAGCACGCTCTGGGCCGACACCCTCCGCGAGATCGGGGCGGCGGCCCTCTACGTCGAGAACTGGTCGCTGGCGGCCTCGTCGGTGGACTACCTGGGCGCCGAGGCGGCCGCCTCGCCGGTGCAGCACTACTGGTCGCTGTCGGTCGAGGAGCAGTTCTACCTCCTCTGGCCCTTGGTGCTGATCGTCGTCGCATGGTCCGCGGCACGTCGCGGGGGGAACCTCGTGCGGCGGGCGTCCGTGGCGATCGGGATGATCGTCGTGGCCTCGTTCGCGTGGTCGGTCCTCGCCACGGAACTGCGGCCGGCGAGCGCTTACTTCATCACGCCGACCCGGATCTGGGAGCTCGGCGTCGGTGCGCTGCTCGCGACCTTGACGATCCGCGTCGCTGCGCGCTGGCGCACCCCGCTCGCCTGGACCGGGATAGCGATGATCGTGGCCGCGGCCGTGGCCTTCGACGGGTCGGTCCCGTTCCCGGGGTACACCGCCGCCCTCCCCGTACTCGGGTGCGCGCTCGTGATCGCGGCGAGCTCCGAGCGCACACGCTGGTCGCCGCGGAAGGTCGGGGACGCCGCGCCGGTCCAGTGGCTCGGTGACGTCTCGTACTCCGTGTACCTGTGGCACTGGCCGCTCATCGTCCTCGCGCCCTTCATGCTGGGCCACAACCCGGAGCTGCTCGAACGGGTGGGCGTCCTCGCGGTCGCGCTCACCCTCGCCGCGGCGACGAAGCCGCTGGTCGAGGACCGCTTCCGTCGTGGTGCCGCCGGGTCCGGGCGCGCGCTCGCCGTGGCTCTGTCGGCGTCCGTGGTCATCGGCGCCGCAGCCATCGCTGGCTCCGTCGCCCTGGACGCGCGTGCCGAGGCGCACATCGCCGAGGCGGCCGACGCCGTACATGCCCCGTGCGTCGGCGCGGCGGCCATGGAGCCGGGCGCCGACTGCGATCTCGCCGGCGACCTCCTCCTCGGGCCGGCGGAGGCGGCGGACGACAAGCCGAGCGCGTACGAGGACGGCTGCTGGGAGTCGCCGCCGTTCACCGGAACAGCGACGTGCCACTACGGCGACGATGAGGCCGACACCCGGGTCGCGCTCATCGGCAACTCGCACGCGGGCAACCTCCTGCCGCCCCTGCAGGACCTGGCGGAGAAGAACGACTGGTCCCTCACCACGATCGTCGCGTCGCAGTGCCCCACGTCGGACATCCGCTGGCAGTTCGAGACCCCGCAGGACTCCGAGGGCTGCGAGGCCTGGGGACAGCGGGTGCTGGACGAGGTCGGCTCGGGCGGCTTCGACCTCGTCGTCACCTCGCAGCTGTCGCCGTTCAAGGCTGCGGGTGTGGCCCCGGCGGACAACGACGCGACCGTCGCCGAGGGGTACACCCATTACCTCGAAGACCTCGTGGGGACCGGCACCCCGACGCTCGTCGTGCGTGACATGCCGTACCCGAAGCTCACGATCCCCTCCGTGCCGGACTGCCTCGCGGCGGCCGGGTCGCCCTCCGAGTGCGACGGGGAGCGGTCGGCCTGGCTCCCACCCGACCCGCTGTACGACGCGGCAGAGGCCCTCGACGAGCCGGGGTTGTCCACCCTGGACCTCAGCGGTTACGCGTGCACGGCGGACACCTGCCCCGCGGTGATCGGCGACGTGGTCGTCTACTTCGACGCGTCGCACCTGACGGCGACGTTCTCCCGGACGCTCGCGCCCCACCTCGAGCCCGCCCTCGCCTCTCGCCTGGGCTGACGCGACTCCGGCTCACGGCAGCGCGCCGACCGCGCGCAGCTCGCGCAGCAGGTACGGCGCCATGGTGCGCGTGTAGGTCGTGGTGAGGTGGTTGCTGTCCCGGTAGACGGTGACGCCGCCGATCACGGAGGGGCACCTGCCGTCCCTGCAGTAGTAGTCCGTCAGGTCGACGTATGCCGTCCCCGGGACGGCCTTCGCCGTCGCGGCGAACGTGTCCGGGAACGGGAACGCCTCGCGGACGGATGTGTCGCAGCTGTCGGGCTCGATCACGTCGAGCTCGGCGAGGCAGTCGACCGGGCGCGAGTCGTGCCTGGGGTTGTCGGACAGGGCGACGATCTTCACGCCGAGGTCGGCGACCGGGCGCCAGGCAGCGGCCATGTCCTCGACCTGCTGGTCGGCGTCACCCGACAGCTTCTCGAGGAATCCGGTCGTGACGACCAGGTCGATCTGGGACGCGTGCTCGACGAACCATGAGTCGAGCTGGTCCTTCCAGGTCTCGCAGGTCGCGACCCGTTGGGGCTCGTCGTAGTTCATGACGCCCGTGGTCCAGGTGCACGTCGCCTTGAGCTGCAGGGTGAGGCTGATCGTGCCGTCCTCCGCCAGCGCCGTGAAGGCCGGGAGCATGGCCCGGGTGTGCGAGTCGCCGACGAGGACGACGTGGGGCACGTCGGGGTCGTCCACAGGGCCGAACGAGCAGTCATTGAGATCTTCCTCGGCGCTCTCGACGAAGCACGGGGTGTGGTCCCAGTCGCCGGCGACGGCCTCGAGCGAGGGGACCAGCATCCCGTCGAGGTCCGGGTTCTCGCAGGGCTTGTCGGGGTCCATCGAGGCGGCGCCGAAGCAGGGCGGCATGTCCGCGACCAGGCGCGCGGTGACGTCCTCCTGCTGGCGCGCGCGCTGGTCGGTGACGAACCACACCGAGCCGGCCGCCAGCGCCAGCACCGCCGCGCCCGCCGCGGTCAGCGCGAGGACGCGGCCGGTCCGCTGGAGCCCCCAGCGACGGGTGAAGCGCACCGGGTCCTCGACGTACCTCCTGGTGAGGGCGGACAGGACGACGACGCCCGCGAGGAGGGCGACGCGCTCGAGCAGCCCGGGGACGTGGCCCAGGACGAACGGGGCGAGCACGATCACCGGCCAGTGCCAGAGGTACAGCGAGTAGGAGATCTCGCCCGTGTACTGCACCGGGCGCCACGTGATCAGGGCGGCGGGGGAGCCGCGCGTCCGGGGCGTCCCGGCCCAGATCACCGCGGCCGTGGCCAGCACCGGCCACAGCGCTGCGGTGCCGGGGAACGGCGTCGACGTGCCGTAGATCAGGCCGGCCAGGGCGATGCTCGCGAAGCCCGCCCAGCAGACCACCGTCCGCCACGGCGTGTCCTGCCTGTGTGCCGGGCGCGCCAGGAGCAGTGCGAGGAGCGCGCCCGCCCCGAACTGCCACGCCCGCGTGGTCGTGACGAAGTAGGCGGACGCCGGGTTCGCGACGGTCAGCCAGAGGGAGTACCCGAAGGAGGCGAGGGTCGCGACGGCGAGCACGGCGAAGGCGACCACCCCCAGGGAACGTCGGGCACGGGCCGCCACGACCGCCGACAGCCCGACGAGCAGGGGCCAGACGAGGTAGAACTGCTCCTCGGCGGAGAGCGACCAGTAGTGCTGTACCGGCGACGGGTCGGTGTCCGCGGCGAGGTAGTCGACGGCGTCCGCGGCGAGCACCCAGTTCTCGACGTACAGGGTGGCGCCGAGGACCTCGCGGAACCACTGGAGCCAGACCGTGGACGGGGCGATCAGCAGCGTCGCGATGGTCGTGACGGCGATCACGAGATAGGCGGCGGGCAGGAGGCGGCGCGCGCGGCGCGCCCAGAACCGTCCGAGCGCCACCCGCCCGGTGGTCGCCGCCTCCCGCACGAGGTGTCCGGTGATGAGGAAGCCGGAGATCACGAAGAACACGTCGACGCCGATGTATCCGCCCGGGACGCGGCCCGGCCAGAAGTGGAAGGCGATCACCAGCAGGACGGCCAGCGCGCGCAGGGCCTGCACCTCGAGCCGCAGCGGACGCGAGGTGACCGGCGGGGCCGGCGAGCCTTGGTGGGCGCGGCCCTGAACGGGTGCCGGTGTCAGACGCACGGCGGGTGCCCGTCCGTCCTGGGGAGGGCGGCTATCGGTCGTGATGCCTGCCGACCTCGAGCACGGTGCTGCGCCCGACCGTCTTGACGACGCGCAGGGATCGGCCCGAGGAGACGATCTCCCTCCAGCGCCGCACGACCTCCCGCTCCTGCGGGCGGTTCGTGTCGTCCAGGACGACGAACGCGCCGTCGCGCAGGTGCGGCAGCAGCTGGGGCACCGCGGGGAACCGCGCCATCCGGACCGTCACCCCCGGGGGGCCGTCGACGAACAGGAGGTCGGCGTCGGCGACGGCCGCCGGCCACCCGGACAGGTCGTACCAGGGCTGCACGGTGCCGAGCTCGGCCACCGGCGTCTCGACCAGGGGAGCGTCGATCACGGTGGCCCAGGCCTCCAGGCCGTGGTGCTTGAGGTTCTCCCGGGTGACCTCGGCGTACGCGGCGTCGGACTCGAGCGACCAGACGTGCCCGCCGTTGCCGCGGTGGCGCAGGGCGGCCGCGGTCCACAGCGTCGAGGCGCCGGATCCGCACTCGATGACGGTGCGCCGGGCGTCACGGCCCAGGATCTCGTCGACGATGAACAGGATGGTGGGCGCGGTCGCGGCCCAGTTGGCGCCGAGCACCGGCATCGGTTCGTCGGTGGTACCGATGAGCTGCGCGTAGCGGCGCTGCAGCTCGGCGTGCACGTACGGCTGGTGGTCGATCTGCCGGACCAGCGCGGCGATGCCGGCGTTGATCGGCTTCGTGCGGCGCTGGACGATCTCGTCGACCTGCGCGGTCTCGGCGTCGCGCTGCTCGGCCAGAGTGGCGACCGCCTTGGCCGCGCGGCGGGACGGCGCCGTCGCCTCGCGGACCACGTCCGCCAGGGCGCGGAACGACAGGAACGCGCCGCCCCCGAACGCGAGCACCGCCACCCCGAGCAGCGCGAGGGCGACGTCGCCGGCGCCGGCGAAGCCGGCCACGACGGCGCCGAGGGCGGCGAGCGCCCCGAGGAGCCAGGCGGCCTTACGAACGGCGTGCAGCATCTGCGGTTCCTTCCTCGTCGATGTCCTTGTCGATGTCCTTCTCGATGAGGTGCAGCAGCCGGCGGCCGCTCTCCCCGAGATCGTTCTGGAGGATGGTGCGATAGGCGTTCATGACGCGGGCGGACCGCTCGACGAAGACCTTCTTCACCTGCCGTTCGGCCTCGGCGACGCCGTCGAGACGACGCAGCTCGTCGATCTCCCGCTCGAGATCCGGCACCGTGGCCACGACGGCAGGTCGCACGTCGCCGGCGTCCTTGTCGAACTGCGCGAGGAACCTCTGGACGAATCGCTCCTCCAACGTCAGGGCCATGCCGTCGTCGTCGGCGGCGGTGATCCTCCCGCCGCGGTTGCGCGAGAACTTCCACAGGAACTCCTCGCCCGACTTCAGGGCGTAGTGGTGCAGGGCCGCGTGCCCGGTGGTCGGGCGGTCCGACTGCGCCTGCTGGAGGTGCGGTGCGAGGTCCGAGGTGAACCAGGTGTGGGCCTCCCCGGTCGCCTCCCGGAACGCGAGCCGCTCCCGCTCGGTCGTGTACGGGAAGTGGGGCTGCGAACCCAGGATGCGCCCCGGCCGGGAGATCGACTTGACGTGTGCGTCGACGGCGGCGATGCGGGCCGGGAAGCGTCGCGTGACCAGGTCGTCGTCCCAGCGCGTCAGGCCGCTGGGGCCGACAATCACCCAGTTGACGCCGATCACGTCCGTCTGGCGTCTCGCGTGCCAGTCGAGGAAGTCAGGGAGGCCGTCGAAGGTCACCGAGTCGAGCACCAGGAACTCGTCGAGGTCGACGGTCATCGCCCACTCGAAGTCGAGCACGTCCGGCAGCACCGAGTATGCGTGGGCGTAGGCCTTGGCCTGCGCCTTCGTCCGCGGGCCCACCGTGCTGTCCAGCCAGCGGATCGCCCCGGCGTCGGCCAGGGCCCGGAGCAGCGCGTCTGACCCGTCCTCGTTGTTGTTGCTGTAGACGAAGAACTCGTCGACGCCGAGCGCCCGGTAGTAGGCCAGCCACTCCAGGAGGTAGACCCCCTCGTTCCGCGCGGTCGCCACCACGCAGACGCGCCGGTGTGGCCGTACCGTGGCGCGCGCGGCGAAGGCGACGACCTCGCTCGACGACGCGGCCACGTCTCCTGGGCCCGCACGCCACAGCACGTCGAGGTCGGTGCCGACCTGGCGCGTGTGCCAGCGGGTGTCCCGGTGCTCCAGCCACTCGCGCAGCTCCGGCATCGACCGGGACGCCCACGGGTCGGACGGGAAGAGCGCGGCGAGGGCCGAGGTGCGGTCTGCGCCCGCCAGGATCGCGCGGGCGACCTCGGCCAGTGAGTCGTACGAGAGCAGCGGGAGCAGGGTCGAGAACCGCACCCGCGCCCGGGCCAGGTCCGGGTCATCGAGGGCGGCCAGGACGTCGTCGGCGTGCGCGCCGCCCGTGCCGTGCAGGCGCCGGGCCTCCGCGTAGGCGGCGGCGGCGGTCTCCAGGAGCGGGTCCGCGGCCGCCGTGCTCCGCGATTCCGGGGTGAGCGTCTCCTCCGGGCCGACCGTCGTGACCCCGGTGCGAAGCCGCGGGGACCCGGGCTCGACGTCGTCGACGGGGGCCGGTGACAGCCAGGTTCGCGACCACAGGTCGGCGATCGCCACGGTCGTCTCCGACGGCCATGTCAGGCGTACGAGATGCCCGAGCGCGCGGGGAGTGCTCGGGCCCAGCCCGAACTCGCGGTCGAGGTCGTCGCCGACCAGCAGCCCGAGGTCGGCGCCCGGCTCCCACAGGAGCCGCGCGCGGGACCGTCCCCGTCGCGCCTGATCGAGCTGGCTTCCCTTCACGGCGAGGAACGTGTCGTGCGCCGTCGCGAGGGTGGCGACGCGGATCCCCGCGGGATCGATGTCGGGCGGGGCCGGAACCCGTGCCGGAGCAGTCGGTGTCGGGCTGTTCGGCGTGGTTGTCTCGGGCTTCCGGCGGCGCCACCGGTCGAGCGTGCTCATGCGATCCGCTCCTCGGGCGACTTGCCGATCCCGTGCGCCTCCGCCAGGTCGCGGACGTGCTCCACCACTCGCGCGGAGCTCTGGTCGTCGACGTGGTCGAAGAAGAGGCGGCGCCGGAACTCGTAAGCCTCGTCCAGGGTCCGGGAGAAGAGCCCGTCGAGCGCGGTCTGGAGCTCGTCGTAGGTCGTGCAGATCGGGCCCGGGAAGGCGAGGTCGAGGTCGTAGAAGCCCCCGCGTTCGAGCTGGTAGGCCTCGTAGTCGTACGCGAAGCTCACCGCCGGCTTGCCCGTCAGCATGTAGTCGATGAAGGCGCTCGAGTAGTCGGTGATCAGTGCCGCGGACACGCGATACAGCATCTCGACGTCCGGGAACTCGTCGTCGGACAGGTTGAGGGTCGGTAGGCCGGAGAGCTGCGTGCCGTACATGCCGCCCGCGTCGGCCATGTGCTCGCGCACGCCGAGCACCGACCCGGTGCTCTCCAGCCACGCGCCGAGCCGGGCGAGCTCCTCGGGCGCGAACCGGTAGGCGCCCCCGTCGTGGGCGTTGCGGAAGGTGGGCATGAAAAGCACGAGCCGGCGCCCGTCGACGAGGGTGCGGAGCCTCGCGAGCTCGTCCCGGAGGTCAGCCGGCAGCCGCTCCTCGTCGCGCAGGATGAAGTCGTTGCGGGGCAGGCCCGTGTTCCACACCTGGTGGAACGTGAGCGGGTAGAAGGCGGCCGTCATCGCCAGCGCGTCGACCTTCGACGAGGCGATCACCGCGCGGTACTGCGACTGCTCGAGGTCGACCCGGTCGAGCCGGCCGAGATAGTCCGCCGAGGCATAGCCGATCCGCTTGAACGGGATGCCGTGCCACACCTGGATCAGGTTGTGCAGCGAGCTCGACACGGGGTACCCGACGTTGCGGTACCGCGTGTGCTTGATGAAGATCGTGCCGGCACGCATCAGCCTGTGCTGACCCTCCGGGCTCTCCAGCGGCAGCACCTCGACGTTCACACCGTCGACGACGACCTCCTTGTCGCGGGTCAGGACGATCTTGCGGATCGTCGGGTCGTCCTTCACCTCCTCGAAGACCGCGCGCTCGTTGCCTGAGAACACGTGCGTGTACCCGCACACGGGGAAGGCCCACCAGGAGGCGTGCTTGGGGCTCAGGCGGTCGCCCTCGGCGAACTCGTCCGCGGTGAGGAGCTCTTCGGGCACGGGCCCGTCCACCGTTCCGGCCTCGCTGCCGAGGGAGAGGTTGCGGCGCAGCGTCTCCGGGTCGGCGACGCGGGCGAGGTTGCGCTCGAAGGTGGCGATGTCGGCGTCCGGCACCTTCTCCCGGACGCGGTCCGCCCAGTCGGCGAGGTGCGGCACCTGGTAGTGGTTGCTGGTGAGGAAGTACCGCTTGAACAGCGGGAACCCCTCGTCGAGGAGCCGGAAGTACCACGGCGTGTACACCGGGTGCAGCGGGTACAGCTTCGTGACGAACGTGTCGAAGGGGTGGCCGAGCTGGATGAGCCACCGGGTGAGCCCGACCTCGTACTTCTGGACGATCGCGTGCTTCTTCTCCTGGCGCGCCACGGAGGCTAGGTAGCGCCGGAACTCGGGGTCCTCGATGACGGGCCCGCGGTAGGCGAGGAAGTAGGAGCCGACCAGGAAGTCGTAGGTGTAGTCCTGCTCGAAGCGGTCGAGCAGGGGGCCGCGGACCGATTCCATGGGGATCGGTTCGTGGAACCGGTTGACCGGCACGTTGCGGGTCCGGTAGATGCCCTTCGTCGCCTGCAGACCCCACCAGTCGCAGGCCTTGGCGTCCATGCGCGCGAAGACGTCGTCGAGCGGGCGTAGCAGGTAGCCGCTGTCGTTGACGAGCAAAAGCTCGTCGTACTCCTCGATGGCGGACCAGCCGACGCGGTCGATCAGCCGGGAGTAGGAGCCGAAGTCGTACTCCCCGTGCCGCTGGGCCCACGCGCCTTGGGTGTGGTCGGCAAGCTTGGCGAGCTCGGCGGGCGACATGTCGCCGTCGGCCATGTAGTAGACGTCGGCGTGCCGGGCCAGCTCGCGCACGTAGTCCACGACGTAGTCGTCGACGATCCCCTCCGGGTCGTAGCCCGCGAACAGGCACACGCGCCGCACGGGCTGCCCGGCGGCGAAGCGGTGGCCGGTGCCCAGACGGCGGGATGGCGACGGCAGCGGCCGGGTCGAGAGGCCCTCGCGGCGGCCGGTCGTGCGGTAGTGGGTCAGCGGGTTGACGCTGTCGTCACCGGGGTCGAGATGCTTCGACCAGTACCACCACGTGTCGAAGTCCGGGGACGGGTTGCGCAGCTCCCGCCAGCCGTGCTCGCAGTAGTGCGCCAGCGGGTTGCGGCGCACCGCCGGGTTCATCCGCTGGTAGTAGCGGGTGTCGAACATGGGCGACGGGTCGAGGCCTAGGGCGGCGCCCTTGGCGACGTAGTGCTCGATCGGGTCCATGTCCGCGGGCAGCTCGTCCACACCGGCCCCCCCCGCGAGCTGCCCGCGGTAGTGGTCGACGTCGAAGGCGCCCGACTCGGCGATCGCCTCCGCCGCCTTCTGGCGTCGCAGGCTGACGTTGCCCTCGACCGTGCTGTACCAGCGGCGCGGCGAGCCGGGCGCGGAGGACGGCTCCAGGTCCACCCCGGAGGCGATCCGCCGGCGCCGGTTCGAGCTGCCGCCGGCCGGCGCGAGGTAGAGGTCGACCGTCTCTCCCTCGAGCACGTCGAGGTCGGCGTCCACGACATGCGCGGTCCACCCCTGCGGGTCGCCGGCCACCGGGAGGCGCACCTCGAGGCCGGTCGTGCGGCCCACCAGAAGTACCACCGGCATGCCCTCGTCGTCGCGTGCGGAGATCGTCAGGCGCGCGTCGGAGGCGTCGCCGTCGAAGCCGACGAGCGTCGGGGGATGGGCTAATTTTCCGGGCACGACACGACGGGCGATCCGGCCGACGATTCGCTTGATCGGTACCACGGGGCCACCCAGAGGACGTCGGGACAGGGAACGGACCCTTGATGATGGCGCAGTTTTCGTCCGGATGTGAAGTGAGTCACCCTGGCGTGTCCTGCGTCTCCGGGACCTGGGGTGGGCTCTCCGAGGTGCGCGAAGGTGCATGGGTGCTCGATTTCGGTGATGCGATCATGACAGCGCTTTGAGAAAGCTCGGGGGAGCCAACGGTGGCTCCCGCGCAACGACGGCCGAGCGGACCGGACGAATCGGTAGGCGCCGACCGCCGACCTCGGCATCGCCAACCTCGCTCAGGCCTGCCCGAGCTCTGCGCGCCGCCGCACGACGGCCGCGGCGACGTCCGGGTCGACGCCGTCCAGGGCCACGTCGTACCGGGCGTGGTATCCGATGCGCGACTCGCGCACGTGCGCGGCCATGAGAGACCCGGCGCGTTCGCCGTCCCCGGCGTCGATGGCCGCGACGATGATCCGGTGCTCGGGCCAGAGGCGCTTGCCGCGCGGCAGCTCGCCGGCCGCGTAGAGCCACTCGATCTTCCAGGAGAGCTGGCGCAACAGCCGGAGCAGCGTGGCGCTGCCGGCGAGGCGGGCGATGCCGAGATGGAAGAGGTCGTTGAGCTCCACCAGGGGCTCCAGGTCGTCGCGCGCGACGCACGCGTCGCCCTCGTCGAGGAGCGCCGCGATCTGGCGGCGCTGCTCCCACCACTCGGCCGGGCTCTCGTCGGAGGACCACAGCGCCGCGGCGCGCCGGGCGGCCCGGCGCGACGTCGCGACCTCGAGGGTCTCGCGGACCGCGAACAGGTCGTCCGCGTCGTCGACCGGGATGGCCGCCACGCGGGAGCCGGCGTGCGGGCGCGACTCGACGAAGCCCTCGCTCTCCAGGCCCCGCAACGCCTCGCGCACCGGCACCCGGGAGACGCCGTACCGGTCGGCCAGCATGGTCTCGGTGATCCGCGACCCGGGGACCAGGCCACCGGTGATGATGTCGCGACGCACCGCGTCCTGCACGGACGAGGAGACCCCGCCCGAGGGATACGTCGGGGTGCGCGGCGGCTGGGGTTCGGCGGGTACGGCGGGATCGAGCGGTTCATCAGAGGGCAGCGGCACCGGGGATGGCTCCTAGCAGCTCGCGGGTGTACTCGGCCCGCGGGTTGCGGAAGACCTCGTCGACCGGACCGGTCTCCTCGACGCGCCCGTGGCGCAGGACGACGACATTATCCGCGACCTCACGCACGACGGCGAGGTCGTGCGTGATGAAGAGGTAGGAGACCGCGAGGCGGTCGCGCAGGTCGGCGAGCAGCTGCAGCACCTGTTCCTGGACCAGCACGTCGAGCGCCGACACGGCCTCGTCCAGCACCAGCACCTCCGGCCCCGGGGCCAGCGCCCGCGCGATCGCCACGCGCTGGCGCTGCCCGCCCGAGAGCTCGCCGGGTCGCCGGTGGGCCGTGTCGGCCGGCATCGCGACCTGCTCCAGGAGCTCGGCGACGCGGGCGCGGCGGCTCGCGCGGTCCCCGATGCCGAACACGCGCAGGGGCTCGTCGATGATCCGTTCGACCGTGTGGGTCGGGTCGAGCGAGCCGTAGGGATCCTGGAAGACCGGCTGCACCCGTCGGCGCAGCGCGCGTCGCCCGGCCCGCGTGGACCCGACGATGCTGGCGCCGTCGACCAGCGCGGCGCCGCTCGTCGGGGTCTCCAGGCCGAGCAGGATGCGCGAGATCGTCGTCTTCCCGGAGCCCGACTCGCCGACCAGCGCGGTCGCCGTGCCGCGGGGGACGCCGAACGACACGCCGTCCAGGGCGCGGAGCACGCCCCCGTGGCGCCCGCGCACCCGGAACTCCTTGACGAGGTCGCGCACGGTGACGACGTCGTCGGCCGGGGCGGGTGCGTCGGCGACGGGCTGGTCTGGGCCGGACGCTGGGCCGGATGCTGGGCCGGACGTCAGGACGGCCGCGGCGGCCACGCCGGGCGCGGCCGCGACGAGCCTGCGGGTGTACTCGTGCTCGGGCTGGCGCAGCACCTGGGCCGGCCGGCCGGCCTCGACGATCCGGCCGTCGAGCATGACGACGACGCGGTCGGCGCGGTCGGCCGCGATGCCGAGGTCGTGGGTGACGAGCAGGAGGGTGGTGCCGTGCGCCCGCGCCAGCTCCTCGAGATGGTCGAGGATCCGGCGCTGCACGGTGACGTCCAGGGCGGAGGTCGGCTCGTCGGCGACGAGCAGCTCGGGCTCGCGGGCCAGAGCACGGGCGATGAGCACGCGCTGGCGCATGCCGCCCGAGAACTCGTGCGGGTACTGCTTGGCGCGCTTCGCGGCGTCGGGGATCCCCGCCTCGTCGAGCAGCTCCACGACCCGGCGCTGCACGTCCGCGCCCCGGCAGCCGTCCCGGCGCAGGGCGTCGGCGACGTGGTCGCCGACCCGCATCGTCGGGTTGAGGTTGGTCAGCGGGTCCTGCGGGACCAGCCCGATCAGGCTGCCGCGCACGTCGCTCGGGTCGTCGGCGACGAGGTCGCGCCCGTCGAGCAGGATCTGGCCACCGGTGACCCGCCCGGCGCCGGGCAGCAGCCCGAGCAGGGCGTTCACCAGCGTCGACTTGCCGGAGCCGGACTGGCCGACGACGGCGACGCGCTCGCCGCGGCGGATCTCGAGGTCGATCTGGTGCAGCACCGGGGTCGAGCCGTACGACACCTCGAGCCCACGCACCGCGAGCAGCGGCGCGGCCTCGTCGGTGGCCGGCGGCACCGTGGCGGGGTCAGCGACCGGCCGCATAGCCCTGCGCCCCCCTCGGGTTGGCGGCGGCGCCGAGGACGCCGGTGGCGGGGTCGCGGGTGACGGCGGACAGCCGTCCGAGCGCCCAGTCGCCGGCCCGGGTGAGCACGTGGCCGCGCTCGGCGAGTCCGCGCAGCACGTCCTCGCCGAGCCGGTCCTCGACGACCGCCCCGCCCGGCGTCCAGGTGCGCGGCCAGAACGACCCCGGGAACGACGTGGTGTGCAGCGCGGGCGCGTCGACCGCCTCCTGCGGCGTGTACCCGCCGACGAGGACGCGCAGGATCATGAGGAGCTGCCACTGGTCCTGCTGGTCGCCGCCGGGGGAGCCGAGCGCCATGACGGGCTCGCCGTCCCGCAGCACCAGCGTCGGGGTGAGGGTCGTGCGCGGCCGGCGACCCGGCTCGAGCCGCGACGGGGAGGCCTCGTCGAGCCACGTCATCTGCAGTCGGGTGCCGAGGCAGAACCCGAGCCCGGGGATCGTCGGGGACGACTGCAGCCAGCCGCCGGACGGCGTCGCCGAGACGATGTTGCCCCAGCGGTCGACGACGTCGAGATGGCAGGTGTCGCCGCGGGTGCTTCCCAGCGCGTCCGGGACCGGCTCGACCTCCACGGTGGGCTCGCCCACCCCCGCGCTGCCCGGCGCGCCGGGCAGGGAGCCCGCCGGGGCCGAGCTGGCGTAGGTCGTGCGCAGCGGCGGCGCCGCGGGCGTCGTCCGCCCGGGCACGTCGCCGGGGCGCACGTCGTGCGACGCGTGCTCGGTGATCAGCTGCCGGCGGGCCGCCGCGTACTGCGGCGACAGCAGGTACGCGAGCGTCTCGGCGTCGGCGGCACCCTCGGAGTCCCCGTACCAGGTGTCCCGGTCGGCGAGCGCGAGCTTGAGGGTCTCGAGCACGGTGTGGGCGCCCAGCTCGGTGCTCGGGTCGAGCCGCTCGTCGGGGAGGCCGTCGAGGACGGCGAGCGCCTGCAGCAGCGCCGGGCCCTGCCCCCACGGGCCGGTCTTCGCGACGACGTGGCCGCGGAACGCCACTGTCGTGGGCTCCTCGTAGCCGGCATCGAAGGCGGACACGTCGGCGGCCGTCATGACGCCCGCGTGGTCGGCGCCGTCGGCGTGCCGGTGCGGCGTGGCGACGAACTCCTCGACGGCGGGGCCCACGACGTCGCGCCACGCGGCGCGGGCGGCGTCGACCTGGGCGGCCCTGTCGGCGCCGGCGGCGGCGGCCTCCTCGGCCGCCCTCGAGACCCGGTCCAGCACGTCGGCGTACGCGGGGTTGCGCACCAGTGCACCGGGCGCGGGCGCCTCGCCCGCGGGCAGCCAGTGCGCGGCGGAGGTGGGCCAGTGCTCGCGGAAGAGGTCCGCGATCCCGGCGATGGTGCGGCTCACGCGCTCCAGGACCGGGTGCCCGTCGCGGGCGTAGCCGACGGCGGTGGCGAGCACGTCGGGCACGCTCCACGTCCCGTGATCGCGCAGCAGCAGGAGCCACGCGTCGACGGCGCCGGGCACCGCCGCGGCGAGCGCGCCCGAGCCGGGGACGAGGTCCAGGCCCTCGACGTCGCGGTAGTGCGCGATCGTCGCGGCCGCGGGCGCGGGCCCCTGGCCCATGAGCACCCGGGGGCGTCCCGGCTCGGCGGCGGTGGCGAAGACGCCGGTCATGTCGCCGCCCGGCCCGTTGAGATGCGGCTCGACGAGGTGCAGCACGAACGCGCCCGCCACGGCGGCGTCGAACGCGTTGCCGCCGCGCTCGAGCACGGCCTGGGCGCTCGCGGACGCCAGCCAGTGCGTCGAGGCGACCATGCCGAAGGTGCCCTGCAGGTCGGGGCGGGTGCGGACGGGGGACGGCGGGACGAAGGCGGGGTGGCCCATGAGACGACTCACTTGCTGTCGGAGGTGGTGGGGTCGACGGCGTCGCGCAGGGCGTCGCCGAGCAGGTTGAACCCGAGGCAGATCACCACGATGGCCAGGCCGGGGAACAGCGCGGGCCAGGGGGTGCGGGACAGGTACTGCTGGGCGTCGGAGAGCATGATGCCCAGGCTCGGGGTGGGCGGCTGGATGCCCAGGCCGAGGAACGAGAGCACGGCCTCGCCGAGCACGGCGACCGGCATGATGACCGTGGCCTGGATGATCACGGCGGACAGGCAGTTGGGCAGGATGTGCTGCGCGAGGATCCGGGCCCCGGAGGCATCCATCGCGGTCGCGGCCTGCACGAACTCGCTCCCGCGCAGCCGCAGGGTCTCGCCCCGCACCACGCGGATCATCGTCGGGATCTGCGCGATGCCGAGGGCCAGGGCGGCGTTGGTGAGGCTCGGCCCGCTGATGGCTGCCAGGCCGACGGCGAGCACGAGGAACGGGAACGCCAGGGTGACGTCCGTGAGCCGGGAGATCGGGCCGTCCAGCGCCCGCCACCACCCGGCCGCGAGGCCGAGCGGGGTGCCGACCACGACGGCCAGCACCACCGACAGCACGCCGACGACGAGGGAGACGCGGATGCCGTAGAGCATCCGCGACAGGATGTCGCGGCCGAGGTCGTCGGTGCCCAGGGGGAAGCCGATCGTGCCGGGGAGCTGGAACGGCGCGTCGAAGTGCACCTGGGTGGGCGGGTACGGGGCGAGCACCGGGGCGAGCACGCCGGCCAGCACGGAGACGACCAGCATGATCAGGCCGGTCATGCCGAGCGGGGAGCGCGCGAACTGCGCCAGCACGCGGAACCGGGGTCGCTCGAGGGTGGGGCCCGCGCCCGCCGGCGCACCGGGGCTGTCGGTCGAGACGACGAGGGTCATGAGCGGCCTCCCACGCGGATCCGCGGGTTGACGACGGAGTACAGGGCGTCGACCGCCAGGTTGATGAGGACGTAGCCCACGGTGGTGAGCAGCACGACGGCCTGGATCACGGGGTAGTCGCGGGTGAACACGGCGTCGAGGGTGAGCTTGCCGAAGCCGGGCAGCGCGAAGATCTGCTCGGTCACGACGGCCCCGGAGATGAGGCCGCCCAGCTGGAGCCCCGCGATGGTGACCACCACGATGAGCGAGTTGCGCAGCCCGTAGCGCATCAGCACGCGGCCCCGGCCGAGGCCGGTGGCACGGGCGCTGCGGACGTAGTCGGCACGCATGGACTCGATCATGGACGCGCGCGTCTGTCGCATGATGACGGCGGCGAGCCCCGTGCCGAGCACGAGCGCCGGCAGGATCAGGTGCAGCAGCCACCCGGCCGGGTCCGCGGACAGCTCCACGTAGCCCGACGCCGGGAAGAGGCCCAGGCCGATGCAGAGCCACAGGATGGCGAGCATGCCGAGCCAGAAGTTCGGCACGGAGAGGCTCGTCAGGGCGACGGCGTTGGCGATCCACTCGGGCCACCGGCCCTTGAAGCGCTCGGCGAGCACACCGAGCGCGACCCCGACGACGACCGCGACGATGATTGCGAGGAGCGCCAGCCAGAGCGTCACGGGCAGGGTGGTCGCGATCATGCTGGTGACGGGCGCCCCGGTCCGGGTGGACTCGCCGAGGTCGCCGGTGACGACCTGGCGCAGGAACTCGAGGTACTGGACCGGGAGCGGCTCGTCGAGGCCCAGATCCGAGCGGATCGCGGCGACCCGTTCGGGGCTGGCCTCCTCACCCGCCATCGCGAGCGCGGGGTCGCCCGGGAGCAGGCGTACGCCGACGAAGATCACGATCGAGGCGAGCAGGAGCGTGACGACCGACTGGCCGAGACGGGTGAGGAGGAAGCGACCCACCGCCGATCAGCCCGCCTCGACGAACGCGGCCTGGCCCAGGTGCACGACGCCGTCGGCGTACGTCGCGACCCCGGCGACCTCGTCCGCGTACCCGGTGAGGTTGCGCTGCCGGTACAGGTAGATGATCGGGTTGTCCTGGAGCACCTGGGTGATGGCCTGCCCGTAGAGCTCGGCCCGCTCGGCGGCGTCGCCGGCGCTCGCGGCGTCCGTGAGCAGGGCGTCCACGTCCGGGTTGGCGTAGCCCGAGTAGTTGTTGCCGGCGCCCGTGGTGAGGAAGTTGGAGGTGTTCCCGTGCGGGTCCACGCGCCCCGACCAGCCGAGCTGCAGCAGGTCGAAGTCGCCCGCGGTCTGCGTGTCGAGCAGGGTCGAGTACTCGACCGGGGTGATCTCGATCTCGAAGCCCGCGTCGGCGACGGCGGCCTGGAGGGCCTGGGCGAGCCGGAGGGTGTCGGGGTTGTTCGAGACCTTCATCTCCACCTGGTACGGGGCCTCGACGCCGGCCTCCTCGAGCAGGGCCTTGGCGCCCTCGGGGTCGTACTCGGGGCAGGTCTCGCTGGCGGGGCTCGTGAACGGGCTCGACGGGGCGATCGGGGAGCAGGCCGGGTCGTAGGCGTCGTTGAACACCGACTTCACGAGCTGCTCGCGGTCGACCGCCATCGACAGCGCCTGGCGGACCCGCGGGTCCTGCGCGAGCGGGGTGTCGATCGTGCCGGGCTTCGCCCCCACGCCGTCGGTGTTGCCGACGTTGACCGTCATGGCCTGGTAGCCCAGCGACCCGGTCTGCAGGATCCCGACGCCCTCGGTCTCCTCGAGCTCGGCGAGGTCCTGTGGCGAGATCGAGTCCGCGACCTGGACGTCGCCGGAGCGGAGGTTGGCGGCGCGGATGGAGGCGTCGGTGATGATCCGGTACGTGATCGTGTCGAGGTGGACGTCGTCGGCGTCGTAGTACTCCGGGTCCCGCTCGACGGTGATGGACGTCTGCGGCACGCGCTCGACGAACTTGAACGGGCCGACGCAGACGGGGTGCTCGGCGAAGTCGTCGCCCAGCTCGTCCAGGGCCTGCGGGGACATGATCATCCCGGCCCGGTCGGCCAGGACGGCGGCCAGGGGAGCGAAGGGCTCGGAGTACGTGATCTCGACGGTGAGATCTTCGGCGGCGGTCACGTCGGTGATCGGGCCCAGCTCGCTGGCCCGCGACGAGTCCTCCTTGGTGAGGTGGCGCTCGAGGGTCGTGACGACGGCCTCGGCGTCGAACGGCGTGCCGTCGGCGAAGACGACGTCCTCGCGCAGCGGGATCGTCACCGTGAGGCCGTCGTCGGAGACCGTCGGGAGCTCGGTCGCGAGCATGGGGACGACGGTGCCGTCGGCGTCGAGGTCGTAGAGCTTCTCGCACATCGTCTGCATGACGTAGCGCGTGTAGAGCGAGGAGGACGTCGTCGGGTCGAGCAGGTCGGGCTCGGCCGAGAGCGCCATGACGAGGTCGCCGCCCTCGACGACGGTCTTGCCGTCGAGGGAGACGGAGGTGACGTCCGAGGGCGTCGCGGACGACGCGGCGTCGCCGCCCGTCGACTGGACCTCCTGGCAGCCCGAGAGCGCGAGCGCGGCGCTCAGGGCGAGAGCTGAGCCGATGGCGGGGCCGCTGCGGTGCGGCCAGTTCGAGATGCGCACAGTGATGTGTCCAATCCGGTGTCAATAGGGACGGATTGCATGCAATCACGACACAGGATGGCGGAAGGTAGGCGATGTGTCACTAGTGCGTGAAATATCCGTGACATCCCCGGTGCAGTCTCGACAGGTGGTCAGATGCCGGTCAGGCGCGCCGTCAGGCACGCGCGTCAGGCACGCGCGTCAGGCGCGCCGCCACGGGGGTGCCCGAGGAGGGCGACGACGAGCGTGAGGACGGCGCTTACGCCGACGCCCCAGGCCAGGTGGGCCTGCAGCAGCAGGGCGCCCGTGGCGGCGCCGGCGCAGATGAGGGCGATCGCGGCGATGCGTCTCCCGGCATACTTGCCCGAGCCGCCCGCGAGCCGGGAGTCGGCGGCCAGGCCGGTGATGGTCGAGGTGACGACCACGGTGGTGACGTCCTTGACCGACAGGTGCCGCGCCGTCGCGGCCTGCGCCCCCATCGCGAGGGCCAGCAGCCCGGTCACGACGAGCCGCACGGCGGTCGGCAGGTCGTCGTCGGACACGCCGAGCAGCACGGCGATCGCCGCCAGCACCAGACCCACCGCCGAGATCAGGCCCGTGGTGCGCGGGGTCCAGCCCACCTGCACCGGCCGCAGCACCATCCCGGCGATCGCCGCCCCGACCATGAACGTGCCGAGCGCGAGCAGCGGCCCGACGACGGGCAGGTCGTCGCCGCCCGCCAGCGCCATCCCGAGGATGACGACGTTGCCGGTCATGTTGCCGGTGAACACGCGGTCCAGGCCGAGGTAGCCCACGGCGTCGGCGATGCCGGTCGAGAACGTGAGGGCGAGCATGAGGACGAGGTGCAGCCGGTCGCGGTCGCGGCGGAGTGGTCCGAGGAGGGAGCGAGGCACCAGGTCACCGTACCGACCCCGCCGAGATAGAGAACCCCGGACGCCGAGATAGAGAAGGCGGACCCGCGAGATAGAGAGGTCCGGACGAGGCCCCAGCCTGCTGGGGTCCCGTCCGGACCTCTCTATNNNNCCCCCCCCAAACCCCATCCCCCCCCCCCCCCCCCCCCCCCCCCCCCCCCCCCCCCCCCCCCCCCCCCCCCCCGGGTCCGCCTTCTCTATCTCGGCGAGGGGTCGGTCACTCGGTGGAGCTGCCGCCGGTCACCTGGTCGATGAAGTCGGGGTTCGCCTCGAGCCACGCGTCGGCGGCGGCCTCCGGGTCGTCCGCGTACTGCTCGTCGTTGAACATGAGGTTCTCCAGGGAGAACAGCTGCTCGTCGTCGAGGGTGAAGTTCTTCAGCCAGCCCGCCAGCTCCGGGTAGCGGTCGGCGAAGTCGGCGGTGCCGTAGGTGTGGATCTCCTCGGCGTCGCCCATCACGCCCTCGGGGTCCTCGAGGTCGCGGACCGGGTACTCGTCGTAGGCCCAGTGCGGGCGCCACAGCGTGACGGCGATGTTGTCGCCGCTCTCGACGGCGCCCTTCAGCTCGGCGAGCATGGCGGGCGTCGAGGAGATCGTGTAGTCCAGACCCTCCAGACCGTAGGTCGGGATGGCCTCCTCCGTCGTCACCTTGGTGAGGCCCGCGCCCGCCTCGATGCCGACCAGCTTGTTGCCGTAGTCGTCGGCCATCGTGGCCAGGTCGCCGATGGTCTGGGCCGGCGAGTCCTCGTTCACCGCGATGGTGAGCTTGGCGTCGTCGTACCAGGTGCCCAGGTCGGAGATGTCGTCGCCGAACTTCTCGACGTACGAGGCGTGCGTGAGCGGCAGCCAGGTGTCGAACAGCACGTCCATGTCGCCGCCCGCGAGGCCGGTGAAGACCACGCCGATGTCGGCGGTCTTGGTCTCGACGTCGTAGCCCTTCTCCTCGAGCACGGCGGCCCAGAGGTTGGAGACGGCGATGCCTTCGTCCCAACCGGTCGGGATGCCGATCGTGATCTCCTTCTCGTCACCCGAGGCGTTGCTGCCACCGCCGTCGTCGTCGCCCGACGCGCAGGCGGCGAGAGAGACGGCGAGGGCGAGGGTGCCGCCGGCGGCGGCGAATCGACGGGTGTTGCGTCCGAGATTCATAGGGATGTCCTTCCTGAGGGGGTCGTGCGGTGGCCGGGGCCGCAGCACGGAAGCGTGAGAGTCAGCGAGCGGCCCTGAGGGCCCTTGCCACGGGGGAGCGGTCGGCAAGGGCCGACGTGACCCGGTCGAGATAGATCGCGAGGAACACGACCGCGAGGCCGGCCTCGAAACCGAGCGAGATGTTGACGCTCGACAGGGCGCCTACGACGTCGCCACCGAGACCGCCGGCGCCGACCATGCCCGAGATCACGACCATCGACAGCGCGAGCATGATCACCTGGTTGACGCCCGCCATGAGAGTGGGCATCGCCAGCGGGATCTGGATCTGCCGCAGGATGCGTCGGTCGGTGGCGCCGAACGCGCGCCCGGCCTCGACCACCTCGGCGTCGACCTGCCGGATGCCCAGCTCGGTGAAGCGCACGCCCGGGGCGAGCGCGAAGACGATGGTCGCGATGATGCCGGGCACGGGCCCGGTAAGGAAGATGACGACCGTCGGGATCAGGTAGACGAAGGCTGGCATCGTCTGCATGAAGTCGAGGATCGGGCGGACGACGCGCGACACGTGCTCGTTGCGCGCCGACCAGATCCCGAGCGGGATGCCGATCACCAGCGCAACCACCGAGGCCAGCAGCACGAGTGCCAGCGAGTCCATGGCATTGGTCCACTGGTCCATCGCGGCGATGATGACGAAGCCGGCCAGCGTGCCGAGAGCGAGCTTCCAGCCCTTGGCCCAGAAGGCGATCGCGGCGAGCACGAGGGCGACGACCCAGAACGGCGGGGTGCTGAGCGCCCAGTCGAGACTGTCGTAGATCGCCTCGAAGAAGGCCTTGACCCCGTCGAAGAAGGGATCGAACGTGTCGGTGACCCAGTCGATCGCGGTCTCGATCCAGTCACCGACCGCGACGCGGGGGACCAGCGTGTCGGTATCCGTGGCGGCGGAGATCATGCCGAGGCTCCTTCCGTCGTCGCGGCGGGGCCGGCGTCGATGTGGTCGCCCTCGAGGGGCGTGTCCGAGTTGCCGTTGGTGACCGTCTCGCCGGGAACCATCGCCTCCAGCAGGGTCACGCGGGGGATCACGCCGACGAGGCGCCCCTCGTCGTCGACCACGGCCATCGGGACGGCGGACTCGGTGGCCGGCGCGAACAGCTCGGCGAGCGGGGTGTCCTGGTGCACGGAGGTCACGTCGGTCACGACGATGCCTTCGAGCTTCTCGACGCCCTCCTTCGCGGCCCGTACGGCGTCGTCCGCGCGGACGAGCCCCTTGAGCCGGCGCCCGCGGTCCACCACGTAGGCGCCCGACGCCTCGGCGTCGCGCATCTCGCGTGCGGCCAGGCGCGGCCCGCCGCCGATCGCGACCGTGACGTGCGGGCGCTGCATGACGGCTGAGGCCGTGAGGACCCGGGAGCGGTCGACGTCGGCGACGAACTTCTCGACGTACTCGTTCGCCGGGTCGGACAGGATCTGCTCGGACGTGCCGATCTGCACGATCTCGCCGTCACGCATGACGGCGATCCGGTCGCCGAGGTGCATGGCCTCGTTGAGGTCGTGCGTGATGAAGATGATCGTCTTGCCCAGCTTCTCCTGGAGCTCCAGGAGCTGCTCCTGCATCTCCGAGCGGATCAGCGGGTCGAGGGCGCTGAACGCCTCGTCCATGAGCAGCACGTCGGTGTCGGCGGCGAGCGCGCGGGCGAGGCCGACGCGCTGGCGCATTCCGCCCGACAGCTGGGACGGCAGGGAGTTCTCCCAGCCGCTGAGCCCGACCATGTCGAGCGCGTGGCCGGCCTTCTCCTGCCGTTCGATCTTGCCGATGCCCTGGATCTCCAGCGGGTACGCGGCGTTGTCGAGCACCGTGCGGTGCGGCAGCAGCGCGAAGTGTTGGAACACCATGCTCACGCGGGTGCGGCGCAGTTCGCGCAGTCGTTTGCCGTCGACCGTGGCCAGGTTGGCGTCACCGAGGAGGACGTCGCCCGCGCTCGGAGTCCACAGACCGTTGAGCATGCGGATCAGCGTCGACTTGCCCGAGCCGGAGAGGCCCATGACGACGAAGGTCTCGCCGGGGGCGACGTCGAAGTTCGCGTCGATGACTGCGGCGGTGCCGAGGTCCTTGACGTCGTCGCGGGTCGCGCCGGCCTTGAGCCGGCGGACCGCCTCGGTGGGCTTGGGGCCGAAAACCTTGTAGACGCCGCGCACCGACACCGCGGGGGTCACCGCGGGGCTGTCGGCGGGCGTTGTGGTGGTACTGCTGTCTCCCGTCATTCGGGCAGGGCTCGCCACCTTCCATCAAAGTCGGATGCACCCACGGTTCACCGTGCCGTCGTCGAGCGTCGGTCACGGGTTGCCGTGCTACCGGGAACCGGTGGGCACAAGGGCGTCTTTCACCATGCCTTGGTCGAGGGGCACATGGCGAACCGGGAACCTGGGTCCGTTCCGCGGCTTCAATCCCCGTTGTCCTGGGGATTTGACAAGAAACGGGGGTCGAACTTGCCCGTTCGATCGTTATTCGACTGTGATCTACGGCGTGATCCGGCTCACGACCTGCGCCTTCGCTGCCATCCGCCGCCCCCCGCCCGGACGGCGCTAGGTGGGGTGAGGGTCAAGGCCGGATCTACGGGTGTTCAGCAAGCGGCTCTCCGGATGTTCAGCGAGCGGGTGAAAACGCGGCCTTCTGCCCGCACGGCCTGACACGATCCCCGGAGGTTCCGTGGAACCTGTCCCGTCGCCGCGCCCGCGTCACCGCGGGCGGGTCACGGCGCTCGTCGCCACCCTGTCGTTGGTCCTCACGCCCTTGCCGGTCGTGCCCGCGGCCGCGTCCACCGAGCCGGGTGCGGAATCGGCGGTCTCCGTCCAACCGACCGCCGACCCGACCTCCGCCGTGGTGGTGGTCGTCGTCGCGCCGGCCGCCGAGCTGCTCGCCGCCACGGGGACCGCCCGGGTGGGGGAGCTCGCGGTCGACCCGCAGCCGGCCCTGTGGGCCCCGGCCGACGTCGCGCTCACCTTCACCTACCGGTGGCTCGCCGACTGCGCCGAGATAGAGGGAGCCCACGACGCCTCGCTCGTCGTGGCTGCTGCGACCGCGGCCGCTCGGTGAGTGTGGAGATCGCGGGGACCGCACCTGACGGCTACGAGTTCGCGGTGGTGGAAGCCGTCACCGCTCGCTGCTGCTCCCGGGTCTGACCGTCCGGCTCCGACCTGGCGTTCCGGCGGTCCGTCTCGGGAGAGCACGGCTCGTTCGCGGCGATCCCGAAGCGGCTCCACGCTCACGGTGAGCAGCGTGGGGACGTGGAGCCCGAAGCCGTCGTCGTGGCGCGGCGACGTTCGGGGTAAAGATCACCCCGAACAGCGGGTGAAGTCGGCCATCGGCAGGCCGTTCGCGGCCGATCGCGCCGCATGCTTGTCGGGCGACATCGGTGCACCGCCCGGGGGAGGGGCGCGTCCGCAGGGTGGTCGCGGACCTTCGACCTCGCTGTCGGGCCTACCACCCTGGAGAATCCTGTGACCTTCACCCTGCCCGCGCGCCGCCCCGGCCGCCTCGTCGCCCTCGTGACGGCCGCGACGCTGCTGGCCGCACCGCTCGCCGTCGTCCCGGCGACCGCGGCCGCCCCGACGGCCGCCGCCGCGACGTCCGCGACCTCACTGACGATCAAGAAGATCGGCACGAAGACCGCCCCCTACGCGAAGAAGGCGACGGTCAAGCCGAGCGTCACCGCCAAGGGCAAGATCTCGGTGAGGTCCAAGACCCTCACGGTGAAGAAGTCGGGCAAGACGGTCGCGAAGAACAAGAAGAAGGTCAGCCTCAAGGCGGGCACCTACCAGGTGACGACGAAGGTCACCTACAAGACCCACAAGCTCACGTCGGTCAAGAAGAAGGTCTGGTCCGCCCCGAAGGTGAAGACCAAGTCGCAGACGCTCGTCGTCAAGCAGGGCAAGAAGCCCTCGCGCACGACTCCGGTCAGCAAGTACAACTGCCCGAGCTGGGCGCCCGTGAAGGGCAACCAGTCCGGCATCTACCACGTGCCCGGCGGCCGGTACTACAAGGTCACCACGCCGGAGGAGTGCTTCACCACCGCGGCCGCTGCCCGCAAGGCCGGCTACCGAGCCTCCAAGAACGGCTGACCTGACCGACCACGACGAGGCCGGCACCCCCACTGGGTGCCGGCCTCCCTGCGTCTCCGGCACCCTGCGGGCTACCCTGGGTGCTGGCCCGCGCCGGCGACGGCGCGCCACGCGCAGACGGGAGCCCCCAGCGCACTCGGCTCAAACCGCAGACACCCAGGAGGCGACCATGTCCACGACCGTTGAGGCACCCGGGACCACCGGATTCGACGAGGCCCCAGACCGCTACAAGGTGCGCTCGCTCGCGCTGGCGGAGGCCGGGCGCCACCAGATCCGGCTCGCCGAGCACGAGATGCCGGGCCTTATGACGCTGCGTTCCGAGTTCGGCGAGTCGCAGCCGCTCGCGGGCGCCCGCATCGCCGGCTCCCTGCACATGACGGTGCAGACCGCCGTCCTGATCGAGACGCTCGTGGCGCTCGGCGCCGAGGTCCGCTGGGCGAGCTGCAACATCTTCAGCACGCAGGACGAGGCGGCGGCCGCGATCGTCGTCGGCCCGCACGGCACCCCCGCCGACCCGCAGGGCGTGCCCGTATTCGCCTGGAAGGGCGAGAGCCTCGAGGAGTACTGGGACTGCGCCGAGCAGATCCTCGTGTGGCCGGGTGCCGGCGAGAACGGTCAGGGCGGCCCCAACCTCATCCTCGACGACGGCGGCGACGCCACGATGCTCGTGCACCTGGGGCTGCAGTACGAGCGGGCGGGCGTGGTGCCGCCCGACACGCTGCCCGGCGAGCCGGACCACGCCCATGAGATGAACGTCGTGCGGGGCTTGCTGCGCCGGGCGCTGGAGTCCGACCCGCTGCGCTGGACCACGGTCGCGCAGGGCATCGGGGGCGTCACCGAGGAGACGACGACTGGCGTGCACCGCCTGTACCACCTCGCCGAGGCGGGCGAGCTGATCTTCCCGGCGATCAACGTCAACGACTCCGTCACCAAGTCGAAGTTCGACAACAAGTACGGCATCCGGCACTCGCTGCCCGACGGCATCAACCGCGCCACCGACATCCTCATCGGCGGCAAGGTCGCGTTCGTCGCGGGCTACGGCGACGTCGGCAAGGGCGCCGCCGAGGCGTTCCGCGGCCAGGGCGCGCGCGTCATCGTCTCCGAGGTGGACCCCATCTGCGCGCTGCAGGCCGCGATGGACGGCTTCCAGGTGGCGACGCTCGAGGACGCGATCGGCGCCGCCGACTTCGTCATCACCACGACCGGCAACAAGGACGTCGTGCGCGTCGAGCACATGCTCGCGCTCAAGGACAAGGCCGTCGTCGGCAACATCGGACACTTCGACAACGAGATCGACATGGACGGCCTCGCCGCCGTGCCGGGCGTCGTCAAGACCGAGATCAAGCCGCAGGTGCACGAGTGGACGCTGCCCGCGGACGGCGACCGCCGCGAGAGGTCGATCATCGTGCTGTCCGAGGGCCGCCTGCTCAACCTGGGCAACGCGACCGGACACCCGTCGTTCGTCATGTCGAACTCGTTCGCCAACCAGGTGATCGGGCAGATCGAGCTGTTCGTGGACATGGCCCGGCCGGCCGAGGAGCGGCAGTACGAGCGCCAGGTCTACCGCCTGCCCAAGGTGCTCGACGAGAAGGTCGCGCGCCTGCACCTTGACGCCCTCGGCGTCCGGCTCACCGAGCTGAGCAAGGATCAGGCCGAGTACCTCGGCGTGCCCGTCGAGGGCCCGTACAAGCCGGAGCACTACCGCTACTGAGAAACGCCGCCGGTTGAGCGCAGGCTCGACCGGCGACAACGGGGGATGTCCCCCCGCCGGTCCGGGCGGCGGGCCGGGTACCGGGGGGGACGTCCGGGCGGCCAGGCTGGGAGCATGTCCCGCATGACCTCCACCGACGGCCCGCGGCTCGCCGCCCGCCCGCCGTTCCTCCTCGCACCTTTCCACCGCGACACCTGGCGCGCGTACGGGTTCCTGTGGCTCGCGCTGCTGCTGGCACCGTTCGCGCTCGCGTACGCGCTGTTCACGATCTCGTTCATGGCCGGCGTCGCGGTCACGGTGGTCGGCCTGTTCGTGGCGGGCGGCATCCTGGTCGGCGCACGGGGCTGGGGCTCGATGTACCGGCGGATGGCGGTGCGGTACCTCGGCGTGGAGATCGCGGAGCCGATGCCGCGGATACCACGGAAGGGTTTCTGGCGCCGCCTCGGCGGGATGCTCGGCGACGCGACGGCCTGGCGTGCACTGCTCTACATGTTCGTCACGTTCCCGCTGGCGATCGCGGGGTTCGTCGTAAGCACGGTCTCCCTCGCCGTGGCCCTCGGGGGCATGACGCACTGGTTCTGGACGCGCTGGTTGCCGCTGCAGCAGGCGTCCGACGGCACGTGGCACCGGGGCGCGGCGGTCGGCACCGACTGGTTCGTCGACACCCCGCCGCGCCAGCTGCTGCTCGTCGCCGTCGGCGTGATCCTGCTGTACCTGTGGCCGCAGCTGCAGGCCCTGTTCGCTGGGCTGTTCCGCCTGCTGGCAGTCGGGCTGCTCAGCCCGACGCGCGCCAGCATGCGGGTGGCGTACGCGGAGCGGGCCCGCGCCGTCACGGTCAAGGACGCCGACGCGCGCCTGCGCCGCATCGAGCGCGACCTGCACGACGGCACCCAGGCGCACCTGGTGGCCGTCGCCATGCAGATCGGCGAGGCGCGCGAGCTGCTGCGCGACGGCGCCGACACGGACGAGCTGGGGTCGGTGCTGGAGACGGCGCACTCGAGCACCAAGGACACGCTGGCCGAGCTGCGCGAGCTGGCCCGCGGCATCCGGCCGCCCGCGCTCGACGCCGGCCTCGCCGTCGCCCTGGAGACCCTCGCGGCGCGTGCCGCCCTGCCCGTGCGGGTGCACGCCGTCGGGCTGGACTCGGCCGACCTGCCGTCCAGCGTCACCGCGATCTCCTACTTCGCCGTCGCGGAGCTCGTCGCCAACGCCACCAAGCACGCGCGCGCGACCGGTATGGACGTCGTCGCCGGCGTCGAGCCCGTCCCTGACGCCGCCACGGGCACGGCCCTGCGCGCCCTCGTGCTGCGCGTGCACGACGACGGCGTGGGCGGGGCCGCCGTGCGCGCGCCCGACGCCTCCGGCCGGGGCAGCGGGCTGGCCGGGCTCACGGACCGCCTCTCCGGCGTCGAGGGCGCCCTGCGGGTGGTCAGCCCTCCGGGAGGGCCTACGGTGATCACCGTGACGATCCCGCTGCCCACCGCCAAGGACACTGCCAAGGAGACGGCCAAGGGCACTGCGAGGGACGCCCGCTGATGCCCGTTGAACCGACGCCGGGCCTGCGCGTCGTGGTCGCCGAGGACTCCGCGATCCTGCGGGACGGACTCGTCGCGCTCCTCGCCCGCCGTGGCCACGACGTCGTCGCTGCGGTGCCCGACGGCGAGGCCCTGGTGCGCGAGGTCACGAGGCTCGCGGCCGCGGACGCCCTGCCCGACGTGCTCGTCGCCGACATCCGCATGCCGCCCACGCACACCGACGAGGGCCTGCGCGCCGCTGAGGCCCTGCGGGCCGCCTACCCGGGCCTGCCCGTGCTGGTGTTCTCGCAGTGGGTCGAAACGCGGTACGCGTCGCGGTTGCTCGAGGGCGACCCGCGCGGCGTCGGCTATCTGCTCAAGGACCGTGTGGCCGACGTCGGGGACTTCATCGCCGCCCTCGCCCGCGTCGCGGCGGGGGAGACCGTCCTCGACCCGGAGGTGGTGCGCCAGCTCATGGGCGCGCACCGCTCGCCCGAGGACGGCGTCGCCCGCCTGACCCCCCGCGAGCGCGAAGTGCTCGAGCTCATGGCACAGGGGCGCTCCAACGGGGCGATCGCCGAGGGGCTGTACCTGTCCTACGGGGCGGTGGAGAAGAACGTGGCCTCGATCTTCACCAAGCTCGATCTGGCGCAGGACTCCGCCGACCACCGCCGCGTCCGCGCCGTCCTGCGCTACCTGGGCGTCGACGCCTGACGGCCGTCGCACCACCCTGCCGGTCGAGCCTGTCGAGATCCGCTGGTTGAGCCTGTCGAGATCCGCTGGTTGAGCCTGTCGAGATCCGCTGGTTGAGCCTGTCGAAACCCGGTGAGGTCTCGACAGGCTCAACCGACGACATCTCACGGCCACCAAGGGGGAGGTCCCCCGCATCGGCACGGGGGGGAAGCCGCCGGGAGAGCGGGGGGTCAGGCCCCTGTCCGGCAACGCTGCAGGTCACGAGGCTGTAGGGGTCCTCATCGACCTCTCCCAGGAGTAATCATCGTGGCCGTCATCGACGCCCCTTCACCGACTGCCGTCCGACCCCGCTCCGGCGCGCCGGATCGCACCGCACCGGACCGCAGCACCGCTCCGCGCCGAGCACCCGCTTCCCCGGCCCGGCCGCGACCGCCGCGCGACGGCTTCGTCGACGTCGTGCGGGCGGTAGGGACCGTCGGGGTCGTGCTGCTGCACTGGCTGATGGCCGAGGCCGCGTGGGACGGCAGCACCCTGCAGGTCGGCAACGCCCTCGGACACGGCGCCGGGTGGGTCGCCACCTGGCTGCAGCCGCTGGCCCTGCTGTTCTTCGCCGCCGGGGCGTCCGCGGGTTACCAGCGCACGATCACGTCGGCTGCCGGTCGGGGCTGGGCCGGGGTCGTCGGGTCCCGGCTGGGCGCGACGGCGCGGCCGGTCGCGGCGTTCGCCGGCGCGTGGGCCCTGGCGGTCGCGGCGCTCCTCGCGCTCGGCGTGCCCGACGAGGCGGTGTGGCGCCTGGCCAGGATGGCGCCGCAGCTCCTGTGGTTCCTCGGCGTGTGGGTGCTGCTCATGGTCGCCGCGCCTGCGCTGCAGGCGGCCTGGCGGCGCTGGCGTTGGGGCGCGCTCGGCGTCGTCGTCGCGCTGCCGCTGGCGCTCGACGCGCTGCGGTTCGGACTCCCGGGCGACTTCACCGCCGGGCTCGCGGGCGCCAACGTGGTGCTCGCGTGGGCCGTGCCGTTCCTCGCGGGGATCGCATACGCCGCCGAGCGCAGCGCGCCGCGCCGTCCGGCGTCGTCCGGGTCGGCGGGGCACGGGCGGACCGGGCGCCTGCTGCTCGCGGCCGGCGCCGTCGCGGCGTTGGTGACCATGGCCGTGCTCGTCGCGGTCGGCCCGTACCCGCTGAGCATGATCGGCATGCCGGGCGACGAGATCTCCAACCTCGGCCCGCCGACGGCCCCGGTCGTCGCGCTGGCGGTGGCGCAGGTGTGCCTGGTGCTGCTGGCCCGCGAGACCCTGGTCCGCGCCGCCGCGACCGAGGTGGGCTCCCACGTGGTCGGCGCCCTGGCCCGCCGGTCGATGACCGTCTACCTCTGGCACCTCACCGCGATGTTCGCCGTCGTCGGCGTGGCCCTGCTCGGCTTCGGGCAGGAGCTGCCCGCCGCGTGGGGCGCGGACTGGTGGGCCTCGCGGCCCGTGTGGTTCGCCGCCTACCTGCTGGTGTTGCTCGGCCTGGTGCGCGCCTTCGGCCGGTTCGAGGTCCGCCGCCGACGATGACCCGTCGCCGCTGTGAGCATGCTTCCGCGCGAAACAGGGCCAGAAGCATGCTCACGGCGAACGCCGTGCTCAGCGCGGCGGGTCGGGGATGGCGTAGGGCAGCCGGTGCAGCGTCGCGGCGCGGGCCTCGGCCCGCTCCTGCTCGGCCCGGCCGCGGGTCAGCTCGCGGTCGCGGCGCTCGTGCAGGACGGCGTGCAGGAACGCCTCGGCGGGCGTGCCGGGCGGCGGGCCGGGCGCGACGTACGGCTCGATCCGGCCGGCCAGCTCGTCGGCCAGGCCGGCCCGCGAGGCGGGCGCGAGCCGCGGGGCGCGGTCGAGCAGCTGGCGGGCGGACAGCGCCAGCCCGTCAGGGAGGCGCCGGATGTCGGCCGTGCGTGCCCACCCGGCCAGCTCGGGCGGCATCGCGAGCGGCACCGACCAGCCGCGCCCGCCCCGTACCCGGATCACGTAGGTGCCGGCCAGGATGTCGCCGAGCCGCTTGCCGCGCGAGTTCGCCAGCGACGTGACGAGCGCGACGCTGCCGAACGTCAGCCACAGCTCGCCGACACCCACCAGCGCACGGACGAACGCGTGCCGGAACCGCACCGGCCCGCCGTCGTCGCGCACCACGCGCAGGCCCGTGGCGAGCTTGCCCACCGAGCGGCCGCGGCTGAGCGTCTCGACCGTCACCGGCACCACGACCATCACCACGACCGCCGCGACCACGGACAGCACCCGCAGCCACTGCTCGTCGATCGAGACGTCCTGCGCGGCGGCCACCACGAGGAGGGCGAGCACCACGATCCCGATCACGGCGAGGTCCAGCAGCGCCGCCAGCGCACGGCTCACGAACGACGCGGGGCGGGCGTCGAGCACCACGCCCTCGCCGATCAGGATCCCGTCGTGCATGTGCATCCCCCGCTCGTCGCACCGGTGTCGTGTGGAAGGCTATCGGCCGTGGACCTTGACGCCTTCTCCGCCGTGCACAGCCCCCAGTGGGACCGGCTGCAGCAGCTCACGCGGCGCCGGCGGCTCGACGGGGCGGAGGCCGACGAGCTGGTGCGGCTGTACCAGGCGGTGGCCACCCACCTGTCCACCGTGCGGTCCGCCGCGCCCGACCCGGTGCTCGTCACCCGCCTGTCGGACCTGCTGACCCGCGCGCGCGTGCGCATCGCCGGCACCCACGAGCCCGCGTGGGCCGACGTCGCGCGGTTCGTCGTGGTGACCGTCCCGGCCGCCCTGTACCGGGTGCGGTGGTGGACCCTCGGCGTCGTCGTCGTGTGCCTGGCGCTCGCGGTGGTGGCGGGGGTCCGCGTCGCCACCGACCCGGACGTGCTCGCCCTCATGGGCACGCCGTCCCAGCGCGAGGCGTACGTCGAGGACGCGTTCGCCTCGTACTACGACCCCGGGGCGTCGTTCGCCGCGATGGTGTGGACCAACAACGCGTGGATCGCGGCGCAGTGCGTGGGTCTCGGCATCACCGGCGTGTGGCCCGTGTACATGCTGGTGCAGAACGCGGTCGGGGTCGGCGCCACCGGAGGCATGATGGCGGCCTACGGTGAGCTGGACCTGTTCCTGCAGCTCATCGCGCCGCACGGGCTGCTCGAGCTCACCGCGGTCTTCGTCGCCGGCGCGGCCGGGCTCAAGATCTTCTGGACCGTGATCGACCCCGGGCCGCGCACCCGCTCCGTCGCCCTGGCGCAGGAGGGCCGCGCTCTGATCACAGTCGCCATCGGGCTCGCGGGCGCGCTGGCGCTGTCCGGGCTCGTCGAGGGCTTCGTCACCGGCTCCGCGCTGCCGTGGTGGCTCAAGATCGTCATCGGCGCCCTCGCGCTCGCCGCGTTCTGGGCCTACGTCCTCGTCCTGGGCCGCCGGGCCACCGACGCCGGGCTCACCGGCGACCTCGACGCCGACCGCGCCGGCGAGGTCGTGCCGACCGCCGGCTGACGCTGTCGATACCGCTCCGCTGGTCGAGCTTGTCGAAACCGCTCCGCTGGTCGAGCTTGTCGATACCGTTCCGCTGGTTGAGCTTGTCGATACCGCTCCGCTGGTTGAGCTTGTCGAAACCCGGTTCGTGGTCTCGACGGGCTCGACCGACGAGGTGTCGTCGAGCTTGTCGAAACCCGGTTCGTGGTCTCGAAGGCTCGACCGACGCGGATTCGTCAGAGCCGGCCGGCGGCCTTGAGGGCGAGGTAGGTGTCGGCGAGCCGGGGGGCGAGGTCGTCGGGTAGGGCCTCGACGACCTCTGCGCCATGCTGGCGCAGGACGGTGGAGACGGCGGAGCGCTCCAGGTCCGCGCGGGCCGCCGCGGCGGCGTCGTAGACGGCGGCCGACGACGAGCGGTCGGAACGCAGCCGCGCGGCGTCCGCGTCGGCCACCGCCGCGACGACCACCTGGTGCGTGCCGGACAGACGGTCGATCACGGGCAGCAGGCCCGTCTCGACGGCCGCCGGGTCGAGAGCGGTCAGCAGCACGACGAGCGACCGCTGCGAGACGCGGCTGCGCACCTGGCCCACCAGCCCCGGCCAGTCCGTCTCCAGCAGCGCGGGCTCGACGACCGCGAGCGACTCGGCGAGGGCCGGGAGCAGGCGCGGCCCCGACGCCCCGGCGACGCGGGCACGCAGCACGCGGTCGTAGGCGAGCACCTGGACGCGGTCGCCCGCACGGTCGGCCAGTGCTCCCAGCAGCAGGGCTGCCTCGATGCTCGCCTCCAGCCGGGTGCCGCCGAGCGTGGACTCCGGGGACTCGGCTTCCGCGGTGCCGTCGGTGCCGGCGCCGGTGGCCGGGTCGAGGGCGCCCGGGGTGCCGGTGCCGATCCGCGCAGCGGACGTACGCCCGGTGTCGAGCACGATCACCACCCGCCGGTCGCGCTCGGGCCGCCACGTGCGCACGACGACGTCGCCGCGGCGCGCGGTGGCCCGCCAGTCGATCGAGCGCACGTCGTCGCCCACCACGTACTCGCGCAGCGAGTCGAACTCCGTGCCCTCGCCGCGTACCTGCACCGTGGCCCGCCCGTCCATCTCCCGCAGCCGGGCCAGCCGCGACGGCAGGTGCCGCCGGCTGGCGAACTCGGGCAGCACCCGCAGGTGGCCGGGGACGGGGATCGAGGCCTGGCGACCGGCGACGCGCAGGGGCCCGAACGACCGGATCGTCACGGGCCCGGAGGTGCGGTCGCCGCGCCGGGTGGGTCGCAGCGGCGTCCGGACGCGGACGGACTCGCCCGCGGGCAGGTCGACGTCGTGCCGGGCCGAGCGGGCCACGAGCGGCTCGCCGGCCGCGGCGCCGTCGGTGCGAACGGGGGCATCGACCACGAACGACGGCGGCCATGCGTCGCGCACGACAGCGCGCAGCCGCCGGCGGGCCGTGTTCGTGAGCACCAGCTCGGAGCGGGCGGTGGTCCCCAGCCGCACCGACCGGGGCACCCGGCGCTGGATCGCGACCTCGCGCGGGGACGCGGCGAGGGCGACGTCCACGGCACACACCGCCCCCACGACCAGCGCCCACAGCACGACCGTCCCCGGCACCGGGAACAGCGCCACCGGCACCACCCCGAGCGCCGCCAGGACGACGGCACGCCACGTCAGCGCCATCTCACCACCCCGTCAACGCCGGCTGTCGGCATCCTTGTCGCCGGCCGCTCAGCGGGGGACGGGAACGGTCGCGAGGACGGTGGTCAGCACGCTCTCCGCCGTGACGCCCTCCAGCTCGGCCTCCGGCCGCAGCTGGACGCGGTGCCGCAGTGTCGGGTGCGCCAGGGCCTTGACGTCGTCGGGGGTGACGTACGGCCGCCCGGAAAGCCACGCCCACGCGCGGGACGTCGCCAGCAGCGCGGTCGCGCCGCGCGGGGAGACGCCGAGCGACAGCGAGGGCGAGCGGCGGGTGGCGCGGCACAGGTCCACGGTGTACCCGAGCACCTCGGGCGCCACCTGGACGCGCCGCACCTCGGCGCGGGCCGCGGCGAGCTCCGCGGCCCCGGCGACCGCGCGCACGCCGGCGGCCTCCAGGTCGCGCGGGTCGAACCCCGCGGCGTGGCGGGCCAGCACCTCGATCTCCTTGTCGCGCTCCGGCACGGGCAGCACCACCTTGAGCAGGAAGCGGTCGAGCTGGGCTTCCGGCAGGGGATACGTGCCCTCGTGCTCCACGGGGTTCTGCGTCGCGATGACCACGAACGGCTCCGGCAGGGGGCGCGGGGTACCGTCCACCGACACCTGCCGCTCCTCCATAGCCTCCAGGAGCGACGCCTGCGTCTTGGGCGGCGTTCGGTTGATCTCGTCCGCGAGCAGCAGGTTCGTGAAGACCGGGCCCTCGCGGAACGAGAACTCCGCCGTCCGGGCGTCGTAGACCAGGGAGCCGGTGACATCGCCCGGCATGAGGTCCGGGGTGAACTGGACGCGCTTGGTGGACAGGTCGAGCGACGCCCCGAGCGCCCGCACCAGCAGCGTCTTCGCGACGCCGGGCACGCCCTCGAGCAGCACGTGCCCGGAGCACAGCAGCGCGATGAGCAGGCTCGTGACCGCCGAGTCCTGGCCGACCACGGCCTTGCCGACCTCGGTGCGCACGGCCGCGAGCGAGCCGCGCAGCGCGCGCGACGGGGCGTCGTCCGATCCGCCGGTCGAGCTGGTCGAGACCCGATGCTCGTTGCTCGGCGCGGTGTCGACAGACTCAACCACCGGGGTGGGTGGGACCTGCGGGTTCTCGTCGGGGGTCGTCACGATCGGTGGACCTCGCTCTCCAGGATGTCGAGCCGGCGCGCGAGCTGGGCCAGCGCGTCGTCGTCGGTGGGTGGTGGGCCGTACAGCAGGTCGGCCACGTCGTGCGGGCCGCGGCCGGTGGCGCGCGAGACGGCGTCGGTGAGGGTCGTCGGGTCCGCGGAGCGGGGGACGCCGAGCCGGCGCGCGACGTTCTCCGCCGTGGTGGCGCGCAGACCGGCGGCCGCGTGGCCCCGGGATCGCGCCCGCCGGTAGAGGCGCCCGCGGCCGCGGGTGGTCTCGGCGGCGCGGACCACCACGGGCAGGTCCTCGGCCATCAGCGGGCCGAGCCGTCGGGCCCGCCACATCGCGGCGACCACCACGACGAGCAACGCCCAGAGCCCGACGACGCCGGCCCACGGGGGCAGTACCGCCCCGGCCGGCGCGGGGGCGTCGCCGCCCGAGACGCTGGTGTCCAGCGGATCCTGCACCAGCCACACGAGCCTCTCGTGCGCGCCGAGCAGCCCCAGCGCGAGGGCGGCGTTCCCGTCGTCGAGCACGGTGTCGTTGACGACGAACGAGGTGTCGTCGACGGCGGTCACCCGTCGTCCCGACTCCGTGCCCGGCGTGCCCGGCGTGTCCGTCACCTGCGCGAGCGCCGCGCCCTCCTGCCCCGTCCAGCAGAGCGTGACGTCGCGCCCGGCGCCGGCGTCCGGCTCGGCGCTCAGGCCGGCGGCGAGCCGCAGCGGGCCCGCCGCCCGCGCCACGGGCAGGTCGCAGCCGGGCTCGACCGGGCTCGCGGCGTCCGCGCCCACGGGGGAGCGGCCCACGGCGCCGTCGGTCGCGGTGCCGACCAGGTAGTCGTCCGCGCTCAGGAGCACCAGGTCGGCGTCCGACGCCGCCAGCGCGTCCGCCTGCTCGGGGAGCAGGTACGGTGCCGGCGTCACGAGCAGGGTGGTGCCGGGCCCGGCGGCGGCGAGGGCGTCGTCCACCCGCGTGACGTGGTCGACGACCACCCCCTGCCGCTCGAGTACCTGCGCGACGGCGCGGGCGCCGTCGGGGCCGGCGTTGTCAGGGGCGTACGGCGTGCTCGACGACGTGGGTCGGAACACGGCGAGGATCGCCACCACGAGCACGATCGCGCCGATCACCAGCACCGCCCATCGGGCGCGGCGCCAGCGGCTCGCCGCCCGGCCGCCCGCGGTGGTGCCGTCGCCCATGACTCCGGACAGCGTGACCGTGTCGCGGGACGGGTCCACGCCGGGGGAGACGGGGGCGGGGGCGCCGGGCGGCGTCTCGACGCTCATGCGCCCGCCCCCCCGCCCGGCCGTCCCGCCGCCGCGAGGGGCTCGGGCCGCGTGCCCTGCATGCGCTCGTCGAGGGCGCGCAGCTGGCGGTCGTCCTCGGGGCGAGCCGGCAGCGTGCCGTAGCAGACGTCGTCGAACAGTCCGGCCGCCCGGTGGAGGTCCGCGGCGACGGCCGGGAGCCGCAGGGCCGCGTCCGTCGAGGCCTCCTGCGCGGTCCGCCCCGGGCGCTCGTCGAGCACGGCGCGTTCCTCGAGCGACCGCACGAGGGCGCGGAAGCGGTCGAGCACCGCCGCGGACCAGTCTCCCCGGGCGGACGCCGCGTCGGCGGCGGCGCGCAGCTCGGCGGCGGAGCGCTCGTCGTCCTCGAGCACGACGGCCGACCGCCGCCCCCGCCGGGTGAGCCGGACGGGACCGGCCACCCACCACGCCACGGCCGCCACGACCACCAGGACGACGACGATCACCAGCGCGAGCGGGAACCGGCCCTCGCCGAGCGTCAGACCGTCGAAGAGGCCGCCGAACCACCGCAGCAGGCGCTCCAGCAGGGTCGGGGACGTGGAGTACTCCGGCCGGGAGAGCTCCTCGAGGAGCCAGCGGTGCGCCGTCTCCCGATCGGGGTCCACGGGCACGCCGACGGGCAGGACCGCCAGGGCCCTGTGCAGCGCCGTCGACGCGCCGATCACGCGAGCGTGCCGGGGCGGGCCCCGGGCTGCCCACCCTCCGGCGCCTGGGCCGCGGCGGCGAGCTGCACGTCGAGGCCCTCACGGCGCATGCGCACGTCCACGTACAGCAGCGCGACGACGCTCGCGAGGAAGATCGTGGTGATCGCCGTGGCGATGATGGTGGTGAGCACCGTGGCGATCACCATCGACAGCCCCATGGTCTGCGAGTTCCCGCCCGCCCCGCCCGCAAGGCCGGCGATGATGGCGATCGGGTACGTGATGATGTTGGAGGCGATGCCGACGATGACGGACGCGAGCAGGTAGATGCCGAAGAGGCGCCAGAACGACCCGCGGGTCAGGCGCCAGGCCCGGGCGAGCGTGGTGCCGAGGCGACGCCCCTCGAGCGCGAGCGCGGGGGCGACCAGCCCGACACGCACGCCCAGCCACACCAGCGCGGCGAAGAACGCCGCGAAGAGGAGCACGCTGACTCCTGCCGCGGCGCCCGCGGAGAAGTCGCCGAGCAGCACCAGGACCATCACGAACAGCGTGATCCACACGGCGAAGACCGCGAGGGCGCCCAGCGTGCGCAGCACGGCCCAGCCGATCAGCACCCCGACGCGGGGGCGCAGGCGGGACCAGACCTCGCCCACGCTCAGCTTGCGCCCGATCACCGACTGGCTGACCGACACGGTGAGGATGCCCTCCACCACCGGCTGGGCGAGCAGCATCGTCGCCGTCGTGCCGAGCGAGGTCGCGAGGAGCTGGGCGTACAGGGAGTCGAGGCCGAGCTCGCTGATCTCGGGGTCCACGTCGGCCAGCGAGGCGAACGTCGACGAGAGCGACGGGACCAGGAGCTGGGCGACGAGCACGCCGAGCACGGTCGCGACGAGCAGCACCAGCGTGGCGGTGCCGAGCATCACCTTGGGGTTGTGCCGGATCGCGGTGAACGCGCCGTCGTAGATCTCGCCGAGCGTGAGCGGGCGCAGCGGCACGATACCGGGCTTGCTCGTCGCGGGGCCGTAGGGCGACTGCCCGTAGGGGGTGGGCCCGCCCTGCCCGTACTGCTGCCCGTACTGCTGCCCGTACTGCGGATCGCCGGGCTGCGGGGCGCCGCCGGGGGCGTACTGGCCGTACCGCGGGGGCTCAGGGGCTTCGCCCCAGCCGGACGGAGGCTGGGGCTGGTCGGGCGGGGTCATCGCGGCCTCCCGGGCTGCTGGGCGGTCGGGTCGTGTCGGCGCGGCGTCGACGGACGGGGTGGGGTGGGGTGGAGGGAGTGAATGGTGGCGGCTGGGCGGTGGCCGACGTGACGCCGGTCGCACCGACCCTAGTACGCCGGTGGCGGTCCCTCACGTGGCGATCCACAGAACGACCCGCCCGGCCTGGCAGACTGTGCCCATGAAGTCCCGTGTCCTGGTGGTCGACGATGACACCGCCCTGTCCGAGATGATCGGCATCGTCCTGCGTTCGGAGGGCTTCGAGCCGACCTTCGTCGCGGACGGCGACGGTGCGCTGGCGGCCTTCCGCGACGAGCAGCCCGACCTCGTCCTGCTCGACCTGATGCTCCCGGGCAAGGACGGTATCGAGGTCGCCCGCGAGATCCGCGGCGAGTCCGGCGTGCCGATCATCATGCTCACCGCCAAGACGGACACGGTCGACATCGTGCTCGGCCTCGAGTCCGGCGCCGACGACTACGTCACCAAGCCGTTCAAGCCCAAGGAGCTGGTCGCCCGCATCCGGGCGCGCCTGCGCCGCACCGACGAGCCCGGGCCCGAGCGGCTGCGCGTGGGTGACGTCGAGATCGACGTCACCGGGCACAACGTGGTGCGCGACGGCGAGCGCATCAGCCTCACCCCGCTGGAGTTCGACCTCCTGGTGGCCCTGGCCCGCAAGCCCTGGCAGGTCTTCACCCGCGAGGTGCTCCTGGAGAAGGTCTGGGGCTACCGGCACAGCGCCGACACCCGCCTGGTCAACGTGCACGTCCAGCGGCTGCGCTCGAAGGTGGAGCGCGACCCCGAGAACCCCACGGTCGTGCTGACCGTGCGGGGCGTGGGTTACAAGGCCGGTGCCCCCCGCTGAGCCCGCCGCGCGTCGCGTCCGCAGGGCGTGGCGCCGGTGGCGCGCCCGGGCCGTCGCGCGGGTCCGCTACCTCGTCCGCCGCTGGCGGTCGTCTTTGCAGCTGCGGGTGGTCACGTCGGCCCTCGCCCTGGGCGTGGTGGCGGTGGCGCTGCTCGGGCTGTACCTGTCGATCTCGATCCGTGACGGTCTCTTCGAGCAGCGGCTCGACCGCATCGAGCGCGAGAACGCGGCGATGACCGAGCAGGTGCGCACGGCGTTCGCGTCCTCGCCCGCGACGTCGCGCTCGGACCTGCAGCTGCTGCTGACCTCCATGGTGCAGACGTTGGCCGCCGGCGCGTCCAGCGCTCAGGACTTCCTGCTGCTCAGTGCCCCCGACCAGCCGCAGCGCCTGCTGGACCCCGGCACGCAGATCGGGCTCCGGAGCATCATCAGCCCCGAGCTGCGCACCGCCACGCGCGCCTCCGACGGGCAGGTGCTGCAGTCGGTGCAGATCCCCGCCGAGTACACGGACTCCGAGTCGCCGGAGCCGGGCGTCATCGTCGGCTCCACCGTCGAGGTCCCGTCGATCGGCACGTACGAGCTGTACGCGGTCTACTCCCTCCAGGCGGAGCAGGAGACGCTGTCGTTCGTGCAGCGCACCCTCGCCATCGGGGCGCTGGCGATCCTCGCGCTGCTGGGGGTGCTCACCTGGGTGGTCACCCGCCAGACGGTCGCGCCCGTACGCCGCGCGGCGACCGTCGCGTCGCGGCTGGCCGACGGCCACCTCGACGAGCGCATGCCGGTGGCCAAGGGGCATGACGAGATGGCGACGCTGACCCGCACGTTCAACGAGATGGCCGCCAACCTCGAGGACCAGATCGCGCGGATGGAGGAGCTATCGGCCGCGCAGCGCCGCTTCGTCTCCGACGTCTCCCACGAGCTGCGCACGCCGCTGACCACGATCCGCATGGCGGGCGAGGTGATCCATGCGTCGCGGGACGAGCTGGACCCCGCCGCGCGCCGCTCCGCCGAGCTGCTTCAGACGCAGCTGGACCGCTTCGAGATCCTGCTCACCGACCTGCTGGAGATCAGCCGGTTCGATGCCGGGGCCGCGGTGCTCGACGTCGAGCAGCGGGACCTGCGCGGCCTCGTGGCCACGGTCGCGGAGACCTCGCTGCCGCTCGCCGAGAGCAGGCACGTCTTTCTGTCCGTGACGCTCCCGGACGAGCCCGCGACGGCCGACGTCGACCCGCGCCGGGTCGAGCGCATCGTGCGCAACCTCATCGTCAACGCGATCGAGCACGCGGAGGGCCAGCCGGTGGAGGTCACGGTCGGTCTCGACGCGGGCGCCGTGGCCGTCGTCGTGCGTGACCACGGCGTCGGGCTGGCGCACGACGAGATCGAGCGGGTATTCCGCCGGTTCTGGCGCGCCGACCCGGCCCGCGCCCGCACCACCGGGGGCACCGGCCTCGGCCTCGCGATCTCGCTCGAGGACGCGCGGCTGCACGCGGGCTGGCTCGAGGCCTGGGGCCGTCCGGGGGAGGGCGCGAGCTTCCGCCTCACGCTGCCGCGGCGTGCGGGGATCCGGCTGGAGCGCTCCCCGTTGCCGATCGAGGGCCCGTCGAAGGGCGTCGCCGCGCCGCCGACGGGGCAGCTCCCGGTGGTCAACCCGCCGACAGGGCCGACGCCCACCGCCATCCCGGAGCTCGGCGTCGTCGACGACCTCGAGCCGGCGCCGCCCGCCGTCCCCGGGGCCGAGACCGGTACGAGGACGGACGCCGATACCGACACCGAGACCGACATCGACGAGGAGGCGCGATGACGACGACGGCGAAGAACCCGGCCGGCCGCCGCCGCGCCCGCCCGACCGCCGCGCTGCTGGCGGTGCTGCTGGTGCTCGGCGGGTCGGCCGCGTGCGCGCGGATCCCGATGACCGGCGCGGTGCGCGACGGGGACGCGGAGCTCGAGAACGTGAGCGAGATCGGGTACATCCCGGCCGGCCCGACCGCGGGCGCCAGCCCCGACCAGATCGTCCAGGGATTCCTCAGCACCGCCCAGGTGGGCCCCACGGACGCCGCGTCGTTCAACGTCGCGAAGGAGTACCTGACGGAGCAGGCGTGGGAGGGCTGGGACCGGTACACGCGCGTGCTCGTGCTCGACGAGGACCCGCAGCTGGACCCCGGTGACGTGCCGGACGACGCGACGGAGACGACCGTCACGGCCTCCGCGACCGTCGTCGCGACGCTCGACGAGCGCGGCATGTACACGGAGGAGGCCAATCCCAGCACCATCGAGATCCCCTTCGGCCTGACACGGCAGACGGGCGGCGAGTGGCGCGTCGCGCAGCTCGACGACGGCCTGATGCTCTCGACGGCGTTCTTCGGGCAGGCGTTCCACCCCACCCGGCTGTACTTCCCGACGCCGGACCTCACCTGGTGGGTGCCCGACCGGCGCTGGTTCCCGCGCCAGACGTGGCGCACCGACGCGACGAGCGAGATCCTCGCGGGCCCGCCCGAGTGGCTGGAGGACTCGACCACCACCGTCATCCCCGAGGGCACCAGCCTCGCGATCGACGCCGTGACCGTCGCCGACGACGGCACCATCGACGTGAGCCTGACGTCCGCGATCACGCAGGCCACGGCCGAGCAGCGGGCGCTCGCCGTCGCCCAGCTCCAGGAGACCCTCGCCGAGGGGGAGGGGCGCACCGTCGTGCTGTCCGACCGGACCACGCCGCTGACGACGACGGCCGCGGACACCGTGTCCATGCCGCACACCTCGGGCGACGCGCTCGCGGTGGCGGGCGGCCAGGTGCAGCGGGTCGTGGGCCGCGCCCTGGCCGAGCTCGAGGAGCCGGTGTCGCTCGCCGGTCTCGACCCGACCGCCATCGCCTCGGGGCCCGGGAACCAGCCCGTCGTGGTGCGGGACGGGTCGGACCGGATCGTGCGCGTCTCGGGCGACGGCGCGCCCCAGGTCCTCCTGTCGGGCGAGGACCTCGTCGCCCCGTCGGTGGACCGGTTCGGCGCGGCCTGGAGCGCGCGCGGATCGACGCTGCTCGTGGCGCTCGCCTCGGGCGAGGTGCTGTCGCTCGACATCGACTGGCTGTCGTCTCGCACGATCCGGTCGGTGCGGGTGTCGCCGGAGGGGGCGCGGGTGGCGATCGTCAGCTCCGGTCCGAGCGGGCGGCTCGTGCACGTGGCAGGCGTCGTGCGCGACGCCGACCGTGCCCCGACCGGTCTGTCGGCGCCGGTGCAGGTGGCCGCCTCCGTGCGCCAGGTGACACAGGCGGTGTGGGAGGAGGACGCGGCCCTCGCGATGGTGGGGCAGGAGGACGACGGTGACGCTGCCGTGTTCCTCGCCGGCGTCGGTGGCCTGGCCGGGCAGGGCGGGCTGTCCCGTGCGCTGGCCGGCGTCCCCGACCCGATCTGGGTGACGGCCTCCGTGGCCGCCGGCACGGGCGCGCTGCTCGCCCTCGACGATGGCGGCACCCTGTACTCCCGGCAGGGCTCCGCCCTGTGGTCGGTCGTCTCCGAGAACGTGGACCTCGCCGCCTTCCCGGGCTGACGCCGCTGGTCTGGTCGTGCGGGGCTGGTCGCGCGGGATCTGCCCGGGCCGAGGCTGCCCCCAGGGTGGCGCCGTCCACACCCCGGGCGGCGCGCGCGACGCGGCGGGACCTCCTGCGGCACCCTGCGGGCATGACGACACGCGCCCTCACCCCCGCCATGGCCGCGATCGGTGTGGCGGCCCAGGTGGTCGGGGGGTGGCTCCGCGACCTCGGCCGCCTCGTCGTGCCGGTCTCCTGCCCCGGCTGCGGGCTGCCCGACGTGCGCTGGTGTGGGCGGTGCGCCGCGCTCCTGTCGTCGGCACCTCGGCGGGTCGAGGGGTCGGCGCCCCGCCTCGACCGGCTCGACGGTGTGCCGCCCCTGCCCGTGTGGGCGCTGGCGACGTACGCCGGCGCGGTGCGGGAGGTAGTGGTCGCGTGGAAGGACCGCGGCCGTGTCGACCTGGACGGGCTGCTCGGCCCGCCGGCGCGGAGTGCCGCCCGGAGCATGGCCGGCCCGGTCGCGGCGGCGTGCCGTGCCGGGCCCGTGCTGGTCGTGCCGGCGCCGTCCACGGCGGCGGCGACCCGGGCGCGGGGTCGCGAGCACGTGCGGGTGCTCGCGCGCGCTGTCGCCCACGGCCTGCGGGACGGCGGCGTCCCTGCCGTCGTGGCGCCCGCCCTCGCCCGCCGCGGCCGCGGTCGCGACCAGGTGGGGCTCGGCGCGCGCGACAGGGCCCGGAACCTCTCCGGCGCTGTGGTCGTGCGACCCCGGGTCCTGGCCCGGGCGACCCCCGCAGGGGCCGGTCCGGCGTGCGTCCTGGTGGACGACGTGGTGACCACCGGCGCCACGCTCGCGGCCGCCGAACGCGCGCTCGAGGCGGCCGGTGCCGACGTCGTCGGCGCGCTGGTGGTGGCCGCGACACCACCGCCCGGAACCGTCACGAGACCTGCGCGAGAACTCACGTCACCGCGCACCTCGTCATCGGTGTCCCAGGGGGGCGCGCGGGGTTAACCTGGGGGTTCCCACGCGGGCGAGGTGCCTCGGCGGAGATCCGGGGCGAGGAGTCCGTACGACCCATGAGCGGTCCGGACCGAGGGTCCGGCGACCCGGGAGGTGGTGCCGTACAAGGCGCCCCACGGGGTGCCCCGACCAGAACTCGGGCCGCTCGCGAGGGTGGCCTCACGACGAAGTGGAGCAAACACGATGGAGATCGTCGTCGTCGGCAGGCACACGGAGGTGGCGGACCGGTTCCGCCGTCACGTGGAGGACAAGCTGAGCAAGGTCACCCAGCTCGCACCGGCCGCCCGTCGGGTGGATGTGGAGGTGACGCGCGAGAACAACCCGCGGCTCTCCGAGGTCCGGGAGCGGGTGGAGCTCACCGTCCGTGACAAGGGGCCGGTGATCCGTGCGGAGGCCGCAGCGGACGACCGGTTCGGAGCCCTCGACATGGCGTTGGACAAGCTCACGGAACGGTTGCGCCGAGCGCGCGACCGCCGCAAGGACCACCGCCGCCGCGCGAACGGCGTCCTCCCGTCCGTCGACGTCCGCCCCTACGACGCGGTCGCGGCCGAGCCCGCCACGCAGGCGGCGCCCGTCGCTCTCGCCGAGCCCGGCGACGCGGTCGAGCAGCAGCTCGGCGACTCGCCGGTGGTCATCCGGCGCAAGCTCCACCACGCGGAGCCGATGACCGTCGACGACGCGGTCTACCAGATGGAGATGGTGGGTCACGACTTCTTCCTCTTCATCGACAAGGAGACCGCGCGCCCCTCGGCCGTCTACCGGCGCAGGGGCTGGACGTACGGCGTGATCGAGCTGGACTCGACCGTCGGGGGAGTGGAGCCGGTGACCGAGCTGACGTGACGTCATAGCTCGCTGGTCGAGCATGTCGAGACCTTCGTCGGTCGAGCTTGTCGAGACCACGGTGCGGCCGAGCTGGTCGGGACTTTCTCCGCGGGGACGCGTTCACGGGCGCCCTCCACTTCGGGAGTGATACGTCCCCGCGGAGCAAGTCCTCATCGGGTCTCGGCAGGCTCGACCCGCGAGGAGCTGTCGGTGGTGGCGGGCACGATGCTCGGGTGGACTCCCTCTCGCTCGCGCAGGCCCGCCGCGTCGCACTCGGGGCCCAGGGCCTGCATCGGCCGCGGCCCGGTACTCCGAGGGGCTTGGCCGACGGCGCCGCTGCTGCTGGTGCTGCTGCCGGTGCTGACGGCGGCGTGACGATGCGGCGCGCGATGGCGGCCGTGGAGCGGCTGAACCTGCTGCAGATCGACTCGGTCAACGTGCTGGCGCGCGCTCACCTCGTGCCGCTGTACTCGCGGCTCGGGCCGTACGACGTGGGCCTGCTCGACCGGGCGTCCGGGCGTGCGCCCCGGCGGATCGTCGAGACGTGGGCGCACGTCGCGTCGTTCGTGCCCGCCCAGACGTACCCGCTGCTCGAGTGGCGTCGGCGCAACTACCTGGACGAGGCCTGGGGCACGATCGCCGGCGCGGCTCTCGCGCACGCCGCCGAGCTCGACGTCGTGCGCCACCTCGTCGCCGAGCGCGGGCCCGTGACCGCCCGGGAGATCCACGACGAGCTCGTGGCGGCCGGGCATTCCGGGCCGCGCTCCCGCGAGGAGTGGGGCTGGAACTGGACGATGGCCAAGCGTTGCCTCGAGTTCCTGTTCTTCACGGGCGAGGTCATGTCGGCGCGCCGCAACTCCGCGTTCGAGCGCTGCTACGACCTGCCCGAGCGGGTGCTGCCGCCCGCCGTCCGGGCCCAGGCGCCCGTGCCCGACGACGACGCCGTGCGCCGGCTGCTCGAGCTCGGCGCCCGCGCGCACGGCGTGGGCACCCTGCGCTGCTTCGCCGACTACTTCCGCCTGCGCGGCCCGGCGGTCCGCCGCGCCCACGCCGAGCTGGTCGAGGAGGGCACGCTGGTGCCCGTCGAGGTCCGTGGCTGGGACGAGCGCACCTACCGGCACCGGGACGCGTCGCTCCCGCGCCGGGCCGAGGCGTGCACGCTGCTCAGCCCGTTCGACCCGCTCGTGTGGGAGCGGCGGCGCCTCGAGGCGCTCTTCGACGTCTACTACCGGATCGAGATCTACGTGCCGGCGCCGAAGCGGGTGCTCGGCTACTACGCGCTGCCGTTCCTCGAGGGGGACGCGATCACGGCGTTCGTCGACCTCAAGGCGGACCGCCAGGCCGGCGTGCTGCGCGTCCAGGCGGCCCACCCCACCGCCCACGCGGGCCCGGACACCGCCGCCGCCCTCGGCGCGGAGCTCGACGTCCTCGCGGGCTGGCTCGGCCTGGAGGCCACGGCGGTGGCTCCCTTCGGGGTGCTGGCGCCCGCCCTGGAAGGCGCGCTGCGTGCCGCCTGAACCTGCTGGGCGCCCGGCGCCCTCGTAGGATCGCCGCGACACCCGTCCAGAGCAGGTCGGGCCCGAGCCCGTCAGGAAGCAGATCAGGAGCGCCGATGCCCACGGCAGTGCTGTACCTTGCCGCCGCGCTGGTCGGCGGCCTGGGGGCGACGCTCGTGCGGCTGCCGCCGCTGGTCGGCTTCCTCGCCGCCGGCTTCGTGCTCGGGGCGTCGGGTGCCGCCGAGCTGCCCGGGCTGGAGATGGTCGCTGAGCTCGGGGTGGCGCTGCTGCTGTTCGCGATCGGGCTGAAGCTCGACGCCCGGTCCCTGCTGCGCCCGGAGGTCTGGCTCACCACGGTGGTGCACCTGGTCCTGAGCGTCGCGGTGGCGGTCGGGTTCCTCGGGCTGCTGGCCGTGGTGGGGCTCGGCATGCTCGCCGACGAGTCGCTCGGGTCGTTGGCGCTGGTCGGCCTCGCGCTGTCGTTCTCGTCGACGGTGTTCGTCGTCAAGGTGCTCGAGGACCGGTCGGACACCACGGCGCTCTACGGGCGCATCGCCGTGGGCGTGCTCGTGGTGCAGGACGTCGTCGCGGTGGTCTTCCTCGCGGTGTCGACGGGGGAGCCGCCCAGCCCGTGGGCGCTCGCGCTGGTCGCGCTCGTGCCCGCCGCATGGCTGCTGCGCCGGGTGTGGGACCGTGCCGGGCACGGCGAGCTGCAGGCGCTGTTCGGGGCGTTCGTCGCCCTGGTGCCCGGCTTCTGGCTGTTCGAGGTCGTCGGACTGTCGGGGGACCTGGGGGCGCTGGTCATGGGGGCGCTGCTCGCCGGGCACCCGCGGGCCACGGAGCTCTCCCGCTCCCTGTTGACGGTCAAGGACCTCGCGCTGGTGGCGTTCTTCCTCCAGATCGGGCTGCACGGCATCCCCGGCGGCTTCGACGTCGCCCTCGCGGCGCTGCTCCTGCTGATGCTGCCGCTACAGGTCGCGGTGTACGCCATGCTCTTGTGGCTCATGCGCCTGCGGCGGCGTACGTCGTTCCTCGCCGGCCTCGCGCTGGGCAACTTCTCCGAGTTCGGCATCATCGTGGTCGCGTTCGGCGCCTCCGCCGGGCTGCTCGACGAGGAGTGGACCGTGATCGTGTCGCTGGCCGTCGCGGGGAGCTTCGTCATCTCCTCGGTGGTCAACCGTCGCGGCGTCGAGCTCGCCTCCCGGCTGACCGGTCTGCTGCCCCGACGCGACGTCGCGCGGCTGCATCCCGACGACCGGCCCGTGGACGTGGGCGAGGCGGACGCCGTGGTGCTGGGCCTCGGCCGGGTCGGCTCGGCGACCTACCGCCGGTTGCGCGACGCGTACGGGCTCACGGTGATCGGCGTGGAGCACGACCGGACCCGCGTGCAGACGCTGCGCGCGGAGGACGTCGACGTGATCTCCGCGGATGCGACGGACACCGAGTTCTGGGCGCGGGTCAAGCACGCCGGCCGGGTGCGGCTGGCCGTGCTCGCGATGCCGTTCCACAACGCGAACCTCATCGCCCTCTCGCGCCTGCGTGCGGCGGGGTTCGACGGCCGGGTGGCGGCGATCGCCCGGTTCGACGAGGACGTGGCCGAGCTGCGCCGGCACGGCGCGGACGCCGTGTTCCACCTGTACGGCGCTGCGGGGGCGGAGCTGGCCGACCGGGCGGTGAGCGATCTCGCCCCCGGGCGCGGGGCCGGGCCGGCGGCCGGGACCGGGGCCGACCCGGGCCCTTGACCGTTCGTCCGTCGCGAACCCGCGCCGGGATCTCATGTACTCGGCCTAGGATGGACCGGGTGTGACCGTGTGACCCAGGCGACGGCGCGGACGAGTGATGATCAGTGCGCCAGCCGTTGTTCGTCGCTGCACGTCGCACCGCTCGGTCCCGGCCATCCCCGGGGCGCCACCGACCCTGGAGTACTGCGTGCCTGCGATCCTCGAGAAGGTCCTGCGTTTCGGCGAGGGCCGGATCCTCAAGAAGCTCATCAGCCTGGCCGAGCAGGTCAACCGCCTCGAGCCCAGCTTCACGGAGCTCAGCGACGCCGAGCTGCACGAGGAGACGGACCGTTTCAAGGAGCGGCTCGAGCATGGCGCGACGCTCGACGAGCTGCTTCCCGAGGTGTTCGCGGCCGTGCGGGAGGCCGCCCGGCGCACGCTCGGGCAGCGGCACTTCGACGTGCAGCTCATGGGCGGCGCGGCCCTGCACCTCGGCAACATCGCCGAGATGAAGACCGGTGAGGGCAAGACCCTGGTCGCGACGACGGCGGCCTACCTCAACGCCCTCGAGGGCAAGGGCGTGCACGTCATCACCACCAACGACTTCCTCGCCAAGTACCAGGGCGACCTCATGGGCCGCGTCTTCCGATTCCTCGGACTGACCACAGGCGTCATCCTGTCCGGCCAGACGCCCGACGAGCGTCGTCAGCAGTACGCCGCGGACATCACCTACGGCACGAACAACGAGTTCGGCTTCGACTACCTGCGCGACAACATGGCCTGGTCGCCGGACGACCTGGTGCAGCGCGGGCACCACTTCGCCATCGTCGACGAGGTGGACTCCATCCTCATCGACGAGGCCCGCACGCCGCTGATCATCTCCGGCCCGGCGTCGGGCGACGCCAACCGCTGGTACACGGAGTTCGCCAAGGTCGTGCGGCGGCTGACCGTCGACACCGACTACGAGGTGGACGAGAAGAAGAAGACCGTCGGCGTGCTCGAGCCGGGCATCGAGAAGATCGAGGACTACCTCGGCATCGACAACCTGTACGAGTCGCTCAACACCCCGCTCATCGGCTTCCTCAACAACGCCATCAAGGCCAAGGAGCTGTTCAAGCGCGACAAGGACTATGTCGTGCTCAACGGCGAGGTCATGATCGTGGACGAGCACACCGGCCGAATCCTGGCCGGCCGCCGCTACAACGAGGGCATGCACCAGGCCATCGAGGCCAAGGAGGGCGTGCAGATCAAGGCGGAGAATCAGACGCTCGCCACGATCACCCTCCAGAACTACTTCCGGCTGTACGACAAGCTCGCCGGCATGACCGGTACGGCCGAGACCGAGGCCGCGGAGTTCCTGGGCACCTACAAGCTGGGCGTCGTGCCGATCCCGACGAACAAGCCGATGATCCGCATGGACCAGGCCGACCTGGTCTACAAGAACGAGGACGGCAAGTTCGGCGCCGTCGTCGCCGACATCGTCGAGCGGCACGCCAAGGGCCAGCCCGTCCTGGTCGGCACCACGAGCGTCGAGAAGTCCGAGCTGCTGTCGGACCTGCTCAAGCGTGCGGGGGTGCCGCACAGCGTGCTCAACGCGAAGGAGCACGAGCGTGAGGCCGCGGTCGTGGCCCAGGCGGGCCGCAAGGGTGCCGTCACCGTCGCGACCAACATGGCCGGCCGAGGCACCGACATCATGCTCGGCGGCAACGCCGAGTTCACCGCGGTGGCCGCGATGTCCGACCAGGGGCTCGACGCCGCCGAGGACGCGGACGCCTACGAGGCCGCGTGGCCCGACGTCCTGGCCAAGGCCGAGGAGTCGGTGGCGGCCGAGCACATGGAGGTCGTCGAGCTCGGCGGGCTGTACGTGCTGGGCACGGAGCGGCACGAGTCGCGCCGCATCGACAACCAGCTGCGCGGCCGCTCCGGCCGTCAGGGCGACCCCGGCGAGTCGCGGTTCTACCTGTCGATGCAGGACGACCTGATGCGCCTGTTCAACTCCGGCCTGGCGTCCTCGATGATGGACCGCGCCGGGTTCCCGGACGACATGCCGCTCGAGTCGAAGATGGTGACGCGCGGCATCCAGAGCGCGCAGTCGCAGGTCGAGGCACGCAACTTCGAGATCCGCAAGAACGTGCTCAAGTACGACGACGTCCTGGCCCGCCAGCGCTCCGTCATCTACGCCGAGCGCAAGCGCGTGCTCGAGGGCGAGGACCTGCAGGAGCAGGTGCAGCACTTCCTCACCGACGTCATCACGGCCTACGTCGAGGGCGCCACCACCGTGGGCAACCCCGAGTCCTGGGACCTCGACGCGCTGTGGACGGCGCTGAAGTCCGTGTACCCGGTGTCGATCACGCCCGAGGACGTCGTCGAGGAGGCTGGCGGCGTCGGCCGGCTGACCCACGAGATGATCCTCGAGGAGCTGCTGTCGGACGCGCGCGTGGCGTACGAGGCGCGCGAGGAGTCGCTCGGCGAGTCCGCCCTGCGTCAGCTCGAGCGGCGAGTCGTGCTCTCGGTGCTGGACCGCAAGTGGCGCGAGCACCTGTATGAGATGGACTACCTCAAGGAGGGCATCGGGCTGCGCGCGATGGCGCAGCGCGACCCCCTGGTCGAGTACCAGCGCGAGGGTTTCCAGCTCTTCCAGGCCATGACCGAGGCCATCAAGGAGGAGTCGGTCGGCTTCCTGTTCAACCTCGAGGTCCAGGTGCAGCAGCCGGGCGCGGACAACAGCGGCCCGGTGATCTCCGCCGCGAGCGCCGCCGCCGTCGCCCAGTCCGGCGCCGGCCAGGTGACGGCTGGGGGCGCCGCGGAGGGCGAGCGCCCGGCGACAGGGCCCGTCCCGACTGAGCCGGTCGTCGCCGAGTCCGAGCCCGAGGCGGCGGAGCCCGCCGCAGCTCAGGCGGAGCCGGCGGCGTCCCGGGCCGCTTCCCGGGACGAGGAGCCCGTGCTGCTGGCGAAGGGGCTGGACGCCCCCGCGCCCCAGCGCCTCCAGTACTCGGCGCCGAGCGAGGACGGCTCGGCGTCGGTGGCCGGCGGCGGCACGCGCCGGTCCCGCCGAGACCTGCACGGCGAGGCCACGGCGGCCACCAGCGACGGCCGCACCTTCCCCGGCACGCCGCGCAACGCCCAGTGCCCCTGCGGCTCGGGCAAGAAGTACAAGGTGTGCCACGGCGTCAACGAGTGACCTGATGCCGAGCGAGAGAACCCCCGATCGGGGTCCTCTCGCTCGGCATCAGCCGATCTCGAGGACGGCGACGCGCCAGGCCCCACGGCGCGCCTCCAGCCGGACGGCGGCGGCCCGCACGCGGCCGTCGTCGTCGAGCACCACGGTGGCCTCGGCGACGTCGTCGCCCAGCCGGACGAGGCGCACGCGCCGCACCTGGACCGGGAGGTTGTGCCCGCGAGCGTGCCCGGTGCCGTGCGCGAGCCCGATCCTGGCCCGCTCGGCGAGCTGGTCGCGCACCTGCGGCGTGACCCAGCGGGCGAGGTGCGCGGCAGGGCGCTCACCCCGCAGCACCTCGACGGCGGCACGCACCACCGCGCAGCACTGCGCGGTCGGGTCGGGCAGCAGCTCCGGGGCCTGCTCCCGCAACGGGCGAGGCTCCGCGTCCTCGTCGTCGCCCACGGGCCGCCGCACCCCCGGGGCGCCGACCCGCACGCGCCGCACGCCCGGCCCCGGCCGGGTGTCCGCTGCGGGGTAGCCGGCCGGGCCCTGCGGACGAGGGGTCCCCGTGACGCGCAGTGGCCGAAGCACCCGCGTCTTGTCGCGTCCCACGTCGTCGCGGGCGTCGACGTGCCCGTCCCGGTCGAGGTCGTCGCGCGCGGGGTCCGCGCCAGAGGGCGACGGGGCGTTGCCGGGTGTCGTGGCGATCGGTGTGGTGGCGATCGGTGTGGTGGCGATCGGTGTGGTGGCGATCGGTGTGGTGGCGGTCGGTGCAGGGGTGCTCGTCGCGGTCGTCGTCGTCGCGGTCATGGTGCCCTCCGGTGGGTGCAAGTTCTCGTGGGTCGCGCGCCGTCAGGTGGGGGTGTGCAGGATCTGGCCGGGCAGGAGGCGGTCGGGGTCCGCGCCGATGACGTCGCGGTTGGCCTCGTGCCATCGGGTCACCTCGCGCAGGATCTCGGCGTCGGTGGGATCTCCCCCGAGGGCTCGGGACGCGATCTCCCACAGCGTGTCGCCGCGCAGGACGACGTGCGTGTCGTCGTCGGCGCCCTCGGACGTGCCCTCGGACGCGCCGGCGGCGGTGCGCGTGACCGGAGAGACGGCCACGTCCTCCGCGACGTTCGTCTCGGCGGGCTCGATGGCGGGCGTCGGCTGTTCTGTCGACGTCACCACGGGCTCGGCCGCCGCCGCCGCCGGCACGTCCGCGGCATTCCCGTCGCCGGCATTCCCGTCGCCGGCATTCCCGTCGCCGGCATTCCCGTCGCCGGTCGTCCCGGTATCCGTCGCTGCGGGGCCGGAGGACGTGGACTGCCACCCGAGGTCCAGCACCACGGAGGCGTCGTCGGTGGCGGGCTGGGTGGGGGAGACGTCGGCCGCGAGCGCGACCGTCGGGGCGAGAGCGAGGCCCGTTCCCACGCCCACCCCGACGGCGGAGCGCACGAGGCGCCGGACGGCGGCGGGGGCGATGCGCTCGACGGCGGCCTCGCCCGCCCGCCACCGGCGTCCGAGCCGCGACGCGACGACGCATCCGAGCGCGATCGCCCCGCTCAGCGCGAGCCATGCCGCGGCGACGAGCCCCGCGGCGAGCACCGCGAGCTCGACCCAGAGATCGACCGGCACCGCGGTGACGCCCCACGCCGAGCGGGGGGCGACGGCGCCGACCCGCAGCAGCAGCGCGGCCGCGGCGACGCCGCCGGTCAGGGTCAGGAGGGCCAGGCGGCCGAGCCCGCTGTGGGGTCGGGGACTGGCACCGCGAGGGATCGCGGAGTGTCGCGCGCCGCGCCGCCGTCGCTCGATGCTGCCGGACATCAGGTCTCCTTCGTCCCCGGCCATCCGCCGTCGATCACTCTCGATGATGTCGTTTGATGGCTGTTGATGTGCTCTGGTCACGTTATTGAAGCGGACTGGTGCCGGGTCTGTCTACCTGGGCATCCTGTGGGCACTGACGTACGTGACGAGGGGGCTGCATGACGGGCATGGGTCCGGCCAGGTGGGAGCTGCTGTTCGCCGATCTCGAGGCGCGGTTCGAGGCGGAGGAGGCCGTGGCGCGGGAGGGCACCGTCGCCGAGCTGACGCGCGCCGAGCAGGCATCGATCCCGCTGGTGGACCGCCTGCGCGCGGCGACCGGCGCGGCGGTGCGGCTCGAGCTGCTGGACGGCGAGGGCGTGGAGGGCCGGCTCGCCCGGGTGGCGCACGCCTGGGTGCTGCTCGACGGGCACGGCGCGCGGGGACGGGTGCAGCACCTTGTGCCGCTGCCGGCCCTGGCGGCCGTCGTCGGGCTGGGGCGCCATGCGACGCCCTCGCGCGCCAGGACCGACGGCCTCGGGCTGGGGCACGTGCTGCGCGGGCTGCAGCGTGACCGGGCCCGCGTGCTGGTGCGCACCGCGGCGGGCGGGGTGACGGGCCGTATCGCCCGGGTCGGGGCCGACCACCTCGACGTCGAGGAGGCCGAGCGGGCGCGGCCCGTCGTGCGGACCGTGCCGTTCACCGCGCTGCTGCGCGTCAGCGAGGCGTGAGGCTCACGCGAGACGGGGGCGGCTCGGGGGTCGGACGGTTCAGAGGTCGCCCGACGAGATCCGCTCGCGGGTGCGGGCGTACTGGTGCTCGATGTACTCCTCGAGCTTGCTGGTCTCGACCCGCCACACCTTCTTGGGCCCCACCTGGATGGCGGGCAGCTCGCCCGAGCGCACCAGGGAGTACGCCTGCGTGCTGGAGATGTTGAGCATCTCCTGCACGTCTGCGAGGGAAAGGAACCGGCTGGTCATACGGGCATTCTGACACAGCGATGACCGCTGATGCCCCGGTTTGTCCACAGGGGTGGTCGGAAGCACACGAGGGATCCCGGATGATAGGTTCCGGCGCGACGCTGCGCCCTCGAAATTCGAACCTCCGGAGGATGTCCGTGAGCACCGACCCTCTGCCGGCACCCGTGGCCGCCCGGCTGCGCCGCCCCACCTGGCGCGACCCGCGCCTCGTCGTCGGCGTCGTCATCGTCGCGGCCTCCGTGGCCCTCGGTTCCTGGGCGGTCTCGTCCGCCGGGCGCACCGTGCCCGTGTACGCGGCCGACGGCACCCTCACGCCGGGGGAGCCGGTGGACCCGGCGCAGCTGCGCACCGTCGACCTGCGGATCGACTCCGGCACCGAGATGTACCTGCGAGCCGATCAGGAGCTGCCCGACGAGCTCGTGGCGCTGCGTGTGGTCGACGACGGCGAGCTCGTGGCGCGGTCGGCGCTGGGCGACGCCGCGGACGTCGACGTCCGGTCGGTCGCCGTGCCGGTGGACCAGGCGATGTCGGCCCGCGTGGCGGCCGGCGCCGTCGTGGACCTGTGGTCGGCACCCGAGGCGGCCGCGGGCAGGGGGGTCGCGGCAGCGGAGCCGGCGCCGATCGTGAGCGGCGTCGTCGTGGAGCAGGTCGACGAGGCGGGCACGGGGCTCGTGGTGGCGGACGGCGCCACCCTGCACGTGCTGGTCGGCACCGAAGACCTGCCCGCCGTCCTGAGCGCGCTGGCGAGACCCGGGACCGTCACGGTGGTGCCGCGGGCCGGGACCGGCGTCTGATGGGCGCGAGCGTCACCGTGCTGTGCGCGGTGCGCGGGGCGGCCGAGAGCGACGTCGTCGTCGCGCTGGGGACGCCCGGGTCCGGGGCCACCGTCACGCGCCGCTGCGGTGACGTCGCGGAGCTCCTGGCCGCGGCCGCCGCGGGTGCCGGTGCGGTCGCGCTGATCTCGGCCGACCTGCCGGGACTGGACCGCGAGGTCGTGGGGAGGCTGCACGCGGCCGGGGTGCGCGTGGTCGCGCTCGGCGACGGCGTGCTGCCGACCGCCCGGCTGCACGCCCTCGACGTCGACTCGGTGGTCGAGCGGTACGACGAGGCCGTCGTGCTGGCGGCGGTACGGGACGCCGCACCCGTGCGCGCGCCCGCGGGAGCGGCAGGGAGCCCGGCAGCTGCCGACCTCGTGCTGGGCCACGGCGCTGCGCCCGAGCTCGACGGCGACCCGGGCCTCGCCGACGCCCGGATGCTCGACGATGCCGACGATGCCGACGATGCTGCGCCCCGCCGTGGCCGCGTGATCGTGGTGTGGGGCCCCGTCGGCGCACCGGGGCGGACGACGACGGCGATCGAGCTCGCCGCCGCGCTCGGCGGGCTCGGTCCCCGTGCCGGCCGGCGGCACGGCCGGGGGCGCCGCGCCGCCGCCGGGGTGCGGCCGGCGGAGAACGTGCTGCTCGTCGACGCGGACACGTACGGCGCCTCTGTGGCGCCCCGCCTGGGCCTGCTCGACGACGCGCCGGGCCTCGCGGCCGTGTCCCGGGCGGCCGGGCAAGGGATGCTCGACCTGCCCACGCTGGCCAGGCACAGCCCGGTGGTGAGCGGCGGGGTGCGCGTGCTGACCGGGATCACGCGGGCGTCACGGTGGCCCGAGCTGCCCTCGAGCGCCGTCGAGGTGGTGCTGGAGCGCGCCCGTGAGCTCGCGGACTGGACGGTCGTCGACTGCGGCCCGGTGCTCGAGACCGACGAGCTGCTGATGTACGACACGCACGCGCCGCAGCGGAACGCGGCCACCCTGGCCGCGCTGCAGGCGGCGGACGTCGTCGTGGCGGTCGGTGCGGCCGACCCCGTGGGCATCCAGCGGCTCGTGCGTGGCCTCGAGGATCTGCGCGAGGTGCCGGTGCCCGTCGCCGCCGAGCGGGTCGTGGTCGCGAACCGGGTGCGGTCGTCGGCCGTGGGCGCGCAGCCGGAGGCGGCTGTGCGCGACGCGCTCTCCCGCTACGCGGGGGTCGACCACGCGCACCTCGTGCCGGATGACGGCGCGGCGCTCGACGCGGCGTCGCTGGCAGGGCGCACCCTCGCGGAGCACTCGCCCGCCTCGCCGGCCCGCCTCGCGTTCGAGGCGCTCGCCGACTTCGTGCGGGAGTCGGTGGCCGTGCCGGCCACGGCGTCGGCCATGGCGTCGGCCATGGCGCCGGTCGCGGCGACCTCCTGAGCGAGGCGCCGCGCGCGGCGGCGCCGCCCGCGGCCGTATGGCGGCAGACTGTGCCCATGCGCATCTACGTACCCGCCACCCTGGACGAGCTCGAGCAGGCCGTCGTCGGCGCCAGGGGAGCGCGCTGGGACGTCCCCGCCCGCCGGGCGCACGCCGTCACGCCGGCGCTCGTGCGGGAGCTGAGCGACGAGGACGAGGAGAGCCGCGAGTACGAGGCGTTCCTCGCCGCCGCGGACGACTCGCTGGCCCTGGTGGCCGCGCGGCGCGACGTGCCGCCGCTGCGCGTCGTCGTTTCGCTGGAGGTGTCGGACGATGCCGTGACGGCGGCGGACGCCGAGGAGCCGAGCGCGGTCGACGTCGCCGCACTCCCGGACGTCGTGATCGTCGCCGTGCACGTCGACGAGCCCGAAGCCGCCGCGGACCTGCGCGCGGTGCTCACCGCCGCCGACGAGGAGAACGACGCCGAGCGTGTCGGCGACGTGGGTGTGGCGTCCGACGAGGCACTGGACGCGGCCCTGCAGCGCGTCACCGACCGCGACCTGCTCTGGTACGACCCGACCGAGATCTCCCAGATCCCCCGCCCGTAGCTCACAACAAGGCGGTCAGCCGAGGTAGACCATCGCCGCGTCGTGGAGGTGGCCGTTGGTGGCCATGCCGTTGCCGCCCCAGGGGCCCGGTGCGCCGTCGAGCGAGGTGAAGCGGCCGCCGGCCTCGGTGACGATGGGCACCAGCGCGGCCATGTCGTAGACCTCCAGCTCGGGCTCGGCGGCGATGTCCGCCGCGCCCTCGGCCACGAGCATGTACGACCAGAAGTCGCCGAAGCCGCGCGTGCGCGCGCACTGGCGGGTGAGGTCGAGGAAGCCGTCGAGCTTGCCGTGCTCCTCCCAGCCGGACAGGGAGGAGTACGAGAAGGAGGCGTCGGCGAGCGAGCTCACGCCGGAGACCGACATGCGCGACGCCGACGCGAGGGACTTGCCCGTCCAGGCGCCGGAGCCCTTGGCCGCCCACCAGCGCCGGCCCAGCGCTGGCGCGGAGACGAGGCCCATGACGACGTCCTCGCCGTCGGCCAGCGCGATCAGCGTGGCCCACACGGGGACGCCGCGCACGAAGTTCTTGGTGCCGTCGATGGGGTCGATGATCCACCGCCGGGCGCCGCTCCCGGCGGAGCCGTACTCCTCGCCGACGATGGCGTCGCGCGTCCGCGCGCGGTGCAGCTGGGCGCGGATGAACTCCTCCGCCGAGCGGTCCGCGTCCGAGACGGGCGTGTCGTCGGGCTTGCGCTCCACGTGCAGGTCCAGGGCCTTGAACCGGGACATCGTGATCGCGTCCACCTGGTCGGCGATCACGTGGGCCAGGCGCAGGTCGTCCTCGTACGTGCGCGCGGGCCCGCTGGTGGGGCTGCGAGACGGCTGGGTGTGCGACACGCCTCACACCGTAGCGGTCCGGCCCCGCCCCGGTGACCAGGCGCGCGGACGGGGACGGATGGAGCGCGAACCGCTCAGTCGGCGGTGGACCGGGCGGTGAGGAGCCGGCGGAACGACGCCACGCGCGCCTCGCGCGCGGGGCGTGCGTGCTCGGGCGACGCCGCCAGCCACTCGTCGAGCGCGCAGTCCGGGGCGTCCGCCAGGTGCGTGCAGCCGCGCGGGCACTCCGCGGCGACCTCGGCGAGGTCCTCGAACGCCTGCAGCAGATGGTCCGTCTCGACGTGGGCGAGCCCGAACGAGCGCACGCCGGGTGTGTCCACCACCCAGCCGTCGCGGGCGTCGTCCTCCCCGGGCGGGACGGGCAGCCGGAGGGCCACCGCCGACGTCGAGGTGTGCCGGCCGCGGCCGGTGACGTCGTTGACGACGCCGATGGCGCGGTCGGCGTCGGGTACCAGCGCGTTGATGAGCGTCGACTTCCCGACCCCCGAGTGCCCGACGAAGACCGAGGTCCGACCGGCCAGGCGCGCGCGCACGGCCTCGACGCTCGCCGCGTCGTCCTGCTGCGTGACCACGACCTCGACGCCGATCGGCACGTACAGGTCCCGCAGGGGGCCGGGATCGGCGAGGTCGGCCTTGGTGAGGCACAGCAGCACGTCCATGCCGGCGTCGTACGCGGCCACGACGCACCGGTCGATCATCCCTGTGCGCGGCTCGGGCTGGGCGAGCGCGGTGACGATCACGAGCTGGTCGGCGTTCGCGACGACGATCCGCTCGTACGGGTCGGTGTCGTCGGCCGTGCGCCGAAGCACCGAGGAGCGGTCCTGGATGCGGACGATCCGCGACAGGGTGCCCTCGCCCCCCGACGTGTCGCCCACGACGTCCACGCGGTCGCCGATGACGACGCGGGTGCGGGTGAGCTCGCGTGCCTTCATCGCGTGCACGATGCGCTCGTCGGGCGAGCCGTCATCGACCACGAGCGTGTATCGCCCGCGGTCGACGCCGATGACCATCCCGGTGACGGCGTCCGCGTGTTCGGGCCGCTGCTTGGTGCGGGGGCGTGAACCGCGCTTCGAGGGCCGCTCGTACTGCGCGTGCTCGTCGACGGTGCGGCGCGGCATCAGTCCCCGACCCCCGTGCCGGCGGCGGGCCCGAGCAGCTGCAGCCACATCGCGTCGAAGCCGGGCAGCGTCTTGGCCGTGGTCGCGACGTTCTCGACCCGCACGCCGGGCACCCGCAGCCCGAGGACGGCACCCGAGGTGGCCATGCGGTGGTCGGCGTAGGTGCGGAACAGCCCGCCGTGCAGGGGCCGCGGCGTGATGACCAGGCCGTCGCGCGTCTCCTCGGCCTGCCCGCCGAGCCGTGTGATCTCGGTGGCGAGCGCGGACAGCCGGTCCGTCTCGTGCCCGCGCAGGTGCGCGATGCCCCGCAGGCGGCTGGGGGAGTCGGCGAGGGCGGCGAGCGCGGCGAAGGTCGGGGCGAGCTCGCCGGCCGTGTGCAGGTCGACGTCGACACCGCGGATCTCGCCGGTGCCGGTGACGGTCAGGACGCCGTCGCGCAGGTCCGCGTGGCCGCCCAGCCGCTCGAGCAGCTCGGGCACCATCGCGCCCGGCTGCGTGGTCGACGTCGGCCAGCCGGGCACACGCACGGTGCCACCGGCCACGAGCGCGGCGGCCAGGAACGGTGCCGCGTTGGAGAGGTCGGGCTCCACGCGTACGTCGCGCGCCGCGATCGGGCCGGGCGCCACCTCCCAGATGCCGTCGCGGGAGTCGTCGACCTCGACGCCGACGTCGCGCAGCGTGGCCACGGTCATCGCGATGTGCGGGAGGCTCGGCAGGGTGGTGCCGATGTGGCGCAACGTCAGGCCGCGCTCGAAGCGTGCGCCGGCGAGCAGCAGGGCGGAGACGAACTGGGAGGACGCGGACGCGTCGACGTCGACCGCCCCGCCCGCGACCCGGCCCTTGCCGTGGATGGTGAAGGGTAGGTGCGTCGGGGTGCCGCCGTCGGGGGCTGTCACCCGGACGTCGAGGGCGCGCAGCGCCGCGAGGACGGGCAGCATCGGCCGCACCCGTGCCTCGGGGTCCCCGTCGAAGCGGACCGGGCCGCCACCCAGCGCCGCCACCGGGGGAAGGAACCGCATCACGGTGCCGGCCAGGCCGGTGTCGACATCCACGTCGCCGCGCAGCGGGCCGGGGGTGACGCGCAGCGTGCTGGGCTGGTCGCCCTCGGCGACGTCGGCGCCGAGGGTGCGCAGCGCCCCGATCATGAGGTCGGTGTCGCGCGAGCGGAGCGCGCCGCGCAGGGTGCCCGGGCCGTCGGCGAGGGCCGCGAGCACGAGCAGCCGGTTGGTCAACGACTTGCTGCCGGGTACCTCGACCGTCGCGTCGAGCGGCCCGGGGGCCACGGGGGCCGCCCAGCCGTCGGCGACGTCGGGTTCGGCCGTGGCGGCGGGCGGCGGGGCTGCGGTCATGGCATCGAGGCTAGTTCACCGGCCGTGGCGCGGACGGAGGCGTCTCGGCTGCTCGTCGGCGGCGGCCGCTCAGACGGCCTCGGCGAGCTTCGCCCGGGCCTTCGCCCCCGCGGCCTTGCCCGCTTCCTTGGCGGTCCCGGCCTTCGCCTTGGCGGTCTCCGTCTTCGCCTCGGCCACCCGGGCGGCGTGCCCGCGCGCCTGCCGCACGCGGTAGGAGACGCCCGGCTGCCCCTCGAGGTCGATCCCGGCGATCACCGCGGCGCCGATCTTGCCGACGTCCTTGACGAAGGCGGCGGTGCGCAGGGAGCGTTCGGCGCCCTTGCTGGTGAACGGCTGGTGGACGACGGCGAGCGGCGCGGTCAGCGCGGCGAGCGCCAGGGCGGCAGTCCGAGGGGTCCGGCCGACGGCGAGCAGGAGACCGGCGAGGGCGGTGGCGGCGCCGTGCGCCCGGACCAGCAGGGATGCCTGGCGGTCGCTCAGGGGCTCGGCGCCGACGGCCCGCGTCACGAGGGCGGATCCGTCGCGGGCGGCCTCCATGTGTTCGGCCGGGTGGAGCACGGCTTGGATGCCGTCGTAGACGAACGGGGCGGCCAGCAGGGGGCGGGCGATACGGCGCAACAGCATGGAGCCACTGTGGCAGAGCACGCACGCTCCTGCGCGTCGACGGTTGGGCGCCGTCAGGCGAGGGGCGTGCCCTCCCACCACTCGGGGTGCGAGCGCGGGGGGCAGCGGTTGCCGAGCCCGTCCCGACGCACCAGTCGTACGAGGCGCGCGGTGTAGGCGATCAGCAGGAGGGCGACGAGAATCAGCAGGAACGTGGTCATGGCAGCAATACTTCGCGCACCGTGTTCCTGCCACGAGTGGCAGCAATGCCATCCCGCATCGATTTTCTGCCAAGGTCGTGGGACGCTGGTGCCATGATCCGGAAGGTCGCGGCCGTCGTCGTTCCCGGCGTGGCGCCGTTCGAGCTGGGCGTCGCGTACGAGGTGTTCGGCATCGATCGCACGGACACCGGCGGCCCGGCGTTCGATTTCACCCTGTGCACCCCCGAGCCGGGCCCCGTCATGACCAAGGGCGGCTTCCCGGTGGTCGTCGAGGCCGGTCTCGAGGCGCTGGACGACGCGGACCTCGTCGTCGCCGTCGCCTACGGCATCGACGAGGACGGCGCCGACGCGCTCCCGCACGCGTACCTGGAGGGCCTGCGGCGTGCGCACGACCGGGGAGCCTGGCTGTTCGCCATCTGCTCGGGCGCGTTCGCCCTCGCCCGCGCTGGACTGCTCGACGGCCGCCGCTGCACCACGCACTGGATGTACACCGAGCGGCTCGCCGCGCAGGTCCCGAGCGCCGACGTCGACCCGGGCGCCCTCTACGTCGTGGACGGGAAGGTCCTCACCAGCGCGGGGACGGCGGCGGGCATCGACGCCGCGCTGCACCTCGTGCGCGCCGAGCTCGGGGCCGAGGCGGCCCGCGCTGTCGCCCGGCGGATGGTGGTGGCACCCCAGCGGGAGGGCGGGCAGGCCCAGTTCGTCGTCGACCCGCTGCCCCGCGAGGGCGAGTCCCTCGCCGGCCTGCTCGCGTGGATGCGAGAGCACCTGGCGCAGGAGCACACGGTGCCCCGCCTGGCGCGGCGCGCGGCCCTGTCGGAGCGCACCTTCGCGCGGCGCTTCCGGCAGGAGACGGGGGCCACCCCCGGGGCCTGGCTGGCGCGTCAGCGCGTGGCCCGCGCGCAGGAGCTGCTGGAGTCGACCCAGGCACCGGTGGACGAGATCGCCCGGCTCTGCGGGTTCGGCGGCGCCGCCGCGCTGCGGCACCACTTCGCGCGGCAGCTGGGCACGAGCCCGGTCGCGTACCGCCGCCGGTTCGCGGCGCCGCTGGCGTCGTAGGCCCGACGGCGCACGGCCGGGAATGCGAGGGCCCTTCTGGCGGTTGCACCGCAACGTGAACACCCGCAACTCGCCGACGGCTCTCGCAGCCGCCCCTGCCGCCGGACCGGAGTCCGTGCGGCTGTTCGCCGTCCCGGCGGACGCCGTGGCGGCGGGTGCGGCCGGCGGACCGACGGCCGACAGCACGACCAGCCTGCACAGCTCGTGGATCGGAGGACCCCACCCAGTGCCTGGACTAGGCTCGACCGTGATGACCCAGCACCTGGACCCGGCGAGCGAGGCCCCGCGCGGGAGCACGGGGAACGTCCCGGACGACGAGGAGATCCCCGAGGACACCGAGCGTGCCCCCGAGGACGAGACGAGCGCTGCCCGCGCCACCCGCTTCGAGCGGGACGCGCTGCAGTACCTGGACCAGCTCTACTCGGCCGCGCTGCGCATGACGCGCAACCCCGCGGACGCCGAGGACCTGGTGCAGGAGACGTTCGCCAAGGCCTTCGCCGCGTTCCACCAGTACAAGCCCGGCACCAACCTCAAGGCCTGGCTGTACCGGATCCTCACGAACACGTTCATCAACACCTACCGCAAGAAGCAGCGCGAGCCGCAGCAGTCCCAGGCCGAGGACATCGAGGACTGGCAGATCGCGCGCGCGGCGTCGCACACGTCGCGGGGGCTGCGCTCGGCCGAGGCGGAGGCGCTCGACCGGCTGCCGGACTCCGACGTCAAGCGCGCGCTGCAGGAGCTGCCCGAGGACCGTCGCATGGTCGTCTACTACGCCGACGTCGAGGGCTTCCCCTACAAGGAGATCGCCGAGATCATGGGTACGCCGATCGGGACGGTGATGTCCCGGTTGCACCGCGGTCGTCGGCAGCTGCGCGAGCTGCTGTCCGACTACGCGGCGCAGCGAGGACTGGCGGGCGCCCGTGGAGGAACGTCATGACTGAACCCATCACCCCGATCCCGCACGAGCCGGCGGCAGGGGAGAACGAGTGCGAGCACGCGCTCGTGCACCTGTCCGAGTATCTCGACTCCGAGATGACGGTCGAGGACGAGACGCGGATGCGCGCCCACGTGGCGCACTGCGCGCCCTGCCTGGCCGAGCTGAGCGTCGAGGAGCTGGTCAAGCAGCTCGTGCGGCGCTCGTGCGCCGAGCGCGCGCCCGAGACCTTGCGGGTGCGCATCCACGAGCAGATCACGATCCTCGCGCGCTGACGCACCGCTGGCGTCGCGCAGAGGCAGCAAGACAGAGAGGGGCGGACCGAACGTTGGGGGGCTTCTCTCGTTCTTTTTTT
>NZ_JCAIUJ010000001.1:330385-392897 GCF_059445465.1 Isoptericola sp. Y541 | reverse complement strand
AAAAAGAAAAAGGGGGGAGAACCACACATCGGGGTGTTCCGCCCCTCTCTGTCTTGCCGAGACGGGAGCCTCAGGCGTTGGGACGCTTGCCGTGGTTGGCGGCGTTGCCCTTGCGGCTACGGCGCTTGCGACCGCGCTTGCTCATGATGGTCTCCTCACGAAGGATGGATCAGGGGTCGGGCTCATAATCCCACACCCGGTGCCCGGGTCCGGAATCCGGGTCATCCCCGATCCGGGTGTCGGGCGCACTCTGGAAGGGTGGGCCTCGTACCAGCCACCAAGCACGAGGGAGCCTCATGAGCACAGAGTCGTGGGCGGTCGCCGCCCCCCAGACGATCGACGTCGAGCAGGTCTCGGGAGTGACGCTCCGCCTGCAGGACGGCCGGGCCGAGGTGGTCGCCGACCCGGCGGCCACGGGGGCGCGGGTCGAGGTGCTCGAGGTCGGGGGCAAGCCGCTGCAGGTGACGCGGGACGGCGACCGGCTACGCGTCGGCTACGAGAGCTCGGCGCTCGACTCCGTCATGTCGAAGCTGAAGAACCTCCGGGAGAGCGAGCGTGCGGTGGTCCGCGTGACGGTACCGCCCGCCGCGGCCGTCGACGTCGGCACCGTCGGGGCCGACGTCGAGGTCACGGGCGGCCGGAAGGTCGCCGTCAAGACCGTGACCGGCACGGTCCGGACCTCCGGTACCACCGGGCCGATGTCGCTGCGGGCCGTCTCCGGCGACGTATCGGCCGACGGGCACACGGGCGACGTCTCGGCCTCCGTCGTGTCGGGACGGGTCGCGCTCTCCGGTGCCCTCGCCCGGGTATCCCTCAGCACGGTGTCGGGGGCGGCGACCATCAGTGCGCAGGCGAGTCCCATGATCACGGCCAAGACCGTCTCCGGCGCCCTCGACGTGCGCCTCGCCGCCGGGACGCCGGTGAACGTCAAGGTGCGCGGCGCCACGGGGCAGGTCGTGCTCGACGGTTCGGTGCTGCCGAGCTCCGGCGCCACGCTGGTCGTCGACCACTCCGAGCTGCCCGCCGACGGGCGCGGCGCCGCCTACCTGTCCGCGACCGTGACCTCGGCGCACGTCACCGTCGACCGTCGCTGATCCCCGACAGTCCTCACGAAGGAGCTACCGCTATGCCCGCACCCCACGTCGTCCTGCTGACCGACGCCTTCGGACGCGTTGCCGAGGAGGCCGGCCGCGTGCTCCGCGGCGCGACGCCGGAGCAGCTCGCGTACCGCCCCGACCCGGATGCCAACACCGTCGCGTGGCTCGTGTGGCACCTGGCGCGGGTGCAGGACGACCACGTCGCGGACGTGGCGGGCACGGAGCAGCGCTGGACGGCGGGGGGCTGGGCCGACCGGTTCGCCCTGCCGTTCGCGGCGGCCGACACGGGGTACGGACACTCGGCGGAGCAGGTCGGGGCGGTGCGCGTCGACGCAGAGCTGCTCGCCGGCTACCTCGACGACGTGCACGCCGCCACGACGGCGTACCTGGACACCGTCACGGCCGGCGACCTGGACCGCGTCGTCGACACGCACTGGGACCCACCGGTCACGCTGGGCGTGCGGCTCGTCAGCGTCGTGGCGGACGACCTGCAGCACGTGGGCCAGGCCGCCTACGTGCGCGGACTCGCCCGGCGTGCCGGGGTCTGAGGGCCGTCACTCGTCGGCGGGCAGCCCCAGCCAGCCGTGCCACCCGGTGTGCAGCACGAGCCACGCCATGAGGCCGTACCCGGCCTGACCCGGGTACGTGGAGCCGTTCGTCGCGAGGTCCGCGAGCCACTGCTCGTGCTGCGCCAGCGGCGTGTACGTGTCCACGTACGGCACGCGGCGTCGGCTCGCGACGTCGGAGAAGGCGGCCGAGAGCTCGGCGATGCGGCCGCCGTCCTCGGGCAGGCCCGGCGGGGGGCCGACGACGAAGGCCGGGACCCGGCTCGACTCCGCGACGTCCAGGACGTTCGCCAGGTTGAGCCGGGACCGCGCCACCGAGAGCGACGAGCCGACGTCGTGGCGGCCGAGCGCCACCACGAGGCGGTTCTCGCAGGTGTCCTCGGGGCCGAAGCGCGACTGGGTCTCCGCCTGCCACCGCGCGCCGAGCGCGGAGCTGGTCTCCCCGGGCACGGCGAGCGTGAACGCCATCGCCGGGCGGCCGAACCGGGTGCGCGCCATGACACGCCCCGTCCACCCCAGGGCACGAGCGTCTCCGACGCCCACGCTGAGCTCGTCGCCCACGACGCAGATGCGCACCTCGGTCTGGGTCACTGAGCCTTCACCGTCCAAGTCCTGTCTCGCAGTTGCGCGGCTATTCTGGGCCACGCCCGGCCGTGGCGAAGGATCCCACGCCGAGCCGTCCGGTGCCGTGGTACCGCGCCGCACGCGGGTCAGAGCAGCGTGGCACCCCACCGCACGACGTGCTCGTCGCCCGGTGCGAGCCGCACGAGCCGCTCGCCGGTGTTGAAGGCGTCGGCTACGCAGGTCATCGGCTCCGCCGCCAGCCCGTACCGCTCGTAGCCGGAGATGTGGTCGGCCGTGCACACCTGCCAGCAGTCCAGGGAGTCGCCCATCCAGATCGCGGCGGTCCGCCCGTCGGGGCAGCCGAGGCGTGCCCACGACAGCCCGGCGTCGTCCCGGGTGGCGTCCACCCAGGCGTCGTCGAGGTCGATCCCGGCGAGGGACCGCGTGCGGCGCAGGTCGTAGGGGCCGCCCACCGGCTCGGCGCCGGTGGGGAGCAGCCGGTCGTCCACGGTGACGTGCGTCTCGGCGTCCAGGCTCACGGTGCACTCGTCGAGCGGCGCGCCGCCCGTCGACAGCCACGGGTGGAAGCCGACACCGTACGGCGCCGTCCCGGCGCCGACGTTGCGGGTGGTCACGGTCACCGAGAGCCCGGCGTCGGAGACCGCGTACCGCACCTGGAAGACGAGCTGGAACGGCCAGCCCTTCTGCGCCGGCAGGGCGAGCTCGAGGGTGATCCTGTCGTCGGCCTCCTCGACCGGCGTCCACCGGTACCAGCAGGCGAGGCCGTGCAGGGCCGTGCCGCGGTCGGGCTCGCTCACGGGCACCTGGTACCGGGCGCCACCGGCGGTGTAGGAACCGTCGCGCAGGCGATTCGGCCAGGGCAGGAGGACGGCGGCGTTGAAGACGGGGGCGGGCTCGTCCTCGGTGAACGGGACGAAGACGTCGCGCCCGGAGACGGTGTACTCGCGCACCATCGCGCCGACCTCGGCGATGGTGGCCCGGTGCTCGCCGGAGGCGATGCGGAACTGCCGGCCCGACGGGGTGGGGACGGCGGAGGAGTCAGCGGTGTTCACGCTCACACCGTAGTCGGGACGCCGGATCGACCTGGCCGACGTAGCGTTGGGGGGAGCCAGATCTGACAAGACGTCCCCTCGCGTCCGAGGGCCCGCGCCGCGCGTCACGCGTAGCGCCACCGAACGGAGGAACGATGGAGAAACAGGTGCTCGGCCGCACCGGCCGGCTGGTGTCGGTCGTCGGCCTGGGAACCTGGCAGCTGGGTGCTGACTGGGGCTCGGTCGACGACGACCAGGCCCGGGCAGTGCTCGATGCCGCGTTCGATTCCGGCGTGACGTTCTTCGACACCGCGGACGTCTACGGAGACGGCCGCAGCGAGAAGGCGGTCGGCGCCTTCCTCGCCGACCACCGCGGCGACGGCGTCACCGTGGCCACCAAGATGGGCCGGCGCATGGACCAGGTGCCGGAGAACTACGTGCTGGCGAACTTCCGGGAGTGGACCGACCGTTCGCGCCGCAACCTCGGCGTCGACACGCTCGACCTGGTGCAGCTGCACTGCCCGCCCACGGCGGTGTACTCCGACGACGAGGTGTTCGACGCGCTCGACGCGCTCGTCGAGGACGGCGCGATCGCCGCGTACGGCGTCTCCGTCGAGACCGTCGACGAGGCGCTCACCGCGATCGCGCGCCCGGGCGTCGCCACGGTGCAGATCGTCCTCAACGCCTTCCGGCTCAAGCCCCTCGAGAAGGTGCTGCCGGCGGCCTCCGCGGCGGGCGTCGGGATCATCGCGCGCGTGCCGCTGGCCTCGGGGCTCCTGTCCGGCCGGTACTCCCACGACACGACGTTCGGCGAGGACGACCACCGCACGTTCAACCGCGAGGGCAAGGCGTTCGACGTCGGCGAGACGTTCGCCGGCGTGCCGTTCGACGTCGGCGTCGACGCGGCCGTGCGCTTCGCCGAGCTCGCCGGGTCCGCCCTGAACCAGGACCTCACGCCCGCACAGGCCGCCATCGCCTGGGTGTGGCAGCAGCCCGGGGTGTCGACCGTGATCCCCGGTGCACGGAGCCCCGAGCAGGCGCGTCTCAACGCCGCTGCCGGCTCGGTCGACACGCTCGGCCCGCTGTTCTCCTCCGGCGTGCGGGAGATCTACGAGGAGTCGATCAAGGAGCACGTGCACGACCGATGGTGACCAGGGACCGGCCGGTTGCCGCCCACCAACGGTGACCACAACGCCGAGATAGAGAAGGCGGACCCGCGAGAGAGAGAAGCTCGGACGAGACCGCAACCAGTGCGGTGTCGTCCGAGCTTCTCTCTCTCGCGGGTCCGCCTTCTCTATCTCGGCGTCAGGCGCGCTCGGCGTCAGGCGCGGTCGAAGGACTGCGCGAGCAGGATCTCCTGCTGCTCCTTGTGCCGCCTGGCCGTGCCGGCGGCGGTGGCGGCCGACGCGGGGCGTGAGGCGACCCGCACGCGCGGCAGGTCCTCCGGGAACGCCAGGTGCAGGAACGACCAGGCGCCCTGGTTCTGCGGCTCGTCCTGGACCCAGACGACCTCGGCGCCGGCATACTTGGCGAGCTCTGCGCGGACCTGCTCCTCCGGGAACGGGTAGAGCTGCTCCAGCCGCACGATCGCGGTGCGGGTGTCCTCCCGCTTGGTGCGCTCGGCGAGGAGGTCGTAGTACAGGCGGCCGGTGCACAGCAGCACGCGGTCGACCTGTGCCGGGTCCACGGTGGTGTCGCGCAGGACGGGCTCGAAGGTGCCGGTCGTGAAGTCCTCGACGCTGGAGGCCGCCGCCTTGAGGCGCAGCAGCTGCTTCGGCGTGAAGACGACCAGCGGCCGGCGCGGGCGTTCGTACGCCTGCTGGCGCAGCAGGTGGAAGTACGACGCGGGGGTGGAGGGCTGGGCCACCGTCATGTTGTTCTCCGCGGCGAGCTGCAGGAAGCGCTCGATGCGGGCCGAGGAGTGGTCCGGGCCCTGCCCCTCGTAGCCGTGCGGCAGGAGCATGACCAGGGACGAGCTCTGGCCCCACTTCTGCTCGGCCGAGGAGATGAACTCGTCGATCACCGTCTGGGCGCCGTTGACGAAGTCGCCGAACTGCGCCTCCCACAGCACGAGCGCGTCGGGGCGCTCCACGGAGTAGCCGTACTCGAAGCCGAGGGCCGCGTACTCGCTGAGCGAGGAGTCGTACACCCAGAACTTCGCCTGGTCGCCCGACAGGTACAGCAGCGGCGTCCACTCGGCGCCGGTGTTCCGGTCGTGCAGCACCGCGTGGCGCTGCACGAAGGTGCCGCGCCGGGAGTCCTGGCCCGCGAGGCGCACGGGGGTGCCCTCCATGAGCAGGGTCCCGAACGCGAGGAGCTCGCCGAAGCCCCAGTCGATGCCGCCCTCCTTGGCCATGAGCTGGCGCTTCTCGAGGAGCTGCGCGAGCTTGGGGTGCACGGTGAAGCCCTCGGGGGCGGCCACCTGGACGGCGCCGACCCGCTCCAGCGCGGAGTGGGACACCGCCGTCTGCCAGCCCACCATGTCGCCGGCGCCCTCGCGCTGGGACTCCGGGCGCTCCAGGCCGAGGATCTCGTCGTCGCCGTCGGGCGTCGAGGCGGTGCCGGCGGACTTGGTCTCGGTGAAGACCCGCTCGAGCTGCGCCTGGTAGTCCTGCAGCGCCTGCTCGGCCTCCTCGACCGTGATGTCGCCGCGCGCCACGAGGTTCTTCGTGTACAGCTTGCGGACCGACTGCTTGGCCTCGATGAGGTTGTACATCAGCGGCTGCGTCATCGACGGGTCGTCGCCCTCGTTGTGCCCGCGGCGGCGGTAGCAGACCATGTCGACGATGACGTCACGGTCGAACTGCTCGCGGTAGGCGAAGGCCAGCTCGGCCACGCGGACGCAGGCCTCCGGGTCGTCGCCGTTCACGTGGAAGACGGGGACCTGGTAGCCCTTCGCGACGTCGGTCGCGTAGGTGGTCGAACGGGACGACGACGGGCCGGTGGTGAACCCGACCTGGTTGTTGATGATCACGTGGATCGTGCCGCCGGTCCGGTACCCGCGCAGCTGCGCGAGGTTGAGCACCTCGGGCACGACGCCCTGGCCGGCGAAGGCCGCGTCGCCGTGGATGAGGATCGGCAGGACGGAGAAGCCGTCGCCGCCCAGGTCGATGCGGTCCTGCTTGGCCCGCACGATGCCCTCGAGCACGGGGTCGACGGCCTCGAGGTGCGAGGGGTTCGCGGCGAGGTAAACCTTGGTCGTGGCGCCGGTCTCGGCGGTGAACACGCCCTCGGTGCCCAGGTGGTACTTGACGTCGCCGGAGCCCTGCACGCTCTTCGGGTCGAGCTGACCCTCGAACTCCTTGAAGATCTGGCCGTAGCTCTTGCCCGCGATGTTCGCCAGCACGTTGAGCCGGCCGCGGTGGGCCAGGCCGATGCCGACCTCGTCGAGCCCGCCCTCGGCGGCCCGGCTGAGGATGGCGTCGAGCAGCGGGATGACGGACTCGCCGCCCTCGAGCGAGAAGCGCTTCTGACCCACGAACTTGGTCTGCAAGAAGGTCTCGAACGCCTCGGCCGAGTTCAGGCGGCGCAGGACGCGCAGCTGGTCCTCGCGCGGGGTGCGGGCGTAGCCGGCCTCCAGGCGGTCCTGCAGCCACTTGCGCTGGGCCGGGTCGGAGATGTGCATGTACTCGATGCCGATCGAGCGGCAGTACGAGTCGCGGAGCAGCCCGAGGATGTCGCGCAGCGTGTTCTTGGTCTTGCCGCCGAACCCGCCGGTGGGGAACGTGCGGTCCAGGTCCCAGAGCGTGAGGCCGTGGTTCTGGATGTCCAGGTCCGGGTGCTTGCGCTGGCGGTAGGCGAGCGGGTCGGTCTCGGCCATGAGGTGGCCGCGCGAGCGGTAGGAGTGGATCAGCTCGGCGATCTTGGCCGGCTTGCCGGCCTCGACGTCGGCGTCCACCGTGTTGTCGCGCACCCAGCGCACGGGCTCGTACGGCACCCGCAGCGCGGCGAACACGCGGTCGTAGAAGCCGTCGAGGCCGAGCAGCTTGTTCGCGAGCGCCTTGAGGAACTCGCCGGACTGGGCGCCCTGGATGATGCGGTGGTCGTAGGTCGACGTGATCGTCATGACCTTCGAGATGCCCATCCGGGCGAGCTGCTCCTCGGAGGCGCCGGCGAACTCCGCCGGGTAGTCCATGGCGCCGACGCCGATGATGGTGCCCTGGCCCGCCATGAGGCGCGGCACCGAGTGCACGGTGCCGATGCCGCCGGGGTTGGTGAGGGAGATGCTGGTGCCGGCGAAGTCGTCCATGCCGAGCTTGCCGCCGCGGGCCTTGCGGACGAGCTCCTCGTACGCCGCCCAGAAGCCGGCGAAGTCCAGCTCCTCGGCCTTCTTGATGCTGGGCACGAGCAGCTGGCGCGTGCCGTCCGGCTTGGCGAGGTCGATCGCGAGGCCGAAGCCGACGTGCGCGGGCTGCACGACGTGCGGCTTGCCGTCGACGCTCTCGTAGTGCGCGTTCATCACCGGCATGTCGGACAGCGCCTCGACGAGCGCGAAGCCGATGAGGTGCGTGAAGGAGATCTTGCCGCCTCGGCCGCGGGCCAGGTGGTTGTTGATAACGATGCGGTTGTCCACCATGAGCTTGGCGGGCACGGCACGCACCGAGGTGGCGGTCGGGACCTCGAGCGAGGCCTCCATGTTGGTCACGACGCGCGCGGCGGGGCCGCGCAGCTTCTGCACGGCGTCGGTGGCCACGCCGTCGGCGGTCTTCGGCGCGGTCTTCGCGACCTCGGCGTAGGGGGCGGTGGAGGGGAGCGCCTCCGCGACCGGGCGCACGGCGCTCACCTCGGGGTCGGCGGAGAGCGGAGCCGGGGGCGCGGGCGCCTCCTGGGGCACGGTGGCCGCCGGCTTCGCGGGGGGCGTTGGTGCTGCCGCAGGGGGAGCGGCGGGAGCGGGGGCGGCCTGGACGGCGGGCGTCACCGGGGCCGACGGCTCGGGCTGCGTCGCAGGAGCGGCGCCGTTGCTCGCCTCACCGGGCTCGTAGTCGGCGAAGAAGTCCCACCACGCGGGGTCGACCGCGTTCTTGTCCTTGAGGTACTGCTCGTAGAGCTCGTCCACCAGCCACTCGTTGGCTCCGAACGCGCTCGCCACGCTGATCGACTTTGACCCGTCCTTCGGGGACACCACGCGCGGATCGCCCACTTTCACACAGTTGCAGATTGTTCGTTCGGAAACGCCCGACGGTGCCGGTGCGTACGGCCAAGCCTATGCCCTCCGCGGGTCCCTGCCAGGGAGGGCGAGCGGCGTCAGACGGCCGTTCCGGGCCGCGCCACGGGCATCGTGGCCGTCCGGTAATGGGGTGGGCAACGACTCTTCGGGTCGACCCGAAGATTCCGTCGAGCGGCGTCATGACCGGACCACGCGCGGCCAATCGCGGCATGCGGGTGTGAGCAATCTCACGCCCGAGGCGCGAGTGTCGGAGCCGCGACGAGTCCGGACGCGGGGGGTCAGTCGTCGGGCTCGGTCGTCACACCGGGCGCCGGCCGGGCGAGGGCGGGGAGGGTCACGCGCATCGTCGCGCCACGGTCGCTGTCCGCCACCTCGACGTGCCCGCCGTGCAGGTCCACCGCCCAGCGCACGATGGCGAGCCCGATGCCGGTGCCGCCGCTCGCCACCCCGCCGCCGGACGTGGGGGCGGCGGGCGGGCGGGAGGACGCCGACCCGCTGGCGAACCGCTCGAAGATGCGTCCGCGGTCTTCCGGGGCGATGCCCGGCCCCTCGTCGCTGACCTCGAGGACGACGTCGTCGTCCACCGGGTAGGCGTCCAGGCGCACGGTGCCACCGTGGGGCGAGTGCCGGATCGCGTTCTGGAGCAGGTTGGTGACCACCTGCCGCAGCCTTTCGACGTCGGCCTCGAGCGTGAGATCGGGCGGCGTGACGTCGACGACGTAGCTCAGGCCCTTGGCCGCGTCGACCATCGACATGGCCTGCGCCGACTCCTCGAGGAAGTCGCCCACCGAGAACTCGCTGAGCACCAGCGCCGACGCGCCCGCCTCCACGCGCGACAGGTCCAGCAGGTACGTGACGAGCCGCGTGAGGCGCTCCGTCTGCTCGAGCGAGAGCTCCAGTGCCGACGGCGTCGGCTCCGTGACGCCGTCCACCATGTTCTCGAGCTGGGCCTGCAGTGCGGCCACCGGGGTGCGCAGCTCGTGCGAGACGTTCGCGATCAGCTCGCGCCGCACCCGGTCCGAGGCGCCGAGGTCCGCCGCCATCACGTTGAACGTCTCCGCGAGCTGCCCCACCTCGTCGCGGCTGGTCGCCCGCACCCGGATCGAGTAGTCGCCGGCCGCCATGGCCTGCACGGCCGCGGTCATGTCGCGCAGGGGGGAGGTCATGCCGCGCGCGAGGAGCTGTGTGATGACCAGTGACAGGAAGATCGCCAGCGGGAAGGTGCGGCTGGGCCCGAGCCCGTTGCGCAGGCCGAGCCAGGTGATCAGCACGGCGAACGTCACCGTGGCGACGACCAGCACGCCGAGCTTCGTCTTGAGCGAGCGCAGCGGGTCGAGGGGCCGGACGTCGGGCAGCCGGTGGTGCTCCTTGCGGCGCGGGTGGCGGGCCGAGGTGCGCGGTGCGTCGTCCCCCGCGCCGTGCCGGTTGCCGTGCTGGCCCTCGACGGGGGCGGCCACGTCAGGCTTCCGGCGGCTCGAAGGCGTAGCCCACGCCGTGCACGGTGCGGATCAGGTCCGGCCCGAGCTTGCGGCGCAGCGCCTTGATGTGCGAGTCGACCGTGCGCGTGCCGCTCGCGTCGGCCCAGTCCCACACCTCGGCGAGCAGGCGCTCGCGGGTCTGGACCGTCTTGGGCGAGCTCGCGAGCATCACGAGCAGTTCGAACTCGGTGGGCGTGAGGTGGACCTCCTCGCTGCCGCGGTGCACTCGCCGCTGCGCCCGGTCGATCGTCACGTCGCCCATGACCATCGGCGGGTCCGCGGGCGTGGTGACGGCGGCCTGGGTGGCGCGCTCCACCCGCCGCAGCAGCGCCTTCACGCGCGCCACCAGCTCTCGCATCGAGAAGGGCTTGGTCATGTAGTCGTCGGCGCCGACCCCCAGCCCGACCAGCATGTCGGTCTCGTCGTCGCGCGCCGTGAGCATGAGGATCGGGATCGGGTGCTCGGCCTGGATCCGCCGGGTCACCTCGAGCCCGTCGATGCCGGGCAGCATGACGTCGAGCACGATGGCGTCCGGCTGCAGTCGCATGGCGGCGTCCACGCCGGCCAGGCCGTCGCGCGCGACCTCCACGCGCCAGCCCTCGGCCGACAGGCGCTGTGCGATGGCGGCCGCGATCGCGGGCTCGTCCTCGACAACGAGCACGGTGGCGTTCTGCTGGCCGGACGAGCTCGGGGTGCCCGGGGCGCTCGGAGGTGTCGCGGTGGTCATGGAACCATCTTGCACCGGCTCCCTGTGGACGCGCTGAGTACACGCTGGCCGCGCGGACGTCGGGAGGGTGCCAGAAGGGCGTCAGAAGGGCGCCAGAGGGCGCCAGGAGGACGTCGACTCGCCCGGGAGCGGTCGCCCGATAACATCGGAGCACGATGGACGAGAGTCGAAATGTCGCGCGGACCGCCGCGCCGTGCTCCCTTGGCAACCGGCCACCCCGCCGCACGTGGCGCCTGTCCTCCTGGCGCCGACCTTCCTGGAGCCGCTCGTGCTAGGCGACGTGCTCATGATCGCGCTCGGCGTCGTGCTCACCGCAGGGACCGCCGTGTTCGTGGCGAGCGAGTTCTCCCTCGTCACGCTCGATCCAGCGGTCCTCGCGGCCGACGACGAGGAGGGCGACAGTCCGCTGCACGGCGGCGCGCGCCCGTCCGACCGACGGGACCGAGCCGTCCGCGCCGGGCTCAAGCACCTGTCGACGGAGCTGAGCTCCGCCCAGGTCGGCATCACGATGACCACCATCCTGCTGGGCTACACCGCCCAGCCGGCGCTGCTGTCCCTGTTCTCCGAGGCCTTCGCGGGCACGTCGCTCGGCAAGGGGGTGGCCGGCGTCCTGGCCGGGATCCTGGCACTCGTGGTGGTCAACGCCTTCTCGATGCTCTTCGGCGAGCTGATCCCCAAGAACTTCGCCCTCTCCGCCCCGCACGCCACCGCGCGGCTCGTCGTGCCCGTGCAGCGGGTCTTCACGATGCTGCTGCGCCCGCTGATCGCTGTGCTCAACGGGTCGGCCAACGCGCTGCTGCGCCGCGTCGGGGTGGAGCCGCGCGAGGAGCTCTCCGGCGCGCGCTCGTCGTCGGAGCTGCTGGCCCTGGTGCGGCGCTCGGCGCAGGAAGGCACCCTCGACCCGTCCGTCGCGACGCTGCTGACCAACTCCCTGGAGCTCGACGAGCTGTCGGCGCGCGACGTCATGACGGACCGCATGCGCATGGCCGTCGCCGAGCGCGACACCACGGCCGCGGAGGTGGTGGCGCTCGCGCGCCGTACCGGGCACTCGCGCTTCCCCGTGATCGGCGAGGACCGCGACGACGTGGTCGGGCTGGTGCACCTGCGCCGGGCCATCGGCGTGCCGCACGACCGGCGCGGCGAGGTGCCCGCCGCCGCGCTCATGGTCGAGGCCCCCCGGGTGCCCGAGACGGTGCGCCTCGGGCCGCTGCTGGTCGAGCTCCGGGGCCTGGGCCTGCAGATGGCGGTGGTCGTGGACGAGTACGGCGGCACCTCCGGCATCGTGACGCTCGAGGACGTGGTGGAGGAGCTGGTGGGCGACGTGGCGGACGAGCACGACCCGAGGCGCGCCGGGGTGGTGCGTGGCACGGACGGGTCGTGGGTCGTGCCCGGGATGCTCCGCCCCGACGAGCTCGAGGAACGGACCGGGCTGGTCGTCCCCGAGGGGCCGGCGTACGAGACGCTCGGCGGCCTGGTCATGGCCGAGCTCGGGCGGGTGCCCGACGTGGGTGACGAGGTGGACGCCGGGGACGCGCACCTGCGGGTCGAGGCGATGGACGCGCGTCGCGTGGAGCGCCTGCGGGTGCTGCCCACGGCGTCGTCGGGCCACCGGCGCGGCGGGAGCGCCCAGGGCGACGCGCGGGAGGAGGGGCGATGAGCACCGGGACCGCGCTGCTGGTCGGCCTGCTGCTGCTCGCCGGGAACGCCTTCTTCGTCGGCGCCGAGTTCGCCGTCATCTCCGCGCGCCGCAGCGCCATGGAACCGCGCGCCGAGGCCGGCGACCGCCGGGCCCGCACCGCCCTGTGGGCCATGGAGCACGTCTCGCTCATGCTCGCCTGCGCGCAGCTCGGCGTCACGGTGTGCTCCACCGGCCTGGGCATCGTCGCGGAGCCGGCGATCGCGCACCTGCTGGAAGGGCCGTTCCAGGCTCTCGGCATGCCCGAGGCTCTCGTGCACCCGGCGGCGCTCGTCATCGCGCTCGCCCTGGTGGTCTACCTGCACGTGGTGCTCGGCGAGATGGTGCCGAAGAACCTCGCGGTGGCGGGGCCCGAGACGGCGGCGCTCTGGTTCGCGCCCCCGCTGGTGCTCCTCGGGCGCGTGGTGCGCCCCGTCATCTCCGCCCTCAACTGGGTGGCGAACCACGCGGTGCGGCTCGCGGGCGTCGAGCCCAAGGACGAGGTGGCCTCCGCCTTCACGGCGCGGGAGGTGCAGTCGATCGTCGAGCACTCCCAGGCGGAGGGCGTGCTGCGCGACGAGCAGGGGCTGCTGGCCGGCGCGATCGAGTTCTCCTCCCGGACCGCCGGCGACGTCATGGTGAGGGTGGACGACCTGGTCGTCGTGGGACCCGACTCCACCCCGGACGACGTCGAGCACCTCGTGGCCCGCACCGGCTTCAGCCGGTTCCCCGTGTGCGGGGACGGTCCCGAGGACGACGCCGGTGCCCTGCGGGGCTACCTGCACCTCAAGGACGTGCTGTACGCGTCCGACGGCGACCGGTTCGACCCCGTCCCGGCCTGGCGAGTGCGCGCCCTCGCGTCCGTGCGGCCCGACGACGAGGTCGAGGACGCCCTGCGGGCGATGCAGCGCTCCGGCGCCCACCTCGCGCGCGTCGAGGGCCCGCACGGGGTGCTCGGCGTGGTGTTCCTCGAGGACATCCTCGAGGAGCTCGTCGGCGAGGTCAGGGACGCGATGCAGCGGCGTCCGTGACCTGTATGGACACGTTCCCACGGGGCGCGGCCCTGGCCGGGGCGCGGCCGATCGTGGACCGGGACTTGGCGCGGGCGCGCGTCACCGTTATGGTTCCGTGACGGATCGGTCGTGCGGCCGCGTGCAGGGCACGCGGGCAGCGCGCGGTCCGTGTCTGGGTCCGGGGGAGACCGGGCGGCCACGGCGGCCGGCCGGCAGGAGCGCGGAGGTGCTGTGGAGGCGACGTCACCGGGTGACGCACTCGCGCCCCGCTCGCGCCGGGAGATGCGCGAGGCAGAGCTCGCCAGAGCCGGCAAGAAGCCTCGCAAGCACACCCCGTCCTCGTCCGGTGACCGCACCGGCGGCCGGCACGCCGCCCCCACGGGGCACACCTGGGTCACCCGGTTGACCGTGCTCGGCTCGCTCGCCGCGGCGACCATCGCGGCCCCGCTCGTGACCGACGCGCAGGGTAGCTCGGGCGGCACACCGTTCGACATCGACACGCAGCCCGCCGGCCCCTCCACCCTCGCCCTCCTCAAGGAGGGCGTCGACACGCCCAGCACCTCCCAGGCGATCGCCGCCGCGCCCCGCGACGTCCGCGTCGAGGCCGCTGCGGCCAGTCGCTCCACCGAGCGCAGCCCCCTGCCCGGCTGCGAGGCCGACGCCCCCATCGACGGCGGCAACGGGACGCTGGCCGACCACTCCCTCTGCGACATCTGGCAGGACGGCGAGATGCTGCGGGCCGACGCCGCAGTGGCGCTCAGCGCCCTCAACGACGCCTTCCGTGCCCGGTTCGGCCGCGACCTGTGCATGGTCGACAGCTACCGCTCGATCTCCTCGCAATACTCCGTCAAGGCGAGCCGCGGCTACCTCGCCGCCACCCCCGGCACCTCCATGCACGGCTGGGGCCTGGCCATCGACATGTGCGGCGACGAGTACCGCTCCAGCGACGTCTACGGCTGGCTGTGGGAGAACGGGCCGGCGTACGGGTGGGAGAACCCGCCGTGGGCGCAGCGCGGGGGCATGGGCAACTACGAACCCTGGCACTTCGAGTACAGACCCGGCGTCGAAGAGGTCTCTTACTGGCACTGAGCTTTCGCTTGGTGGTTGCTCCTCGGCCCTCGCCCCTCCCGCTCTCCGTTGGTTGAGCCTGTCGAAACCACCCTCGCCGTGGATTGGGCCTGTCGAAACCGGGTTTCGACAGGCTCAACCGGCGGGGTTTCGACAGGCTCAACCGGCGGGGTTTCGACGGGCTCAACCGGCGGGGTTTCGACGGGCTCAACCGGCGGGGTTTCGACGGGCTCAACCGGCGGGGTTTCGACGGGCTGAACCGGCGGAGTGGTCAGGTGGTGATGGTCGTGTTGCCGCCGAAGTCGTCGCGGAAGCGGGGGCCCTGGCCCGCGAGTTCCTGGGCGTAGGCGGCGGACCAGACGCGGAACGGGTCGACCGCGAGGGACTCGTTGGAGAACCGGCGGTCGTCGGTGAGCTCGGTGACGCAGAAGTCGGGGATCTGCAGGTCCGTGACCGGGCCGGACCGCTCGCATTCCGCCACGATCAGGGGTGCGTTGGCGCCGCCGAAGACGTCGATGGACCAGCCGTCCGCGCCCAGCCAGGCGGCGTACCGCGTCTTGATCACGTGCGCGCCGCCGCGTCGCACCAGCTCGACGCCCACCAGCGGGTCGAGCTGACGCTCGGCCTCGTACCGGGTGCCGCCCGCGGACGGGCCCTTGACGGTGACGGCGGCGAAGTCGACGCGCGTGCGGTAGAGCTCGAGCACGTCGCGGGCGTCGCTTTCCGGCCCCAGGCGCGCTTCGACCCCTGTGGCCTGCACCCGTACCCGCAGGGCGAAGCCGCCGTCGGACAGGAAGTACGACTGGACGATCAGCGCGGGCGCGTCCCGGAGCGCGTCGGGCAGCTCCCGGACGAAGAACCGGCGCTCGAACTCGAAGTCTGCGTAGTCCGTGGACATGCCGCGAGCCTAGTGCGCCTCAGGCTTCCCTCCGTGTGCCCGTGGACGGCCCGCGTGGACGGATCGCCTACCGCCGGGGCACCTCGCGACGCTCGGGGCCCACGTAGGCCGACAGCGGACGGATGAGGGCGTTGGCGGCCTGCTGCTCCAGCACGTGCGCGGTCCAGCCGGTGACGCGGGCCGCGACGAACAGGGGCGTGAACGTGGGCGTGTCGAAGCCCATGAGGTGGTACGCCGGGCCGGACGGGTAGTCCAGGTTCGGGTAGATGCCCTTGCGCGCCACGAACTCGGACTCGAGGGCGTCGTACAGGGCACCCAGGTCCGCGCGGTCGTAGTGGACGACGAGCGTGTCGAGGGCCGCCTTCATGGTCGGCACGCGGGAGTCGCCGTGCTTGTAGACGCGGTGGCCGAAGCCCATGATCTTGCGCTTCGCGGCCAGCGCGTCGTCGAGCCACGCGGCCGCGCGCTCGGCCGAGCCGATCTCGGCCAGCGTGTCCATCACGGCCTCGTTCGCGCCGCCGTGCAGCGGCCCCTTGAGCGCCGCGATCGCGCCCACGACGGCGGAGTGCAGGTCGCTGAGCGTGGACGTGATGACCCGGGCCGCGAAGGTGGACGCGTTGAACGAGTGCTCGGCGTACAGGATCATCGACCGGTTGAAGGCGTCGACGACGACCGGGTCCGGCTCGATGCCGAACGTCATCCAGAGCAGGTTCGCGGAGAAGTCGAGGTCGTCGCGCGGCTCGACCGGCTCGAGCCCCCGGCGCCGGCGCTGCCCGTGCGCGACGGCGGCCGGCAGGGCGGCGAAGAGACGGACGCTCCGCTCGAGGTTCACTGCCCGGTCCCCGGCGGCCTCCATCGCGGTGAGGCCGGCGGCCTCCCGCGCCCCGATCACGCTCACGGCGGTGCGCAGCTCGTCCATCGGGTGGGCGCTCGGCGGCAGCAGGTCGATCGCGCCGCGGACGTCGTCGGCGAGGCGACGGTGGTCGCGCTCGGTGGCCCGCAGCGCGGCCAGCTCCGCGTCGGTGGGCAGCTCGCCGTGCCAGAGCAGCCACGCCACCGCCTCGAACGGCTGCGTCGCCGCGAGGTCCTGCACCGGGTAGCCGCGGTACAGCAGGGAGTTGGTCTCCGGGTCGACCTTGGAGATCGCCGTGACGTCGGCGACCACCCCGGCCAACCCGCGGCGGACCTCCGGATCCGTGGACTGCCCGGCGGTCGGATCCGTGTGCTCGGTCATCGGTGCTCCTTTGCTGCGGTGCTGCGTGCGGTCGACGGCGGCTGCGGCGCGAGTGCTGCGGGAGCTAGCCGTGCTGGTTGTCGTCCAGGGAGAAGTCGAACACCCCGGTGTCGAAGGCCGAGTAGGCCGCGTAGTCCAGGAGCTCGTACAGGCGGGCGCGGGTCTGCATGTGCTCGACCTCGCCCGTGAGCGAGCCCTCGGCCCGCAGCGCGTCCAGGCCGCGCTCGGCGGCGCCCATGGCGAGCCGCAGCAGCGAGACCGGGTAGATGACGAGGGCCACGCCGGCGTCGGCCAGCTGCCGGGTGGTGAAGAGCTCGGACTTGCCGAACTCGGTCATGTTGGCCAGCACGGGCACGTCCACGGCGTTCGCGACGGCCTCGAACTCCGCGAGGTCTCGCATGGCCTCCGGGAAGATCGCGTCCGCCCCGGCGTCGGCCAGCGCCTTGGCGCGGTCGATCGCGGTGTCCAGCCCGGCGACCGCCCGCACGTCCGTGCGCGCCATGACCAGCAGGTTGTCGTCCCGGCGGGCGGCGACGGCCGCGCGCACGCGCTGCAGCGCCGTGGGCTCGTCCACCACCTGCTTGCCGTCGAGGTGCCCGCACCGCTTGGGGTTCACCTGGTCCTCGACGTGCAGGCCGGCGACGCCCGCGTCCTCGAACGTCTGGACGGTGCGCGCCACGTTCATCGCCTCGCCGAACCCGGTGTCGGCGTCGACGAGGGTCGGCAGGTCGGTCATGCGAGCGACCTGGCCGGCCCGGGTGGCGACCTCGGTGAGCGTCGTCAGCCCGACGTCGGGCAGACCCAGGTCGGCGGCGACCACGGCGCCCGAGACGTAGACGCCGTCGAACCCCTTGTCCTGGATCAGCCGTGCGGCGAGCGGGTTGAACGCGCCGGGCAGCTGGAGCAGCTCGCCCGAGCGCAGCCGCGCGCGGAACGCCGCGCGCTTCGCGGCCGGGGTGGTCGTGGAGTAGAGCATCGGTCGCCTCTCAGAAGATGCCGGCGGGCACGGGGTGCCCGGCGAGCGGGTCGGCCAGCGGGGTGACCGTCAGGCCGGCGAGCTCGTCGGGCGTGAGCTCGGGCAGACGCTGGGCCACGTCCAGGAACCGCTCGATCTCACCGTCCGCGAGGACGCCCGCGGCGAGCGCGCGGAACTTCGCCACGTACTGCTCGCGGGCGAACGGACGCGCACCGAGCGGGTGCGCGTCGGCCACGGCGATCTCCTCGACCACGCGCGAGCCGTCGGCCAGCTCGATCTCCACCCGGCCGCCGAACGCCTTCTCGGCCGGGTCGACGGAGTGGTAGCGGCGCGTCCACTCGGCGTCCTCGGCCGTCGTGACCTTGCGCCACAGCGCCACGGTGTCCGGGCGGCCGGCGCGCTCGGGCGCGTAGCTGGCCGCGTGGTCCCAGGCGCCGTCCTGCAGCGCCACCGTGAAGATGTACGGGATCGAGTGGTCGAGCGTCTCGCGGCTCGCGGCGGGGTCGTACTTCTGCGGGTCGCCCGAGCCGGAGCCGATGACGTAGTGCGTGTGGTGGCTCGTGTGCAGCACGACGGCGGCGACGTTCGCCGGGTCGCGCAGCTCGGGCCGTTCGGCGCCGAGGCGCCGCGCGAGGTCGATCCACGCCTGCGCCTGGTACTCGGCCGAGTGCTCCTTGGTGTACGTGTCCAGGATGGCGCGGCGCGCCTCGCCCGCGGCCGGCAGCGGCACGGTGTACCGCGCGTCCGGACCGTCGAGCAGCCAGGCGATCACGCCGTCCTCGCCCTCGTAGATGGGGCTGGGGGAGGTCTGCCCGCGCATCGCGCGGTCCACGGCCTCCACCGCCATCTTCCCCGCGAACGCTGGGGCGTGCGCCTTCCAGGTGGAGATCTCGCCCTTGCGCGACTGCCGGGTGGCCGTCGTCGTGTGCAGCGCCTGGCCCACGGCCTGGTACACGGTCTCCACGGGCAGGCCGAGCAGCGTGCCGAGGCCCGCGGCGGCGGACGGCCCGAGGTGGGCGACGTGGTCGATCTTGTGCGCGTGCAGGCTGATGCCCTTGACCAGGTTCACCTGGATCTCGTAGCCCGTGACGATCGCGCGGAGCAGCTCGGCGCCGCTGCGGCCCAGGTGCTGGGCGACGGCGAGGACGGGCGGGATGTTGTCGCCCGGGTGGGAGTACTCGGCCGCCAGGAACGTGTCGTGGTAGTCGAGCTCGCGCACGGCCACCCCGTTCGCCCACGCAGCCCACTCGGGGCTGGTGCGCGAGGGGGAGCCGACGATGGTCGCGCCCGCTCCGCCGCGGGAGACCGGGTGGGCCTCCGCCTGTGCGCGGGCGGCGAGGATCGGGCCGCGGCCCAGGGAGGCGGTCACCACGGCCGCGTTGTCGATGACCCGGTTGATCACCATGTCCGCGACCTCGGCCGTCGGCTCGAGCTGCTCGGCGGCGACCTCCGCGATCTTCCACGCCAGCTGCTGCTCGCGCGGCAGAGGCTCGTCGGAACGGTAGACGCGGACCTCGTGGTCGATCATGCGGGGAGTCCTCCGGTGGGTGCAGGCCCCGTGCGGGCGCCGTCGCCGCCCGCGCTCCGGGCTGCCCCGAGAACGTAACGCCCGGCGCGCGCGGGGTCCAGCGAGCGCGGCCGTGGCGAACCCGTGCCCACGCGCCGTCCGGCACCCCTGTGGCGGGCTTCACGAATGACCGGTCAAGGGTCGGTGTCGTCGCAGGTGACGACGCCGGCCCTCCGGCCGTCGGGGACGGTGATTGCCCCGGCTAACTTGATTCGGGGTCAAGAATCGGTAACGTGGCCGCCCATGTTCGGGCTCGGCGTCCGCTTCTGTTGCGGGCGCCCGTTCCCCGTCACGGGCCGGGTTGTCACGGCACACCGCGTGCCGCGGCCCCGGCCACGGAAGGAAAACATGTCCGCCGCTCTCCCTCAGGATCAGACCGGCCCCACCCCCGCCACCCCCGCCAGTGCCACCACATCACCGGCCGGCGGCCCCCGCCGCAGGCTGCGCGTCTCCGACGTCACCGTCGTCGACAACTCCATGCTCAAGAAGACCATCGGCGGCACCGCCGTCGGCAACCTCATGGAGTGGTACGACGTCGGCGTGTACGGCTACCTCGCCGTCACGATGGGCGCCGTGTTCCTGCCGCAGGCGTCGTCCGGCGTGCAGATCCTCTTCTCCCTCGGCGTGTTCGCCGCTACCTACGTGGCCCGCCCGCTGGGCGGCATCGTCTGCGGCCGCATCGGCGACCGGATCGGGCGCCAGAAGGTGCTCGCCTTCACGCTGGTGATGATGGCGTCCTCCACGTTCCTCATCGGGCTGCTGCCGACCTACGGCCTGATCGGTGCGGCGGCGCCGCTGCTGCTCGTGCTCCTCAAGCTGGTGCAGGGCTTCTCCACCGGCGGCGAGTACGCCGGCGTCACGACCTTCCTCGCCGAGCACGCCCCTGACCGCCGCCGCGGCTGGGCCGCCTCGTTCCTCGACTTCGGCAGCTACCTGGGCTTCGCGCTCGGTGCCGTGGTCGTCACGGTGCTCCAGGTGACCCTCGGCGAGCAGGCGATGGTCGACGGCGCGTGGCGCATCCCGTTCCTGATCGCCGGGCCGATCGGCGCGTTCGCCGTGTGGTTCCGGCTGAAGGTCGAGGAGTCGCCGGCGTTCCAGGCGCAGCAGGTCGCGGCCGAGGCCGCGAAGGAACAGGGCATCGAGGCGCCCGTCGCCTCGGTCACGCTCCGTTCGCAGTGGCGCCCCCTCCTCGTCGCGATGGTCCTCGTGGCCGTCGCGAACACGGCCGGGTACGCCTTGACCAGCTACATGCCCACGTACCTGACCGACACGCTCGGCTACGCCGCGACGGACGGCACCCTCCTGACCGTGCCGGTGCTGGTGCTGCTGGCCGGGATGATCCTCGTCGCGGGGCCGGTGAGCGACCGGTGGGGCCGCCGTCCGCTGCTGTGGTTCGGCTCGGGCTCCCTGGCCGTGCTGGCGGTGCCGGCATTCCTGCTGCTCGCCGCGGGCCACGTGTGGTCGACGCTGCTGGGCCTGTGCCTCATGGCCGTCCCGGTGGCATGCATGGTGGGCGTGCAGGCGGCGACCCTGCCCGCGATGTTCCCCACGGCCGTGCGCTACCGGTCGATGGGCCTCGCCTACAACGTCGCGCTCGCGGTCTTCGGCGGCACGACACCGCTCATCGTGGAGTCGCTGACCCAGGCGACGGGATCGAGCATGGCCCCGGCGTACTACCTCGTGGGCTTCGCGCTCGTGGGCACCGTCGCGGTCGGCTTCGTGCGCGAGAGCGCGGGCAGGCCGCTGCCGGGCTCGATGCCGTCGGTGGACACGTCCGCCGAGGCGAAGGACCTGGTGCGCACGCAGGAGCGCAACCCGGACCTCGACCTGGACGCGCTGCCGCTGGACCAGGACCTGGTCGGCGCGCACTGACGGGGCACGCGACACAGAACGGCCCCCACCGGCATTCTTGCTGGTGGGGGCCGTTCTGATGTGGTGCGCCTGAAGGGATTCGAACCCCCGACCTTCTGCTCCGGAGGCAGACGCTCTATCCACTGAGCTACAGGCGCGGGCGCCGAGCCGGACCGGGAACGGTCGTGCTCAGCACGGTGCACGAGACTACCAGCACCTCGGGGTGGGGAGGCGCGCGAGGGTCAGTAGAATCGCCCGGGTGACCCCCGACCAGCTCTCCCGAGCGCTCAGTGCTGCCCTCGCCTCGGCCGTGGCCGACGGCACCCTCGCCCTGCCCGCCGACGCCGTCCCCGCGTCGGTCCACGTGGAGCGACCCCGGCAGCGCGAGCACGGCGACTGGGCCACCAACGTGGCGCTGCAGCTCGCGAAGAAGGCGGGCACCACGCCGCGGGCGCTCGCGGACGACCTCGCCGCGCGCCTCGGGTCGACGCCGGGGATCGCGCGGGTCGACGTCGCCGGGCCGGGCTTCCTCAACATCACGCTCGAGGCCGGCGCGGCGGGCGAGCTCGCGCGGACGGTCGTGACCGCGGGCGCGCAGTATGGCAGCACCGACGCCCTCGCGGGCCAGGTGCACAACCTCGAGTTCATCTCCGCCAACCCGACGGGCCCGCTGCACATCGGGCACACCCGCTGGGCCGCGCTCGGCGACGCGCTCGCCCGCATCATGCGGGCCGCGGGCGCCGACGTCACCGCGGAGTACTACATCAACGACGCCGGCGCGCAGATGGACAAGTTCGGCCGCTCGGTGCTGGCCCGTGCCAAGGGCGAGGACGTGCCCGAGGGCGGGTACCCGGGCGAGTACGTCGCCGAGCGCGCCGCCGAGGTGCTCGAGCAGGAACCCGACCTCCTCGACCTGCCCGAGGACGAGGCCGCGACGATCGCCCGCGAGCTCGGCTACCAGGCGCAGCTCGAGGCGATCCGCCGCACCCTCGACGCCTTCGGCGTGCACTTCGACGTCTGGTTCTCGGAGCGCACGCTGCACGAGTCCGGGGCGGTGGAGCAGGCGGTCGCCCGCCTCCGCGAGCAGGGGCACGTCTTCGACGTCGACGGCGCGGTGTGGCTGCGCACCACCGACTTCGGCGACGACAAGGACCGGGTGATGATCCGGGCCAACGGCGAGCCCACGTACTTCGCCGCCGACGCCGCGTACTACCTGTCCAAGAAGGACCGGGGCTTCCCCCGCAAGATCTACCTGCTCGGCGCCGACCACCACGGGTACATCAACCGCCTCAAGGCCATCGCGGCCTGCGCGGGCGACGACCCGGAGACCAACATCGAGGTGCTCATCGGTCAGCTCGTGAACATCGGGGGCGAGCGCATGGGCAAGCGCCGCGGCAACGCGCTGTATATGGACGAGCTCATCGAGTGGCTCGGCTCGGACGCGCTGCGGTACTCGCTCGCTCGGTTCCCCGCCGACACCCCGCTGTCCCTCTCCGGCGAGGAGCTGCTCAAGCAGAGCAACGACAACCCGGTCTTCTACGTCCAGTACGCGCACTCGCGCACCTGCGCGGTGGACCGGAACGCTGTCGACCGCGCCGTGGACCGTACCCGCGAGGACGGCTCGGACGCCTTCGACCCGTCGCTGCTGACGCACGAGACCGAGGCGGCCCTGGTCGGGCGGCTCACGGAGTTCCCGCGGATCGTGTCCCAGGCGGCCGAGCTGCGCGAGCCGCACCGGGTGGCGCGCTACCTCGAGTCGCTGGCTGCGGACTACCACAGGTGGTACGGCGAGTGCCGCGTCACGCCGTACCCGGACGAGGAGGTCACGGACACGCACCGCACGCGCCTGTGGCTGAACGACGCGGTGCGCCAGGTGCTGGCCAACGGCCTCGACCTGCTCGGCGTCGGCGCCCCGGAGCGGATGTGACCGCGGCGCACGGCGGGGCGGTCGCGGCAGGCGTGCCCTGGTCCACCGGCGTGGTGCGCCGCGCGGACGGCGCCCTCGAGGTGGCGGGCGCCGACGTCCGCGACCTCGCGGCCGAGCACGGCACCCCGGCCTACGTGCTCGACGAGGCCGACTTCCGCCTCCGTGCCCGGGGGTACCGCACGGCGTTCACGACGGCGTTCGCCGAGGTGGGAACCGGCGTCGACGTCTACTACGCGGGCAAGGCGCTGCTCACCGTGGCCGTGGCCCGCTGGGCCCGCGAGGAAGGACTGCGGGTGGACACGGCCTCGGGCGGCGAGCTCGCCGTCGCGCTGCGCGCCGGCCTGCCGGGCGCCGAGCTCGGCCTGCACGGCAACAACAAGTCCGACGCCGAGATCCTCACGGCCCTGGACGCGGGGGTCGGCCGGATCATCGTCGACTCGCTCGTCGAGATCGACAGGGTCGCGGCGCTCGCGGCCTCCCGCGGCGTCGTCGCGCCCGTGATGGTGCGCGTCACGACCGGCGTCCACGCGGGCGGCCACGAGTACATCTCCACCGCGCACGAGGACCAGAAGTTCGGGCTCTCGGTGAACCCCGCTCCGATGGTTGCCCTTCGACAGGCTCAGGAACCGCCGGTCGAAACCCGTGAGCCGGTCGCCCTTCGACAGGCTCAGGGACCGGTCAGGGCGGTCGAGGCGACCGACAGCCCGGCGATGCGGGCGCTGCTCGCCGCCGTCGCGCGCCCGGAGCTGCGCCTGCTGGGCATCCACTCGCACATCGGCTCGCAGATCCTCGACCCCGCGGGCTTCGAGGCCGCCGCGCGCGTGGTGCTGCGCCTGCGGGCCGAGCTCGCCGAGCGCACCGGTGTGCTGGTCGACGAGGTGGACCTCGGCGGCGGCTACGGCATCGCGTACCTGCCGGGCGAGGTGCCCCTGGACCCGGAGGGCATCGCCAAGGACGTCGCGAGCGCGGTGGCCGCGGCGTGCGCCGAGCTCGGCACGCCGCTGCCGCGGATCTCGATCGAGCCCGGCCGCGCGATCGTCGGCCCGGCGGGCCTCACCCTCTACACCGTCGGCACGGTCAAGCCGGTCGCGCTCGACGACGGGCGCGTGCGCACCTACGTGTCGGTGGACGGCGGGATGAGCGACAACATCCGGCCCGCCCTCTACGAGGCGCAGTACCACGCGGAGGTCGTGGGCCGGTCGTCGGACGCCGAGCCAGTCCTGGCGCGCGTCGTGGGCAAGCACTGCGAGAGCGGCGACATCGTCGTGCACGAGGTGCAGCTGCCCGGCGACGTGCGGGCGGGGGACCTGCTCGCCGTCCCCGCCACCGGCGCCTACGGGCGGTCCATGGCGTCGAACTACAACCTGCTGACGCGGCCGCCCGTGGTCGCGGTGGCCGATGGCGCGTCGCGCGTCCTGGTGCGGCGCGAGACGGTCGCGGACCTGCTCGCGCTCGACCTGGGCTGAGCGCCAGCGCCGGGCGTGGACGACGGCCCGCGTGCCGCCGGGCCGCGGCTATCCTGACATTCGTCCCGGCATCTCGTTCGAAGGTTCTCCCGTGCCTGCAGCCCCCACCTCCGGGCCCCACCCTGGGGCCGTCCCCGCGGACCGTCCCAACCACGCGGCCGCCCCGAGCCTCGAGCCGGGCGTGCTGCGCGTCGCGCTGCTCGGCTGCGGCGTCGTCGGCTCGCAGGTCGCGCAGACCCTGCTCCAGCACGCGGACGACCTCGCCGCCCGCGCCGGGGCCCGCCTCGAGCTGACGGGTATCGCTGTGCGCGACGCGAGCCGTCCGCGGGAGGGCGTCCCCGCCGTCGTCCCACGCGACCTCTTCACCGAGGAGGCCGGCGCCCTCGTCGACGACGCCGACCTCGTGATCGAGCTCATGGGCGGTATCGAACCTGCCCGTGGGCTCATCCACCGGGCGATCGACGGCGGGGCGAGCGTCGTGACGGCCAACAAGGCCCTCCTCGCCGCGCACGGCCCGGAGCTCTTTGAGGCGGCCGACGCCGCCGGGGTGGACCTGTCCTTCGAGGCGGCCGTCGCCGGCGCCATCCCGATCGTGCGGCCGGTGCGCGAGTCGCTCGCCGGCGACCACGTGCGCCGCGTGCTCGGCATCGTCAACGGCACCACGAACTACGTGCTCGACCAGATGACGACGCACGGGTTGGACCTCGAGGAGGCACTCAAGGAGGCGCAGGACCTCGGCTACGCGGAGGCGGACCCGACCGCCGACGTCGAGGGTCACGACGCCGCCGCCAAGGCGGCGATCCTCGCGTCGCTCGCCTTCCACACGCGGGTGTCGCTGAGCCAGGTGGCCTGCGAGGGCATCACGAGCATCACGGCCGCGGACGTCGCCGCCGCGCAGCAGACGGGACACGTCGTCAAGCTGCTCGCGATCGCCGAGCAGACCGCCGAGGGCGTCTCCGTGCGCGTACACCCGGCGCTCGTGCCGGTGGCTCACCCCCTCGCCGCCGTGCGCGGCGCCTTCAACGCGGTGTTCGTCGAGGCCGACGACGCCGGCCCGCTGATGTTCTACGGCCAGGGCGCCGGCGGCCGGCCCACGTCGTCCGCGGTGCTCGGCGACCTCGTGTCGGCGGCGCGCGACCGGATCGTCGGGGGCCACGGCCCGCGGGAGTCCGCCTACGCGTCGCTGCCCGTGCTCCCGCACGACGCCGCGGTGACGCGCTACCACGTGCGGCTCGTCGTGGCGGACCGTCCCGGCGTGCTCGCCCAGGCGGCGCAGGTGCTGGCCGACCACGGCGTGTCGATCGACACGGTGCGGCAGGCCCCCGACGAGCCCTACGGCGTCGACGTCGCCGACGGCATGGCGGCGCTGCTGCTGACCACGCACGCCGCCCGCGAGGCGTCGCTCGCCGCGACGGTCGCCGCGCTGCGCGGCATCGAGCCCGTCCACGAGATCACGTCCGTCCTGCGAGTCGAGGGAGCATGACCTTGCCTGCCGACCAGCCTGCCGACCAGCCTGCCGACCAGCCTGCCGACCAGCCCACCGACCAGCCCACGCGCCCCGCGCACCAGTGGCGTGGCGTCATCACCGAGTACGCGGAGCGCCTGCCGGCCCACGTGCGCGAGCACGTCGTGACCCTTGGCGAGGGCGGCACCCCGCTGGTGCCCGCCCCCGCGCTGTCGGAGCGGACCGGGGCCGACGTCTTCGTCAAGGTCGAGGGCATGAACCCGACCGGGTCGTTCAAGGACCGGGGCATGACGACGGCCGTCTCCGCGGCCGCCGGCCGCGGGGCGAAGGCCGTGGTCTGCGCGTCGACCGGCAACACGTCCGCGTCGGCGGCGGCGTATGCCACCCGGGCCGGCATGACCTGCGCCGTCCTCGTGCCGGAGGGCAAGATCGCGATGGGCAAGCTCAGCCAGGCGATCGCCCACGGCGCACGCCTGCTGCAGGTGGACGGCAACTTCGACGACTGCCTCGTCGCCGCGCGCAAGCTCGCGGAGGTTTACCCGGTCGAGCTGGTGAACTCGGTCAACCCGGATCGCATCGAGGGTCAGAAGACGGCGGCCTTCGAGATCGTCGACGCCCTCGGTGACGCTCCCGACATCCACTGCCTGCCCGTCGGCAACGCCGGCAACATCACGGCCTACTGGAAGGGCTTCCGCGAGTACGCGGGCCTGGACGACGGTGCCGCGTTCGGGGCCCTGGCCACTCGCACGCCGCAGATGTGGGGCTTCCAGGCCGCGGGCGCCGCGCCCATCGTCCACGGGCACCCGGTCGACCAGCCCGAGACGATCGCCACGGCGATCCGCATCGGCAACCCGGCGTCGTGGGAGCAGGCCGTGGCCGCCCGCGACACGTCGAACGGTGTCATCGAGGCGGTCACCGACGAGCAGATCCTCGCGGCGCACCGCGTGCTGTCCGCGGAGGTCGGCGTCTTCGTGGAGCCCGCGTCGGCGTCCGGCGTCGCGGGGCTGCTCGCCCGCGCCGAGCGCGGCCTCGTCCCCGCCGGCGCGCGCGTCGTCGTGACCGTCACGGGCCACGGTCTCAAGGACCCCCAGTGGGCGCTCCGCACCCCGATTCCCTGGGTTCCCGGCAAGGGCCCGCAGCGAAGCGAGGACACCTTGCTGGGACCAGGCGGTGGTGAGGTCGCACCTACCCGCGTCAGCGCCGACGTCGTGTCCATCGCCGACGCGCTCGGCCTCGACTGAGTTCACTCCGAACGAGCCCCGGGAAGGGGAGCATGATGCAGCTCGGCGCCGACCACGTCCTCGTCCGCGTTCCCGCCACCAGCGCCAACCTGGGCCCGGGTTTCGACGCGATGGGCCTGGCCCTCGCCCTGTACGACGAGCTGGAGGTCGAGCTCCTCGCGAGCGACGAGGCCGTCGTCGAGATGGAGGGCGAGGGGGCCGGCGAGGTCCCGACGGGGGAGGAGCATCTCGTCGTGCGCGCCCTGCGCCACACCCTGGAGCTCGCGGGCGCCCCCCGCACCGGGCTGCGGCTGCGGTGCGTCAACCAGATCCCGCACGGCCGCGGCCTGGGCAGCTCGGCCGCGGCCGTCGTCTCGGGGATCGTCGCGGCGCGCGCGCTGCTCGCCGACCCGCACGTGCTCGACGCCACCGAGGTGCTGCGGATCGCGACCGAGTTCGAGGGTCACCCCGACAACGCGGCGCCCGCCATCCGCGGCGGCGCGACGCTCGCGTGGCGCTCGGCCGACGGCGCCCGCGCCGTGGACCTCGACGTCGACGAGCGCATCGAGGCCACCGTGCTGGTCCCGGACGTCCGCCTGGCCACGAGCCGCGCCCGCGGCGTGCTGCCCGCCGAGGTGCCGCACGCGGACGCGGCGTTCACCGCGGGCCGCGCCGGGCTGCTGGTCGAGGCGCTGGCGCGCCGGCCCGAGCTGCTCCTCGACGCCACCGAGGACCGCCTCCACCAGGACTACCGCGCCGGGGTGATGGCCGGTTCGGCCGAGCTGCTGCGCACGCTGCGGGCGGAGGGCCACGCCGCGACCATCTCCGGGGCCGGTCCCACGGTCCTGGTGCTCACCGCGGGCGAGGGCACGTCCCGCCTCGACGCCGTGCTCGCCGACCTGATCGACGACGTGGCGGGCTGGCGGGCGCTGCGGCCGGGGGTGGACACCGAGGGTGCGGTGGCGCGCCGGGTGACCGGCGCCGGCGGGCACCCGGCGGCGTCCGACGGGTCCGGCGTGTCGGCCTCCGGCCGGGCACGCAGGTGATATGATGCGGTGAGCCTTCGGGAACGACTGCGAGGGCACTCCCTCTTCGCCGTACGGCGCGTCCGCGCGTCCGGCCAGAGCCTGGTGCCCCGGTGGTTGCGATGCGGTGCACGACCCGCCGCGGCAGTCCCGTGAGAAGGCGAAACACAACCCCGCCAGCCGACGTCGTCGTACCACTGATGCGAGGTTCCACGCGTCTCGGCGCTTCCCGCGTCTGGACGCCCGCCACCGCGGCCCGTGACAGCTTTTCAGGGCCGCATACGAGGGGGAAGGGTCCTTCGTGACGAACACCACCGACAGCCGGAACGGCTCCGCCGCATCCGGAAACCTGAGCTCGATGCGTCTCGCCGAGCTCCAGGCGCTGGCCTCCCAGATAGGCGTCAAGGGGACGTCCCGGATGCGCAAGAGCGACCTGCAGGACGCGATCCGGTCCGCCAACGGCCAGAGCGCGCGCACCACGAGCGCCCCCGTCGCCGCGGCGACCGCGGTGGCGCCCACGGTCCGCAGCGACGCCCCGGCCCAGGCGCAGGCCGAGCCCGCGCGGAACGACGGCCCCGCCGAGCGCCCCGCTACCGAGGCGCCGCGGCGTTCGCGCCGCGCCATCCGCACGGCCGGGTCCACGGACGACGCCGACGCGCAGGGTGACTCCGGTCAGCAGCGCCAGGGCGCCGCGGCCGAGAGCTCCTCCGCCTCCACCGAGCAGCCCACACGCAGCGGGTCCGACCAGCGCGGCGACCAGCCGCGTGCCGAGCGTTCCGAGGGCGACCGCGAGGCGCGGCTCGCTCAGCTCGCCGAGGCCGTCGCCGCACCGCGTGAGCGGGGCGGGCGGCGTTCCGGCGGGCAGGGCGGCCAGAACGGCGGTCAGTCCGACGCCGAGGGCCAGCGCTCCGAGCGCGGCCAGGGCCGGACGAACGACGGCTCCGGCCAGCAGCGCTCGGGCACCCAGGGTGGCCAGACCTCCCAGGGCAACCAGACCTCCCAGGGCAACCAGACCTCTCAGAGCAACCAGGGCGGCCAGACCTCTCAGGGCGGCCAGCGCGACGAGCAGCGTCAGCGCCGCGACGACGACGACGAGCGTGGTTCGCGCCGCCGCCGTGGTCGTGACCGTGGCCGGGATCGCAAGCGCACCCGCCCCGGCCGCAGCGCCGGCCCGGACGTCGCGGGGCTCGACGAGGTGGAGGTGCGCGAGGACGACGTGCTGCTGCCCGTCGCCGGCGTGCTCGACATCCTCGACAACTACGCGTTCGTGCGCACCAGCGGCTACCTGCCCGGCGAGGGCGACATCTACGTCTCCCTCAACCAGGTGAAGAAGTCGGGGCTGCGCCGCGGTGACGCGGTCGTGGGCGCGATCCGCCAGCCGCGCGAGGGCGAGGAGCTGCCGTCCGTCGGCGGCAAGAACGTGCGCGGCAAGTACAACGCGCTGGTCCGCCTGGACTCGGTCAACGGCATGTCGCCGGAGGAGTCGCGTCAGCGGCCCGAGTTCACGAAGCTCACGCCCCTGTACCCGCAGGAGCGGCTGCGCCTGGAGAACCCGGAGGCCACGCGCCTCACTCCGCGCGTGATCGACATCGTCGCCCCGATCGGCAAGGGCCAGCGCGGCCTCATCGTCGCGCCGCCCAAGGCCGGCAAGACGATCATCATGCAGCAGATCGCCAACGCGATCACGGCGAACAACCCCGAGGTCCACCTCATGGTGGTGCTGGTGGACGAGCGCCCCGAAGAGGTCACCGACTTCGAGCGTAACGTCAAGGGCGAGGTCATCTCCTCGACGTTCGACCGGCACGCTTCGGACCACACGATCGTCGCCGAGCTCGCCATCGAGCGGGCCAAGCGCCTCGTGGAGCTGGGCCAGGACGTCGTCGTGCTGCTCGACGGGATCACCCGCCTGTCGCGCGCCTACAACCTCGCCGCGCCGGCGTCGGGCCGCATCCTCTCCGGTGGTGTGGACGCCGCCGCGCTGTACCCGCCGAAGCGGTTCTTCGGCGCGGCCCGCAACATCGAGGGCGGCGGCTCGCTGACGATCCTGGCCACCGCACTCGTGGAGACGGGCTCGAAGATGGACGAGGTGATCTTCGAGGAGTTCAAGGGCACGGGCAACATGGAGCTCCGCCTGTCCCGCAACCTCGCCGAGAAGCGCATCTTCCCGGCGATCGACGTCAACAGCTCGAGCACCCGCCGCGAGGAGATCCTCATGGCGAAGGACGAGCTCGCGGTCGTCTACAAGCTGCGCCGCGTGATGGGTGCGCTCGACCAGCAGCAGGCCGCCGAGCTGCTGCTGGGCCAGCTCAAGAAGTCCAAGACCAACGTCGAGTTCCTTCTGCACGTGCAGAAGACGACGCCGGCCGGTCTCTCGGACGATCACCCGGGCGAGACGATCTGACCCGGAATTTCTAGGACGCTCCCGCGTTCTGGCACAATGGTTCGTCGGCCATCCGGTTCACGGCCCGCTGTCCTGCGGGCCGACCCGGGGGCATCACACCAAGGAGCATCATGAAGTCCGGTATCCACCCCGAGTACGTCGTCACCGAGGTGACCTGCACCTGCGGCAACACGTTCGTCACGCACAGCACCGAGACGTCCGGCAAGATCAACGCGGACGTGTGCAGTGCCTGCCACCCGTTCTACACGGGCAAGCAGAAGATCCTCGACACCGGTGGCCGCGTGGCCCGGTTCGAGGCGCGCTACGGCAAGAAGAAGTAGCTGGCTGACAGCGCCGGTGGTCCGCCCGACAACCTCTCCAGGGGCAGTCGGACGTCGGATCACCGGCGCTGTTGCTTTGCCCGGGGGCGTGGGCCCACGGATCCCCTGCACGTCGGACCGGGAGATGCCATGACCGACTCGTTCGCTGCGGCCAGACCGCTGCTCGCGGAGCACGCCGAGATCGAGCGGGCGCTCTCCGACCCGGCGGTGCACGCCGACGCGGGCCGGGCGCGCTCCCTCGGGCGGCGCTACGCCGAGCTGAGCCAGGTGGCTGCCGCCTACCGGGCCTGGGAGCAGGCCCACGACGACGCCGAGGCCGCCGCCGAGCTGGCCGGCGAGGACGAGTCGTTCGCCGCCGAGCTGCCCGCGCTGCGCGAAGCGGCCGATGCGGCCGCGGAGCGGCTGCGCCGTGTGCTGGTGCCGCGCGACCCCGACGACGCGCGCGACGTGATCCTCGAGATCAAGGCGGGGGAGGGCGGCGACGAGTCCGCGCTCTTCGCCGGCGACCTCCTGCGCATGTACCTGCGGTACGCCGAGCGGCGCGGCTGGTCCACGCAGGTCCTCGCCGCCACCGAGACGGAGCTGGGCGGCTACAAGGACGTGCAGGTCGCGATCAAGGCGCGCAACGTCACCGACCCGGCCGAGGGCGTGTGGGCGAACCTCAAGTACGAGGGCGGCGTGCACCGCGTGCAGCGCGTGCCGGTCACGGAGTCGCAGGGGCGCATCCACACGTCGGCCGCCGGCGTGCTCGTGCTGCCCGAGGTCGACGACCCGGGCGAGATGGAGATCGACGCGAACGACCTGCGCATCGACGTCTACCGCTCGTCGGGGCCGGGCGGGCAGTCGGTGAACACCACCGACTCGGCGGTGCGCATCACGCACGTGCCCACCGGGATCGTCGTCTCCATGCAGAACGAGAAGTCGCAGCTGCAGAACAAGGAGCAGGCCATGCGCGTGCTGCGCGCGCGGCTGCTGGCCGCGCAGCAGGAGGCCGCCGCCGCGGCCGCCGCCGACGTGCGGCGCTCCCAGGTGCGCACCGTGGACCGCAGCGAGCGGATCCGCACGTACAACTTCCCGGAGAACCGCATCGCGGACCACCGCACGGGGTACAAGGCCTACAACCTCGACCACGTGCTCGCGGGCGACCTCGACCCGGTGGTCCGTTCGGCCATCGACGCCGACGAGGCGGCCCGGCTGGCCGCCGCGGGTTCCCGTGCCTGACGCTGTGGGCGCGAGATCGGGGGGAATGGACGACTCCATTCCCCCCGATCTCGCGCCCACAACCGTCGGGTCGACCGTGCGCTGGGCGGCGGCGCGGCTCGCCGCAGCGGGCGTGCCCAGCCCGCGCGTGGACGCCGAGGCGCTGCTCGCGCACGCCCTCGGCGTCGACCGCTCGGAGGTGCGGCGCCTCGCGGTGCTGGACCGGGGCCTCGCCGACGACGCCGTCCGCCGCTTCGCCGCGGACGTGGCGCGGCGCGCGGCCCGGGAGCCGTTGCAGCACCTCACCGGCGTGGCGCCGTTCCGGCACCTGGAGCTCGCCGTCGGCCCCGGTGTCTTCGTGCCGCGGCCCGAGACCGAGCAGGTGGCGCAGGTGGCGATCGAGGAGGCCATGCGGGTCGTGGCGCGCGAGGGCTCGGCGGTGGTCGTCGACCTGTGCACGGGATCGGGCGCGATCGCCCTCGCCGTGGCGGCCGAGGTGCCCGGCGCGGTCGTGCACGCGGTCGAGCTTGACGCTGCCGCGCACGGGTGGGCGCAGCGCAACGTCGCTGCCGCGACGTCGGCCGCCGGCGCGCCGGAGCCCGTCGTGCACCTGGTCCGGGGCGACGCCCGCACCGCGCTGCGCGAGCTGGACGGGACGGTCGACGTCGTCGTCTCCAACCCCCCGTACGTGCCGCCCGGCGCGGTGCCGCACGACCCCGAGGTGGCCGAGCACGACCCGGCCGTCGCGCTGTTCGGCCTGGGCGCGGACGGGCTCGAGGTCCCGCGCGGCGTCACGGCGGCGGCCGCCCGCCTGCTGCGCCCCGGCGGCCTGTACGTCATGGAGCATGCGGAGGTCCAGGCGGCGGACGCGCGGGCCATGGTCGACGACGTGCCCGTGTTCGGGCCCGCGGCGACGCGGGAGGACCTCACCGGCCGCCCGCGGATGGTCGTCGCGCGTCGCGTCGCCGCGGGGCCGAGCCCGGACGGCGGGCCGACGAACCGTGACAGACTGAGCCCGTGAGCAGCGTGCACGACGTGACCGACCCGAACACCTGGGGCCCTGCGATCGACGAGGCGGTGAACACGGTCTCGCGCGGCGGCCTGGTGGTGCTCCCCACGGACACGGTCTACGGCATCGGCGCGGACGCCTTCGACGCCGAGGCCGTCGCCGCGCTGCTCGCGGCCAAGGGTCGCGGGCGTCAGATGCCCCCGCCCGTGCTGGTCCCCGACGTGCGGACGCTCGACGGCCTGGCGACCGAGGTACCCCACGACGCGCGGCGCCTCGTCGAGGCGTTCTGGCCGGGCGGGTTCACGATCATCCTGCGGGCCCAGCCGTCGCTGCAGTGGGACCTCGGGGAGACGCACGGCACGGTCGCGCTGCGGATGCCCGACCACCCCGCGGCCCTCGCGCTGCTGCGCCGCACCGGCCCGCTCGCCGTCTCGAGCGCGAACGCCTCCGGCAGCCCCGCGGCGCTCGACGTCACCGGCGCGCGCGCACAGCTCGGAGAACCCGTCGCGACCTACCTGGACGGCGGCGACGCCCCCGGCGGCGTGGCCTCGACGATCGTGGACGCCACGGGCGAGCACCTGCGCGTCGTGCGCGAGGGCGCGATCACCCTCGAGGCGCTGAACGAGGTGGCGCCGGTGCGCGGCGCGGACGCCGACGATGATGACGACGAGCCCGCGGACGAGCCGGTCACCGACGAGCCCACGGCCGGCACGACGTCCACGGAGGGCTCGACGGAGCCTGCCGAGGAGTCCGCCGGGTGAGAGCGTATCTGCTCCTGATGCTGGTCTCGGCGGCGGTCACATACCTCGCCACGCCGGGCGCGCGGTGGCTCGCCCGGCGCACGAACGCCATCACCGCGGTGCGGTCGCGCGACGTGCACGTGCAGCCCACGCCGCGGCTCGGCGGGCTGGCCATGCTGCTCGGCATCGTCGTCGCGGTGGTGCTGTCCTCGCGGATGCCGTTCCTCGCGGGCGTGTTCGAGACCGGGCCGCAGGCGTGGGGGATCATCGGCGGCGCGACGATCGTGTGCCTGCTGGGTTGGGCCGACGACGTGTGGGACCTCGACTGGATGACCAAGCTCGCGGGGCAGGTGCTCGCGGCCGGGTTCATGGCGTGGCAGCAGGTGCAGCTCACCTCGCTGCCCACGCCGGACGGGCTGTTCATCACCTCGTCGCGGCTGTCGCTGGTCGCGACGGTGCTCGTGATCGTGGTGGCGATGAACGCCGTGAACTTCGTGGATGGCCTTGACGGTCTGGCCGCGGGCGTCATCGCCATCGGCGGCTCCGCCTTCATCCTGTACACCTACAGCCTCACCCAGCAGGCCACCCCGGAGAACTACGCCAACCTCGCGACCCTCATGGTGGCCGTCCTGGTGGGTGCCTGCATCGGCTTCCTGCCGCACAACTTCTTCCCCGCGCACATCTTCATGGGCGACTCGGGCTCGATGGTGCTCGGCCTCGTCTTCGCGGGCGCGACGATCACCATCACGGGCAACATCGACCCCACCGCGACCGGCGACGCCCTGTCGGGCGCGCAGCGCGTGCCGCTGTTCATCCCGCTGCTGCTGCCGGTGGCAGTGGTGCTCCTGCCGCTGCTGGACATGGCGTTGGCGGTGGTGCGCCGGCTCGCCGCCGGCAAGTCGCCGTTCCACCCCGACCGCATGCACCTGCACCACCGGATGCTCGCCATCGGGCACTCGCACCGGCGCGCCGTCCTCATCCTCTACGTCTGGGCGGCGGTCTTCTCCTTCGGCGCGGCGGCGCTGGTGATGTGGGACTGGAAGGCGGTGCTCGCCGGCCTCGGCGTGGCCATCGTGGTCGCGCTGATGCTCACCCTCGGGCCGCTGCGTACTCGCGGCCGGTTCCTGGACGACGACGTCGCCACCGGCAGCCACCCGACCGTCGCCGCGGCGCCGGTCACACCCGCCGCACCGCCATCGGCCACGACCTCGCCCACCCTGACGACGCACGAAGGACGCCAGAGATGACGACGCCCGAGACCCCCGCCCCCACGCCCGACGGCCCCGGCGCCGACGAGCACACCACCACCGCGGAGCGCGCGGTGCTGCGCACCGCGCTGCGCGACACCTTGATCCTCGTGGGCGCCCTGGTGGTGCTGGGCGGCGGGATCGGCCTGCTGGTGGCGGGCATGCCCGGCCTCTGGGGGGCACTCGTCGGCGCCGGCCTCGCGGCCTTCTTCTGCGCGACGACGATCTGGTCGATGCTGCGGACCGTCGGGTCGAGCCCCACGCGCATGGCGGCCTTCGTCATGGGGGCGTGGGTCGCCAAGATCGTCGTCCTCATCGTGGTGCTGGCGCTGCTCCAGGGCGCCACGTTCTATGACCCGTGGGTGCTGATCGCCGTGCTCGCCGTCGGGGCGATCGGTTCGGCCCTGCTCGACTACCGCGCGGTGAACAGCGGCCGGGTGCCCTACGTGCAGCCGTGACCGTGCGGCCGGCCGGCAGGCGGCCATGGCCTGCGACGACGCTCGTCGCCGCGGGCAACATCGTGCGCATGTTCACAAGCCGCCAGATCTGGCCGCTTCCGTGCTCCAGAATGTCGGAGCACGGGTGAAGATCCGGTAGGCTGTGCGCGAATCCATGACGGCCAGGTCCGATGGCGTGCCCTCCCAGGAGTGGAGCGCCTCCGGCCCGTACGACCTCCGGGAGAATCTCCTGTCTACGCCAGCGATCCCCCTGCTGCTCGCCGCTGAAGGTGACGGCGAGTTCCACGCGCCGACGATCGCCGACTTCTTCCCTCCGGCCATCTTCTTCGAGGGCACGCCCTTCGAGTTCAACCGGATCATGCTGGTGCGCGTCATCATGGCCGCGGTCCTGATCACGGTGTTCGTCATCGCGGCCAAGCGGGCGAAGCTGGTGCCGGGGCGGTTCCAGAACGCGATCGAGATGATCCTCGACTTCGTCCGCAACTCGATCGCGGTCGAGGTGCTCGGCCAGGAGAACGGCCGCAAGTACTTCAAGCTGCTCGCGACGATCTTCTGCACTGTGTTGGTGATGAACATCGCCGCGGTCGTGCCCTTCCTCAACATCGCGGGCACGTCCGTCATCGGCCTGCCGATCGTGCTCGCGGCGTGGTCGTACGTGATGTACCTCGGTGCGGGCGTCAAGGCGCACGGCGTGGGCGGGTTCCTCAAGAACTCGCTCTTCCCGCCGGGCGTGCCGCCGGTGCTGTACATCCTGCTGGTGCCGATCGAGTTCCTGCAGGTCTTCATCCTGCGGCCCGCGACGCTCGTCATCCGGCTGCTGGCCAACATGGTGGCGGGCCACCTGATGCTCGCGATCTGCTTCACGGCCACCTCGTTCTTCCTGTTCGACTCCGCCGGGGCGATGAAGCTCTTCGGCGCGGGCACCTTCGTGGCCGGCTTTGCGTTCTTCCTCTTCGAGGTCTTCGTGGCGGCGCTGCAGGCCTACGTGTTCGCGATCCTCACCGCCGTCTACCTCAACATGTCCGTCGAGGCGGAGCACTGACCGTCTCGCGGTACCCGGTCTGAGCCGGACCAGCTTCACAACTGCACCCACAACGTCGACGCCGGGCCACCGAGGCCCGGCGCCCAACGGAAGGAAACCCAGTGGACGTCACCACCCTCGCCGAGGTCACCGGAAACATCGGCACCGTCGGTTACGGTCTCGCGGCGGTCGGCCCGGGCATCGGCCTCGGCATCCTCATCGGCAAGACGATCGAGGGCATGGCCCGCCAGCCCGAGGTGTCCGGCCAGCTCCGTACCACGATGTTCATCGGCATCGCCTTCGTCGAGGTGCTCGCGCTCCTCGGCCTGGTGGCCGGCTTCATCGTCCCGGCAGCATGATTTCTCCCCTGAACACACCCAGCGTGACCGTGCTCGCGGCGGAGACGTCAGAGCCGAACCTCCTGATCCCCCACTGGCCGGACATCATCTGGTCGCTGGTGATCGTCGTGATCATCGGTCTCGTCTTCTACAAGTACGCGCTGCCGAAGTTCCAGGCCGTGCTGGACGAGCGCACCGCGAAGATCGAGGGCGGCATCGCCAAGGCCGAGCAGGCGCAGGAGGAGGCCGCGGAGGCGCTGAAGGAGTACCACCAGCAGCTCGCCGAGGCCCGCGCCGACGCCGCGAAGACCCGCGAGGAGGCGCGTGCCGAGGGCACCGCCATCATCGCGGAGCTGCGCAGCAAGGCGCAGGAGGAGGCGTCCCGGATCGCCGAGACCGCGCAGCGCCAGATCGAGGCGGAGCGCCAGACTGCCGCCGTCTCGCTGCGCACGGAGGTCGGCACGCTGGCCACCGAGCTGGCGTCGAAGATCGTCGGCGAGTCGCTGCAGGACTCCGCGCGCCAGTCGCGCGTGGTCGACCGCTTCCTCGACGAGCTCGAGGCCGCGGGCGACGCGTCGCAGCCGGCGTCGGCCGCCAGCTCGGCCGGCAGCTCGGCCGGCAAGGAGGGCTGATGCGCGGTACCAGTGGAGCATCCCTCGCGGCGGCGCAGGAGCGGTTCGAGCCGGTCCTGCAGTCCGCCGGGCCCGACGCGCAGGCGCTCGGTGAGCAGCTGTTCGCCGTCGTCGCGGCGCTGGACGGGTCCGGGCCGCTGCGTCGCTCGATGGCCGACCCCTCGCGGAGCCCCCAGGACCGGGCGGATCTTGCCGCCCGCGTGCTGGCCGACGGCTTCGACGAGCGGGTCGTGGACCTCGTCACGGGCCTTGCGCGGTCGCGCTGGGCCAGCGACGGGGACCTCGTCGACTCCCTGGAGCGCCTCGGCCTGGACGCCGTCCTGGCGTCCGCCCAGTCGCGGGGCGCCCTGGAGACGGTCGAGGACGAGCTGTTCCGGCTGACCCGTGCGCTCGTCGGCCAGCGCGAGGCGCGCCGGGTGCTCTCCGACTCCGCGACCGACCCCGCACGTCGGGCGCAGCTCGTCGACACCCTGCTCGAGGGCAAGGTGGACGCCGTGACGCAGGAGCTCGCACGCCGGGCCACGACCAACCTCCGCGGCCGCCGCTTCGTGGCGTCGCTGATCTGGTACGGCGAGGTCGCCGCCGAGCGGCGCCGTCGCCTCGTGGCCACGGTCACCAGCGGCGCCGTGCTCAGCGAGTCCCAGCAGGAGCGGCTCGCCACCCTGCTCGAGCGCGCCTACGGGCGCCCCGTGCAGCTCAACGTGACGGTCGACCCGGCCGTGATCGGTGGCCTGCGCATCCAGGTCGGCGCTGACGTCGTCGACTCCACCGTGCTGTCCCGCCTGGCCGACGCCCGTCGCCGGCTGGCCGGCTGAACCCTTCCAGGCCCAGCGCCGGCCCTCGGTCGGCTACGCAGAACGTGAGGCCGCGCGAGTCGCGGCCACGACAGGAGAGAGCAATGGCTGAGCTGACGATCAGGCCGGAGGAGATCCGCGCCGCTCTGGACAGCTTCGTGAAGTCGTACGAGCCCGAGGGCGCGGTCAGCGAGGAGGTCGGCCGCGTCACCGCCGCCGCCGACGGTATCGCGCAGGTCGAAGGCCTTCCGGGCGCGATGGCGAACGAGCTGCTGCGCTTCGAGGACGGCACGCTCGGCCTCGCGCTGAACCTGGACGTCCGGGAGATCGGCGTCGTCGTTCTCGGGGAGTTCGCCAGCATCGAGGAGGGGCAGGAGGTCCGCCGTACCGGCGAGGTCCTGTCCGTCCCCGTCGGCGAGGGCTACCTCGGCCGCGTCGTCGACCCGCTGGGCAACCCGATCGACGGCCTGGGTGAGCTCGAGAGCGAGGGCCGCCGCGCCCTCGAGCTCCAGGCGCCCGGCGTCATGCAGCGCAAGTCGGTGCACGAGCCGCTGCAGACCGGTATGAAGGCGATCGACTCGATGATCCCGATCGGCCGCGGCCAGCGCCAGCTGATCATCGGCGACCGGCAGACCGGCAAGACGGCGATCGCGATCGACACGATCATCAACCAGAAGGCCAACTGGGAGTCGGGCGACCCGGCCAAGCAGGTGCGCTGCATCTACGTGGCCGTTGGTCAGAAGGGCTCCACGATCGCCTCCGTGCGCGGCGCCCTCGAGGAGGCCGGCGCGCTCGAGTACACGACGATCGTCGCGGCCCCGGCGTCCGACCCGGCAGGCTTCAAGTACATCGCGCCGTACACGGGCTCGGCCATCGGCCAGCACTGGATGTACCAGGGCAAGCACGTGCTCATCGTCTTCGACGACCTGTCGAAGCAGGCCGAGGCCTACCGTGCCGTGTCGCTGCTGCTGCGGCGCCCGCCGGGCCGCGAGGCGTACCCCGGCGACGTGTTCTACCTGCACTCCCGTCTGCTGGAGCGTTGCGCGAAGCTGTCGGACGAGCTCGGCGCGGGCTCGATGACCGGCCTGCCGATCATCGAGACCAAGGCGAACGACGTGTCGGCGTACATCCCGACCAACGTCATCTCCATCACCGACGGCCAGATCTTCCTGCAGTCGGACCTCTTCAACGCCGACCAGCGCCCGGCGGTCGACGTCGGCATCTCCGTCTCCCGAGTCGGCGGTGACGCGCAGATCAAGGCGATGAAGAAGGTCTCCGGCACGCTGAAGCTCGAGCTGGCGCAGTACCGGTCGCTCGAGGCGTTCGCGATGTTCGCGTCCGACCTGGACGCCGCGTCGCGCGGCCAGCTCGCCCGTGGCGCGGTGCTCATGGAGCTGCTCAAGCAGCCGCAGTACACGCCCTACCCGGTCGAGGAGCAGGTCGCGTCCGTCTGGGCCGGCACCAAGGGCAAGCTCGACGACGTCCCGGTCGAGGACGTCAAGCGCTTCGAGTCCGAGATGCTCGATCACCTGCGTCGCAAGACCGAGGTGCTCAGCGCCATCGCGTCGACCGGCAAGCTCGAGCAGGACACCGAGGACGCGCTGACCAAGGCCGTCGAGGACGTCCGGAACGGCTTCCTCAAGGCCGACGGCACCCCGCTCGTCGGCGGCGACGCCGAGGGCGATACGTCCGACGTCGAGCAGGAGCAGCTCGTCGTGAAGAAGAAGGCCTGAGCATGGCCGGTGGATCCCAGCGCATCTACAAGCAGCGGATCAAGTCGACGCAGTCGCTGAAGAAGATGTTCCGCGCGCAGGAGCTGATCGCGGCCTCCCGCATCGGCAAGGCGCGGGCGCGCACGGCTTCGGCGGCTCCGTACGAGCGGGCCATCACCCGCGCGGTGTCCGCGGTGGCCACGCACACGTCGACCAAGCACCCGCTCACGAGCGAGCGCGGCGACACGAACCGCGTCGCGGTCCTCGTGATCGCATCCGACCGCGGGATGGCCGGCGCCTACTCGGCGTCGATCCTCCGTGAGGCGGAGCGGCTCGTGCAGCAGCTCCAGGGCGCGGGCAAGGAGGTCGTGCTCTACGCGACCGGTCGCCGCGCCGTCTCGTACTACCACTACCGGGGGCGTCAGCTCGAGGGCCAGTGGTCGTACGGCTCGGACAGCCCGAACTCCGACGTCGCGGGCGAGGTCGCGGACACGCTGCTGGGCGCGTTCCTCGCCCCGGCGGCCGAGGGCGGGGTCAGCGAGCTGCACGTGGTCTACACGCAGTTCGTCAACATGGTCACGCAGCGGCCGCGCGTGGTGCGGATGCTCCCGCTCGAGGTCGTCGAGGGCGTGGCCGTCCCCGGCGAGAACGACGCGTTCCCGCTGTACGACTTCGAACCGTCGCCGGAGAGCGTGCTCGACGCGCTCCTGCCGCGCTACGTGCGCAGCCGCATCTTCAGCTTCATGCTGGACGCGGCGGCGTCCGAGCTGGCCGCGCGCCAGCGGGCGATGCACACGGCGACGGACAACGCCGAGGACCTGATCCGCAACTACACGCGCCTGGCGAACCAGGCGCGCCAGGCGGACATCACCCAGGAGATCAGCGAGATCGTCTCGGGTGCCGACGCCCTCGCGGCATCATGACCACCCCGAACATGGTCCTGACGGCGCGACCGCCCGTACTGACATCCGAAACGTTCCTTTCGAAGCGAGGCAAGCAATGACCGCCACCACCGTGGAAGCAGCACACGGCGCGGCCCCGACCGAGCCGGGGACTGGCCGTGTCGCGCGTGTGATCGGCCCCGTCGTCGACATCGAGTTCCCCGAGGACGCGATTCCCGACATCTACAACGCCCTGACCGTCGGCATCGACCTGTCGACCCAGGGCGAGGGCGAGAACTCCTTCACCCTCATGCTCGAGGTCGCCCAGCACCTCGGCGACTCCCTGGTCCGCGCGATCGCGCTCAAGCCGACCGACGGCCTCGTGCGCGGCGCCGTCGTCACCGACACCGGCGCGCCGATCAGCGTCCCCGTCGGCGACGTCACCAAGGGCCGCGTGTTCAACGTGACCGGCGACGTGCTGAACGCGGAGCCGGGCGAGAAGATCGAGATCACCGAGCGCTGGCCGATCCACCGCAGGCCCCCGGCCTTCGACCAGCTCGAGTCGAAGACCACGATGTTCGAGACGGGCATCAAGTCGATCGACCTGCTCACCCCGTACGTGCAGGGTGGCAAGATCGGCCTCTTCGGCGGTGCGGGCGTCGGCAAGACGGTCCTCATCCAGGAGATGATCCAGCGCGTCGCCCAGGACCACGGCGGTGTGTCCGTGTTCGCGGGCGTCGGGGAGCGCACCCGTGAGGGCAACGACCTCATCGCGGAGATGGAGGAGGCCGGCGTCTTCGACAAGACCGCGCTGGTCTTCGGCCAGATGGACGAGCCGCCGGGCACGCGTCTGCGCGTCGCCCTGTCGGCGCTGACGATGGCGGAGTACTTCCGCGACGTCGCCAAGCAGGACGTACTGCTGTTCATCGACAACATCTTCCGCTTCACGCAGGCCGGCTCCGAGGTCTCCACGCTGCTCGGCCGCATGCCGTCCGCGGTGGGCTACCAGCCGAACCTCGCCGACGAGATGGGCGTGCTGCAGGAGCGCATCACCTCGACGCGCGGCCACTCGATCACCTCGCTGCAGGCGATCTATGTGCCGGCGGACGACTACACCGACCCGGCGCCGGCGACCACGTTCGCCCACCTGGACGCGACGACGGAGCTCTCCCGCGAGATCGCGTCGAAGGGTCTGTACCCGGCGATCGACCCGCTGACCTCGACGTCCCGCATCCTCGACCCGCGCTACGTGGGTCAGGAGCACTACGACGTGGCCACGCAGGTGAAGTCGATCCTGCAGCGCAACAAGGAGCTCCAGGACATCATCGCGATCCTCGGTGTCGACGAGCTCTCCGAGGAGGACAAGACGGTCGTGGCGCGTGCGCGCCGCATCCAGCAGTTCCTCTCGCAGAACACCTACATGGCGAAGAAGTTCACCGGCGTGGAGGGTTCCACGGTGGCGCTGAGCGAGACCATCGAGGCGTTCAAGAAGATCGCTGCGGGCGAGTTCGACCACATCGCCGAGCAGGCGTTCTACAACATCGGCGGCCTCGAGATGCTCGAGGAGAACTGGGCCCGTATCCAGAAGGAGTACGGGGCCTGACGGCTCCGTCACCGCCACGTCGTCCCGCCGGGAGGCCCGCCCGCCCGGCGGGACGACGTGACCGCCGCACGAACCCCAGCACGACGGGAAAGAGGATTGTGAGATGGCAGAGCTGAACGTGGACCTCGTCGCGGCCGACCGCAAGGTCTGGTCGGGCGCGGCGCGTGAGGTCAGCGCCCCGTCCGTCGACGGTCAGGTCGGCATCCTCGCCGGCCACTCGCCGCTCCTCGCGGTGCTGCGGCCCGGCACGATCCGGGTCGCGACGTCGCAGGGCACCGCGGTCGAGGCGCACGTCACCGGCGGGTTCGTCTCGGTCGACGGCGATCTCGTCACGATCGTCGTGGACGAGGTCTCGGAGCTGTCCGGCCGCGAGCCGGCGCTGCGCTGAGTCAGGTGCCGGTGGCGTACGTCGTCTGGGTCGCGGTCGGGATCGTCGTCGCGCTCGGACTGGTGCTCGCCGCCGGTGCCTCCCGCCTGCGGACCCTGTCCCGGCGGGTCGGGTCCTTCCCCTGCCACGCCCGGCACGCGGACGACCCGCAGGCCGGCTGGGTGGTGGGGATCGCCCACTACGCCGTGGGCCGCATCGACTGGTGGCGCGGCTGGTCCCTGGCCCCTCGCCCCGCACGGGTCTGGCAGCGTGACCGGCTGTCGATCACGGGGCGCGCCCCGCTCGACCAGGCCGGCCAGCCCGACCAGGTGCTGGTGCGCTGCCGCTACGACGGCACCGACTTCGAGCTGCTGATGTCCTCGGGCGCGTACGAGGGTCTCGCGTCGTGGCTCGAGTCCGCGCCCCCGGGACGCCGCGACCTGGTTCTCTGAACCGGCCGCCGATCGCCGGGATCGTACGAACGATCGCCACGAACGATCGCCACGAACGAACGCCACGAACGAACGCCACGAACGAAGAGGGGGACCGTGCGTCTCGTCGTCGCACGCTGCTCGGCCCGGTACACCGGCCGGCTCACCGCGCACCTGCCGCTGGCCACGCGGCTGATCGTCATCAAGGCGGACGGCAGCGTGCTGCTGCACTCCGACGGCGGCTCGTACAAGCCGCTCAACTGGATGAGCCCGCCCTGCTCGACGGCGACGGCCGACCCCGACGAAGAGGCCCGCGGGCGCGGGGTCACCGCGGTGTGGACCGTGCAGCACCAGAAGTCGGACGACCGCCTGGAGATCGAGCTGCACGAGGTGGAGCACGACTCGGCGCACCACCTCGGCGTCGACCCCGGCCTGATCAAGGACGGGGTCGAGGCGCACCTGCAGGAGCTGCTCGCCGCCCAGATCGAGCGGCTCGGCGCCGGGCACTCGCTCGTCCGCCGCGAGTACATGACCGCGATCGGCCCGGTCGACATCCTGGCCCGCGACGGCCAGGGCGGTGCGGTGGCCGTCGAGATCAAGCGCCGGGGCGACATCGACGGCGTCGAGCAGCTCACGCGCTACCTCGACCTCCTCAACCGCGACCCCCTGCTGGCGCCGGTGCGCGGCGTCTTCGCCGCCCAGGAGATCAAGCCGCAGGCGAGGGTGCTGGCCACCGACCGGGGGATCGAGTGCCTGCTGCTCGACTACGACGCCATGCGCGGCGTGGACGACGTGGGCTCCCGGCTCTTCTGAGCGTGCTGTTGCGCGGTCCGTCGAGCGGTCCGTCGAGACATTTCGCGCTCCTGTGAGGGTGCGGCAGGATGTGGCGCATGAGTGATGCCTCCCTCCCGGCCCCCGCGACGTCCGGCGAGCCCGTCGCATGGCGCGGGTACGTCGTGACGCCCCAGGACGTGATCGACGACGGCGCCGTGGTGGTCGCGGACGGGGTGATCCGCTGGGTCGGGCCGGTCGTCGCGGCCGAGTACGCGGACCCGTCCGTCGCCGCGGCCGTCGCGCGGGCGGCGGTGCCCGCCCCGGGCACGACGCTGCTCCCGGGGCTCGTGGACCTGCACGATCACGGCGGCGGCGGGGTCGGCTTCCCCGACGCCGCGAACCCCGACGAGGCGATGATCGCGGTGCTCGAACACCGCCGCCACGGCACCACCACGATGCTCGCGTCGCTCGTCACCGCCGACCGCGAGACGCTCCTGGCGCGGGTCGCGATGCTTGCGGGCCTCGCGGAGGCCGGCGAGATCGCGGGCATCCACGCCGAGGGCCCCTTCCTCTCCCACGCGCGCCGCGGGGCGCAGAGCCCGGACGACCTGCTGCCGGGTGACCCCGCCCTGGTCCGCGACCTGGCCGAGGCCGCCCGCGGGCACCTACGCACGATGACCGTCGCCCCCGAGGTCGAGGGCGTGCTCGGGCCGGACGGCGTGGCGCGCGAGCTGGTCGCGGCCGGCGTGATCCCCTCCCTCGGCCATACCGATGCGACGACGGAGCAGTCCGAGGCGCTCGTCGCGCAGGTCGTCGCCGGCCTGCGCGCGCAGGCGGAGGAGGGTGGGCCGGCGCGCGAGATGACGGCCACCCACCTCTTCAACGGCATGCGCCCGCTGCACCACCGGGCGCCCGGCCCGATCGCGGCCTGCCTCGCGGCCGCCGCTCGCGGGGAGCTCGTGGTCGAGCTCGTGGCGGACGGCGTGCACCTGGCGCCCGCGACCGTCCGCACCGTGGTCGAGATGGTCGGGGCCGACCACGTCGCCCTGGTGACAGACGCGATGGCCGCCGCGGGCATGGCCGACGGCTCTTACGAGCTCGGGCCGATGGCGGTGACGGTGCGCGGTGGCGTGGCGCGGCTGACCGACCCGGACGACCCCGAGGGCGGCACGATCGCCGGGGGCACCGCCCACCTGATCGACGTCGTGCGCGCCACGGCCGCGGCGGGCGTCCCCCTGGTCGACGCGGTGCGGTCCGCGTCCTGGGTGCCGGCCCGCGTGCTGGGGCTCGCGGACGTCGGCGGCCTTGTCATCGGGCGCCGCGCCGACGTCGTCGTCACCGACGGCGACCTGCGCGTGCTGCACGTGCTGCGCGGGGGCGTCGAGGCTGAAGGTGTCGAGGTCGGCGGTGTCGAGGTCGGCGCCGGCTGAGCGAGCACGGTCACACGGGCTCGACGGTCCAGCCGGTCGACGAGCCCTCCCGGACGACGGCGACCCCGCCGGCCCCGACGACGAGCCCGGTGTCCGTGTCGGTGCCGCACCGACCGCCCCGGCTAGGCGTGGGCGGACGGCGTCACGCTGCGGCTCTTCCACCTGCCGGACTACACTGCCCGCCAGGGTGGGAGCGCTTCCACCCATCAGCAGTCCACGATTCCCGCGACTCCGAGCACCGAGGAACGCACCCATGACCACCACGACCACCGCCGCCGGGCCCGCCGACGGGGCGACCGCCCCCCGCACGTTCCCCGTCGACTTCCTGTGGGGGACCGCGACGGCGGCCTACCAGATCGAGGGCGCCGCCGCCGAGGGCGGCCGTGGCCCGTCGATCTGGGACACCTACTCCCACACTCCCGGGCGCACGTTCGACGGCGACACCGGGGACGTCGCGTGCGACCACTACCACCGCTGGCCCGAGGACGTGGACCACCTCGCGCGGCTCGGCGTCGGCGCCTATCGCCTGTCGATCTCGTGGTCGCGCGTGCAGCCGGGCGGCCGCGGCCCGGTCAACGCCGAGGGCGTGGACTTCTACCGGCGGCTGCTCGACACGTTGCGCGAGCGCGGCATCCGGCCCTTCGTCACCCTCTACCACTGGGACCTCCCGCAGGATCTGGAGGACGCCGGTGGCTGGGCGAACCGCGAGACCGCCGAGGCCTTCGCCGAGTACGCGCGCCTCATGGCCGTCGAGCTCGGCGACCGGGTCGAGGCGTGGACCACCCTCAACGAGCCCTGGTGCTCCGCCTACCTGGGCTACGGCTCGGGCGTGCACGCCCCCGGCCGCACCGAGCCGGCCGCGGCGCTCGCGGCGGTGCACCACCTCAATCTCGCCCACGGACTGGCCGTGCAGGCGATCCGGTCGGTGCTGCCGGGCGCGCAGACGTCGATCACGCTCAACCTGCACGTCATCCGGCCCGCCGACCCGGCCGCGCCCGCCGACGCCGACGCCGTGCGGAAGATCGACGCGCTCGCCAACCGCGCCTTCCTGGGCCCGATCCTCGACGGCGCCTACCCGGCCGACCTGCTCGCGGACACCGCGGAGGTCTCCGACTGGTCGTTCGTGCGCGACGGCGACCTCGAGGCGATCCGCCGGCCGCTGGACGTGCTCGGCGTCAACTACTACTCGACCGTCACCGTGCGGCACTTCGCGGGCGACGGCGAGCGGGCGGAGAACGACGGGCACGGCGCCTCGAGCCACAGCCCGTGGATAGGGGTCACCGACGTCGAGTTCGTCCCGCAACCTGGACCCACCACCGCGATGGGCTGGAACATCGACCCGACCGGGCTCACGGAGCTGCTGCTCGACCTGCACCGCCGGTTCCCGGGCGTGCCGCTGGCCGTCACCGAGAACGGCGCGGCCTTCGACGACGAGCTGGTGGCCTCGGGCGGTGAGCGCCGCGTGCACGACGACCGCCGCGTGGCGTACCTGCACGACCACGTCGACGCCGTCGGCGCGGCCCTCGACGCCGGCGCGGACGTGCGCGGGTACTTCGCCTGGTCGCTGATGGACAACTTCGAGTGGGGTTACGGGTACTCCAAACGCTTCGGCATCCTGCACGTCGACTACCCGACGGGCGAGCGCACCTGGAAGGACTCGGCGCACTGGTACCGCCGCCTCGCCGCCACGGGCGCCCTGCCGCCCGTCGACGCCGTCGCGCCCTGACCCGCGTCACGCCGAGCTGCCGAACAGGCGGTTGACACCCCTATCGCGGTCAGATCGCCGCGATAGCGGTGTCAACCACCTGTTCGGCATTAGCGTGCGGGCATGACCGTGCCTCCGCCCGCCTCGACCACGCCCGACGGTGACGCCCGGTTCGACGACGCCCGGTTCGGCGACGCCCGGTTCGGCGACGCCCTGCGTCGGCGGGCCCGCGAGGCTCGGGTCCCGGCGTTGTCCGCGGCGGTGGGGCGGGCCGGCGACGTCGCCTGGACCGGCGTCGCCGGGTGGGCACCCGCCGACGCGGGCACGTCGTTCCGCATCGGGTCGATCACCAAGCCGATGACGGCGGTCGCGGTGCTGCGGCTGGCCGCGGCCGGCAGGCTGGGCCTCAACGACCCGGTGGGGCGTCACCTGCCGGACGCCCCCGCCCCGGACGCCTCCGTGGCGCAGCTGCTCACCCACACGGCGGGGCTGCCGGCCGAGGCCCCGGGGCCGTGGTGGGAGCGGCACGGCGCGGGTTCCTGGGCCGAACTGGTGACCCCGGGCGTCGAGCCGCTGTGGGAGCCGGGGGAGCGGCACCACTACTCCAACGTCGGGTACGCCGTGCTCGGCCGGCTGCTGGAAGAGGCCCACGGCCTGCCGTGGGACGACGTCCTGCGCGCCGAGATGTGGGAGCCGCTCGGCATGACTCGCACCGGCCGCGTGCCGGCCGGGCCCGCGGCCACCGGCTACGCCGTGCACCCGCACGCGGACGCCGTGCTGGTCGAGCCCGTGGCCGCCTACGGCGCGATGGGGCCGGCGGGCGAGTTGTGGTCGACGCCGACGGACCTGGTGCGGTTCGGCTCCTGGCTGGTCGGCGCCGGCGCGGGGGAGGACGACGTGCTGCCCCTGGCGTGGCGGCGGCGGATGACGGCGCCGCGCGCGGTCGTGGACGAGCCAGGCGCCCCGTTCGGGGCGGCGTGGGGGCTGGGCGTCTCGGTGCACCACCCGGCCACGGGTGGCAGCTGCGGCGGCCGCCGCACCGTGGGGCACGGCGGGTCGGTGCCCGGCTTCACGGCGACGCTGCGCGCCGACCCCGCGACGGGGGACACGGTCGCCGTGTGCGGCAGCTCGACCGCCGGGTTCGGGGACGCCGCCTTCCTGCTCGACCTGCTCGACGACCCCGCCGGGACCCCCGACCCCGCGGGCGCCCCGACGGACCCCGCCGTGCTCGCACTCACAGGCACCTGGTACTGGGGCCCGATGCCGCACACGGTGACGCTGCGCCCGGACGGGCTCCTTGAGCTGCGCGCCTCCGACGGCGGCGGGCGCGGCACGGCGTTCGCCCGGTCCGCGGACGGCCGGTGGGCGGGGGTGGAGGGCGGCTACTGGCTGGGCGAGCACCTGCGCCCGGTCGACCCGGGCACGTCGGCGGAGAGCCTCGACGTCGGCACCTTCCACCTCACCCGGGCGCCCTACGACCCCGCGACGGCCGTGCCCGGCGGGGTCGACCCCGCGGGCTGGCAGGCACCGCCCGCGCGGTGAGCCGCCCTGGCTGTGCGACACGGGCTGTGCGACACACCACCGGACGCGACACGCCGACGTTCTCGACGAGTTTCGGTCCGATCGTGCGGCCGGGAATGTCCGGTCTGCCCGGTGAGCCCGGCCCTCGGCGGGGTGCCGAGGGGCGTGCCGAGCCCGGAGTCCGTCGACCCCCGTCGCCCACACGCTGTGGACGCCGCTCACCCACCGGCTGTGGACAGCCGGCCGTCATCCGCACGAGGGCGCGGATGGACGCGATACGGGGTGGGGACGGACACCGGGGGCGCCTGTGGACGGCCGTGTCGGACCCTCGTGCGAGGCTGGTTGTGAAGGGTCGGGGCGGGGAGCAGGTGGCGAATGACACGGGTGTCAACCACAACATGTCGGCTCCGCGCGCGCCCGGACCACTAGGTGTAGTGTTTAAAGCATGCAGGGCGCGCAGCCCTTCGAACAAAGCACACCGGCGTAGTTCCACGGACGTCACCCCAGGTCCGGGCCCTTGAGGGCCGGCGGGAGACCGGTCCGGAAGGGCTGCAGGGCGGGTCGCACCAAGCCCCCCACGGGGAGCGCAGAGAGGGAGAAGACACATGAGCATCACGGTCTACAGCAAGCCGGCCTGCGTGCAGTGCGACGCGACCTACCGCGCCCTCGACCGGAAGGGCGTCGAGTACTCGGTGGTCGACATCACCCAGGACGCCGAGGCCCTCGAGATGGTGCGCGGGCTCGGCTACCTGCAGGCCCCGGTCGTCGTCGCCGGCGACACCCACTGGTCGGGCTTCCGCCCCGACCAGATCAGCGCCGTCGCGGCGCAGCAGGCCGTCTCAGCCTGACGCCTGGTTTCAACACGGTTCAACACGGTTCAACACGGTTCAACACACGCGGGACCACGCGGGACCACGCGGTCCCGCACCTCACACGGCCGGCGCCCCGAGCTTCGAACACGACCCGGGGCGCCGTGCGTATCCGACGGCGCAGCACGGCGGCGCCGATCTGGCAGCAGCATCCGGGGGAGGGCGACATGAGTTCTCTCGTCTACTTCTCCAGCGTGTCGGAGAACACCCACCGCTTCGTCCGGCGGCTCGGCCTCGAGGACCTCGGCATGTCCGTGCACCGCACCCCGGTGCGGAAGACGGACGGATTCCTCACGGTGACCGAGCCGTACGTGCTCATGGTTCCCACCTACGGCGGGGGCAACGAGGGCGGTGCGGTGCCGCGCCGGGTGCGCGAGTTCCTGAACGACCCGCACAACCGGTCGCTCGTCCGCGGCGTGATCGCCGCGGGAAACACCAATTTCGGCGCTGCGTACTGCATCGCCGGCGACATCATCTCCGCGAAGTGCCAGGTGCCCTACCTGTACGCCTTCGAACTGCTGGGGACGGCTGAGGACGCTGACCGCGTCCGTGACGGATTGGGACGATTTTGGCAACGACAGTCACTGATCTCGGCGTGAGCTCGACGACGACCCCGGAGGTCGCGGGGGCCACGACGGTGCCGCTGCAGGGCGTGCAGCTGGACTTCCACGCGCTCAACGCGATGTTGAACCTGTACGGGCCGGACGGCAAGATCCAGTTCGGCAAGGACCGGGAGGCCACCACGGCCTACTTCGAGCAGCACGTGGTGCCGAACACCATCCAGTTCGACACGCTCGACGCGAAGCTCGACCACCTGGTCGAGAACAAGTACTACGACCCGGCGGTGCTGGGGAAGTACTCGCGCGCGTTCGTCAAGGAGCTGTTCCAGCTCGCCTACTCGAAGGACTTCCAGTTCGAGTCGTTCCTCGGGGCGTTCAAGTACTACACGTCGTACACGCTGAAGACGTTCGACGGGAAGAAGTACCTGGAGCGCTTCGAGGACCGCGTCTCGATGGTCGCGCTCGGCCTGGCTGACGGCGACGAGCAGGTCGCCCGCGACGTCGTCGAGGAGGTCGTCTCCGGCCGGTTCCAGCCGGCGACCCCGACGTTCCTCAACGTCGGCAAGGCGCAGCGCGGCGAGCCCGTGTCCTGCTTCCTGCTGCGCATCGAGGACAACATGGAGTCCATCGCGCGCGGTATCAACTCGGCGCTGCAGCTGTCCAAGCGCGGCGGAGGCGTGGCGCTGCTGCTGAGCAACATCCGCGAGCACGGCGCGCCGATCAAGCACATCCAGAACCAGTCGTCGGGCGTCATCCCCGTGATGAAGCTGCTCGAGGACTCGTTCTCCTACGCCAACCAGCTCGGGGCGCGCCAGGGCGCCGGCGCCGTGTACCTGCACGCGCACCACCCGGACATCATGCGGTTCCTCGACACCAAGCGGGAGAACGCGGACGAGAAGGTCCGCATCAAGACCCTCTCGCTGGGCGTCGTGATCCCGGACATCACGTTCGAGCTCGCCAAGACGAACGCGGACATGCACCTGTTCAGCCCGTATGACGTCGAGCGCGTGTACGGCAAGCCGTTCGCCGACATCTCCATCTCGGAGAAGTACGACGAGCTCGTGGCCGACGACCGGATCACCAAGACCACGATCAAGGCCCGCGACTTCTTCCAGACGATCGCCGAGCTGCAGTTCGAGTCGGGCTACCCGTACGTGATGTTCGAGGACACGGTGAACCGGGCCAACCCGATCAAGGGCCGGATCACGCACTCCAACCTGTGCTCGGAGATCCTGCAGGTCTCGACACCGTCGACCTTCCACGAGGACCTCTCCTACGACGAGGTCGGCCGGGACATCTCCTGCAACCTCGGGTCGCTCAACATCGCCAAGACGATGGACTCGCCCGACTTCGCCAAGACGATCGACACGGCGATCCGCGCGCTCACGGCCGTCTCGGACCAGACGAACATCGAGTCGGTGCCGTCCATCCGGCGGGCCAACGACCTGGGGCACGCGATCGGGCTCGGGCAGATGAACCTGCACGGGTACCTCGCGCGCGAGCGGATCTACTACGGCTCCGCCGAGGGCATCGACTTCACGAACCTCTACTTCTACACGGTCGCCTACCACGCGATCGCCGCCTCCAACCGGCTGGCGATCGAGCGCGGCAAGGCGTTCGGCGGGTTCGAGGACTCGAAGTACGCCACCGGCGAGTACTTCGACAAGTACACGGACGGCGAGTGGAAGCCCGCCACGGGGCGCGTCGCGCAGCTCTTCGCCGACTCCGGGGTCGCCATCCCGACGCAGGACGACTGGCGCGCGCTCAAGGCGTCCGTCGTCGAGCACGGCATCTACAACCAGAACCTCCAGGCCGTGCCGCCCACCGGGTCGATCAGCTACATCAACAACTCGACGTCGTCGATCCACCCGGTGGCCGCGAAGATCGAGATCCGCAAGGAAGGCAAGCTCGGTCGCGTCTACTACCCGGCGCCGTACATGACGAACGACAACCTGGACTACTACCAGGACGCGTACGAGATCGGCTACGAGAAGATCATCGACACCTATGCCGTGGCCACGCAGCACGTGGACCAGGGGTTGTCGCTGACGCTGTTCTTCCCCGACACCGTGACCACCCGCGACGTCAACAAGGCGCAGATCTACGCCTGGCGCAAGGGCATCAAGACCCTCTATTACATCCGCCTCCGCCAGATGGCCCTCGAGGGCACTGAGGTGGAGAACTGCGTCAGCTGCATGCTTTGAGCAACTATCTGGAATTCGGGGAAGAGAAGACGATGGCGCCCACGGGGAAGCTCAAGCTCATCGATCGCGTGACCGCGATCAACTGGAACCGCGTGCAGGACGAGAAGGACGTCGAGGTCTGGGACCGCCTGGTCGGGAACTTCTGGCTGCCCGAGAAAGTGCCGGTGTCCAACGACATCCAGTCGTGGCACACGCTGAGCGAGGCCGAACGGCTGATGACGACCCGTGTGTTCACCGGCCTCACGCTGCTGGACACCATCCAGGGCACCGTCGGCGCCGTGTCGCTCATCCCGGACGCGCTGACGCCGCACGAGGAGGCGGTGTACACGAACATCGCGTTCATGGAGTCGGTGCACGCCAAGAGCTACTCGTCGATCTTCTCCACGCTGATCTCGACGCGGGAGATCGACGACGCCTTCGCGTGGTCGGAGGAGAACGCGAACCTGCAGCGCAAGGCCGAGATCGTGCTCAAGTACTACCGGGGTGACGACCCGCTCAAGCGCAAGGTCGCCTCGACCATGCTCGAGTCGTTCCTGTTCTACTCCGGCTTCTACGCGCCGATGTACTGGTCGAGCCGCGCCAAGCTCACCAACACGGCCGACCTCATCCGCCTCATCATCCGCGACGAGGCCGTGCACGGGTACTACATCGGCTACAAGTACCAGAAGGGCCTCGCCCTCGTCAGCCGGGCCGAGCAGGACGAGCTCAAGGCCTACACGTTCGAACTCCTCTTCGAGCTGTACGAGAACGAGGTCGAGTACACCGACGCCCTGTACGGCGAGCTGGGGCTCTCGGAGGACGTCAAGGCGTTCCTGCGGTACAACGCCAACAAGGCCCTCATGAACCTGGGCTACGAGGCGCTGTTCCCCAAGGAGGACACGGCCGTCAACCCGTCGATCCTCGCGGCCCTGAGCCCCAACGCGGACGAGAACCACGACTTCTTCTCCGGCTCGGGTTCCTCGTACGTCATCGGCAAGGCAGTGGCGACGCAGGACGACGACTGGGACTTCTGACCCCAGCGCCGAAGTAGTGCCAAAATCGCCGAGGTAGTTCGAAAAGCGCCGAGGTAGTCCCGAGTTCAGCGAGGTAGTTCACTACCTCGCGCAGAACGAGACTACCTCGGCGCTTTTCGAACTACCTCGGCGATTTTGGCACTACCTCGGCAGGATCAGACGTCGGCGGACGGGGCGCCTGTCACGGGCGGGTCGGCGGCCCAGGGGAAGGTGATCCACAGGTCGGTGTCCCGCCAGGAGTAGTCGGGCCGGATGATGGTGCGCGGCTTGGTGTAGAGCACGACGGAGCGGGCATCGGCGCCCAGCTTCGCGAGCATGTCCATGACGAGCGCGAGCGTGCGCCCGGAGTCGGCGACGTCGTCCACCACCAGCACCTTGGAGCCCGGCAGCTCGGAGGTGTCCATGAGCGGGGGCAGCACGCGCGGGTCGTCGAGGGTCTTGCCGATGTCGGTGTAGAACTCGACGTTCAGCGTGCCGACCCCCTTGGTGCCCAGGGCGTACGCCATCGCGCCGCCGGGCACGAGGCCGCCGCGCGCGACCGCGACGACGACGTCGGGCAGGAACCCGCTGGCGACGACGCTCTCGGCCAGCTCGCGGATCGCGACCGGGAGCTGGGTCCAGGTGAGGACCTCGCGCTCGGGGGCGACGGGTACCTGCTCGGTGGGCTGTGCGCTCATGGCACCAGACCCTACGCGCGACGGCGGGCCCCCTTGACCGGGAGCCCGCCGTCGCGATGGTGCTGACCTGCGCGGCAGCCGGCGTGACGTGCGGGACGTCACGCGGTGCCGCGGGGGGTCACTGTGCGTCGAGGATGTCGACCACGAAGACCAGCGGCTGACCGGCGAGCGGGTTCTCCTCGCTCTTCTCCGCGCCGTACGCCTGGGCGGCCGGGATGACGAGCAGCACCTGGCTGCCCACCGTCTGGCCGGCGATGCCCTTGACCCAGCCGTCGATCACCTGACCGTCGGCGATCGGGAAGCTGGCCGGCGTGCCCCGCTCCCAGGAGGAGTCGAAGGTCTCGCCATCAAAGGTCCAGCCCGTGTACTGGGCGGTGACTGTCTGGCCGTCCTTCACCTTGGGCCCGTCGCCCTTGATGAGGGTCTGCGCCACCAGGTCCTTCGGCGCCTCGTAACCCTCGGGGATCTTCACGGACGGCGCGCCCGAGTCGTCGAGGGTGACGGCGGGAAGGCCCTCCTCGGGCTCCACGGCCTCACCGTCGGCGCGCGTCGGGATCTTGGTCGCGTCGGTGATCTCGACGAGGTTGACCGCGGTGACGGCCTGGCCCTGCTGGTCCTGCGACGGGAACGCCACGAGCACGCGGGAGCCGACCTTCTGGCCGGTCAGCGGCTCGGTGAGCACTCCGTAGCTGGTGTCGCCGAGCACGAAGGTCGCGGGGGCCTTCTGCTCCCAGGTGGAGCCCTGGCTGCTGCCGTCGGCACCGAGGTACCCGACGAAGTCGATGGTCACCTTCATGCCCTCGGTGACCTCGGCGCCGTCGCCCTCGTCGATCACGCGGGACGTCGGGACGGAGACCTCGAGCGGCGTCTCGAACGAGAGCTTCGGCTCCTTGCCGGCGTCGCCGTCGACCTTGACGGACTCGACGGCCGCGACGTCCTCCTTGGTGGGTTCGGGGGCCTCGGTGGCCGGCGAAGACGACGCTGACGCGGACGGCGACGCGCCGTCGCCGGAGTCGTCGGCGCAGGCGGACAGGGTCAGGGCCGCGGCCAGCGCCAGCGCGGTGGCGGCGGCGGACGTGCGGAGCTTCACAGGGGAGTCCTTCGGTTGACTGGACGATCCGGGCCACTGTAACGGCCCCACCTGACTGCTTGGCACAGGGAGCGCGCCGGTGCAGGGCGTCCGCGCGACGACGTTCCTGGTCGGACGCGGGCGACAATGGACCACATGCCGTCGAGCCGTCCGTCCCGCAAACGCCCCTGGGGTGCCGAGCCCCCGCCGCTCGACCTGGACCGGGCGCTCGGCGGGGTACGACGCGTCAGCGCCGAGGACGGGGAGTGGACCGTGCGCAAGGTCCGGGGCGGCGAGAAGCCGTACCGGTGCCCCACCTGCCGGCAGGAGATCCCGCCCGGCACGTCGCACGTCGTCGCCTGGCCGCGGGACGTGATCGGGGGAGAGCCCGCGGGGCTGGAGCAGCGCCGGCACTGGCACGCGTCGTGCTGGGAGCGCCGCGCCCGGCTGCGCTGACCGGCCGGAATCGCCCCGCGGAACTACGCTGAGCGGTGATGAACGACGATGCCACCGGCCACCAGATCCGTTCCCTCACGATGCTGCCCGCGCGCCGAGAGGACGTCGAGCTGCACACGGCAGACGGGCTCACGCTCGTGGGCGAGCTCGCCCTGCCGGCGGACCGCGACCCGGTCGCGACGCTCCTGACCCTGCACCCCTTGCCGACGCACGGCGGCTACATGGACTCGCACGTGTTCCGCAAGGCGGCCTGGCGGTTGCCGGCCCTCGCCGATCTCGCGGTGCTGCGGTTCAACACGCGCGGGACGTCGTCGCCCCGCGGCACGTCCGAGGGGGCGTTCGACGGCGGCGAGGCCGAGCGCTACGACGTCGCCGCCGCGATCGAGCTCGCGGAGTTCCGCGAGCTGCCCCGCCCGTGGCTGGTCGGCTGGTCCTTCGGCACGGAGCTGGTGCTCAAGCACGGAGCCGACCCGGGTATCGAGGGCGCGATCCTGCTCTCCCCTCCCCTGCACCGCGCGACCGACGAGGACCTGGACCGGTGGGCCGACTTCGGGCGCCCGCTCGTCGTCCTCGTGCCCGAGCTCGACGACTACCTGCGCCCCGACGAGGCACGACGCCGGTTCGCGCGCGTGCCGCAGGCGGAGGTCATCGGCGTCGACGGCGCCAAGCACCTGTGGGTCGGGGAGCCGGCGGTGCGCCGCGTGCTCGACGAGATCGTCGGCCACGTGCTGCCCGGGCACCCCCCGCTGCCGACGCACTACGCCGGCGAGGTGCAGCAGGCGCAGGCGGCGCCCGCCGGATGAGCACAGACTGGACCAGCACGGCCTGACGGTCGCCGCCCGGGCGCGACCACAGGGACGACGTGAAAGACGACGTGAAAGAGGAGTCGACGATGACCACGACCTCCGCGCTCCTGGCGACGTACACGCTGCACGAGGGCGCGGGCACGCCCCTCGTGCTGCTGCACGGCTTCCCCCTCGACCACCGCATGTGGGCGGCGGCGGCGCGGGCGCTGCCCGAGGGCGTGCGGGCCATCGGCGTGGACCTGCCGGGCCAGGGCCACTCCGAGCTGCACGGCATGCCGCCGCGCCTCGAGGACGTCGCCGACGCGGTGCACCACACGCTGCGCGAGCAGGGCGAGGGCAACGCGGTGGTCGTGGGGCTGTCGATGGGCGGTTACGTGGCGCTGGCCCTGGCCGAGCGGCACCCCGGGATCGTCGTGGGCCTCGGCCTCGTCGACACGAAGTCGACGGCGGACCTCGACTCCGCCCGCGCCAAGCGGCTGCGGATCGCCGACGCCGTGCTGGAGGGGCAGACGCTCGACCCCGTGCTCAGCATGCCGGGCACGCTGCTGGGCACCACGAGCGCTCAGCAGCGCAGGAACCTCTTCCCGCAGCTCGAGACGTGGATCCGGGCACAGTCGCCCATCGGTGTCGCGTGGGCCCAGCGCGCGATGGCGGCTCGGCCCGACCGTACCGACGTCCTGCGCAGCTTCGACGGCCCGGTCGCCGTGGTGGTGGGTGCCGAGGACCAGCTGACGCCGCTCGTCGAGGCCGAGCACATGGTGCACGCGGCCCGCGACGGCGCGCTCACCGTGGTTCCCGGGGTCGGGCACATGAGCGCCGTCGAGGACCCGGCCACGGTCGCGGCGGCCCTCGCGCTGCTGCACCGCCGGGTCGCCGAGCGCACCACGCGCCCGCGCTGGCCCTGGCAGTACTGAGCGCAGCCGAGCAGCACTGACCGGTCCGCCGCGCGGGCCGCCTCGCCGTCAGCCTCCGAGCCGTCAGGCCTTCGTGGTGGCCGGGGTCTCCTCGACGTCCGCGCCCTCGCCGGCGTCGTCCGCGGGCTCGCTGCCCTCGGCCTCGTCGATCTCGTCGGTCGCCTCGGCCTCCGGCTCGGGCTCCGGCTCGGTGGGGGCCGGGGCCTCGGACTCCGGCTGCGCCGCCTCGGCGTGCACCTCGGCGACCGGCACGGGCGCCCCGGGCACGGTGGCGACCTTCTCCGCCCCGAGCAGCCCGCGCAGCTCCTCGAGGTAGGAGTTGATCGAGTCGTGGCGGCGCGTGAGGTCCTCGAGCTGCCGCTGGGCCGTGGTGCGGTGGTGCTCGGCCTCGGCGCTGGCGTCGGTGACCATCTGCTCGGTGAACTCCCGCGCCTCCGCGACGACGCCGTCGGCGGTGCGGCGGGCGTCCGCGACGAGCGCCTTGACGTAGGCGTCGGACTCGGCCCGCACCTTCTCCGCCTGCTGCAGCGCCAGGGCGACGCGTCGCTCGGCCTCGGCCGCGTGCTCCTCGGCCGCGCGGACGAGCTGGTCGGTCTCCCCGCGCGCGGTCTCGTGCCGGGCGGCGGCCTCGTGCTCCACCTGCTCCCGGCGCTGCGCGATCTCGAGCTCGGCGTCGGCCAGCGCGGCGCGCGCCTGCTCGCGCAGCTGCTCCAGCTCGGTGGTGACGGCGTCCGAGGCCTCTGCGGCGTGGTGCTTGGCGTCGGCGACGATGCGGGCCGCCTCGCGGCGGGTGCGCTCGAGGAGGTCGGTCGACTCGCGCTCGGCCTCCTCGCGCAGCGCCGCGGCGTCGGCCGCCGTCTGCGCGCGCTGCTGCGCGGTGTCCCGCTCGGCGGAGACGCGCAGCTCGGTGGTCTCGCGCTCGGCGGTGGAGCGCTGGACGCCAATCTCCCGCTCGAGCGTGGCGCGCCGTTCGCTCTCCTCGGCGCTGAGCGTGCTGGTGATGAGGGCGGCCTCGCGCTCGGCGGAGCCGACCAGCTCCTCGGCGCGGCGCTGGGCGGCGAGCAGGGTGCCCTCCGCCTCGGCGGCGGTGGTGGAGCGGATCTCCTCCGCCTCGCGGCGGGCGCTGCCCAGCAGCTCCGAGGCCTCCGACTCGGCCCGGGAACGCACCTGGCCGGCAGAGAGCTTGGCGCGCGCCATGATGTCCGCTGCCTGCTGGTTGGCCTGGGTGAGCACGTCCGTGGACTGCTCCTCCGCGGACCGCAGCAGGCGCTCGACGCGGGACCCGAGCCCCGCGTACGACGGCTTCTCGTTCTCGCGGAGCTGACGCTGGGTCAGCGCGAGCTCGGAGGACAGCTGCATGGCGCGCTCGTCGGTGCTCACGACGTTGCGGCGGACCTCCTCCAGAGCCTGCTCGAGGCGGGCGATGTGACCCTCCACCTGGGCGCGGTCGTAACCGCGCATGGTGATCGGGAAGAGCGTGCGCTCGTCGGACACGTGCAGACCTCCGTGACGTGGTGGGGGTGCCCCGGCCTCGCCGGGTGACGGGTGACCCCGGCCTCGGCCAGGATAGTGGGGCGGGCGGGACGCCGATACTCGTGACATTCTTACGCTTCCGGGCGATCCGGGCATACCCGAGGTCGCGATCGGTCCAGGGTCCGGCGGGGTTCTGGCGTCGATCCACGGGTCGTGACGACCGCCGGGAGCCGGGGCGCGGCCGCCGTACGCGAGTCGTGAAGGGTTCGTGAACCGCCCCCCGCCAGGGCGCTCGCATGGACGGACAGTTCCCGGGCGTCCCTATGCTGAACTGTCCACGTCGAAGGGAAAGCTCGGTGCTGCAACGCATTCTGGGTGGCGTACTGGTCCTGCTCGGACTTGTCGCTGCCGTGCTCGGTGTCGCCTCCGCCACGGTTTGGCGCGACACCGACACGGTGGTCGCCACGGCCAAGCCGACGGGCGACGGCACGCTCGTCGTCACCGACCCCGGGGTTCTCGGGCTCGTCGGTGGCGACGTCACGGTCAGCGCGTCTGTCCCCGAGGGGCAGCGCGTCACCCTGGCTGTCGGCCGCGACGTCGACGTCGACGGGTGGGTCGGCAACGACCCCTACTCGCGCGTCACGGGCCTCAGCGACTGGGAGACGCTCTCCTCGCAGGCCGGGGTGCCCGCCGATGAGGAGGCGGAGACGAACGAGGCCCCGACCACGGGTCCGGACCCCGCCGGGTCGGACATGTGGGTGGCCGAGGCCTCCGACGAGGGCAGCGTCACGCTGCGCTGGAGCGACCGCCCCGGCCGCTGGAGCCTGCTCGCCGCGGGCGTCGGCGAAGGCGCCCAGGCGCCCACCCTCGAGCTCACGTGGCCCCGCACCATCAGCACGCCCTACCTGTGGCCGGGCGTCGGGGTCGGCGCCGGGCTGGTCGTGATCGGTGTCGTCCTGCTCGTGGTCGGCGGACGTCGCGTCCGTGCCGAGCGTGCCGATGCCGCCTCCCGCACCGACGGCCACGACGGCCGCGACGAGCACCGCACCGACGGCCCCGCGGCCCCGGCGCGCCGGGCGTTCGGCGCCCGGAGCCCGTTCGGCCCCGTCCGCGCGGACAACGGCGCCGACACCGACGCGCCCGGCGAGGCCCCGGTGGAGAGCGGCGCCGCCACCGACGACCCGGCCACAGACCGGCCCGACGCGGCCGAGCCGGGGGACCCCGCGGACGACGGCACGGCGCACGGCTCGGCCGGCACCGCCGAGGTGCCCCTCGCGAACCGGTTGCTCCGCCGCTCGAGGCGCCGCGAGCGCGAGGCCCTCGCAGGCGGGTCGCAGGACGCCGCGTCGCAGGGTTCCGCCGCGGACCCGTCCGGCTTCGCGCCGCCGCCCGCCGCACCGCACTTCGCCGACGCGCCGGCACACGCGCACGAGCCGGTGCCGTCCGAGCCCCTGACCACCACCGGCGCGATGCGGATGACGCGTCGTGAGCTGCGCGCCCAGGAGGAGGCCCGCCGGGCCACCGAGCAGGGCGGCGGGGTGACCCGCATGCTGCGCGCCATGACCGGCTCGATCCCGGCCGTCCGCCCGCAGCCGGCCGAGGCGGAGGGCGAGGCCCCGGCCGCGCGTCCCAACTCCTCAACCCCCGCCGGCCGCGCGGCCGCGTGGCGTGCCACCTGGGGCTTCGGCGATGCCGGGGGGGCCGGCCAGACCGACGACGCACGCACGACCGACACCACTGACGGAGAGAACCGATGAACCGCCGTACCACCCGCCGCGGCATGGCCGTCGCGAGCGCCGTCGTCGTCTCGACGGCGCTGCTCGCCGGCTGCGCCGACGAGCTGCCGCAGCCCGCGCCGGGCGAGGCGGTCGCCGGCCCCGTGCTCAGCGAGGACCAGGAGACCGAGGTGTTCACTGCGGTCTCGGAGACCGTGGCGAAGGCCGACAAAGAGCTGAAGGGCAAGGACCTCAGGCCGCGCGTCACCGGGCCGGCGTACGAGGTGCGCACGAGCCAGCTCAAGGTGGCCAAGGAGCGGGACAACGGTGAGTTCGTCACCGAGATCCCGACCGAGTCGCAGCAGATGATCATCCCGACCACCCAGACGTGGCCGCGCACCACCTTCTCGATCACCGCCGCGACGGAGGACCTCGAGACACCGCGCCTGGTCTCGTTCGAGCAGGAGTCGCCGCGGGCGGACTTCCGGATGTGGTCGTGGGTGCAGCTCATCCCCGGCATCAAGATGCCGGCCTTCGCCGACGCGGGGATCGGCTCCGAGGCCGTCGCCGCGGACGACGACTCCCTGGCCGCGACGCCTCAGGACGCGCTTGCCCAGTACGCCGACCTGGTCACGCTCGGGGCCAAGAAGTCCTCGTTCGCCAAGGGCTTTGAGCTGCCCGACGCCGACCTGGTCGCCGCTGTCGCGGCCGACGCGTCGGCCTGGCGAGACGTGGGCGGCTTCGAGGAGTCGGGCACCGAGTACTCGCAGAAGTACAAGGCGCGCAAGGACGACGTGCGCGCGGTTCGCACCGCCGACGGCGGGGCGCTCGTCATGGGCGTCCTCGAAGGCAAGACCACCGTCAAGGCGGAAGCGGACGCCAAGGTGCCGGCGCTGTCGGAGACGCAGAAGGCACTGCTCGGCGACAACGACCCGACCAACGTGCTGCGGACCGAGTACACCGACATGGTGGCGCTGTACGTGCCGCCGAAGGACTCGGACGCCAAGGTCCGGCCGCTCGGCTACTCGCACGTGGCGACCGCGGCCTCCAACTGACCTCCCGCGCTCCTAGGATGTCGACATGACCAACGCGACTCCCGACCCGAGCTTCAGCACGCGCGGCGCCGTCGACCTGTCGGCGCTGAACCGTCCGCAGGCACCGCCGCCGGGGGAGCCTGGCGGGGCGCCGTCGGCAGACGGATACGTGCTGGACGTCACGGATGCGAACTTCCAACAGGTGGTGCAGGACTCGACCACCTACCCGGTCGTCATGCTCCTGTGGATCCCCACCGACCAGGCGAACGCCGAGCTCGCCGAGCTGCTGGGGCGGCTCGCCGAGGAGTACGCCGGCCGGTTCCTGCTCGGCCGCCTCGACGCGCAGACGTACCCGCAGGTTGCCGCCGCGTTCCAGGTGCAGGGCGTGCCGACGGTCGTGGCGGTGCTGCAGGGGCAGCCGCTGCCGCTGTTCCAGGGCGCGGCGCCCGAGGAGCAGGTCCGGGGCGTGCTCGACCAGCTGCTGGCCGCGGCCGAGCAGAACGGCGTCACGGGCCGGGCCCCCGCCCAGGGCGGCGACGGTGAGCCCGAGCCGGAGCAGGAGGAGACGGAGCCCGTCGAGGAGCCGCTGCCGCCCCTGCATCAGGAGGCGTACGACGCGATCGAGCGCGACGACCTCGACACCGCGGTCGCCGCCTACGAGAAGGCGATCAAGCAGGACCCGAAGGATGCGCTCGCCGTGGCCGGGCTCGCCCAGGTGCGGCTGCTGCAGCGCACCCGCGGTGCCGACCTGCAGGCCGTGCGGACCGCCGCCGCGGATGCCCCGGCGGACGTCGACGCGCAGCTCGCGGTGGCCGACGCGGACATGCTCGGCGGCAAGGTCGAGGACGCGTTCGCGCGCCTGCTCGAGCTGTTGCCCGGTGCCGACGCGGACGCCAAGGAGCGGCTCCGCGTGCGGCTGGTCGAGTACTTCGAGATCGTCGGCCCCACCGACCCGCGCGTCGGCAAGGCACGTCAGCGCCTGGCGATCAGCCTCTACTGACGCCGAGATAGAGAAGGCAGACCCGAGAGAGGAAGAAGGTGGGGGGAGGAAGAGACAAAGGCGGGGGGTATCTCAGGTGTCTGCTCTCTCTTGTGGGTGCGT
>NZ_JCAIUJ010000001.1:0-330375 GCF_059445465.1 Isoptericola sp. Y541 | reverse complement strand
CAACCACGAAAAAAAACCCCCCCAAACCACCCCCCCCTCCTTCTCTTTCCCCCCCCCCCCTTCTCTATCTCGCGGGTCTGCCTTCTCTATCTCGGCGTGAGGAGCAGCGCGCCGAGGGGCGGCACGCGCAGCACGACGGAGTGCTGCCGCCCCTTCCACGGCACGTCCTGGGCCACGACTCTCCCGAGGTTGCCGACGCCGGAGCCGCCGTAGTCCTGGGCGTCGGTGTTGAGCGCCTCGTCCCAGGTGCCGCCGTCGGGCAGGGCGAGGCGGTAGTCCTCGTGCGGGACGCCGGCGAAGTTCACGACGACCACGACGGGCCGGCCCTCGTGGTCGCGGCGCACCCACGAGAGCGTGTCGTGGTCGGCGTCGTCTGCGTCGAGCCACTCGAAGCCGGCGGGGTCGAAGTCGCGCTCCCACAGGGCCGGCGTCGCCCGGTAGATGGCGTTGAGGTCGCGCACCAGGCGCTGCACCCCGGCGTGGCCGGGGGTCTCGAGCTGCCACCAGTCGAGGCCGGAGCCCTCGTCCCACTCGGCGTCCTGCGCGAACTCCTGGCCCATGAACAGCAGCTGCTTGCCGGGGTGGGTCCACTGGTAGGCGAGGAAGGCGCGGACCCCCGCGAGCTGCTTCCACCGGTCGCCGGGCATCCGGCGCAGCAGCGAGCCCTTGCCGTGCACCACCTCGTCGTGGCTGATCGGCAGCACGTACTGCTCGGAGAACGCGTAGACCAGCGAGAACGTCAGCTCGTGGTGGTGGTAGCGGCGGTACATCGGGTCGTGGGCCACGTACCGCAGCCCGTCGTTCATCCAGCCCATGTTCCACTTCAGGCCGAAGCCCAGGCCGCCCGCATCGGTGGGGCGCGTGACGCCGGGGAACGCGGTGGACTCCTCGGCGATCATCATGACGCCCGGGGTGCGGCGGTAGGCGGTCGCGTTCGCCTCCTGCAGGAGGGCGATCGCCTCGAGGTTCTCCCGGCCGCCGCGCACGTTGGGCTCCCACTCGCCGGGCTTGCGCGAGTAGTCGAGGTAGAGCATCGACGCGACCGCGTCCACCCGCAGCCCGTCCGCGTGGAACTCCTCGAACCAGTAGGTCGCGTTGGCGACCAGGAAGTTGCGCACCTCGCGCCGGCCGAAGTCGAAGACGTACGTGCCCCAGTCGGGCTGCTCGCCGCGGCGCGGGTCGGGGTGCTCGTACAGCGGCGAGCCGTCGAAGCGCGCGAGCGCGAACTCGTCGCGGGGGAAGTGCCCTGGCACCCAGTCGAGGATGACGCCCACGCCCTCCTGGTGCAGCCGGTCCACCAGGAACCGGAAGTCGTCGGGATGGCCGAACCGCGCCGTCGGGGCGTAGTAGCCCGTCACCTGGTAGCCCCACGAGCCGCCGAACGGGTGCTCCGCCACGGGCAGCAGCTCCACGTGCGTGAAGCCCTGCTCGACGACGTACGCGGTGAGCTCCGCGGCGAGCTCGCGGTAGCCGAGGCCCGGCCGCCACGACCCCAGGTGCACCTCGTACACGCTGACCGGGCCGGAGTGCGGGTCGGTCGCGGCGCGCCGCGCCATCCAGTCCGCGTCCTGCCAGTCGTAGGACGAGTCGACGACGACGGACGCCGTGGCGGGCGGCACCTCGGTGCCCTTCGCGAGCGGGTCGGCCTTGGCCCGCCAGACCCGGTCGGCGCCCAGCACCTCGTACTTGTACCGGGTGCCCGCGCCGACGTCCGGCACGAAGATCTCCCACACCCCGCTCGCGCCCAACGAGCGCATCGGGTGCACGGCGGTCCACTGGTTGTGGTCGCCCACGAGCCGCACCCCCCGCGCGTTCGGCGCCCACACGGCGAACGCCGTGCCGCGCACCTCGCCGGCCGCGCTCGGGTAGCGCCGGGGGTTGGCGCCCAGCACGCGCCACAGCTCCTCGTGCCGGCCCTCGGAGACCAGGTGCAGGTCCATCTCGCCGAGGGTCGGCAGGAAGCGGTACGGGTCGTCGACGACGCGCACGTCGTCGTCGTAGCGCGTGCGGAGCCGGTAGTCGGGGGCGTGCCACCCGCCGTCCGCGTCCACCTCGGCCGGGACGACCGCCTCCCACACGCCCGCGGCCACATGCCGGGCGGGGTACTCGGTCGAGGTCCCTGGCACCGCGCCAGCGGTGGACGCGCCGGCAGTGGCGGTGAGTACGACGACCTCGTCGGCCAGCGGCCGCAGCACCCGGACCACCGCCCAGGCGGCGCCCGTCCCGTCCCTCGTCCCGTCCTTCGTCCCGGCGTGCTCGACGTCGAGCAGGTGCGGGCCGAGCACCGCGTGCGGGTCGTGCAGGGTGCCCTGCGCGACGGCGGTGAGCACCTCGGGGTCGACCGGCGGCGGAGACGGCGTCATGGCCCCACGATTCCACGCCACGTCGGCGGTCGCGTGGCGACGCGCGCCGGGCCGCTCGCGGAGGGCGGGCGGCGGGCCGGCATACGATCCAGGTCGAAGGGGGTGGCGTGACCCGGATCACGATTGCGGCATGGCCGTCCTGGACGTCCCGCACGACCTCGCGACCGCCCGGCACTTCTCCACGAGATCGTGGTGCTGTACCGCGGGCGCGTCGTCGAGCGGGGTCCGTCGGACGCCGTCGACCGCGACGCGATCGACAACAGCGTGTACTTCGACCACTTCACGGGACCGCGGCAGGTGGCGGGGTCCCGGCGGACAGGGCACGTTCCGAGAGTGCGTCGTCCGCCTGACCGCTCCACGGCACCCCTATCGTCCCTCCCGACCCGACCCGACCCGACCCGTCCCGCCCCACCCGAACGACAGACCCGCGTCCGGCATGCCCGGACCCACCGATCGACCAGAGGACACCGATGACGTACATCCCCCCGACCTTCCGCGCCCTGCACGGCGGCTGGACCCTGACCGCGGCCGGGCTGCCCGCCGACCCGCCGGACGGCGTGGCCGGCCCGCTCGAGGCGGGGATCCCCGCCGTCGTGCCGGGCGAGGCGCACCTCGACCTGCACCGGGCGGGGCTGATCGACGCCCCGTTCGACGGGGACAACGAGGCCGCGCAGCAGTGGATCGGCGACACGGCGTGGCGCTTCACCACGACGTTCGGGTGGGCGCCGGGAGACGCCGCCCGCCACGACCTCGTCGCCCACGGCCTGGACACGGTCGCGACGGTCACGCTCAACGGCGTCGAGGTGGGCCGCACCCAGAACATGCACCGGGGGTACCGGTGGGACGTGCGCGACGCGCTGCGCGAGGGCGAGAACACCCTGGCCGTGGCGTTCGCGGCCCCCGTGCCGGAGGCCCTCGCCCGCGCGGACCGCGACGGCTCCCTGCCGTCGACCAACCACCACGAGTACAACCAGCTGCGCAAGATGGCGTGCTCGTTCGGCTGGGACTGGGGCATCGACGTCGCCGGCGCGGGCATCTGGAAGCCGGTCGGGCTCGAGGCGTGGTCCGGGGTTCGGGTCGCGTCGGTGCGCCCGCTGGTCGACGTGGTGACCGGGGCCGACGGCGCGCCCGAGGGCGTGCTGACGGCGTACGTCGAGATCGAGCGCGACGGGGTCGTGTCGGACGAGGGCTCGCCCGGCGGCGACGTGCCCGTGACCGTGCGCCTCGCCGGTCCGGACGGCGAGGGGCTCGTGGCCGCGGGCGTCGTCCCGGCCGGGGAGACCACCGGGACCGTCACCGTCCGCGTGCCCGCGGTGCGGCGCTGGTGGCCGGTCGGCCGCGGCGACCAGCCGCTCTACGGGGTCGAGGTGGTTGCTGGCGGCACCGGCACGTGGTCCGGCCGGGTCGGGTTCCGCACCGTCGCGCTGGACACGACGCCCGACGCGGCCGGCGCGCCGTTCGCGCTGCAGGTCAACGGCGAGACCGTGCTGGTGCGTGGGGCCAACTGGATCCCCGACCACGCGTTCCTCACCGAGATCGACCGCGACCGCTACGCCCGCCGGGTGGACGACGCGCTCGAGGCGAACGTCAACCTGCTGCGCGTCTGGGGCGGCGGCATCTACGAGTCCGACGACCTCTACGACCTCGCGGACGAGGCCGGCCTGCTGATCTGGCAGGACTTCCCGTTCGCCTGCGCCGCGTACAGCGAGGACGAGCCGATGCGCGCCGAGGTGGAGGCCGAGGCCCGCGAGAACGTCACGCGGCTCAGCCCGCACGCGTCGCTCGTGCTGTGGAACGGCAACAACGAGAACACCTGGGGCTCGGTCGACTGGGGCTGGGCCGCGCGCCTCGGCGGCCGCCCGTGGGGCGACCTCTACTACCGCGAGCTGCTGCCCGGCGTCGTCGCCGAGCTCGACCCCACGCGGCCCTACTCGCCGGCCAGCCCGTACTCGTTCGGCGACTACCGGCACCCGAACGACGAGCGCTACGGCACCATGCACATCTGGGACGTGTGGAACCGCGAGGACTACTCCGTCTACGCCCGCTACAAGCCGCGGTTCCTCTCCGAGTTCGGCTTCCAGGGGCCGCCCGCCTGGTCGACGCTGACCCGCGTCGTGCACGACGAGCCGCTCGACCCGTTTGGCCACCAGATGCTCGTGCACCAGAAGGCGCACCTGGGCAACGCCAAGCTCGAGCGCGGCTGGCAGGGTCACCTGCCGGACCCGGCCACGATCGAGGACTGGCACTGGACCACGCAGCTCAACCAGGCGCACGCCGTGCGCTTCGGCATCGAGCACGTGCGCTCCCTGACCCCGCACAACACGGGCACGATCATGTGGCAGCTCAACGACAACTGGCCCGTCGTCTCGTGGGCGGCCGTGGATCACGACGAGCACCGCAAGCCCCTCTGGTACGCGCTGCGCTCCGCCTACGCGCCGCGGCTCGCCACGTTCCAGCCGCGCGCGTCCGCCGAGGCGCGGGCCGCGGCCTGGGCGGGCATCGAGCCGGAGCCGGACGTCGTGGCGCTCGTCGTCGTCAACGACACGGGCGAGCGCCTGGCCGGGACGTGGACCGTCACGCGCGAGGCGCTCGACGGCACCGTGCTCGCCAAGACGATCCTCGAGGTCGACGCCCCGGCGCGCGGGGCCGCCACGGTGGCCGTGCCCGCCGAGGTCGCGACGTTCGGTGACGGGGCCGGCGAGGTGCTCACGGCCACCGCGGACGACCCGGACGCCGACGTCGCCCCGGCCCTGCGGCACGGCGCCGAGGTGGTGGACCAGCGGCTCGCCCCCCGGCCCCTGCAGATAGAGGCGTCGGCCACCGCCGACGGCTGCGAGCTGCGGGTGACGGCCACGTCGCTTGCCCGCGACGTGTTCTGCCCGGCGGACGTCGTGGACCCAGCGGCCCGCGTCGACGCGGGCATGGTCACCCTGCGGGCCGGGCAGACCGCAACCCTCCGGATCACCTCGCCGGGCGGCGGCGACCCCGCCGGCTTCGCCGCCGCGGTGCGCTGCGCCAACGACCTGCTCGGGACGGGGGTCAGCGCGGCCGGCTGAGCACGCCGTCGATGGCGGACAGGGGGATGTGCACCCACCCCGGCCGCTGCCGGGTCTCGTAGACCACCTCGTACAGCGCCTTGTCCAGGACCAGCGCGCCGAGCACGACGTCCGTGGTGTGCGGGTCGAGCTCGGCGCGCGGGCCGGTCGACAGGCCCCGGAGCGTCGGGCGGGCCGACTCGCGGTAGCGGGCGAGGAAGGCGTGCACCGCCTCGGCCTCCCAGGTGGGGTCGGGTGCGCCGCCCACGGCCGCCGCGTACGCGAACGAGCGGATCATGCCCGCGACGTCGCGCAGCGGCAGGTCGGCGGCGGCGCGCTCGGCGGCGGGGCGCTGCGGCTCGCCCTCGAAGTCGAGCAACTTCCACCCCGTCTCGCCGTGCAGCGCCTGGCCCAGGTGCAGGTCGCCGTGCACGGTCTGGAGGGGCACCTGCGGCACCCGGGGCAGACGGCGCTCCAGGTCGGCGAGGAGGCCCATGATCTCGGGAGCGCGCGGGATCAGGGCGGGCGCCTCCGCGACGGCGAGCTCCGCCCGGTGGCGCAGCCCGGCCACGAACCGCGTCGGGTCGAGCAGCGGGCCCGGCGGCATCGCCTGGCGCAGTACGGTATGCAGCTCGGCCACGACGCGCCCGAGGTCGGCCGCGAGATGCGCGAACGACTCGCCCTGGCGGGCGTGCTCGCAGGCCAGCTCGAACCCGTCCCGGGCCCGCGGCACCAGCTCGCTCAGCACCGCCAACGCCGCTGGTCGATCCTGTCGGGTTCCGACGGGCTCAGCCAGTGTGGTCTCCACAGGCTCGACCGGCGTGGTCGGGCCGGGCTCGACCAGCGGGACCTGCAGCGCGCCGAGGAACTGCGGCACGCCGTCCCAGCCGGCGCGCGTGAGCGCCCGCGGCACCACGACGTCGGGGTGGGGCCCGGGCACGACCGTCCGCAGGATCTTGAGCATCCCGCCCGTGCCGGCCGGCGACGGCACGCCCGGCAGCACGACGCTCGTGTTGGACTGCTCGCCCGCCACCACGTGCCCGCCGGCCACGAGGGCGGCGTCCGGCACCGGCTCGCCGCCGCGCACGCGGTCCGCGCCCATCGCGTGCAGCATCGCGAGCCAGCAGGCGGGGTGGGCGCCGCCGTCGTGCACCGCGACGTCCCCCGCGGCGGTGTGCACGTCGGCGATGAACCCCGGCCCGTGCTCGCCCGGGTCGGTGAGCACCAGCGGCACCTGCGCCACCACCGACCCGCCCGGCACCCCGGCGCCGCGCAGGTGGACCAGCAGCACGAGGACGTCCGCTCCCGGCGGGCCTGCGCTCGGTCTGCTCGCGCTCCCGACGGCCGCGCTCCCGACGGCCGCGCTCCCGACGGCCGCGCTCCCGACGGCCGCGCTCCCGACGGCCGCGCTCCCGACGGCCGCGGGCCCGACGGCGGCGNCCGACCCGCCCGGCACCCCGGCGCCGCGCAGGTGGACCAGCAGCACGAGGACGTCCGCTCCCGGCGGGCCTGCGCTCGGTCTGCTCGCGCTCCCGACGGCCGCGCTCCCGACGGCCGCGCTCCCGACGGCCGCGCTCCCGACGGCCGCGCTCCCGACGGCCGCGCTCCCGACGGCCGCGGGCCCGACGGCGGCATCGTCGGCCTCGTCGAACGTCACCGCGAGCCACGGCTCGACGCGCACGCCGGCGCCGCTCGCACCGCCTGCCGGGAACCAGCGGCGGCCGGGCAGCCAGGCCGCGAGCAGGTCCCCGACGCTCGGGTCGGGGACGCCCGCGGCCGGCCGCACGGCGGTCATGACGATGCGCCTCCCGGTGCCGGTGGGCTGAGCAGGAGCCAGTAGAAGTCGCGCGACCCCCACGTCATCGTGACGGCCCCGCCCGCGGCGACGTCGGGGAAGCGCGCGCCGCCGAACAGGTCGGTGAGCGACCAGCCCGCATGCGCCGGCAGCCACACGTGCGCCGACCGCGCCGTGGCCGACAGGTTCGCGGCCACCAGCAGCGTCTCGCCCGGCGTCGTCCGGGTGTACGCGATGACGGCCTCGTCGTCGGCCTCGAGCGCCGTGAACTGACCGGTGCCGAACGCCGGGTGCAGCCGCCGCACGGCGAGCATGCCGTGCACCCAGTGCAGCAGCGACGACGGCTGGGCGAGCTGGACCTCGACGTTGGTGTGCTGGTAGTGGTGCACCAGGGACTGCACCAGCGGCAGGTACAGCTTGCCCGGGTCGGCCGTGGAGAAGCCGGCGTTGCGGTCCGGCGTCCACTGCATGGGGGTGCGCACGGAGTCCCGGTCGGGCAGCCAGATGTTGTCGCCCATGCCGATCTCGTCGCCGTAGTACAGACAAGGGCTGCCGGGCAGGCTCAGCAGCAGCGCGTGCGCCAGCTCCACCTCCTTGCGGGAGTTGTCGAGCAGCGGGGACAGACGGCGGCGGATCCCGATGTTCGCGCGCATGCGCGGGTCGGGGGCGAACCACCCGTACATCGCGGCGCGCTCCTCGGTGGAGACCATCTCGAGGGTGAGCTCGTCGTGGTTGCGCAGGAAGGTGGACCACTGGCCGCCGGGCGACGGGATGTCCGGGGTGTCGGCCAGGATGTCGAGCAGCTGGCGGGCGCGCTGGTCGCGCATCGCATAGTAGACGCGCGGCATCACGGGGAAGTGGAAGCACATGTGGCACTCGGGCGCGTCCGGCGTGCCGAAGTAGTCCACCACCTCCTGCGGCCATTGGTTCGCCTCGGCGAGCATGATCCGACCCGGGAACTCGTCGTCGAGCATCCGCCGCACCCGGCGCAGGAAGGCGTGCGTCTCCGGCAGGTTCTCGCAGTTGGTGCCCTCGGCCTCGAACAGGTACGGCACGGCGTCGAGCCGGAACCCGTCCACGCCGATCCGCAGCCAGAACCGCGCGACGTCGAGCATCGCGTCCACCACGCGCGGGTTCTCGAAGTTCAGGTCCGGCTGGTGGCTGAAGAACCGGTGCCAGAAGTACTGCCGCCGCACCGGGTCGAACGTCCAGTTGGACGTCTCGGTGTCCACGAAGATGATCCGCGCGTCCGGGTAACGGGTGTCGTCGTGCGACCAGACATAGAAGTCCCCGTACGGGCCCTCCGGGTCGTTGCGGGACGACTGGAACCACGGGTGCTGGTCGCTCGTGTGGTTCATCACCAGGTCCACCACCACGCGGATGCCGCGGGCGTGCGCCGCCTCGATGAGCTCCTGGAAGTCGGCGATCGTGCCGTACTGGCTCGCGATCGACGTGTAGTCCGCGATGTCGTACCCGCCGTCGCGCAGCGGCGACGGGTAGAACGGCGGCAGCCACAGGCAGTCCACGCCCAGCCACTGCAGGTAGTCGAGCCGCTCGGTGACGCCGCGCAGGTCGCCCATGCCCGCCCCGCCCGTGTCCGAGAAGGCGCGCACGATGACCTCGTAGAAGACGGCCTTCTGGTACCACTCCGGGTCGTCCGACAGGCCCGGCTTGTCCAGCGGCGGCGGCAAGGGCTGCTCCCGCGTGGGCAGCACCTGCACCGGCACCTGCCGGGTGATCGGGCGGGGCACCTGAGCGCCGCGGGCTGCGGGCGGCACGTCGGTCGTCATCGTCGCCTGCTCATGGCTGCCTCGTCATGCCAGGCCCACCTTGAGCACGTGCGCCACCTGCTCGCGCGGGTCGAGGCGCACGTACGGGTGCGCGCCCCACGGGTAGGTGGCGCCGGACAGCTCGTCGTGCGCGACGAAGAACGGCTGGTCCTCCACCCCGTCGGGGCGGGTCAGGCCGAGCGCCTCGAGGTCGAGGAGGACCGTCGACTCCTGCGTGGCCCACGGGTCGAGGTTGAGCACCACGAGCACGACGTCGTCCTGCGTGGCGCCGGGGCGGCCCGCGGCGGGCAGGTGCTCGGCCCGCACCCGGCTGGAGAACGCGACCACCTGGTCGTTCGTCGTCGGGTGCACCGCGAGGTCGCGCAGCTGCTGCAGCGCCGGGTGGGCACGGCGGATCTCGTTGAGCCGGCGCAGCAGCGTGGAGATGCCGATCACCTCGGCCTGCGACCAGTCGCGCGGCTTGAGCTCGTACTTCTCGTTGTCGATCTGCTCCTCGACGCCCGGGCGCGGCACGTTCTCCACCAGCTCGTAGCCGGAGTAGACGCCCCAGGTGGGGGAGCCGGTGGCGGCGAGCACCGCCCGCACCGCAAAGCCCGCGACCCCGCCGTGCTGCAGGTACGGGGGCAGGATGTCGTGCGTGGTCGGCCAGAACGACGGGCGGAGCACCGAGCCCTGCGGGCCGCTCACCTCGGCCAGGTACTCCTCGATCTCCTCCTTGGTGTTGCGCCAGGTGAAGTACGTGTACGACTGGTGGAAGCCGATGCGCGCGAGCGTCTGCATCATCGCGGGGCGGGTGAACGCCTCGGACAGGAAGATCACGCCGGGGTGCGCGTCGTGCACCTGCGCGAGCAGCCACTCCCAGAAGTTCAGCGGCTTGGTGTGCGGGTTGTCGACCCGGAACGCCGTCACGCCGCGGTCGATCCAGAGGAGCACGATCCGCAGGATCTCGGCGCTCAGTCCGTCCGGGTCGGTGTCGAAGCTCAGCGGGTAGATGTCCTGGTACTTCTTGGGCGGGTTCTCCGCGTACGCGATGGTGCCGTCGGCGCGGTGGGCGAACCACTCCGGGTGCTCGGTGACCCACGGGTGGTCGGGGGAGCATTGCAGCGCCAGGTCCAGCGCCACCTCGAGGCCTTCGTCGCGGGCCGCCGCGACGAAGGCGCGGAAGTCCTGCTCGGTGCCCAGCTCCGGGTGGATCGTGTCGTGGCCGCCGTCGGGCGAGCCGATGGCGTACGGGCTGCCAGGGTCGTCCGGCTGCGGGTCGAGCGTGTTGTTCCGACCCTTGCGGAACGTGGTGCCGATGGGGTGCACCGGCGTCAGGTACACGACGTCGAACCCCATCGCCGCGACCGCGGGCAGGCGCTGCGCGGCCGTGCGGAACGTGCCCGAGCGCCTCGTCCCGTCCTTGCGCCGGGTGGCGCCCTCCGAGCGCGGGAACAGCTCGTACCAGGCGCCCGCGAGCGCCAGCGGGCGGCTCACGCGCAGCGGGTATGCGGCGCTCGCGGTCACCAGGTCGCGCAGGGGGCCGCGGCGCAGCGCGTCCTTCACGGCCGAGGTCATCGCCATCGCGAGCCGCGCCTCCGGCGGGCGGGTGTCGTCCGCCAGCTCGTGGGCAGCCGCCGTCAGCGTGGCGGCGTCCTTGGCGCTCCGGGTGGCCTGCAGCTGCCGGGTCACGATGCGCTCGAAGAGTTGCCTGCCTTCCGCGAGCACGAGGTCGACGTCCTGGCCGGCATCGAACTTGATCACGGCGTCGTGCACCCACGTGGCGTACGGGTCGGACCAGCCCTCCACGCGGAACGACCAGTCGACCGTTCCGTCGGACGTCGTGTCGGGCTGCAGGAAGCCGCGGAACCGGTCGAGCCCCGGTGCGACGTCGACCATGGGGGCGGTGGAGTGTACCGAGCCGTCCGGGGCGAGCAGTACGGCGGTGGCGGAGACGGCGTCGTGTCCCTCGCGGAAGACCGTCGCCTCGACGGGCACCACCTCGCCGATCGCCGCCTTCGCGGGCCAGCGCCCGCCCTCGACCACGGGGGAGACCTCCAGGACGGGGATCCGTCCGATCGGCACGTGCGGCGTGGGCTGCGGAGACGTCACGGCCTCCACGCTAGCCAGCGCACCCCGGCAGCGCGCGCCAACCCGCCCACCGCCGGGGTAGTGCCCGATCCCGCGAGGTAGTTTGAAATCCCGCGAGGTAGTCCCGAATTTCGCGAGGTAGTTCAAAAATCGCCGAGGTAGTTCGATTCTCAGCGAGGTAGTGCGCTACCTCGCGAATCTTGGAACTACCTCGGCGATTTTTGAACTACCTCGCGAAATTCGGGACTACCTCGCAGGATCTAGCACTACCTCGCGGTCAGACGCCGGCGGCGAGGGCGCGGCCGGTGACGCGACCGGTGTGCAGGCAGCCGCCGAGGAAGGTGCCCTCCAGCGCGCGGTGGCCGTGCACGCCGCCGCCGCCGAACCCGGCGGCCTCGCCGACGGCCCACAACCCCTCGAGCACGGACCCGTCGGCGCGCAGGACGCGGCCGGACGGGTCGCACCACAGGCCGCCGAGGGTCTTGCGGGTCAGCACGGACAGCCGGACGGCGAGCAGCGGGCCGTCCTTCGGCGTCGTGAGCGGGCGGGGCTTGGCGACGCGGATGAGCTTGTCCACCCGGTAGTCGCGGGCGGCGCGCGTGGCCACGACCTGCGGGTCCTTGCCCAGCCCGGAGGCAACCTGCGCGTCGCGGGCCGCGACCAGCGCCGCGAGGGCGTCGGGGTCCACGTGCCCGCGCGAGCCCGGCGTCGCGTCGACGAGGGCGTTCATCTTGGCGGCGAGCTCGGCGGGGGTGTCGGCCCAGAGGAACTCGGGCGACTCGTGGGCGAACCGCTCCACCGGCCCGACGGCGCGGGGCAGCACCCGCTGCGCGAGGAGCTTCACGTCCTTGCCGGTGAGATCCGGGTTCTGCTCCGACCCCGACAGCGCGAACTCCGACTCCATGATCGCCTTGTTGAGCACGAACCAGGAGTGGTCGTCCCCGCGCTTGGTGACGTGCTGCAGCGCGCCGAGCGCGTCGAACCCGGGGAACAGCGGAGCGGGGAGCCGCCCGCCCTCGGCGTCGAGCCACAGGGAGCTCGGCCCGGGCAGAATGCGGATGCCGTGGTTCGTCCAGACCGGGGAGTGGTTGGCGATGCCCTCCGGGTAGTGCCACATGCGGTCCTCGTGCACGAGGGCGGCCCCGGCGTCGGCGGCGTGGCCGAGCATCAGGCCGTCGGTGGAGTCCGGGACGCCGGAGAGCATCCGGTCGGGCAGCGTCCCCGCCTCGGGGTCCCAGTGCGCGCGGGCCAGGTCGTGGTTGGCGCCGATGCCGCCGGTGGCGACGACGACCGCGCCCGCGGCGATCTCCTCGGTGCCCACGACGTCGCGGTTCGACGGCGCGCCGCGCCCGCCGAACGGGAGACCGCCCATCGCCTGGCCGGCCAGCACCTCCGCCCGGACGCCGGTGACGCGGCCGTCGGTCGTGACGAGCTCGGTGACCCGCCGCCGGAACCGCAGGTCGAGCAGACCGGCGTCGCGCGCCGCCCGTGCCGCCGTCACGAACGGCTCGACGATCCCGGGCCCGGTGCCCCATGTGACGTGGAAGCGGGGCACGGAGTTGCCGTGCTCGACCCTGCCGTCATCGTGGCCCACGGTGTACCCGCCGCGCTCGGCCCACTGCACCAGCGGGAACCAGCGCACGCCCTTGCCGTGCAGCCACGAGCGCATGTCGCCGGAGGCGAACTCGACGAACCGCCGCGCCCACGCGTACCCGTGCCGGTCGGGGCCCTCCCCGCGCTCGGCGCCGGGCGCGAACTGCGCGGAGCCCAGCCAGTCCGACCACGCCAGGTCGGCCGAGTCGTGCACGCCCATCGCGCGCTGCTCCGGCGACCCGACGAGGAACAGCCCGCCGAACGACCACCACGCCTGGCCGCCGAACGACGCCTCGGGCTCCTGGTCGAGCAGCACCACCCGTTTGCCCGCCGCGGTGAGCTCGGTCGCGGTGACCAGCCCGGACAGTCCGGCTCCGACGACGACGACGTCGGCGGTCACGGGCGAGGCAGCGGGGGAAGCGTCGGCGCTCATGACTCGCAGTGTGGCAGAGGAGTGCCGGTCAGCACACGGGCGAAGAGCGGTCGACGTCATGCACCCCGGAGCGGTGCCGTCGGCCCTATCGCCCGACGAAGACCTCCACGCTCAGCGCCTCGAGCGTCGTCCCGCCGGCGTCGTCGCCCTCGTCGCCCTCGTCGCCCTCGTCGCTCAGGCCGCCCTCGGGCGGCTCGGGCCGGTCCCAGGCCGAGCTCCACACCTGCTCCCAGGCCGTGTCGCCGGGCGCGGGTGGCAGCGCGACGTCCGCCCCGTCGAGGCCGCCGTTCAGCACCAGCAGCACGTGCGCGTCGCCGTCCTCGGGGCCAGGGCGCAGCATCTGCACCACCCGTCGCCCGGCCACGGCCCACGCGTCGCGGTCCATCGCCTCGCCGCGGTCGTCGAACCACAGCAGGTCGGGCTGGTCCTCGCCGGGCCGCGGCGTGCCGAGGAAGAAGGAGTCCGCGCGCAGGGCGGCGTGCCCGCGGCGCAGCGCGAGCAGGAACCGCGTGGTCTCCAGGAGGTCGCGGGCGGCGTCGTCGAGGTCCCAGCCGAGCCACGAGATCTCGTTGTCCTGCGCGTAGGCGTTGTTGTTGCCGCCCTGCGTGCGGCCGAGCTCGTCGCCGGCGGTGAGCATGGGCGTGCCAGCGGACAGCAGCAGCATCGCGAGCAGGTTGCGCTGCGAGCGGCGGCGCAGCGGCACGACGGCGGACCACGGCTCGGTGGTCGTGTCGCCTCCGTCTCCGCCGTCGTCGTCGACGCCGGGCGGCGCGTGCCCCTCGACGCCGTGGTTCCAGGACAGGTTGTGGTCGGACCCGTCGCGGTTGTCCTCGCCGTTGGCCTCGTTGTGCTTGTGGTCGAAGGCGACGAGGTCGGCGAGCGTGAATCCGTCGTGCGCGGTGACGTAGTTGACCGACGCCACCGGGCCGCGGATCAGCGGCGGGTCGGAGTGCCCGAACAGGTCGGCGGAGCCCGCCAGGCGCGTGGTGAGCTCGCGCAGCCCGTGCATCTCGCGCCCGTGGGAGCCCTCGCGCGGGGCGTCGAGCCAGAACCCGCGGACGCCGTCGCGGAACCGGTCGTTCCACTCCGCCATCGGGGGCGGGAAGTTCCCGGTCTGCCACCCGCCGGGCCCCACGTCCCAGGGCTCCGCGACGAGCTTGAGCCCGTTCAGCACCGGGTCGGTCTGGAGGGCAACGAGGAACGGGTGGTCGGGGGAGAAGCCGTGGTGCGTGCGGCCCAGGGTGACGGCGAGGTCGAACCGGAAGCCGTCGACGCCCACCACCTCGGCCCAGTAGCGCAGCGAGTCGAGGGCGAGCTGCACCACGCGCGGGCGGCGGAAGTCCAGCGAGTTGCCCGTGCCCGTGACGTCCGCCAGCGCGGCGGGGGACGCGCCGTCGTGCAGGTAGTAGCCCGCGTTGTCGAGGCCGCGCCAGCTGATCTGCAGCGCGTCGTCGCCGCCCTCGCAGGTGTGGTTGTAGACGACGTCGAGCAGCACCTCGATGCCCGCCTCGTGCAGCAGGTGCACCATGCCGCGTACTTCGTCGAGGACGGCGGCCGGTCCGGCCTCCTGCGCCGCCCGCGTGGCATACGCGGCGTGCGGGGCGAAGAAGCCGAGCGTCTGGTAGCCCCAGTAGTTGGTGAGGCCGTGCGCCACCAGGCGCGGCTCGCTCGCGAACGCGTGGATCGGCAGCAGCTCAAGGGTCGTGGCGCCGAGGCTCGTCAGGTGCTCGATGGTCGCCGGGTGCGCCGCCCCCGCGTAGGTGCCGCGCAGCTCGGGCGGGACGCCGGGGTGCCGCGCCGTCAGCCCCTTCACGTGCGCCTCGTAGACCACCGTGTCCGCCCACGGCACCCGCGGGCGGCCCAGCGGCACCGAATCCTCGTGCAGTGGCATGACGACGGAGTGCGGCACGAAGGCGAGCGAGTCGCGGTCGTCGGCCTCGCCGTACTGCTCGGCCACCCACCACCGGCCGTCCGGGTCGTCGCCGTCCTGGCTCCGCGGCGCGCTCACCGCGCCGAGCGTCTCCGGGCCGTACGTCAGGTCGCCCACCAGACCCCGCGCGTACGGGTCCACCAGCAGCTTCGCGGGGTTGTGCCGCTGCCCGGCCTGCGGGTCCCACGCGCCGTGCGCCCGGAACCCGTACCGCTGCCCCGGCGCGACGTCGGGCACGTGCGCGTGCCACACGCCGTAGACCGGCCCGTCGAGGGCGATCCTCCGCTCGGCGTACCGGGCCGGGTCGTGGGCGTCGCGGTGCGGCTCGACGACGTCGACCAGGCACAGCTCCACGCCGTCCGCGTGCGACGCCGCGACGGCGACGTCGATGCCGCCTTCCGGCGTGGGATGCACCCCCAGCGGCCGCACATGGCTGCGTCGCGCGCTCGGGCGCGTGAGCGGCGTGACCTTCGGGCGCGACTCCATGGGGACATGGTGCCCGGCGTGGCTGACAGGCGCGCGGCTCACGGCGGTATGGCGCACGGCGGCATGTTGTTCGCCGGGTCTCTCCTTGAGTGGATCATCGTGCAGGTCGACCGACCCAGACTTTTCGTCCCTCCACAGATGCGCTCCATGCAGGGGATGAGAGAGATCTTGGGGGAGCGCGCGGATCGTGGCGTTGCCGCGGACTTCACACCGGATCCCGCACCGGGCGGGAGGCCGCCGCGGGTAGGCTCGGCAGCGTCGGCCGCGCTGCCCGCGGCCCACTGTCACCGTGAGCTGGAGGTCGCGCCCGTGCGCATCGTCGTCGCCGTGAAGTACGTGCCGGACATCAATGCGGAGCGGCGGTTCTCCGGCCGTCGCGTCGACCGCGATCCGGGCGTCGGCACCCTCAACGAGCTGGACGAGAACGCGCTGGAGGCGGCGCTGCGGATCCGGGACGGCCTGCCCGAGGACGAGCGCGCGGCGAGCGAGATCGTGGCGCTGACCGTGGCTCCGGCGACCGGGGACGTGGCGCTGCGCAAGTCGTTCCAGCTGGGCGTGGACCGGGCCGTGCGGGTCACGGACGACGCGCTGGCCGGGTCGGACTACTTCGGCACCGCCGCCGCCCTCGCGGCCGGGGTGCGCAAGCTCGAGGCCGACGGCGCGCCCGTCGACCTGGTGATCACGGGCATGGCGGCGCTCGACGGCCTCGGCTCCGTGGTCCCGGCCCTCGTGGCAGCCGAGCTCGGCCGCCCGGCGCTCACGCTGGCGAAGAAGATCGGCGTCGCGGACGGCACCCTCACGGTGGGCCGCGAGACCGACGAGGCCAGCGAGACGCTCACCGCGCCGCTGCCCGCCGTCCTGTCCGTCGCGGACACGGCGAACAGGCCGCGGATGCCGAACTTCAAGCTGATCATGGCGGCCCGCACCAAGGAGATCGAGGAGTGGTCGGCCGCCGACCTCGGCCTCGACCCCGGGTCGGTCGGCGATGCAGGGGCGCGCACGCAGGTGCTCAGCGCTGCCCAGCGCCCGCTGCGGCCGGAGGTCGAGCTGGTGGTCGACAAGGGCGAGGGCGGCACCGCGCTCGCCGAGTACCTCATCCGCAACGAGCTGGTCTGAGAGGGCTGCCACCATGACCAACCGCACCGTCCTCGTCCTCCTGGACCCCGCCACCGAGGTGCGCTCCGGCGCGCTGGAGCTGCTCACCATCGCGCGCGGCCTCGGCCGCGTCGAGGCCGTGGCCCTCGAGGCCCCGACCGTCGAGGTGCTCGCCCAGCTCGGCGCCTACGGCGTCGAGATCGTGCACCAGGCCGAGGTGCCGCCCGCCGCGCTCGGCGCGGCCGGGGGTGACGCCGCCCGCCACCTGCCGTCGGTCGTCGCCGCGACGCTCGCCTCCGCCGTCCGGCGCACGGACGCCGACGTCGTGCTGGCCCCCGCCACGTTCGGCGCGAAGGAGGCCGCCGCGCTGGCCGCGTACACCCTCGGCGCCGGTCTGGTCATCGACGCCGCCGCCGTCGGCGAGGACGACGACGGCCGCATCGTGGCCGGCAAGCGCGTCTTCGCCGGCGCCTGGGACACGCGCTGCGTGGTCACCGCCGACGTCGCCGTGCTCACCGTGCGGTCCAACGCCGTCGTGCCCGAGCCCGCCGAGGCGGCCGTCGCCACCGAGGTGGAGGCCCTGCCCGTCGAGCTGCCCGCCGGCACGTCCGGCGTGGTCGTGACCTCGCGCGAGCTCAAGGAGCGCACCTCCGGCCGCCCGACGCTGGAGGACGCCGCCGTGGTCGTCGCCGGCGGGCGCGGCACGGGCGGCGACTTCGGCCCCGTCGAGGAGTTCGCCGACGCGGTCGGCGCCGCCATCGGCGCGACCCGCGACGCCGTCTTCGAGGGCTGGTTCGACCGCTACGTCGGCCAGACCGGCGTCACCGTCGCCCCCCGGCTGTACGTGGGCGCGGGCATCTCCGGTGCCCCGCACCACCGCGGCGGCATGCAGGCGTCCCAGGTGATCGTCGCCGTGAACTCCGACCCGGAGGCCCCGATCTTCGAGATCTGCGACTTCGCCGTCGTCGGCGACCTCACGGACGTGCTGCCGCAGGCGGCGGCAGCGATCCGCGCCCACCGCGCGTCCTGACCCGCTCGTTGCACGGAGGTCAGGTGGCGAGCGCTACCGTCTGCTTCCACCGACCAGGTGGACATGCTTGCGGTCGCGCGGCCTGAGCGAGTCGCGGATCCTGGCATCGAACGTCGCAAGGACGCCGCCGTGCGAGATCGCGAGGTTGAGCAGATGGGCGTCGGTGACCTGTCGGTGTCCGGTGACGTGTCGGGTCAATGACCGGGCGTCCGCGATCGACGTCGCATCGGCGACGAACTCGGCGTTCGGCAGGGCTTTGATGGCCCGCAGGGCGTCGAGCGCGACATCGATCTTGAGGGGCTTCCCGTCGGAGCCGACCGTGATCGCCGGGTTGAGCAGGAGGCGCACCAAGGCGGTCTCGGTCATCGGAGTCGTCGCGAACCGTGTCACCTGCGACAGCCAGCGCCGCGCGTCCGCGTGATCGACATGCTCCTGGAGTGTGAGCGCGATCAGGACGTTGGCGTCGGCGATCGCGACCTGCTCACTCATCGTCGTCCAGGGCCTCGGCGACCATCTCGCGGGTGACCGTTCGGGCCGCGGAGTGGAACACGGGGATGGAGTCCAAGGGGTAGTCCCCCTCCCGCGCTAGCTGGTCGGCCCGCTCGGTGGCGAGCTGAACCAGGACACGACCGGGGCGATGGTCCGGGAAGCGGCGCGCCCCGAGCGAGAGGAGCCTTTCCACGTGCTCGTCCCGGGTGACCTGGATGCGTTCGTGGATGGTCGGCATAGCCGCGAGTGTACCACCGGGGGTACGTCAGGTGACACACCTGCGCAGTCTCTGCGCCGCTCGGACTCGAATCGTGCGTCGGTTCAGCCGCCCGCGAAGGGCGGCAGCAGGTCCAGGCTCGCGCCGACGGGCACGACGTCGGACGGCGCGGCCCGGCGCCCGTCGAGGAGCACGCTGCAGCGGGCGAGCACGGGCTCGGCCGCTGGGGTGGCGGCGGCGAGGTGGGCGAGGACGTCGCCGACGGTCGCTCCCGACGGCACGGTGAGTGTCTGCTGCGAGCGGCCGAGGGCGGCCCGCGCGGCGGCGAAGTAGCGCAGCGCCACGTCCTGCGTGGCCGTCGGAGCATCTGCCGTGGTCGTCGTGTCAGTCATCGTCGTCTCCCGGGTCTCATCCACCGATGGCGCTCATGGTCCGTTCGGGCTGCGTGAACCCGCCGTCGAACCCCGTGCCGGAGCCGGTGTCGCTCATCCCGTGGCCGGACTGCTTGCCCCACATGGCGGTGCGCCACAGGTCGGCGAGCACCGCGTCGGACGCCCCCGCGCGCAGGGGGCCGAGCAGGTCGGTCTCGGTGTGCGCGAACAGGCAGTCGCGCACGCCGCCCTCGGCGGTGAGGCGGGTGCGGCGGCAGTCGGCGCAGAACGGCTCCGTCACCGACGCGATGATGCCCACCCGGCCGAGGCGCCGACCGCCGGCGTCGCGCACCACGAACCGCTCCGCGGGCGCGCCGTCGCGCGGCTCCTCGTCGGTCTCGAGGGCGAACCGCCCACCCAGCTGGGCGCGCACCTCTGCCGCGGTGACCATCGCGGCGCGGTCCCACGCGTGGTCGGCGTCCAGCGGCATCTGCTCGATGAAGCGCAGCTCGAAGCCGCGCCCCAGGCACCAGGTCAGCAGGTCGGCGGCGTGGTCGAGGTTGACGCCGCGCACCAGCACGGCGTTGACCTTCACGACGTCGAACTCGCGCGCGGCGGCGTCGATCCCCGCGAGCGTGCGCTCGAGGAACGGGCGCCGCGCGAGCGTGGCGAACGTGTCCGGGTCGAGCGTGTCCAGCGAGATGTTCACCCGGTCCAGGCCCGCCTCGCGCAGCGCGCGGGCGCGGGAGTCGAGCCCGACGGCGTTGGTGGTGAGGCTCAGCTCCGGGCGGTGGGGGAGGGCGGCGCAGTCGCGCACGATGTCGAGCAGGTCGCGGCGCAGCAGCGGCTCGCCGCCGGTGAAGCGCACCTGCCGGACGCCGAGCTCGCCGGTCGCGATCCCCACCAGCCGTACGATCTCCTCGCGCGTCATCACCTGGTCGCGGGGCAGCGTGGGCAGCCCCTCGGCCGGCATGCAGTAGGTGCAGCGCAAGTTGCAGCGGTCGGTGAGCGACACCCGCAGGTCGGACGCCACCCGCCCGAACGAGTCCACCAGGCCGGGCGTCGCGGGTCGCTCGGCGGGCAGGCGGACGTCCGGCACCCCCTCGGCGGGCAGCCGCGGCATCCCGAGCGCGACGGTCGTCATCCGATCAGCTCCCAGGGTTGGTGGCGAGGTCCGTGGCTGTGCCCGACGAGGGGCCCGCCGACGCTTTCGGCCCGGGGTCCTGCCAGGACAGCGCAGCCGCCGTCGCCCGCTCGAGCGCGTCGGAGCCGTTGCCGTGCGCGGCGGCGAGCCCGGCCGCGAAGCCGACGACGTACGTGGTGACAGGCGCGGCCGGCCGGGCGACCTGATGCGCGGCGTCGCGTGCGAGGTCCAGCACGGCCCCGACGTCAACGCTCCGCGGGGGCAGGCCGAGCTCGGCCTCGAGCGCGTCCACCCATCGGTCCAGCACGCTGGAGCCGGGGTCGTCGGTGCGGGGCGTCTGATCGGTCATCGGGTTCCTTCCCGCGGTCGGGCGTGTGGTCGTCCCACCGTAAGCCGTCGCACGTCGTCCCAGGTGTCGACGTCGGCGCTGAGGCCCCCGCCGTCCGGCACCTCGACGCACGACAGCGCCGCGACCAGCCGCCGCACCGACACCCCGACGAGGCCCTCCGGCCCGGCGGCCGACCGCAGGGCACGGCGCAGCGCGTCGCGGCGGTAGAGGCCGACCAGCCACTGCGCGCGGCCGTCGCGCACGAGGTAGGCGCCGTCGGCGTGCGGCGCGGGACCGGTCGTGCTCACGGCGCCGACGGCGGTCCGCAGCAGGGGCACGGCCGCGGCGGCGCGCGGCACGTCCACCGCGAGGACGAGCACCCACGGTGCGGCGAGTTCCGTGCGGTCGTGGCTGTGGTCCAACGCGCGTAGCCCGGCGTCGAGGCCGGCCACCGGACCGCCGAACGGCGGGTCCTCGCGCGTGAGGACGACGTCACGGACGTCCAGGGCACCCGGCGGGAGCGCCGCCGCGGGGCCGACGATGACGGTGCGCGCGGCGTCGCGGGTCGCGGCGAGCGCGTGGTCGAGCAGCGGTGCGCCGTCGACGACGACGGTCGGCTTGGGCACCCCGCCGAGCCTGGCCGCGCGCCCGCCGGCGAGGACGACCGCGTCGTGCAGGGCCGGGGTGGGGCCGGGGCCGGCCGTCACGTCACGCCTCGCCGTCGGTCGTGGGTGCACCGAACGGCAGGTCCAAGGGGAGCACGTCGATGTCGGCGCCGGCCTCGACCTTCTCGACGTCGGCCGGCACGAGCGCGAGCCCGTCGGCGCCGAGCAGAGCCGACGTCGCGTGGCCTCCCGCGGCGCCGGGTCGGTCGTCACCGGGGGCTGCGGCTCGCTCGACCTCTCCCGAGGGCAGCGTCCGCACCGGCACGACGTGCACGCGCCCCGGCGGGCTCGACCAGGCAGAGGCCGCGCGACGTCGCGCCGGAAGTACGGGCGCCCGGCCCGCCAGCACCGCGACCGCCGGGCGGACGAAGAGCGCGAACGACACGAAGGCGCTCACCGGGCTGCCGGGCAGCGCCACCCACGGCACCCCCTGCCAGCGCGCCAGCGCCTGCGGACGCCCCGGCCGCACCGCCACGGCGGCGACGTCGACGTCGCTCAGCCGCGCGTCGTCGTCGGCGAGCACCGCCCGCACGACGTCCGACGCCCCGGCCGAGACCCCGCCCGTCGTCACGATCAGGTCCACCCCCGCCCCGCCGCCCACCACGTCATCGAGGGCGGCGCAGAGGGCGGCGCGGAGCGCGTCGGGATCGTCGGGGACGGCGCCGACGCGCACGACGTCGGCCCCCGCAGCCCGCACCAGGGCAGCGAGCAGCAGGGAGTTCGAGTCCGGGATGCTGCCGAACCGATCCGTCGGCAGGAGCTCCGAGCCCGTGGACAGCACCGCCACCCGCGGGCGGGCGCGCACCGGCAGGGCGGTGAGGCCGCCCGAGGCGGCCACGGCGACGAGGGCCGGCGTCACGGGGTCGCCAGCGGACCCGAGCAGGTCCCCGGGCCGCACGTCCTCGGCGCGGAAACGCACGTGCGCGCGGGGCTGGCGGGCGAGCGTGACCTCGCGCTCCGTCGTCGGGCCGCCGGCGACGAACCGCCCGGTCGACGTGCGCTCCACCGGCACGACGGCGTCCGCCCACGCCGGCACTGGCGCGCCGGTCATGATCCGGACCGCCCCGCCTTCGTCCGAAGTGTTGTGGGCGCGATTTCGGGGGCTATCCGTCGACGGATAGCCCCCGAAATCGCGCCCACAACACTCGGGGAGGGCGGGGGAGCCGGGGCGGAGGTCGCCGACGACGGGCAGGGTGACGGCGGCGCCGTCGTCGGGCAGGTCGGCCAGGCGCACCGCGTAGCCGTCCATCGCGGCGGCGTCGAACGGCGGGACGGCGGCGTCCGCGCGCACCGGCGCGGCCAGCACGCGGCCGGGCGCGCCGACGGCGAGGTCCGCGAGCGGCACGTCGCGCGACGGGAGCGGCGCGACCAGGGCGAGCACGGCGGCGACGTGCTCGTCGACGGTGCGGGCCGGGTTCACGGCGCCACCGTAGGCCGGGTGCGTGACGCGGGTGCGGCCGGGTCCTCACCGCGCGCCGTCGCGGGCTGTGAACGGGTGCGGCGCGCCGCGCTCATCCCGCCCCCGTGTTGGCGCGCACGCGCTTGCGCACCGGTCCGAGCGTGAACAGCAGCGTGATCAGGCCGGTGAGCGCCAGCAGCGCGAAGCCGATGCCGTAGTCGCCGCGCCCACCGTAGACGGCGCCCATGATCAGCGGCGGGATGAACCCACCCAGGCCGCCCGCGGCGCCGACGACGCCCGTCACGGCCCCCACCGTCCCGGGGGGAGCCATCTTCGCCACGAGGGCGAACGTCGCCCCCGACGACGCGCCGAGCGCGACCGCCATCCCGAGGAACGCGATGGTCGCGCCGGGCATCAGGGCGGGCTGGAAGATGATCACCGCCGCGAACACCGTCACCACGGTGAAGCACGCGATCGACACCGGCACGCCGCCGAACTTGTCCGACAGCGTGCCGCCGATCGGCCGGCAGAGCACCGCCAGCACCACGAACCCGGCGGTGCGGAACGACGCGTCGCTGGCACTGAGCTCATACGCGTTCTGCAGAAACGTCGGCAGGTACACGGAGAACGCCACGAACCCGCCGAAGCCGATCGCGTACAGCCAGGAGAGCTGCAGGGTGGCGGGGATCTTCATGGTCGCCCAGGTGCGCGCCCACATGCCGCTGCCGGTGCCGGGCGTCCAGGCCGGCGAGTCGCGCAGCAGGGCCCGCGAGACGAGGGCGAAGACCGCCAGGAACACCGAGACGATGATGAACGGAGCGCCCTCGCCCCACGCGTCGCGGATCGGCACGGTGGAGAAGGATGCGATGGCGGTGCCGCCCATGCCGGCGCCGAAGATGCCGATGGCGGTGCCACGCCGGGCGGGCGGGTACCAGTTGTTGACGAACGGGACGCCGATGGCGAACGTCGTGCCGCCCAGCCCGAGGAAGAACCCGCCGACCAGCAGCCAGGGCAGGCTGTCCGCGACGAACCCGACGAACAGCACGGGCAGGATCGTCAGCACGCTGCACAGCGGGAACATCACCTTGGCGCCGAAACGGTCGGTGAGCGCCCCGATCGGGATGCGGCCGAGGGACCCGACGATCACGGGGACGGCCACGAGCACCGACACCTCGAAGTCGGACAGGTGGTACAGCTGCCCGTAGGTGTTGCCCAGCGGGCCGAGCAGGGCCCACGCCCAGAAACAGATCGCGAACCCGGCCGTCGCGAGCGCGAGCTGGGTCCCGTTACCCTGCACGGCCTGAGCCGCCGGCGCGTCGGCGGGGCCGGTGGACGGTGCCGAGGTCATGGATCCTCCTGGTGCGTGGGCGGTGCGGTGAGCGGGGTCATCGCGGGCTGTCGGACGGGTCCCAGCCCGGCCGCGGCGCCCGCGACGACACTGACGCCTCGCGGGACCGGTAGACCACGTACGGGCGGAACGGGTACTGCACGGGGGCGGAGAACGCGTGCACCAGGCGGGTGAACGGCCACAGGGCGAACAGCAGCAACGCCGCCACGATGTGCACCTGGAACGCCAGGGGCACGCCCTCCATGAGGGCGGGCTGCGGCTGCAGGTACCACAGCGACCGGAACCACGGCGAGATCGTCTCCCGGTAGTCGTACCCGTGGCCGCCCGCCAGGATCTGGGTCTGCACCGTCGCCCAGGCGCCCGACAGCAGCGAGGCGGCGAGGAACACGTACATGGTCTTGTCCATGCGCGTGGTCGCCAGGAACACCGGTCCGGTGGAGCGGCGCCGGTAGATGAGGATGAGCAGGCCGGAGACGGCGACGAGGGCGGCGACGGACCCCATGGACGTGGCGATGAAGTGGTAGACGCCCTCGCTGATGCCGACGGCCTCGGTCCAGGAGCTCGGGATCACGAGACCGAGGAAGTGCCCGAGCACCACGAAGAGCAGCCCGAAGTGGAACAGCGGCGAGCCGTAGCGCAGCAGCCGCTTCTCGTACAGCTCGCTGGACCGGGTGGTCCAGCCGAACTTGTCGTACCGGTACCGCCAGATCGACCCCACCACCAGCACGGCGAAGGTCACGTACGGCAGCACCACCCACAGCAGGATATTGTCGCCGCCCGTGTCGGTCACGCCCATGGCAGGTCCTCCCCGTCCCCGTATCCGCTCAGCCCGACCATCTCCGCCGGCGGACCGGCCGTCACGAGGTCGGCGATCCGCTCGGCCGTCGCGTCGTCGACGGGCGGCAGGGTGAGGCACACGGCCTCGATCGCCGCCGTCCACGGCGAGCCCTGCGCCGCGAGCGCGGAGCGCAGGACCTCGATGCCGTCGCGGTGGACGGCCAGCAGGCTGCCGGCGATCCGGGCGCCGTCCTCGCCCCCACGGGCGGACAGCTCGAGCACGGTGGGCAGATAGTCGGGCAGCTCGTCGCCCGTGGGCTCGAAGCCGGCCGCGCGATACGCCTCGACGAACCGCACCAGCGCGGTCCCTCGGCGCCGGGTGTCGCCCGCCGCGTAGTACGACAGGTACATCGCGCACCGGCGCTTGAGGTCGAACGTCGCGACGTAGGCGGTCTGCAGGGCGGCGGGGTCGCCGTCCGTCAGGGCGTCGGCCAGGCCGGTGAGGCGCTCGCGTACCGGCGCGGGCAGGCCGCCGACGGCGTCGCGCACCGTCTGCGCGGCCGCGCGCGTCTCGTCGTCCGGGTAGCCGAGCAGGACGGCGGCCCCCATGTGCGCGACGGCGCGCTGGCCGCCGTCGAGCCGCACGGGTGTCAGCGGGTCGAGGCGCTTGGCCCGGACGCCGGGACGAGGCAGGAAGGCGAGGCTCATCGCGCGCTCCCTGATCCGGAGGCATCGGAGCCGCCGGGCTCCTCGTACGTGGCGTCCTGCCGGCCGCCCGGCACGGTGCCCGGGCTGCCGGGGGGCACGCCGCCGCCGCCGCCCTCGGAGGGCGGGAACAGGCCCGTGGGGCTCCCGTTGCCGTCCCAGTTGAGCAGGTTCACGCGCCCGGGGGTGGACGGCCCGTAGGGGGAGTCGGCGGTCTGCCGGTTGGCGAGCGCGTGGAAGTTCTCCACCGCGACCGGCAGCGGGGTGCCTGACGACGAGCCGAACGGTCCGGCGCCGCTCATCCCCTGGCCGCCCATGCCCGGCCCGCCCTCGACGTCGAGGGAGCACGCCATCTCCTCCAGCTCGCGCGCCACCTCCGTGTGCGCGGACGGGATGACGTACCGGTCCTCGTACTTGGCGATCGCGAGCAGCCGAAACATCTCCTGGACCTGATCGCCGGTCATGCCGACGGCGGTGGCGGTCTCCTCGGGGAACTCGCGGCCCAGGTTGACCTCCCGCATGCCGGAGCGCATCGCCGCGAGCTTGCGCAGCACCCGCTCCACCGGCCTGGTGTCGCCCGCGGTGAACAGGCCCGCGAGGTACTCCAGCGGGATGCGCAGCTGCGAGATCGCAGCGAACAGGGTGCGGCCGTCCTCGCCGTCGTTGCCGGAGCTGGCCACGACGTCGACGACGGGCGACAGCGGCGGGATGTACCAGACCATCGGGAGCGTGCGGTACTCCGGGTGCAGGGGGAGCGCCACCTCGTAGTCGTGGATGAGCTTCCAGATGGGGGAGCGCTGCGCGGCCGTGATCCAGTCGTCCGGGATGCCCTCGCGGCGGGCGGCGGCGACCACCTCGGGGTCGTGCGGGTCCAGGAAGACGGAGCGCTGCGCGGCCAGCAGGTCCTGCTCGTCCTCGATCGCGGCGGCGGCCCCGACCTTGTCCGCGTCGTACAGCACCAGGCCTAGGTAGCGCAGCCGGCCCACGCACGTCTCGGAGCACACGGTGGGCAGGCCCACCTCGATGCGTGGATAGCACAGCGTGCACTTCTCGGCCTTGCCGGTCTTGTGGTTGAAGTAGACCTTCTTGTACGGGCAGCCGGTGACGCACATGCGCCAGCCGCGGCACTGGTCCTGGTCCACCAGCACGATGCCGTCCTCGACCCGCTTGTACATCGCGCCCGACGGGCAGGACGCGACGCACGACGGGTTGAGGCAGTGCTCGCAGATGCGCGGCAGGTAGAACATGAACGTCTGCTCGAGCTCCTCGGCCACGTGCTCGCTCATGTGCTTGAGGATCGGGTCGTCCTGCATCGTCGCCGTCGACCCGCCGAGGTCGTCGTCCCAGTTGGCCGACCACTGGATCGACATGTCGTCGCCCGTGAGCAGCGACTTCGGCTTCGCGACCGGCGTGTGCTCGCCCTGCGGCGCGCTGAGCAGCATGTCGTACTCGTACGTCCACGGCTCGTAGTAGTCGTGGATGGACGGCAGCTTCGGGTTGTGGAAGATCGACGCGAGCTTCTTCGCCCGACCGCCCGCACGGAGCTTCAGCTTGCCGCGCTTGGTGCGCATCCAGCCGCCCTGCCACGTCTCCTGGTCCTCGTACTGGCGCGGGTAGCCCAGCCCCGGCCGTGTTTCGACGTTGTTGAACCACACGTATTCCATTCCCGTGCGGTTCGTCCAGGCCTGCTTGCAGGTCACCGAACACGTGTGGCACCCGATGCACTTGTCGAGGTTCATCACCATCGACATCTGCGCCATGACCTTCACTGGTAACGCACCTCCTGGCTGCGGCGTCGGATGACGGTGACCTCGTCGCGCTGGTTACCGGTGGGGCCGAGGTAGTTGAACGCGTAGCTGAGCTGCCCGTACCCGCCGGCGAGGTGCGTGGGTTTGAGCAGGATGCGCGTCAGCGAGTTGTGGATGCCGCCGCGCTTACCGGACGTCTCCGCCAGCGGCACGTCCACCGTGCGGTCGGTGGCGTGGTGCATGTAGACGGTGCCCTCGGGCATGCGGTGGGAGAGGACGGCGCGGGCGACGACGACGCCGTTGCGGTTCACCGCCTCGATCCACTCGTTGTCCGCGACACCGATCTTCGCGGCGTCTGCCGGGCTCATCCAGATGTTCGGCCCGCCGCGCGACAGCGACAGCATGAACAGGTTGTCCTGGTACTCCGAGTGGATGGACCACTTGGAGTGCGGGGTGAGGTAGCGCACGGCGACGGCGGCATGACCGGTGACGCTGCCGTCGTCGAACGTGCCGGGCACGGGACTGTCGCCGAACAGGTGGTGGAGGTCCAGCGGCGGCCGGTACACCGGCAGCTGCTCGCCCAGCTCGATCATCCAGTCGTGGTCGAGGTAGAAGTGCTGGCGGCCGGTGATGGTGTGCCACGGCTTGAGCCGCTCCACGTTGACCGCGAACGCCGTGTACCGGCGCCCGCCGTGCTCCGACCCGGACCACTCCGGGGAGGTGATGACCGTGGTCGGGCGGGACTGCACGTCGGGGAACGTGACGCGCTTGGCATGGTCGTCGCGCGCCAGGTCGGCGAGCGGCTGCCCCGTGCGGCGCTCCAGGTTCTCGAAGCCCTGCACCGCCAGCCGCCCGTTCGTGGTGCCGGACAGCGCGAGGATCATCTCGCACGCGTGGGTGTCGCGGTCCAGCCGCGGGCGCCCGGCCGCGGGCCCGGAGGTCACGACGCCGTTGACCTGGCCGAGCTTGCGCACCTCCTCGTCCGGCATGTACGCGACCCCCTTGGTGGCCATGCCCTTCGTGTCGGTCAACGGGCCGAGGGCCGCCATGCGCGCCGCGAACGCCGGGTAGTCGCGCTGCACCACCTGCAGGCGCGGCATCGTGACGCCGGGCACCAGCTCGCGCTCGGTCATCGGTGCGCCCGCGTCGGTGAGGGTGCCGTGCGGCACGGCGAGCTCGTCGGGGGTGTCGTGCATCAGGGGGGTCGCGACCAGGTCCTCGCGCACCCCCAGGTGGGTCTCGGACATCTGGGACACGAGCCCGGCCAGCGTGTGGAACGTGTCGAAGTCCGTACGGGTCTGCCACGGCGGGCTGATCGCCGGGTTGAAGGAGTGCACGAAGGGGTGCATGTCCGTGCTCGACAGGTCGTGCTTCTCGTACCAGGTGGCGGCGGGCAGCACGACGTCGGAGAACAGCGTGGTGCTCGTCATGCGGAAGTCCATCGTGACGAGCAGGTCGAGCTTGCCGCGCGGCGCCTCGTCGCGCCACGCCATGGACGCCGGCCGCCGGTCGGGCGGCGCCTCGGCGGCCAGCACGGACGAGTCCGTGCCGAGCAGGTGCTTGAGGAAGTACTCGTTGCCCTTGCCCGAGGACCCGAGGATGTTGGCCCGCCAGATCGTCAGCACGCGCGGGAAGTTCGCCGGGTCGTCGGGGTCCTCGCAGGCGAACTTGAGCGTCCCCTTCTTGAGCTCGTCGACGACGTGCTGCTCCGGCTCCTTGCCGGCGGCACGCGCCTCGTCCACCAGGTCCAGGGGGTTGCGGTCGAACGTCGGGTAGCTCGGCATCCAGCCGCGCTGGGCGGACTCCACGAGCGTGTCCGCCGTCGTGCGTCCGGCCAGGCGGCCCGGCGCGAGCGGGGAGGCGAGCGCGTCGGCCGGCATCCCGTCGTACCGCCACTGGTCTGTGGCGAGGTAGAACCACCCGGTGCCGATCATCTGCCGCGGCGGCCGCAGCCAGTCCAGGCCACCCGCGTACTGCGCCCACCCGGTGATCGGCCGGCACTTCTCCTGCCCCACGTAGTGCGCCCAGCCGCCGCCGTTGACGCCCTGGCAGCCCGTGATCGTCGTGAGGGTGAGGAACGCGCGGTAGATGGTGTCGGCGTGGAACCAGTGGTTCGCGCCCGCGCCCATGATGATCATCGACCGGCCGCCGGAGTCCTCCGCGTTCTGCGCGAACTCCCGGCCGATCTGCGCGGCGTCCGCGGCCCGCACGCCGGTGATCTCCTCCTGCCAGGCAGGAGTGCCGGGGGCGGTCGCGTCGTCGTAGCCGGTGGGCCACTCGCCCGGCAGGCCGAGCTCGGCACGCTCCACGCCGTACTGCGCGAGCAGCAGGTCGAAGACGGTGGTCACCAGGTGCCCGCCCACCCGCCGGGTCGGCACGCCGCGTGTCAGCACGCCCTTGCCGCCGAGGTGCGCCTCGACGTCGGTCGAGCCTGTCGAGACCATGTCGAACCGGGGGAGCAGCACAGGTACGCCGGTTTCGACAGGCTCGACCGGCGGTGGGGCGTCGGCCACCGACAGCAGCGGGTCGACGTCGCCCAGGTCGAGGTTCCACTTGCCCTCGCCCGCCTCGCCGTACCGGTCGGCGAGGGTGCCGTTGGGGGCGACGACGGTGCCGTCGGCGTCCAGCAACAGCGTCCTGAAGTGCGGGTTCGCCCCGGACGACGCCCCGGGCAGGACGTCGTCGTCCACGTCCGCGGCCGTGAGGAACTTGCCCGGCACGTACGTCGCCGCCTGTCCTGAGCCTGCGCCGTCCTGAGCCTGTCGAAGGGTCGAAGGGTCGTGCTCGTCGAGGCGCACCAGGAACGGCGCGTCGGCGTACTTCTTGAGATAGTCGGCGAACGGCGCGGTGCGCTTCTCCACCAGGAACTCGCGCAGGATGACGTGCCCCATCGCCAATGCCAGCGCGCCGTCCGTGCCCGGCTGGGGGGCGAGCCACTGGTCCGCGAACTTCGTGTTGTCCGCGTAGTCCGGCGAGACCGAGACCACCTTGGTGCCGCGGTAGCGCGCCTCGGTCATGAAGTGCGCGTCCGGGGTGCGGGTCACCGGGACGTTGGAGCCCCACATGATCAGGTAGGACGAGTTCCACCAGTCCGCCGACTCGGGCACGTCCGTCTGGTCGCCGAACACCTGCGGGGACGCGACCGGCAGGTCGGCGTACCAGTCGTAGAACGACAGCATCGTGCCGCCGAGCATCTGCACGAATCGCGCCCCGACGCCGTGCGACACCATCGACATCGCCGGGATGGGGGAGAACCCCGCGACCCGGTCCGGGCCGTGCTCCTTGATGGTGTGCACGTGCGCGGCCGCGACGATCTCCGCGGCCTCGTCCCACGTGGCGCGCACCAGCCCGCCCTTGCCGCGGGCCGACTTGTACGCGCGGGCCGTCTCAGGGTCGGACGTCACCCGCTGCCACGCCAGCACCGGGTCGCCGCCCACCGCGGCCTTCGCCTCTCGGTAGGCGGCGAGCAGCACGCCGCGCACGTACGGGTAGCGCACCCGGGTGGGGGAGTAGGTGTACCAGGAGAACGCCGCGCCGCGCGGGCAGCCCCGCGGCTCGTACTCGGGGGAGTCCGGGCCGACCGACGGGTAGTCCGTCTGCTGCGTCTCCCACGTGATGATGCCGTCCTTGACGTACACCTTCCACGAGCACGACCCCGTGCAGTTCACGCCGTGCGTGGAGCGCACCACCTTGTCGTGCGACCACCGGTCCCGGTAGAAGACGTCGCCCTGACGCCCGCCCTTGAGGAACAGCTGGCGCAGGTCGTCGGACACCTCCCCCTTGCGCAGGTGCTTGCCGAGTCTCAGGAGGGCGTCGGCCGCTCCGGTCGGTGGTGCCGTCCCGGTCTCGACGTCGGGCGGGCGGGTGGGCGACATGCGCACTCCTGAGGCTGGGGGGATCCGAAGAATCACTGCTTCGAATCATGGTCCCGGACCTGCGGCAGTGCACGCCAGACACCCCTGATCGGGGTACGGCATTGATCACGCGGCCGCGTCATCTCGGTCCTGACGGGACGTCGGAACACCCGTCACGGTGCTCCGACGCCCGTCCTCCCGTCGTGCGGACGCGTGTGGGCACCCGTCAGGACCTGCCCGGAACCTTCTTCTTCGCCGTGCACACCGCCCCGGCCGTGTCGGACGTGCACGTCTGGATGTACACGGTCTGCCCCTCGTCGTACGACAGGTTCACCTCTCGGTAGGTGTTGTCGCCCTTGGAGTAGAAGACCGCGGGCCCGCTGCCGCCGACCCAGAGCCGGACGATCGACTTGCGGTCGTTGTCGTGGTAATCCCAGATCGACAGAACCTCGCCGTAGGCGCGGAACCGGCCGTGGACGTACTCGTCGCTGCCGCTCTTGGACGCCATCTCGGCCACGGAGACGCCGCCGGCGTCCTCGGGATCGTTCCAGGCGTAGTAGTTGGGGGTCCAGCTGGCCTGCGGTGCCACGTCGGAGGCCACGTCGGAGGACGCGGCGCCGGCGGCCGTGCCGCCGAACGTCCCCAGGGCGGCGACGGCGAGCGTCGCGGCCGCTGCTGTCATCGATCGAAGTCGCATGATCCCTCCTCAGGACTTGCCCTTCGCGGTCTTGGGCGTGCAGACGGCGTTCGCGGACGTCGAGGTGCAGGCCTGCAGGTACACGGTCTGGCCCTCGTCGTAGGACAGGTTCAGCTCGCGCTTCGTCCCGTCGCCGTTGGAGTAGAAGACGGCCGGGCCGCTGCCGCCGACCCAGAGCTTGACGATCGACCTGTAGCCGTTGGGGTGGTGGTCCCAGATCGTCAGGTGCTCGCCCTTGGCCTCGAACATGCCCATCACGTACTGCTCGGTGCCGTTCTTGATGGCCTGCTCGTAGATGCTGACGCCGCCGGCGTCGCCGTCGTCGGCCCAGGCAGCGGTGTCCATGTACCAGCTGGCCGCCGTGGCGGTCGTGGCGGTCGTGGCGGTCATGTCGGTCATGTCAGGTGCGGGCACAGGCGCGGGGGCGGCCGTGGCCGCCGGACCGAGCAGGCAGAGGCCGGCGACGCCGAGCGTCGCGGCGACGGCCGCCGTCATGGTGCGAAGTCGCATGATTCCTCCTCGAGATCGTTCGTGGGTCGTTCGTGGGTCGTTCGTGGGTCGTTCGTGGGTCGTCCGTGGCGGTGGCGGTCAGGACCTGCCCTTGTACTTCCTGTCCGAGCAGACAGCGTTCGCCGAGTCGGAGGTGCAGACCTGCACGTAGACCGGCTGGCCCTCGTCGTACGACTTGTTGACGACCCGCTCGGTGCCATCGCCGTTGCCGTAGAAGACGGCGGGGCCGCTGCCGCCGACCCAGAGCTTGACGATCGCCTTCCGGTCGTTGTCGTGGCTGTCGATGATCGTGATCTTCTCGCCGTAGGCGATGAACTGGCCGAGGACGTTCTCCCCGGTGCTGGGCTTGGAAGCCCGCTCGTAGACGGAGACTCCGCCGACGTCGTTCGGGTCGTTCCACGTGGCGCCGGTGCTCGTCCACGCGGCCGCCGTGGCCGGGTCGGCGCCCGGCGCGTCCGGAGCGGGTGCGGCGGTGGCCGCCGTGGCGCCCAGCAGGCCGAGCCCCGCGGCACCGACGGCCGCAGCCGCCAGCGTCCTTCTCGTGCTGTGTCGCATGGGTTTCCCCTCGTGTCCCTCGCGCCGGGCGGACGGTGCGGTCGTCGGCCCGGCCCGGCGGCGGTCGACGACCTCTGATGGGCACCACCGTGCCGACGGCCGCTTTCCTCGCCCTTTCGCCGTACTTCCGTCGCCCCGGTCACCTCTTGTGTGGGGTGGGGATCAATCGGTCCCGACGTCGGAAGGGGACGACATGCGCTTCGAGGTGCTGGGGCCGGTGCGGGTCGCGCGGGCGGACGACGTACCGCAGGTGTCCGGGGCGGTCCGGCTCGGGCTGTTGGCGTTGCTGCTCACCCGCGCCAACTCGCCGGTGCCGGCCGAGGCGCTGTTGGACGCGCTCTGGGACAGCGGGGACCCGGCCGACCTGCAGCGTCTGCACCTGACGGTGCACCGGTTGCGCCGTGCGCTCGGGGAGGAGGGCCGGCTGGCGCTCGACGCCGGGGGCTACGTGCTGCAGGTGCACCCGGGGGAGCTGGACGCGCACCTTTTCGACGAGACCGTGGAGCGCGCGACGGGCACCGCCGACCCCGGCCGCCGGGCCGAGCTGCTGCACTCCGCGATGGGGTTGTGGCGAGGCGAGCCGTTCCAGGGCCTCGACCTCGGCCCCCTCGCCGCGGAGGCGGGGCGGCTCACCGAACGGAGGGACTCCGCGCTCGAGCAGCTCTACGCCGCCGAGCTCGAGTGCGGACGCCACGCGAGCGTCGTCGGGGACCTCGCCGATCTGGTGGGCCGCCACCCGCTGCGGGAGCGCCTGCACGCGCTGCTCATGACGGCGCTGTACCGCAGCGGCCGACAGGCCGACGCGCTCGCCGCCTACCGGTCGGCCCGGCAGACCCTCGTCGACGAGCTCGGCCTGGAACCCGGATCGGAGCTCCGCGAGCTCGAGCGGTGCATCCTCACGGGCGAGGACGCCGCGATGGCGCCATCCCCCGTACCGGCGCACCGTCCGCCTGCGCACCGTCCGCCTGCGCAGCTGCCGCACGACCCGTGCGGGTTCGTCGGTCGCGCCGAGGAGCTGGCGGCGCTCGACCGGTTCAGCAGGCACTCGGAGGGCGGTGCGCGGGTGGTCGTCGTCACCGGGACCGCCGGGGTCGGCAAGACGGCGCTGGTGACGCACTGGGCGCACCGGGCGCGCAAGCGGTTCCCCGACGGGCAGCTCCACCTGGACCTGCACGGCTTCAGCCCGCACGCACCGGTGTCGCCCGTGGACGCGCTCGGGGTGCTGCTGCGGTCCGTCGGCGAGGCCGGCGACGCGATCCCCGCCGACCTGGATGCCCGCGCCGCGAGGTTCCGCACCCTGACCGACGGCCGCCGCCTGCTGCTCGTGGTGGACAACGCGTCCGACGCCGACCAGGTGCGGCCCCTGCTGCCCGGGTCGGCCGGCTGCGTCACGGTGGTCACCAGCCGCGACACACTTGCCGGGCTGACCGCGGGGGAGGGCGCCGACCGGCTCGACGTCAGCCGGATGACCCGGCGGGACGCGCGGGCCCTGCTGGGTGCTCGGCTCGGGGACGACCTCCCTGCCCACAGCGACTCCGGGCGCGGGGTGGACGACCTGGTGGACGACCGAGTGGACGACCTGGTGGACGCCCTCGTCGAGCGGTGCGCCCGCCTGCCGCTGGCGCTGCGCGTCGCCGCCGAGCGGCTGCGCGACGCCGGGCCCGACGACATCGCGCACCTGGTGGCGGCGCTGGGCGTGGAACGGGACCGGCTGGACCTGTTGGAGACCGGCGACAGCCACACGTCGGTCCGCTCGGTGCTGTCGTGGTCGTACCGGCAGCTCGCGCCGGAGCAGGCGCTGCTGTTCCGGCGCTCCGGCTTCCACTGCGCGCACGCGCGCCACTACCTGGACCCGTTCTGCGCGTCGGCGCTGCTGGGCAGCACGGACCTGCAGCGCACGCGCCGGCTCATCGACGACCTCGTACGGTGCCGCCTGCTCGACGAGGCGGAGCGCGGCCGCTACGAGATGCACGACCTGCTGCGCATCTACGCCGCGGAGCTCGCGGCGGAACACGAGGACGCCGCGGCCGGCCCGCGGCGGATGTTCGACTACTACCTGGCCGCGGCGGTGCGCGCTGCCGCCTGCCTCGAACCGGCCGAGACGCGCCTGCGCACCGACCTCCCCGAGGTGCTCACGCCACCGCTGGACGGGCCCGACGCCGCCCTGCGATGGCTCGACGACGAACGGTCGACCCTGGTGTGCGCCGCGGAGCAGGCGCTGCTCCTGGGCCACCTCACCCACGTCGTCGACCTGTCGACCGTGCTGTGGCGGTACCTCGACGCGCACGGGCACCGCGACGAGGCGCGGCGCCTGCACACCGCCGCGCGTCGCGCGGCCCGGGACCTGGGGGACCGCACCGCCGAGGGCGTCGCGACGCGCTCGCTCGGCGTGCTGGAGCTGCAGAGCAAGCCCGCCTGAGCCGCACAGGCCTGGCGTGCGCCCTGTGCGTTCGCGCTCGCGCGCGTTTCACGCCTCGACCCGCCCCGCCCGGGGCACGGCCGCGATGGGTCGAACGCGTGTTCGAGTGCCTGTCGGTGGCTGGTGGTTGACTCGTCCCATGGCAACGCAGCCCGGCACCGTCGCAGCGCAGCAGGCGCTGGATGCTGCCCTGGGTCGGGCGACGGACGAGCAGACAGCTCTGAATGCGGCCGCGGGACGACGTACGGTCGCCCTGGCCGAGGTGCTCGAGGCCGCCGATGCTGCCCCGGAGTCGATGCTGGACGTCGAGGTCGCGCGGGTGGAGTCGTCATCTGCCGAGCGTCGTGGGTCGGTCGCGCACCGGGCGTTGGCGGCCGAGGTCGCCTGCGCCCTGGGGGTGAGCGAGCACGTCGCGCAGGGGTTCCTCGCTGACGCGCAGGTCCTCGCGTCGACGGCGACCGCGACGCTGGAAGCCCTGTGCGGGGGCCGCATCTCCTACCAGCACGCCTCGACGCTCGTCGACGCGGTCGCCGACCTCCCCGCCCAAGCCGCCGCCCAGGTCGAGCGCGCGGTCCTGGACCGGGCGCCCGCCCTGACACCGGCGCGGTTCGGCTCCCTGGCCCACGCCGCGCGAGACCGGTTGCACCCCATCCCCGCCGAGGTCCGGCGGGAGGCCGCCGCCCTGCGCGCCGACGTCTGGGTCGACGACGGCAAGGACGGCATGTCCTGGCTCACCGCCCACGTGCCCACCCCCGTCGCCCACGCCGTCCACGACCGGCTCACCCGCGCCGCCGCGCGCGCCAGGTCCGCCGGCGACCCTCGCGGGATCGGTCAGCTGAGAGCAGCCGGGCTCAGCGCCCTACTGCTCGACGGTGCACAGGTCGAGGACGCGCAGGTCGAGGACGCACAGGTCGACAGCGCACAGGTCGACGGTGCACAGCACGAGCACGACTGCGGTCCTCCCGACCCGTTGGTCACGCTGGCCCGGAGCGTGCGGCCCGTCGTCCACGTCACGGTCCCGATGTCCACGCTCGCGGGCACGAGCGAGTCCCCCGCGACTCTCGACGGCACGACGCCCGTCGACGCCGAGACCGCGCGACATCTCGCTGCTCGCGCACCCACCCTCAGACGCATGCTCACCGATCCGGTCAGCGGCGCGATGCTCACCGTCGACCGGCGCAGCTACGTCGTGCCCGCCGACCTGCGCACCTTCCTCACCCAACGCGACGTCACCTGCCGGTTCCCGGGCTGCCGCGTGCCCGCCGCGCGCTGCGACGTCGACCACACCCTCGGCTGGGCCGACGGCGGCTCCACCGACGCCGGCAACCTGGCGCATCTCTGCCGCGCGCACCACACCCTGAAGCACGAGTCCTGCTGGCAGGTCGAGCAGCTCGACGACGGCGTCCTCGCCTGGACCTCGCCCCGCGGGCGCACCTACCTCACCGCCCCCGGCAGCGCCGACCACGCCCTCGACCAGCTCGACACCTGGGCGATTGAGGCACAGTTCCTGGCGGGCCAGGCGCCCCCCGAACCTCCCGCCGCTGGCCCGGTCGACGAGCCCACCAGGGAAAGCGCTCCGGAGTCGGCGGCACGGACCGTCGTCACTGATGACGGCATCCCGCCGTTCTGACCGAAGCGTCCACCGTGCACGACGGCACCGCGATGGTGGGCTCGCTCACCAAGAACGCACAGCCGCCCTTTCTAGCAGTCCGTCGGACGGGTCCACTCGAGCGTGTAGCGGAAGAACAGCCGCTGCCGGAAGCGCGCACCGGGCAGCACGCGGCGCGCGGCCGTGGCGACCTCGCCGTACGTCTCGCGCGCGTCCCGCACGGGCACGACCGGCCGGCCCTCGGCGTCGGTCCCGGCCTCGTCCGGCAGGGCGGCCGGCGCGGCGACGCGCGGGTGCTTGATCATCCCTACAACGGGGTTTGCGAACGATGAGACCAGGTCGACGGCGAGGTCCCGCGGCGCTCCCAGCCGCGCCAGGCCGACCACCAGCAGCCGCCCGCCGGGCGCGAGTACGCCGGCCGCGTGGCGCAGCGCGGCCTCGAGCTCCATGTGGTGCAGCGAGGCCACCATCGTCACGACGTCGAACGAGCCGTCGGCGGGCAGGTCGAGGAAGCCGTCGTGGCGCACGGTGACGGCGGGGTCGTCGGCGAACCGGGCGCGCGCGGCCTCGGCCATCGTGACGTCGACGTCGAGGCCCACGACCTCGAAGACCTCGCGGCGCAGGCGGTTCACGAGGGCGCCTGTGCCGCACCCGACGTCCAGGGCGCGCAGGCGCCGCCGCGGCAGCCGCCGCAGGATCCAGCCGTGGAAGTGGTCGTTGTGGTTCCACGGGTGCCGGGCGTTCAACCGGCCGAGGGCTCGGCCACCGGCACGGACCAGCGGGTTCGTCGTCGTGCGCGGGTCGGCCATGGGCGACGAGGCTACGCGCGCGACCAGGCCGGCGGTAGTGTCCCGGGCATGGCGATCCGGCACGTGCTCTTCGACGCGGACGAGGTCCTGCAGGTGATCCCGGGCGGGTGGGACGCGGTGCTGGACCCGTACCTCGGCGACCGGTCGAGCGAGTTCCTGCGCGAGACGTGGACGCAGGACCTGCCGATGCTTGCCGGGCGGGGCAACTATCTGCCGGTGCTCGCTGACGGGCTCGCGCGCTTCGGCGTGCCCGACGACCCCTGGGACGTGTTCCGCGCCGTCTGGCTCCGGATCGAGGTGATCGACGCGTCGATCGGTCTGGTCCGCGAGCTGCGCGCGGCGGGCTACGGCGTGCACCTCGGCACCAACCAGGAGGCCCACCGCGAGGCGTACATGCGCACGGAGCTGGGGTACGACTTGCTGTTTGACGTGAGCTGCTACTCCTGCGACCTTGGCGCCGCGAAACCCGCCACGGAGTTCTTCGACGAGGCGGTGCGGCGCATCGGCGCCGAGCCGGACGAGGTGGTCTTCGTCGACGACGTGGAGCGGAACGTCCTCGGCGCGCGCCAGGCGGGGCTCCACGCCGTCCAGTGGTGCGTCGACGACGGTCACGACCAGCTGCGGCGCCTGCTGGCCGAGCACGACGTCGCCGTCGACGCGGGCGACGTCGGGCCGGACGCGATGCTCGAGGCCTGAGGTGACCACGGCCCGCCCCGCCGCCGGCGCGGTGCGCCGCCGCCTCGTCCTGATGTGCGGCCCCGCGGGCGCCGGCAAGTCCACCCACACCCGCCGGTACGCGGACGCGGGGTACGCGGTGGCGTCGGTCGACGAGCTCGCGTGGGAGGCCACGCACGCGGCCCGCCACCCGCTGCCGGAGGACGACGCGCGGCGGGTGGGCGAGGCGCTGCGGGAGCGGGCGGACGACCTGCTCGCGCAGGGTCGCGACGTCGTCGTGGACTCGTCGTTCTGGTCGCGGGCCTCCCGCGACGAGTACCGGGCCCTCGGGGCGGCCCACGGCGCGGACACCCTGGTGGTGTACGTCGACACGCCGCGCGACGTGGCCCTGGCGCGCGTGGCCGCGCGCACCGGCGCGCACGCGCACGACGTCCTGCTGGCACCGGAGGTCGCGGCGGCCCACTACGACGGGTTCGAGGTCCCGACACCCGAAGAGGGCCCGCTCCAGGTCGTCCCCGGCGTCGTGCCGGGGACCTTCGCATGAGAGGTCCTCAGGGTCCGAGCAGCGCGGCGGGAATGACGGCGATCCCGTCGCGGCGACGGTAGGCCCGCTCGCCCGTCGTGATGACCGCGGCGTCCAGAAGGTCGTCGCCGAGCTTGTCGCGGAGCCAGAGCAGGTGCTTGACGTCGGCGTCGCTCACGCTGCTCGCGAGCTTGGTCTCGAGCGCGACGACGGCGCCGTCGTCGCGCTCGACGATCAGGTCGACCTCGTCCTCGTGAGTGCCGCCCTGGGTGCGCAGGTGCTGGGCTCGGGCCCGTGCCGACTCGGCGTAGGTCTGGACGCTCAACGACACGAGATACTCGAAGAGCGGTCCGAGCAGCGAGCCGTGCCGGCCGAGGTGGAGCGAGGCCTGGGTGGCCCCGAGGAGCCTGGCGGCCAACGCGGGGTCGGCGAGCTGGTGCTTGGGCGCCGAGACGTGGCGGTCGAAGGCGCTGCGGCTCGGGGACCACGCCGGCAGGTCGTCGAGCAGCCAGAGGCTGGTCAGCGCGTCTCGATAGGCGATGGTCGTCGTCAGTGCGGGGCTGTCCCCCTCGCCTGGCGTTGCCGCGTCCAGGATCCTGGACGCCGCCGGCAAGGATCCGCGGGCGGGGCTCGCCGGCGACCTCGCCTCGTACCCGGTCGTCGTGACGGGCGGCGTCGTTCACGTGGGGCTCGGATGACGAACGCCGCGCCCGGCGCTCCGGCCGGGCGCGTGACGCTCGTCGGCGCCGGCCCCGGCGCCGCGGGGGAGAGGTGGTCGCGGCCTGCCCTGCCGCCGGGGTACCGGTCGAGGTGGTGCCCGGGGTGTCGTCCGCGCTCGCTGCACCTGCCCTGGCCGGGGTGCCCTTGACCCAACGCGGCACCACGACGGCGTTCCACGTGGTCACCGGGCACGCGCGCGACGGCGCGGAGCACGCGGGAACAGGAACTGACGCCGTCCTCGACGCGGTCTCCGTGGCCTGCGTCACGTCCCGCGCCGCTACCCTGGTGATCCTCATGGGGGTGTCCGCCCTGCCCGCGATCGTGGCCCGGCTGCTCGATGCGGGCGCGAACCCGGCCACCCCGTGGCGATCGTCGAGCGGGGTTCGTTGCCCGACCAGCGCGTCACGCGGGTCGCGCTCGACCTGGCGGCCCAACGTGCCGAGGAGGTCGGGGTGCGGGCTCCCGCCGTGGTCGTGGTCGGGGACATCGCGGACGAGAAGCTGCTGGAGGTCGCTGGTGACGCAGGAGCCGTGGGGTGGGCCGGTGCCTGAGGGCGCCCGGCCCGCGCTGGGCCAGGTGATGGCGGGGTGCACGGTGCTGGTCACCGCCGATCGGCGCTCCGGCGAGCTCGCTGCGGCCCTCGAGCGGCGGGGCGCCGCGGTGCGCCACGCGCCCGCGCTGAGCATGGTGCCGCACGTGGACGACGACGCGCTGATCGCCGCCACCCGTGCCCTGGTCGCCGACCCGCCGGACGTCGTCGTCGCCACGACGGGCGTCGGGTTCCGCGCCTGGATCGAGGCCGCCGACGCGCACGGGCTCGCCGACGACCTGCTCGCCGTCCTCGGCCGGTCGCGGCTCGTGGCCCGCGGGCCCAAGGCGCGCGGCGCCATCCAGGCCGCAGGGCTCCAGGCCGACTGGGTGGCGGAGTCGGAGACGTCCGCCGAGGTCGCCGAGGTGCTGCTCAGCGAGGGCGTGTTTGGGCTGCACGTCGCGATCCAGCACCACGGCGCCGGCGCCGACGGGCTCGACGGGGTATTCGCGAAGGCGGGTGCCCGGGTGTCGGCCCTCGTCGTCTACCGCTGGGGGCCGCCGCCCGACCCGGCCGCCGTCGAGGCGTCCGTGCGAGCGGCCGCCGCGGGGGAGGTCGACGCCGTCGCGTTCACGTCGGCCCCGGGTGCCGAGGCGTGGATGCGGGCCGTCGAGGACCAGGGGCTGCGGGGCGCGGTCGTGGCGCGGTTCGCGGACGGGGAGATGGTGGCCGCCGCCGTCGGCCCGGTGACCGCGCGCCCGCTGGAGTCGCGCGGCATCCCGACGCTACAGCCCGAGCGCGGCCGTCTCGGGGCCCTGGTGCGGTCGCTCGTGGGGCACTACGAGCACCTCGAGTCGGTGGCGCTCGCCACCGTCGCCGGGCCCCTCGTCATCCGCGCGCGCGTCGCCGTCCTCGCCAGCCAGGTGCTGCCGCTGTCGCCCACGGGCGTCGAGGTGCTGCGGCTGCTGGCGGCCGCGGGCGGCGACGTTGTGTCGCGGGAGCGGGTGCTCGACGTGCTGCCCGGCTCCTCGCGCGACCCGCACGCCGTCGGGGTCGCCGTCGCGCGGCTGCGCGAGGCCGCCGGTCGCCGCGACCTGGTCAAGACCGTCGTCAAGCGCGGCTACCGCCTGGAGCTGGCCCACGGCTGAGCGCCAGCTCGAGCTTCGGCGCGGAGGGCGACCCGATCGCTCCGCGTCTGACCTCGACCGTCTGGACGGCAAGGGAGCTGCGCAGTTGTCGGACCCGAAGTATGAGCGCCGGTGAGGACATTGCCGTCGCGGTCCACGACCGATCCCTTGTTCGCCCCGGTCACCAGCGCGACCGTCTGACGGTCGTCCTGCTCGTTCATGATCGGCTCCTTGTCGAGCACGATCGACCTCCGGGAGCGGAGACGCCTGCTCGCTGTGTCTCTTCGAGACTTCGGGTCTTCGAACCTGGGACGAGACAGCCGACCTGGCTGTGACACGGGCCGCACGCGGGCCCGCCGCCGCTAGACCGGGTAGACGTCCACCTCGGCGGCCTTCACGGACAGCCACACCCGGGTGCCGGGGGTCAGCGCGAGCTCGGCGGCGGCCTGGGGCGTGACGTCGGCGGCGAGGTGGTCGGTGCGCACGCGCTCGAGGTCGCCGTGCGGCTCGAGCGTGCGGACCGTGCCGCGGAACGTGTTGCGCGGGGAGCCGTGACGCTCGTCGAGGTAGACGGAGACGGCGGACGGCCGGAACACCGCGGTCATCGGCGTGCCGACGGGGAGGTCGCGGCCGGGCTCGTCGGCGTGCGCCAGCCCGTGCACGACCTCGCCGGCCTCGGTCGTGACCCCGTCGCCGGACCACGTGCCGGCGAGCAGGTTCAGCCCGGCGATCCGCGCGGCGTACGCGCTGCGGGGGCGGCCGAGCACCTCGGCGGTCGGGCCGCGCTCGACGACGCGCCCGCCCTCGATGACGGCGATCTCGTCGGCCAGGAGCAGGGCGTCGAGCACGTCGTGGGTGGTGATGATCGCGGTCTGCCCGGCGAGCAGGTGCCGCAGCGTCTGGCGCAGCTCGGGGGTGACGTCGACGTCGAGGGCGGCCATGGGCTCGTCGAGCAGCAGCAGGCGCGGGCGGGCGGCGAGCGCGCGAGCGACCGCCACCCGCTGCGCCTGGCCGCCCGACAGGGTCGCCGGCCGGCGGTCGGCGAGGTGCGCCAGCCCGATGCGCTCCAGCCACCGGTCGGCCTCGGCGTCGGCGGCCCGCCGCGGCGTGCCCTGGGAGCGGGGCCCGAACGCGATGTTGTGGCGCACCGACAGGTGCGGGAACAGCAGGGGCTCCTGGGCCAGCAGCGCCACCTGCCGGGCGTGGGGCGGCACCCAGGCCCGGGTGCGGCTGGCCGCGGCGCGGACCAGCGGGCGCTCGCCGAGCGTGATCTCGCCGTCGTGCGGCCGGAGCGTGCCCGCGGCCAGGCCGAGCGCCGTGGACTTGCCGGCGCCGTTGGGCCCGAGCAGGGCGAGGGTGCGGCCCTCGGCGACGTCGAGCTCGACGTCGAACCCGCGTGCGGGCAGCGTCGCGGCGAACGAGAGCGTCACAGCGCAGCCCCCCGGTGCCGGGTGAAGCCGATGACCAGCACAGCGATCACCACCAGCAGCAACGAGAGGGCGACCGCGGCGTCCGGGTCGGTCTCGCGCTGCAGGTAGATCTCCAGCGGCAGCGTGCGCGTGGTGCCCTGGAGGCTGCCGGCGAAGGTGATCGTGGCGCCGAACTCGCCGAGGGCGCGGGCGAACGACAGCACCGTCCCCGACAGCAGGCCGGGCCACACGAGCGGGAGGGTCACGCGGCGGAGCACCGTCGTCGGGCGGGCCCCGAGCGACGCCGCGACGACGTCGTACCGCGCACCCGCCGTGCGCAGCGCGCCCTCCACGCTGACGACCAGGAACGGCAGCGCGACGAACGTCTGGGCGAGCACCACCGCCGTCGTGGAGAAGGCGATCTGCAGGCCCAGCACCTCCATCGTCTCCCCGAGCAGGCCGCGGCGGCCGAACGTGTACAGCAGGGCGATGCCGCCGACGACGGGGGGGAGCACCAGCGGGATCAGCACCAGCGACCGCAGCAGGTCGAGACCCGGGAACCGGGAGCGTGCCAGCACCAGCGCCATCGGGATCCCCAGCACCAGGCACGCCACCGTGCTGGTGGCCGACGTCTGCAGGCTCAGCACGAGCGCGGCACGCGCGGACTCGCTGGTGACCAGCCCCCAGTAGCCCGACCAGTCGACCCGCGTGCCCATCGCGACCAGCGGTAGCACCACGAGCAGCCCGCCCAGGGCGGCGGGCACGAACGCCCAGCGTGGCAGGCCGATGGCGGCCTCGCCGGTTGAGCTCGTGGGAACCCGACCGCTGGTTGAGCTTGTCGAGACCCGATCGCTGGTTGAGCCTGTCGAGACCCGATCGCTGGCTGAGCCTGTCGAGACCCGATCGCTGGTTGAGCTTGTCGGGACCCGATCGCCGGTTGAGCTTGTCGGGACCCGATCGCCGGTTGAGCTAGTCGAAACCCTCATGGCTATGCCGACGGCGTGGCGAAGCCGAAGTCGGCCAGGATCGACCGGCCGTCGTCGCCGAGCACGAGGTCGACGAACTCCCGGGCGAGGTCGGCCCGGTCGCTGTCGTCCGCGCCGCGCTCGACGGTGGCGATCGGGTAGGTGTTCACCGCGCTGGACGACTCGGCGAACTCGACGCCCTCGACGTCGACGCCCGCGGCGGCGACGTCCGTGACGTAGACGAGGCCGGCGTCCGCCTCGCCCGCGATCACCTTGTTGAGCACGTCGGTGACGCTCTGCTCCTCGCTCACCGGCTGCAGGTCGAGGCCGGCGGCCGCCTCGACCTTCGTCGAGGCGGCGCCGCACGGAACCTCGGGGGCGCACAGGACGAGATCGAGGCCCGAGTCGGAGTCCGGGGCAGCAAGGTCGGCGAGCGAGGAGACGCCGGCCGGGTTGCCCGGCGGGACGGCGATCTCCAGCGTGTTGGAGGCGAAGTCCTGCGGGTCGCCCACGAGGTCGTCGGCGACGAGCTTCTCCATGTTCGCCGTGTCCGCCGAGGCGAAGACGTCCCCCGGCGCGCCCTGCTGGATCTGGGCCACGAGGTCCGACGACCCGGCGAAGCTGAGCTGTACGTCCACGCCGTCGTGGTCGGCCTCGAACCGCTCGGCGAGCTGCTCGAACGAGCCCGTCAGCGACGACGCCGCGAACACCGTGAGCGTCGTCGTGCCGCCGCCCGCGTCGTCGTCCCCCTGGGCGGCGCCGCCGCAGCCCGCCAGCGCGGCGACCGCCAGCGCGCACAGGCTCAGCGCGCACGGCCCGGTCAGCGCCACGCGCCTGCTCATGCGGCTCCTCGGCCCTCGGCCTCGATCACCACGGTGGTCGACTTGATGACCGCCACCGCCACGGAGCCGCGCTCCAGGCCGAGGTCGCGCACGGCCTCGCTGCTCATCAGCGACACCACGCGGAACGGCCCGCACTGCAGCTCCACCTGCGCCATCACCGTGTCGACCGTGAGGTCGGTGACCAGGCCGACGAAGCGGTTACGTGCCGAGCTCTTCGTCCCGCCCGGCACCGCCGGCGGCGTCGCGTGCTCGCGGGCCACCATCGCCACCTCGTACCCGTCCACGACCTTGCGGCCCGACGCGTCGGCGGTCGCCCGCAGCAGGCCGCGGTCGATCCAGCGGCGCACGGTGTCGTCGCTGACGCCGAGGTAGACGGCGGCTTCGGAAACTCTCATGTGCGGCATCGTGGCGAGCATAGCGCCGTATCTGCGGGTTGGCATCCGTCGGTCGAGCCTGTCGAGACCACCTCGTCGGTCGAGCTTGTCGAGACCGGGTTTCGACAAGCTCAACCAGGGGTCGAGGCGGTCGAGGCCACCTCGTCTCAACCAGCGGTCGGTGGTCGAGACCATAGGCTTGCGCTCGTGCATGACGTGACGCATTCCCGCCGGACGGTGGCCGAGCACACCGCCGCGGTGACCGACATCGTCGTCCCGGCGCTGGCGTCGGCGCGCGAGCGTGGGGTGCAGCCGGTCGAGGTCGCCGCACTGCTCGCCGCGGCCGCGGCCGGCGCCTCGCTCGCCCCGCGCGTGCTGGCGCGCGACGCCGTGGCCGCCGTCGCGCTGCCGGGCTTCGACAACTCCCAGATGGACGGGTACGCGGTGCACTCCGCGGGCCTCGCCGCGGCGTCCGAGGCCGAGCCGGTGGTGCTCCCCGTCGGCGCGCCCGTGCCCGCCGGCACGCAGCCGCCGCCGCTCGCGCCCGGCAGCGCCGCGCCCGTCATGACCGGCGCGCCCGTGCCCGCCGGGGCCGACGCCGTCGTGCGGATCGAGGACGTTGACCCGCCGCGCTTCCCCGCCCCCGGTCAGGATGCCGAGGTGCGGTTCGCCGCGCCGGTCGCGCGCGGTACGTACGTGCGGGCCGCGGGGTCCGACGTCGCGGCGGGCGCCGTGCTGCTCCGCGCCGGGACGCCGCTGGGTGCCGCGCAGCTCGGCGCGCTCGTCGCGGCGGGCGTGCCACGCGTCGACGTCGCCCCGCCGCCGCACGTGCTGCTCGTCTCCACCGGGTCGGAGCTCGGGCCCGCCGGCGTCGTCCTCGGCCCCGCCCAGGTGCACGACGCCAACGGCGCCGCCCTCACCGCCGCCCTCGCGCAGGCCGGCGCGCGCGTCACGACCCGCGTCGTGCCGGACGAGCCCGACGCGCTGCACCGCGTGCTCGCCGCGGCGCCGACCGACGTCGTGCTCGTCGTGACGACCGGCGGCGTGTCCGCGGGGGCGTACGAGGTGGTGCGCCAGACCCTCACTGCCGCTCCACCCGAGGACGCCTCCGGCGTCTGGTTCGGGCACGTCGCCGTCCAGCCGGGCGGGCCGCAGGGCCTCGGCACGGTCACGCTCGGCGAGTTGTCAGGACCACACGCAGGTCCTCATGCTCCTGGCCCTGACAGCTCGGGGGAGCGGACGGTGCCGCTCGTGGCGTTCCCCGGCAACCCGGTGAGCGCGTACGTGTCGTTCGAGCTCTTCCTGCGCCCGCTGCTCGCCGCCGCCACGGGCGCCGTGCCGGCCCGCCGCCCCGTCGGCCGCGCGCCGCTTGCGGAACCCCTCGACTCGCCGCCCGCCCTGCATCAGGTGCGGCGCGGCAGGCTCGACGACGACGGCCGCGTGCGCATGACCGGCGGCCCCGGTTCGCATCTTTTGACCCACCTCGCCGCCGCGACGATCCTCGTGCACGTGCCGCCCGGCGTCGCGCGGCTCGAGGCCGGCGACCCCGTCGACTACTGGGAGCTCCGATGACCGCACCAACTGCCGACCCGACACCCGATCCGACACAGGGTCTGTCGCACTACCGGGCCGACGGCGCCGCGCACATGGTCGACGTCTCGGCCAAGGACGTGACGAGGCGCGAGGCCACCGCGACCGGCGTGCTGCGCACCCGCGCGGACGTCGTCGCGCGCATCGCGTCGGGCGACCTGCCCAAGGGGGAGGCGATCGCCACCGCGCGGATCGCCGGGATCCTGGGCGCCAAGCGCACGCCCGACCTCGTGCCGCTGTGCCACCCGCTGCCGATCTCCGGGGTGGAGATCGACATCGTCCCCGCCGATGGCGCCGACACCGTCGAGACCGGCACCGTCGAGACCGGCACCGTCGAGACCGGCACCGTCGAGATCCGCGCGACCGTGCGCACCACCGGCCGCACCGGCGTCGAGATGGAGGCCCTCACCGCCGTCACCGTCGCCGGGCTCACGCTGTACGACATGATCAAGGCGGTCGACAAGACGGCGGTGCTCACGGACGTGCAGGTCGTCGCGAAGTCGGGCGGCAAGTCCGGCGACTGGGCGCGACCGGCCGCATCGAACCCGGCCGCGGACCAGGAGGACGCATGAGCGGGTCGCACGAGCACGAGCACGAGCACGAGCACGAGCACCACGGGGCGGACGGCGCGGTGCCCAGCGTGGCCGTCGTCGTCGCGTCGGACCGTGCCGCCGCGGGCGAGTATGCGGACCGCTCCGGGCCGGCGGCCGTGGAGTGGTTCGCCGCGCGCGGCTGGCGCACGTCGTCACCCGTCGTGGTGCCCGACGGCGACCCGGTGCGCGAGGCGCTCGAGTCGCTGCTCGCGGGCGCAGTCGCCGGCGTGGTCCCGGACGTGATCGTGACCAGCGGCGGCACCGGGTTGGGCCCGCGCGACCGGACCCCGGAGGCGACCCGCGCCGTCCTCGACCGGGAGGTCCCCGGCATCGCGGAGCTCGTCCGCGCCCGGTCGACCACCCCGACGGACCCGGCGAAGCCGCCGGTGGTGGCCGCGGCGCTCTCGCGCGCCGTCGCCGGGGTGGCCGGGCGGACGCTGGTCGTGAACCTGCCCGGGTCCGTCGGTGGGGTGCGCGACGGTCTGGACGCGCTGGCCGACGTGCTCTCGCACGCCGCCGACCAGCTGAGCGGCACCGACCGCCCCATCACCCCGCCGGCCGAGCCCGGCCCGTCGGTTGCCCTTCGACAGACTCAGGAACCGCTGGTCGAAACCCGATCATCGTCGATTGAGCCTGTCGGTACCGCGTCCGGGGCTTCGACCCTTCGACAGGCTCAGGACGGCGCAGGCTCGACCAGCGACGCGGTCGTGCTGCGCGCCGACGTCGTCGACACGCGCCTGGACCCGCTGCTCGCGGAGCTGAGCACCCTGGTGCGCGACGACACGTGCGGCGCGGTGGCGACGTTCACCGGGTTCGTGCGCGACCACGACTCAGGGCGGGGCGTCACCCGGCTGCACTACGAGGCGCACCCGGAGGCGGCGTCGGTGCTGCGCGCGGTGGCCGAGCGGGTGGCCGCGCGGACGGCGGCGGCGACGGGCGACCGCGTGCGGGCCGCCGTCGTGCACCGCACGGGCGACCTGACCGTGGGCGACGTCGCCGTGGTGGCGGCCGTCGCCGCGGGGCACCGTCACGCGGCGTTCACCGCGGCGTCGGACCTGGTCGAGGAGCTCAAGGCCGAGGTGCCGATCTGGAAGGAGCAGGGCTTCGACGACGGCACCTCCGAGTGGGTGGCGTCGCTGGGCTGAGCGCCAGGGCTGAGCGGCAGGGCTGAGCGGCAGGGCTGGACGAGCCGACCCGGCCGAACCTGTAGGTCACCTGGTGTTCACCTGAGGGTCGGTGTCACGACGGCGAGCGGCCATCGGTGATCCCTAGCGTCGGGCGCGTCACCCCCGGCCTCAGTCACCGCCCTACCTCAGGAGTGTCACCGATGACGATCGCCCCCGAGTCACGCCCGCTGCTGGAGCTCGCCGCCACCCCGCACGCCCTTCACTACGCGCGCGGCAAGCGCAGCGCGGTCACGTGCCGGCTCAAGTGCGCCGACGCGTGCTCCCACCCCGCCCCCAACGAGTCCGCCAACGAGTACTTCCGCGACGTCGCGGCCCGCGCGCTGTCCCGGCGCGTCATGCTCGGCGGCCTCGCCGCCGCGGCCGCCACCGTCGTCGTCGGCGCCCAGGTGGCCGGCGCCCCCGGAGCGAGCGCCGCCACGTCGTCCGGGATGGCTGCGGGTCGCGGCGGGTCCAAGGGCCTCGCCTTCGGCGCGATCACGCCGCAGGACGCCGCCACCGACGCGTTCGTCGTGCCCGAGGGTTATGAGTGGTCGCCGATCATCCGATGGGGCGACCCGATCCTGCCCGGCGGCCGCGCGTTCGACGTCGCGCGCCAGACGCCGGAGCAGCAGGCCAAGCAGTTCGGCTACAACGTCGACTACCTCGACATCCTGCCCGCCGACCCGGACGACGTCCGCCCGCGCGGCACGACGAAGCGCGGCAAGCGCGGCCTGCTGGTGAGTAACCACGAGTACACCAACGCGGGCATCATGTTCGACGACTCGTACGACGCCGCCACACGCCGTGCGATCGAGCGGGCGGCGTGGGGCATGTCGGTGGTCGAGGTCCGTCGCGACCGCGAGGGCTCGCCGTGGAGCTACTCCCGGATCAGCCGCTACAACCGCCGCATCACCGTGGACACGGAGTTCGAGGTCGACGGCCCGGCGGCCGGGTCGTACCTGCTGCGCACGGTCGAGGACCCGACCGGCACGCGCGTGCGCGGCACCCTGAACAACTGCGCGGGCGGCACCACGCCGTGGGGCACCGTCGTCTCCGGCGAGGAGAACTTCAACGCCAACCTGCGCGTCAACGGCAAGGACCCGCGCGACGCGCGCTACGGCCTCGCCGACAAGGCGACCAGCTACGGCTGGGAGCTCGACGACCCGCGCTTCGACGGCAACAACGCCGGCTACGAGTACGAGAACCACCGGTTCGGCTGGGTGGTCGAAGTGGACCCGTACGAGCCCGACGAGGCGCCCGTGAAGCACACCGCGCTGGGCCGCCTCAAGCACGAGGGCGCCAACGTCATCCTCTCGAAGCGCGGCCACGCCGTCGCGTACATGGGCGACGACGAGCGGTTCGACTACGTGTACAAGTTCGTCTCGAAGGAGCGGTTCCGCGACGGCAGCAGCCGCTGGGCGCGCCGCCACAACAAGACGCTGCTGAGCGCGGGCGACCTCTACGTCGCACGGTTCATCGGCGACTCCCCGGCGTCCGAGATCGACGGCACGGGCGCGGTCCCCTCGGACGGCGGCTTCGACGGCACAGGCGAGTGGATCCCGTTGGTGGAGGACGGCCGGTCACGCGTCGAGGGCATGACGGTCGAGGAGGTGCTGGTCTTCACCCGGCTCGCGGCCGACGCCGTGGGCGCAACCAAGATGGACCGCCCCGAGGACGTGGAGCCCAACCCCGTCACCGGTCGCATCTACGTGGCCTGCACCAACAACACCGACCGCGGCGCGGACGGCAAGGAGGGGGCCGCCGAGCCCAACCCACGCACCACCAACCGCGACGGCCACATCGTCGAGATCATCGAGGACCGCGGCGACCAGACCGCCACGACGTTCACCTGGAACCTGCTCCTCGTGGCCGGTGACCCGTCGGTGAACGACTCGACCTACTTCTCCGGCTTCCCGGCGGACAAGGTGTCGCCCATCTCGTGCCCCGACAACGTGGCGTTCGACGCCGAGGGCAACCTGTGGATCTCCACCGACGGCGCGCCGTCGACCATCCAGAAGTGCGACGGCCTGTTCAAGGTGACCCTCACCGGGCGCCGGCGCGGCCGGGTGGAGCAGTTCCTGTCCGTGCCGCGCGAGGCCGAGACCTGCGGGCCGGTCGTGGACTCCCGCGACGCGATGGTCTACGTCAACGTGCAGCACCCGGGCGAGAACGGCAGCGTCGACGACCAGCACTCGTTCTTCCCCGACTACCTCGCCGAGGGCGAGCAGGCCCCCGCAGGCGCGTGGCGCGGCCCGCGCCCCGCCACGGTGCAGGTCTACAAGATCGGTCGTGACGAGCACCCCGGGAACGGGAACGGCAATGGGCACGGCAACGGGAACGGCGGCGGGAACGGCGGCGGCTGGGACGGCCCCGGCCCTTTCCCGTGGCCCCGTGGCCCGAAGGGTCGTCGCTGACCCCGAGGTAGTACCCAGGCAGGCCGAGGTAGTTCAGAGCCGCCCGAGGTAGTACCCAGGCGGGCCGAGGTAGTTCAGAACCGCCCGAGGTAGTTTCGTTCCCAGGCCAGAACGGAACTACCTCGGGCGGTTGGGCTACTACCTCGCCGAGGATCGGACTACCTCGGCGGATTCCGAACTACCTCGGCGGGGGGCGGGGTTGGTCGGGCGTCATGTGAGCGCTAACATCCTTGTGTCATCCGGGGAGAGCGCCGGGTGGAGGCCGCAGCGGTGGCGGCCGCACGCGACGATGGACTCGACGACGCCCGGGACGGCCGGGCGGGGACGGAGCAGCAATGACGCAGCTGGACGCGACGGTCGAGATCCGGGAGGCGATCGCCGCCGGCCGGACGTCGCTGGGGATCGAGCTCGGTTCGACCCGGATCAAGGCCTGCCTGGTGGGGCCGGACCGCGCCCCGATCGCGAGCGGCGGCCACGACTGGGAGAACCAGCTGGTGGACGGGGCGTGGACGTACTCCCTGGACGAGGTCTGGGCCGGCCTGCAGGAGAGCGTCGCCGCCCTGCTGGCCGACGTCGAGGAGCGGTACGGCGTCCGCCCCACGACGTTCGGTGCGCTCGGCGTCTCGGCGATGATGCACGGCTATCTCGCGTTCGGCGCGGACGACGAGCAGCTGGTGCCGTTCCGCACCTGGCGCAACACCAGCACGGGCCCAGCCGCCGCGGAGCTCACCGACCGGTTCGGCTACAACGTGCCGCTGCGCTGGTCGATCGCCCACCTGTACCAGGCGATCCTCGACCACGAGCCGCACGTGCCGCGGGTGCGCTTCCTCACCACGCTCGCGGGCTACGTCCACTGGCGGCTGACGGGCCGCAAGGTGCTCGGCGTCGGCGACGCGTCCGGCATGTTCCCGGTGGACCCGGAGACGGTCGACTACGACGCCACGATGCTCGAGCAGTTCGACCACCTGGCGGCCGCGCGCCGCCCGGGGCTGGCCGTGCGCGACCTGCTGCCCGAGGTGCTGGCCGCGGGCCGCGAGGCCGGCGAGCTCACCGCCGAGGGCGCCGCGCTGCTCGACCCGACCGGCACGCTGCGGCCAGGGATCCCACTGTGCCCGCCCGAGGGCGACGCCGGCACCGGGATGGTCGCGACGAACTCCGTCGCGCAGCGCACCGGCAACGTCAGCGCCGGCACGTCGATCTTCGCGATGGTCGTGCTCGAGCACCCGCTGCGCAAGGTCCACCACGAGCTGGACCTCGTGACCACGCCGGCGGGCGACCTCGTCGCGATGGTGCACTGCAACAACGGCGCCAGCGAGCTCGGCGCGTGGGCCGACATGTTCGGCCAGTTCGCCACGGCGCTGGGGGCGCCCGCCGACGACGACGCCGTGTTCGGCACGTTGTTCCGCGCCGCCCTGGACGGTGACGCTGACGGTGGTGGGCTGCTGGCCTACAACTACCTGTCCGGCGAGCCGATCACCGGCCTGGACGCCGGGCGCCCGCTGTTCGTCCGCACGCCCGACAGCCGCCTGACCCTGGCGAACTTCATGCGCGCCCAGATCTACGGGGCGTTCGGCACGCTCGCCCTGGGCATGCACGTGCTCGCGGAGGAGGACGTCGCGCTCGACGCGATGTTCGCCCACGGCGGCCTGTTCCGCACCGAGGGCGTGGCCCAGCGGCTGCTCGCCGCGGCGCTCGGCGCGCCCGTCGCCGTCGGGACCACCGCGGGGGAGGGCGGCGCCTGGGGCATCGCGGTGCTGGCGGCCTTCCGGGCGGCGTGCGCCGCGAACGAGGCGTCGGACCTCGGCGCCTACCTGCGCGAGCGGGTCTTCGCCGACGCGAACATCGTCGTCGTCGAGCCGGACCCGGCGGACGTCGCGGGGTTCGCCGCGTACCTCGAGCGCTACGCCGCCGGCCTCGCCGTCGAGCGTGCCGCCACCGACGCGATCTAGCTCGACCTGACACGACCTGACACGACCTGACACTCGATCTGACACTTCGATCTGACACGACCTGAGACGAGGAGCACCACCATGACCGCGCTGACCGAGGTCCCCGCCCACCTGCGCGAGGCCGTCGGCGCCGCCAAGGAGCGTGTCGCCGCGCTGCACGCCGAGCTGCCCCGCTGGGAGCTCGTGGTGTGGACGGCGGGCAACGTCTCCGAGCGGGTCCGCGACGACGCCCGCCCCGACGGCTCCGGCGACCTCCTCGTCATCAAGCCGTCCGGCGTCGCGTACGACGACATCACCCCCGGGTCGATGGTCGTGTGCGACCTGGACGGCACCCTGCTCGAGGGCGACCGCTCGCCGTCGTCGGACACCGCGGCGCACGCCTACGTGTACCGGCATATGCCCGAGGTGGGCGGCGTGGTGCACACCCACTCCACGTACGCGACGGCGTGGGCCGCGCGCGGCGAGGAGATCCCCTGCGTGCTGACGATGATGGCCGACGAGTTCGGCGGGCCCGTCCCCGTGGGGCCGTTCGCGATCATCGGCGACGACTCGATCGGCCGCGGCATCGTCGCGACCCTGGACGGCCACCGCAGCCCGGCCGTGCTGATGCGCAACCACGGCCCGTTCACGATCGGCAAGGACGCCCGCGCCGCGGTGAAGGCCGCCGTGATGGTCGAGGAGGTGGCGCGCACCGTGCACGTCTCGCGCCAGCTCGGCGAGCCGCTGCCCATCGAGCAGGCCCACATCGACTCCCTGTACGCGCGCTACCAGAACGTCTACGGCCAGCACTGAGCCCCTTCGGCGGTTGAGCCTGTCGAAACCCCGCCTGTCGAAACCGGGTTGCGACAGGCTCAACCAGCGGGGTGGTTTCGACAGGCTCAACCACCGAAGGAGACACATCCCATGAGCAAGCCGTACGCCGACCGCGAGGTCTGGTTCTTCACCGGCAGCCAGGACCTGTACGGCGAGGAGACCCTGCGCCAGGTCGCCGAGCAGTCGCAGGAGGTGGCGCGCGCCCTCGACGCGTCGTCCGACGTGCCCGCAACCGTCGTGTGGAAGCCGGTCCTCAAGGACTCGGACTCGATCCGGCGCGCCATGCTCGACGCGAACGCGGACGACAACGTGCTCGGCGTCATCACGTGGATGCACACCTTCAGCCCGGCCAAGATGTGGATCTCCGGCCTCGACGCGCTGCGCAAGCCGCTGCTGCACCTGCACACGCAGGCGAACGTCGAGCTGCCGTGGGCGGACATCGACATGGACTTCATGAACCTCAACCAGGCCGCGCACGGCGACCGTGAGTACGCGTACCTCGCCACCCGCCTGGGCGTCGCCCGCACGACGGTCGTGGGCCACGCGTCGAACCCGGCCGTGACCCGCCGGTTGGGTACCTGGGTGCGCGGCGCCGCCGGCTGGGCCGCCACGCACGAGCTGAAGCTGGTGCGGTTCGGCGACAACATGCGCAACGTCGCCGTCACCGAGGGCGACAAGACGGAGGCCGAGCTGCGGTTCGGCGTCTCGGTGAACACGTGGGGCGTCAACGACCTGGTCGCGGCCGTCGGTGCCGTGGAAGACGCCGCGGTGGATGCGCTCGTCGCCGAGTACGAGGAGCTCTACGACGTCGCCGACGGGCTGCGCCGGGGCGGCGAGCGGCACGAGTCGCTGCGCTACGCGGCCCGCCAGGAGATCGCCATGGAGGCGTTCCTCGTCGAGCGCGGCGCCAAGGCGTTCACCACGAACTTCGAGGACCTCGGCGCCCTGCGCCAGCTCCCGGGCATCGCCGTGCAGCGGCTCATGAGCAAGGGCTACGGCTTCGGCGCCGAGGGCGACTGGAAGACGGCCGTCCTGGTGCGCGCCGCGAAGGTCATGGGCGAGGGGCTGCCTGGCGGGGCCTCCCTCATGGAGGACTACACCTACGACCTCACGCCCGGCTCCGAGCTGATCCTCGGCGCGCACATGCTCGAGGTGTGCCCGTCCCTCACGACGTCGAAGCCGCGGGTGGAGATCCACCCGCTCGGCATCGGCGGCAAGGAGGACCCGGTCCGCATGGTCTTCGACGCGGACGCGACCGAGGACGCCGTCGTGGTGTCCCTGGCCGACATGCGCGACCGGTTCCGCCTCACGGCGAACGTGGTCGACGTCGTGCCGCCCACCCAGGAGCTGCCGAACCTGCCCGTGGCCCGCGCGGTCTGGGCGCCGCGGCCGGACTTCACCACGTCCGCCGAGGCGTGGCTGACCGCCGGGGGAGCGCACCACACGGTGATGTCGACCGCGGCTGGGGTGGAGGCGTTCGAGGTGTTCGCGAACATCGCGCGCACCGAGCTGCTCGTCATCGACGAGTCCACCACGCGGCGTGGGTTCGCCGACCAGGTGCGCTGGAACCAGGTGTACTACCGCGTGGCGCAGGGCCTGTGACCTGCTGAGTCCGGTGGTGCCCCGAGGGCCGTCGTCCGCGAGGACGGCGGCCCTTCGTCGTGCGCTGGCGCGGCTGTTACGGAATCGTGATGGCAGCGCTCCCGCGCAGGTGATGCGATGTGGGTCGCAACATCGCCCGCAGGCTCTGGGAGGTCTCCGAAGGGCACACCGACACTCGCTTCCCGCTCTAGGCCGGTCGGTGACGCCCTACGGGGAGTGGGGTCGGACGACGAGGCCGGTGAGCAGCAGGTCGACCACGGCGGCCAGCTCGGCCTCGTCGGGCACCTCTCCGACGACGAACACGCTGAAGAACAGGGCGCCGCCGAAGGCCCGGTGCAGGGTCGCGGCGTGCGGGGTCCGGTCCAGCTCGCCGCGCTCGGTGGCCCGGACGAGGAGGGCGTCGATCTCCGCGCGCTCGCCGGCGACGAACTCGCCGCGCCACCGTTGGGCGACGGCGGCCGAGCGCGAGATCTCCGCGATCACCTGCGGGGCGACCTCGCGCGCGGCGGGGGAGGCCATGTCGTCCAGGATGCGCCGGCCGAGGGTGAGCAGGTCGCCGCGCAGGGACCCCGTGTCCGCGGGCACCGCGACCTCGGCCGGGTGCAGCGTCGCCGCGAACAGCAGCTCCGCCTTCGAGCCGTACCGGCGGTAGATGGCGGCCTTGGAGGTGCCGGCCCGGGCCGCGGCCGCGTCCATCGTCACGCGGGCGTACCCCACCTCGGCGAGCAGGTCGCGCGCGGCGGCGAGCACCGCGCCGTCGATCTCGGCGTCCCTCGGCCGCCCCGGCCCTTGACCCGTTCGTCGCATGGTGGCAGCATACGATACGCCGGTATCGATACGCCGGTATCGGAAAAGGCTGGGGCGGGTGACGACGATGCGGAACGTCGTGATGACCGGCGGGACGTCGGGGTTCGGCGCGTTCGCCGCGCGGGACCTCCTGGCGGGCCCGAGCACGCGGTTGCTGCTCGGCACCCGCGGCACGCGAGTGCCGGACGGCGCCCACGAGGCGCCGCTGGACCTCGAGCGCCTCGAGAGCGTGCGCTCGTTCGCCGCCGCGGCGGCCGGCTGGGCGGGCGGGCGCATCGACGCGCTCGTCCTCAACGCCGGCGTGCTGCGCCCGGACCTCGCGGGGCGCACCCCGGACGGGTTCGAGACCACCTTCGCCGTCAACCACCTCGCCCACTACCTGCTGCTGCGCCTCCTGCTGGGCGCGCTCGCTCCCGGCGCCGTCGTCGTCCTCACCACCAGCGGCGCCCACGACCCGGCCGAGAAGGCCGGGCTGCCCGTGCCGCGCCACGCCGACGCCCGCCTCCTGGCCCGCCCGGACCGGGGTGCGCGCGACCGGTCTGACGACGACGGGACAGGCGACCCGCCCGGCGTCGCGGGCCGCCGGGCGTACACCGCGTCCAAGCTGTGCGCCGTCCTGACGGCCCGGGCGCTCGCCGACCCGGACCTCGCAGGCGGGCGGGGGGTCGCCGGGGTCGCGTTCTGTCCCGGGCAGACCGCCGGGACCGGTCTGGTGCGCGCCATGCCCCTCCCGCTGCGCGCCGGGTGGCGGCTGCTCGGCGGCCCGTTGCGCGTGCTGAAGCCGGGGGTAAACCGGCGCGCGGACGCCGGGCGCGCGCTGGCAGGGCTCGCGCTCGGCGAGCCGCGGCCACCGAAGGGGCAGTACTACGCGGCGCTCCGCCGCGGTCGCCTCGTCTGGAAGGAGCCGTCGGAGCTCGCCCGACGCGAGGACGCGATGCGGGCGCTCTGGCGCGACAGTGCGGAGCTGGTGGGGCGGGACGCCCCGGTCGCGTGACCGTGACCCCGCTGCCTGTTCGGCGCTGGGCTGGGGGCGGGTAGTCCGACGCGCACGCAAGCGACGCAACGGCGCGCAAGCGGCTTGCGTCCGCGTGTAGGGGCGCGAGCACGTCGAGACGACTTGCAGACGTCGCCGCGAAGGTGGGGGTCAGCGAGGCGACGGTCAGCCGGGTGCTCAACGGCAAGCCCGGGGTGTCGCAGGCGACCCGGGACGCCGTCCTCACGGCGCTCGACGTGCTCGGGTACGAGCGCCCCACCAAGCTGCGCGGCGACCGGCCGCGGCTCGTGGGCCTGGTGCTGCCCGAGTTGGCCAACCCGATCTTCCCCGCGTTCGCCGAGGTTGGTCGGTGGAGCGCTCGCCCAGCAGGGGTTCACCCCCGTGCTGTGCACGCGCACGGCGGGCGGCATCTCGGAGGCCGAGTACATCGACCTGCTCCTGGGGCAGCAGGTCTCGGGCGTCATCTTCGCGGGCGGCTTCTACGCCGAGCGCGACGCCGACCACGCGCACTACGAGCGCCTGCAGGCCCTGAGCCTCCCGGTCGTGCTGATCAATGCCTCGATCGAGACGCTCGAAGTCCCGCACGTGTCGTGCGACGACCAGGTGGCTACGCACCAGGCGCTGGAGCACCTGGTGTCCATGGGCCACGAGCGGATCGGCCTGCTGCTGGGCCCGGACGACCACGTGCCGTCGGAGCGCAAGCTGGCCGCGGCGCGCACCTTCGCCGACCGGCACGGGCTCGCGCCGCTGGAGGCCGCGCACAGCCAGTACTCGCTCGAGAGCGGGCAGGCGGCGACCAGCCGGCTCCTCGAGTCCGGGGTGACGGCGATCATGTGCGCGTCGGACCCGCTGGCGCTGGGGGCGGTGCGCGCGGCGCGTCGCGCGGGGCTCGACGTCCCGCGCGACGTGTCCGTCGTGGGTTACGACGACTCCGCGCTGATGAACTCGACCGGCCCGGCCCTCACCACCGTCCGCCAGCCCGTCGACGCGATGGGGCGCACCCCCGTCGACCTGCTGGCGAACACGATCGCCGGCGGCACCGTCTCGCGCGACGAGCTGCTCTTCGAGCCCGAGCTGGTGGTACGACGCTCGACGGCGGCGGCCCCGCGGCCGCAGGCCGGCTGACTCCCACCGCTCCACGACGGCCGGCGGCGTGCCCGAACAGCTTCTGGGCGGTGTGGCTGCCCGCCGGTGCGAGCGCCTTCAACGTGCTGTTGGTCACGCGGTTCTTCGACAACCTGCCGCGCGAGATCTTCGAGGCCGCCCGGGTCGACGGCGCCGGGCCGTTCCGCGTCGGCTGGTCGATCGTGCTGCCGACGTCGAAGCCGATCCTCGGGGTGGTGTCCGTGTTCGCGTTCATCGCGGCCTGGAAGGACTTCCGGTGGCCGCTGCTGGTGCTGCGCGACGTCGACAAGCAGCCGCTGTCCGTGCGGCTCCCGGCCCTGCAGGACTACGTCGAGCTCGACGTCTTCCTCGCGGCGCTCGCGATCTCGACCATCATCCCGGTCGTTCTCTTCCCGGCGTTCCAGCGGACGTTCCTGCGCGGCGCCGGCCTCGGGGGCGCGGTCAGGGGTTGACAGGCGGTCTTCACCCGGAGCGGCGTTGACTCCGAGGCCGTCCCAATGCTCCTATATGCCAGATCACCGACACTCCGGAGGAAGAGGAAGATGTGACCCAGTCCGACACGACGGCCGACGCTCGAGGCGGCGGCCGGCCCGCGGTGCGCTACCGCGGCCGGCACCTGCCGATGGTCGCGGTCGTCATCGCCGCGACGATCGCGACCGCCCTGGCCTACAGCGGCATGGTCCTGTTCGGCCTCGAGGTCGCGGGCATGTCCCCGGCGGAGGCGTACGCCCTCGCCGGCTTCCTGGAGGTCAGCCTCGTCGCCGTCGCCCTCATGGCGCGCAACGCCGCCCTCGAGGGCCGCCCCTACGGCGTGCTGCTGACGCTCACCTGGGTCCTCTCCGGCACCTCCGGCGTGTTCGCGGCGCTCCACGAGATCGCCGTGCCGGACGCCAGCACCCCGTACATGGTCGCGTTCCGGTTCGTGCCCCCGCTGGTCGCCGCGCTCATGTGGCACCTCGCGCTCGTGGGCGAGCGGCACATGGTCACGGGGCACACCCTCGACGAGCGCCGTCGCGAGCACCGGGTGCACCAGTACGTCACCGCGCTGGAACTGTGGCGCGACGCGCGGCTCGACAGCTCGGGCACCCGGCGCGGCATGCGCAGGGTCCGGGCGGCGCACCGCCGCCAGCGCTCCGCGCGGGACGGTGCGCTGAAGCTGCTGACGGTCGAGGACTTCGTGCGGCGCATGCAGGTCTGGGTCGAGCGGCTCGAGGCCGCCGAGCGGCACGGCAACCGCCTCGACCTGATCGGCGCCAGCTCGCTCGAGCGGGGCGTGGTCCGTGGCGCCGCCCTCGGCACGACGCGGGCGGTGCCTGCGCTCGCGGCCGCGCGGTCCGGCGCGCCCGCAGGGGAGGTCGTGCCGGCCGCGGCTGCCGCACTGTCCCCGATCGAGCCCGTCGAGCGACCGGCGGACGAGTCGCTCGACGAGCCGTTCGCCGACGAGTTCCAGGCGGCGCTGACCGGAGGGACCCCGGTCGTGCAGCCGGAGGAGCGGGCGGACTACTTCGCCGACGGCACCGCAAACCTGGCGGCGGCCGACGGCGCGGAAGACGGCGTGGACGACGGCGCGGAAGACGCGGACGCCGAGGCGGAGGCCGCCGCCGCGGAGCGCGAGGCGGAGGCCGGGCTGCCGGGCACGCGCGAGCCGCTGCCGGAGACGGGGCACACCCGCCGGGTGGAGGTGTTCGACATGCTCCGGCAGACGGACCCGGCGATGGGCGACGCCCTCGCCCACCGGTCCGCGTTCCTCACGGCGCACGGCGCCGCCGAGGAATCGACCGAGACCGGGGGCGGGGCCGCGGCGGCCCTCGCGCCGGACCCGGCGCCCGGCGTGGCGAACGAGCCGGCCGCGCAGCCGACGGGCGACGTCGTGCCGCCGGACGACGAGCCCGCGTCGGCCCGCGACCGCCGGATCGTGGAGCTCGCCGGTGACGGCCTGAACCACCGCGAGATCGCCGAGCACGTCGACGTGTCGAGGGCGACGGTGGGGCGCGTCGTGAAGCGGTACGCCCCCGCCTGAGGACGTCCCACCCGTCGGGGGCGGGGTCAGGCGCGGGCGAACGTCCCCGCGAACGCGTTCCACGACTCCGGGGCGAGCGGCACACACCCGGGTGCACCGGCGACGTGGCGGCCGCCGGCCAGGAGAAGGTCGTGGCCGTGCAGCCGGGCGGCAACGAGGAGATCGTGCCGGTCCTCAGCTCGACGGGCTGAGCTCCCGCGGCTCGGGCAGGTCGCGCAGCCCGCGCAGCGGTCCGCGGACGACGCTCAGGCAGGCCGCGCAGTGCACGGCCGCCATCAGCACGACGGTCTCCCGCACGCCCAGGGCATCGCCCAGCACACCCGCGACCAGGCCGGCCAGGGGCATGGTGCCGAAGTTGACGACCTGGCTCGTCGTGACGACGCGGCCCATCAGCGGCTGCGGCACGTAGCGCTGCCGCCACGCCCCGCGCAGCACGTTGCCTGCCACCACGGCGAGGCCGACGAGGAAGAGCCCGGCCACGGTCCATGCGACCCGGGCGCCTCCGCCCCCGAGGCCCACGAGGAGTGCCGGCGGGCCGGCCGCGACCATGAGCAGCACGGTGGCGCGGGCGCTGCCGAGACGCCGGCTGAGCCGGGTGGCCACGGTGGCGCCGAGCAGGCCGCCGCAGCTGCTGACCGCCAGCACCAGGCCGAGCGCGGACGGCTCGAGGCCGACGGTGTCCACGAGGAACAGGACGAGCAGTGCGCCGTACCCGGTGAGCCCGAAGTTGGAGATGCCGCCGACGACGACCATCCAGCGCAGGTACCGGTCGGACGCGACGAACGCGACGCCCTCGCGGATCCGCTGCCGCAGCGGTGCGGTCGGCGGGCGCTCCGGCCGGCGCCCGGGGCGGATGCGCCAGAGGCAGACCGCCGAGACGACGAAGCTCACGGCGTCGAGGGCCAGGCCGATCGCGGCGCCGAGCGCCTGCGCCATCGCGCCGCCGACACCGGGGCCCGCGACCTGCGTGGCCGACTCGGTGCCCAGCAGGCGCGCGTTGGCGGCCTCGAGCTGGTGGCTGGGCACGACCTGGGGGAGGAAGACCACGTACGCGGTGCGGAAGAACACGGTGCTCACCCCGGAGGCCAGGGCGACCGCGATCAGCTGCGGCACGGTCAGCACGTCGAGCGCCGCCGCCACGGGCACGCTGCCGATGGCCACCGCGGCGACGAGGTCCGCGACGATCATGACAGCCCGCGCCGGGAGCCGGTCGATCCATGCGCCCGCGGGCAGCCCGATCACGAGCCACGGCAGCCATGCCGCCGCGGTGAGCAGACCGACCGTGGTGGCCCCGGCGTCGAGCTCGAGGACGGCGACGAGCGGCAGCAGCACAGACGTCGTGGCGTTGCCCAGCACGCTGACGCCCTCGCCGATCCACAGCCGGAGGAAGCCGGCGTTGCGCCCGAGCGGGGCGTCGCCGGACTCGTCGGCGCGGGGGTCGCGGCTGGTGGTGGCGGTCATGGCTGCGCGGGGAAGCCGCGGCCGAAGACGAGCACCGGCTCGCGCTCGACGTCGTCGTCGGGGCGCGGGCGTTCCGCCCACCGCACGAGCACGGCCGTGATCTCCGAGCCGAGCTCGGCGAGCTCGGCGGGCGACAGGTGCAGCCAGGTCTCCGTGGCGAACGCGGCGGCGTCCCACGCGGGGGCGGACTCGGCGTTCGCGACCCACTGGCGCACGCGGTCGACCTGGCGCTGAAGGTTGAGCGCCTCTGCGGCCTGGGCGGCCGTGACGGCGGCGGTGTCGTCGGCGAACTCCTGGCGCGACCAGCGCAGCCGCGGCGCGACGAGCCGCCACCACCGCTCCCGACGGTCGCGGGCGAGCTCGGGCGCCTCGGTCACGAGGCCGGCGTCGTGCAGCACCTTGAGGTGGTGGCTGGCGCTGCCGACGGCCTGGCCGGTGCGGCGTGCGAGGCCGGAGGCGGTCGACGGCCCGTCGACCTTGAGGGCGTCCATGATGCGCGCGCGGTACGGGTTGGCCAGGGCGGCGAGTGCCTTGGCCTCGGTGACCGTGCGCACCGGGGGCTGCGCCGCGGGGGCGGTGGCGGTCTCGGGCGCGCCGTCGGGCTCGGGAGGAAGCTGCGTCATCCCGCCACCGTAAACCCACAAGAAGTGTTGTACAAGAGGTCTTGTGGATTGCGTCCAGCTGTGGTGGCTCGGCACGCGCCTCCCTGGACTCGCCGCGACGGCTCGACGACGAGCCGCACGACTCGACGACGAGGAGTGGCGATGACCCACCGCCCGGCACGACGTACGAGGCCCCGAGGCCTGCGATCCCTGGTGGCACCGGTGACGGCGGTCGCCGTCGCCCTCGGCGTCGCCGCGGCCGGCCCCGGCGCGGCGGCCGAGGGGGACGCCGACGCCTCCCGGTGGCGCGTCGCCTCGCCGTCGGGCTCCGTCGACGCCGAGGTGCGGCTCGTCGACGGCGCGCTCGACCTCGCCGTGCGCCGGGACGGCCGGCAGGTCCTGACCGTGGGCTCGCTGGGCGTGGTGACGGACGTGGCCGACCCCGGGCATGGCGGCGTGGTCGTGGATCACCGGCGGCTCGACCCAGGCAGTGACGCGGGGCCGGCTCGCGGGCGGGCAGACGGTCACAGGGATTTGGGCCGTGCGGTGGGCCGCGACGGGCCGCGACGGGCCGGTCGGCGCCGTCGACCTGCCGGTCGTCGGCACCTATGAGACGCGGGACGGCCGGACGATCCGCTCGGGCGACGCCGCGCGGCTCGACGTCCTGCCGCCGGTGCCGCAGGGCGACGCCTGGGTCTCGGGCCTACCGTTCGTCGAGGCGACGACGGGCTTCGGCGACGTCACCCGGGACGTCGACCTGGGCGGCGGGCCCATCGACGTCGGGGGCCAGCAGTTCGCGCACGGGATCGTCGCGCACGCCCCCGCCGACGTCCAGGTGCGCCTCGGCGGGGCATGCGCCACGTTCACCGCGACGCCCGGCATCGAGCCCGGAGGGGATGACCCGGAGGAGGGCAGCGCGACGTTCACGGTCGTCGGCGACGGGGTGCCGCTGGCCACGGTGGGCTCGGACGCCGACCCGGTGACCGTCGAGACGGCGCCGGAGCCCCTCGAGGTGGACGTGACCGGCGTCGAGTCCCTCTCCCTGCAGGTCGGCGACGGCGGCGACGGCAAGAACAACGACCACGCGGCGTGGGGGGACGCCCGGCTCGCCTGCGCCGGCTCCTGACCCGCCCTCTGCTGCTAGCATCGACGGCGTCGCGACTGGCGTACAGGTGGATCACCATCGGGGAGCGACGCGCTGTGCAGACGACGGGTCGTTCGCCTGGGCCCGGTCGCTCGATTGACATGATGGCCCGGCCTCCTGACGGTCGGCCGAGCCTGTCCGAACGCCGTCCGACACAGCAGGAGAACGCCGCATGAGCACTCCCGACCCCACGTTCAACGCGCCCCTGGCCGAGCTCGACCCCGAGATCGCGGCCGTCCTCGACGGGGAGCTGGCCCGCCAGCGCGACACCCTCGAGATGATCGCGAGCGAGAACTTCGTGCCCCGCGCCGTCCTGCAGGCGCAGGGCAGCGTGCTCACCAACAAGTACGCCGAGGGCTACCCGGGCCGCCGCTACTACGGCGGCTGTGAGCAGGTCGACATCGCGGAGAACCTCGCGATCGCCCGGGTCAAGGACCTGTTCGGGGCCGAGGCCGCGAACGTCCAGCCGCACTCCGGCGCCCAGGCCAACGCGTCAGTGCTGCACGCCCTCATCAACGCGGGCGACAAGATCCTCGGCCTCGAGCTGGCGCACGGCGGCCACCTCACGCACGGCATGAAGATCAACTTCTCCGGCAAGCTCTACGACGTCGGCGCCTACGGAGTGGACCCGCAGTCGTACCGCATCGAGATGGACGAGGTGCGCAAGCGCGCTCTCGAGCACCGCCCCGACGTCATCATCGCCGGCTGGTCCGCCTACCCCCGCCACCTCGACTTCGCCGCGTTCCGCGAGGTCGCGGACGAGGTCGGCGCCAAGCTCTGGGTGGACATGGCGCACTTCGCCGGCCTCGTGGCCGCGGGCCTGCACCCGAGCCCCGTGCCGCACGCCGACGTCGTGAGCTCCACCGTGCACAAGACCATCGGCGGCCCGCGCTCCGGCTTCATCCTGAGCAAGGAGGAGTACGCCAAGAAGATCAACTCCGCCGTGTTCCCGGGCCAGCAGGGCGGCCCGCTCATGCACGTGATCGCGGCCAAGGCCGTCGCGTTCAAGGTCGCGGGCACCGACGAGTTCAAGGACCGTCAGGAGCGCACGCTGCGCGGCGCTCAGATCATCGCCGAGCGGCTGACCCAGGCCGACGTCGCCGAGCAGGGCGTGTCCGTGCTCACCGGCGGCACCGACGTGCACCTGGTGCTCGTGGACCTGAGGAACTCCGCGCTCGACGGCCAGCAGGCGGAGGACCTCCTGCACGATGCCGGCATCACCGTGAACCGCAACGCCGTGCCGTTCGACCCGCGCCCGCCGCGCGTCACCTCCGGCCTGCGGATCGGCACGCCGGCGCTCGCCACCCGCGGGTTCGGCGACGCCGAGTTCACCGAGGTCGCGGAGATCATCGCGGTGGCCCTGCGCGACGGCGCCTCGGCCGACGTCGACACCCTCTCGGCCCGCGTCGCGAAGCTCACCGCCGACTTCCCGCTCTACCCCGGCCTGCAGCAGTGACCGCCCGGATGCTGCCGGGCAAGCCGGTCGCGGAGGCGGTGTTCGCAGACCTCGCTCCGCGGATCGAGTCGCTCGTCGCCGCCGGTCACCGGCCGGGGCTCGGCACGATCCTCGTCGGCGACGACTCGGCGAGCGCCGGCTACGTCCGGATGAAGATGGACAAGGCGACCGAGCTCGGGTTCACCTCGCCGCACATCCACCTGCCGCAGGACGCCACGCAGGCGGACGTCCTGGCGGCCGTGCGGGAGATGAACGACGCCAAGGACGTCGACTCCGTCCTCATCCAGCACCCCACCCCTCCGCAGATCGACTTCGACGCGGCGCTGCTGGCCCTCGACCCGGACAAGGACGCCGACGCGCTGCATCCGGTGAACATGGGGCGTCTCGCGCTCGGCATGCCGGGCCCGGTGCCGGCGACGCCGGCGGGGATCGAGACGCTGCTGGCGCACTACGAGATCCCGGTCGCCGGTCGCGAGGTGTGCATCCTCGGCCGTGGCACGACCCTCGGGCGGCCGCTGGCGCTGCTGCTCTCGCAGAAACGTCCCACGGCCAACGCGGCCGTCACCGTGGTCCACACCGGGGTGCCGGACTGGCCGGAGTACACCAAGCGTGCCGACATCGTCATCGCCGCCGCTGGTGTCCCGGGCATCCTGCGGCCGGAGCACCTGACGCCGGGCGTCACGGTGATCGGCGGCGGTGTCCGGTACGAGGGCCGCAAGCTGCTGCCGGACGTGGACGAGTCCTGCGAGGAGGTCGCCGGCGCGATCACGCCGCGGATCGGTGGCGTCGGGCCGACCACCATCGCGATGCTGTTCCGCAGCGCCGTCGAGGCTGCCGAGCGCTCGGTCGCCTGAGCGCCGCGGCCCGAGAGGTCGCGTCCCGGGCCCGTCGTCCCTTCGGGGCGACGGGCCCGGTCACGTCCGCCATCATGAGCGCATGACCGCGAAGAGCCAGCAGGGATGGGCGGGCGAGCCGAGCGAGCTGCTCCGGGTGGGCGAGGGGTTCCGGCTCGCGGACGTCGACCCCGACGCGAAGCCCGGGTACGAGGGGAAGAAGAAGGACGGCGCGGCCGACCTCCGAGCGGGCGCCGAGGAGCTGGACGAGCTCCAGGAGCGCCTCTACGCCCAGAGCCGCGAGGACCCGTCCGCGCCGGCCGTGCTGCTCGTGCTGCAGGCCATGGACTCCGCCGGCAAGGGCGGCATCGTGCGCCACGTCATCGGCGCCACCGACCCGCAGGGCATCCACCTGAAGGCGTTCAAGAAGCCCACGCCGGAGGAGCTGGGCCACGACTTCCTGTGGCGGGTCGAGAAGGAGGTCCCGGAGGCCGGCTACATCGGCGTCTTCGACCGCTCGCACTACGAGGACGTCCTCATCGGCAGGGTGCGCGAGCTTGCCCCGCCCGCGGAGATCGAGCGCCGGTACGGCGCGATCGACGAGTTCGAGAAGCGGCTGACCGACGCGGGCACCCGCGTCGTCAAGGTCATGCTGCACATCTCGTACGAGGAGCAGAAGGAGCGCCTGGCCGAGCGGCTCGAACGACCGGACAAGCACTGGAAGTACAACCCCGGCGACGTCGACGAGCGGTTGCTGTGGCCGCGGTACATGGATGCCTTCCAGCAGGTCTTCGAGCGCACCTCGACCGACAACGCCCCGTGGTTCGTGGTGCCCGCGAACGCGAAGTGGTACGCCCGGCTGGCGGTGCAGGCGCTGCTCCTGGAGGCGTTGGAGGACATCGACCCGCGCTGGCCGGCCGCCACGTTCGACGTCCAGAAGGAGAAGGCGCGCCTCGCCGCGACGTGACGTCCCATCCGACCGGCATCTGACTGGCGATGAGTTCGCCCGCCCGTCCCGGTCGACCCCTGGGACGACACCGCGCGCCACCGACGGCGCGTGGGCCGGGAAGAACGGGAGACGGACATGGTCGACGTGCTCACCCACCTGTGGTTCGGCAACAACAAGGCCCACGAGGCCGCCGAGTTCTACGCCGCGCACATCCCCGACTCCTCGGTGGGCTCGGTGCTGGTCTCGCCCGAGGGCGTGCCCGGGGCCGAGCCGGGGCGGCCGTTCATCGTGGAGTTCACGCTGGCCGGGCACCGCGTCATCGGGCTCAACGCCGGGCCGGAGTTCCAGCTCAACGAGGCCTTCAGCTTCTACCTGCGGGTCGACTCGCAGGAGGAGGTGGACCGGTACTGGGAGGTCCTCACGTCCGACGGCGGCGAGCCCGGGCCCTGCGGCTGGTGCAAGGACCGCTACGGCGTCTCGTGGCAGGTCGTGCCGAAGCGGCTCGAGGAGCTGTCGGGCGACTACACGACCGAGGCCAACATCCGCGTGATGAACGCGATGCTGCAGATGCACAAGATCGAGGTCCCCGTGCTGGAGGCCGCCTACCGCGGAGAGTGAGCAGGGGCACCCGCCGCCGACGTCGTCGGGTGCGGGCGGTGTCGCCGGCGTGTGATGGGATGACCGGCGTGCTGACCGTCGCCACCGCCAACGTCAACGGCATCCGTGCCGCCTTCCGCCGCAACATGGACGCCTGGATCGCCACCCGCACGCCGGACGTGCTGCTGCTGCAGGAGGTGCGCGCCCCCGACGAGCTGGTCCACGAGTTCCTCGAGGGCTGGCACGTCGCGCACCTGCCGAGCGAGATCAAGGGCCGCGCGGGGGTGGCGGTCGCGTCGCGGCTGCCGCTGCACGCCGTCCGCATGGGTCTCGCGGCCCACGGCCCAGCGGGGGAGCCCGAGCCCCCGGTCGACACCGGCCGCTGGGTGGAGGCCGATGTCGAGCTGCCGGGCGGCGGCCTGCTCACGGCCGTCTCCGCCTACCTGCATTCGGGGACGAACACCCCGGGCAAGGAGCACACGATGGCGGCCAAGTACGCGCACCTCGACAAGGTGACGGCGCGCCTGGCCGAGCTCGCCGCGGCCGAGCGGCCCGCCGTCGTCGCCGGCGACCTCAACGTCGCCCACCAGAACGCCGACATCGCGAACTGGAAGGGCAACCTCAAGAACGCTGGATTCCTCCCCGAGGAGCGGGCGTATGTGGACCGCTGGCTCGGCGAGCTCGGCTGGGCCGACCTCGGCCGCGTGCACGCCGGCGACGGCCCCGGACCGTACACCTGGTGGTCGTGGCGCGGGCAGTCGTACGTCAACGACCGCGGCTGGCGCATCGACTACCAGCTTGCCAACACCGTGCTCGCGCCGCGGGCCGTCAAGGTCGAGGTCGACCGCGCGCCCACCTACGACGAGCGGTGGAGCGACCACGCGCCCGTGATCGCCACGTACGACCTCTGAGTCTCCGCTGGTTGAGCCTGTCGAAACCCGGATCCTCGCTGGTTGAGCCTGTCGAAACCCGGATCCTCGCTGGTTGAGCCTGTCGAAACCTGCGTGAGGGGTTCGACAAGCTCAACCGGCGGCGCGGGGTTTCGACAAGCTCAACCGGCGGCGCGGGGTTTCGACAGGCTCAACCGGCGGCGCGGGGTCTCGACAGGCTCAACCGGCGGCGGAACTATCGGCGCGGGAACATCGCCTTCAGCACCGCGTCGTGCACGTCGGTGTTGAGCTGGGCGCCGCTGAGCCGGTCGGCTCCCGGGCCCTGCGCGGTGATCGGCGTGGCCTCGCCGGTGTGCCCGCCGGTGGTCCAGTCGACGGTGAACTCCAGGTCCGTGCCCGGGATCGGGAACGGGCCGTCCTCGGCGGTCGCGCCCGCGCCGGACTCGTCGTCGGCGTCCACGTTCTCGATGGCGAGCCCGCCGGTGGCGTGGTCGCCGACCACGAGGATCAGCGTGTCCTTGTGCTTCTTCTGGAAGTCCAGCGCGAGCGCGACGGTCTCGTCCAGCGACTGCCCGGCCTCGATGGTGCGCGTGGCGTTGCTCTGGTGGGCGAACTCGTCGATCGCCTCCTCCTCGAGGAAGAGGAAGAAGCCGTCCCGGTCCCGGGAGACGACGTCGAGGGCCTTGGCGGCCATGTCGACGAGCGGTACCTCAGGCGAGTAGATGTCGCCCTCGCCCTCGTTGGCCTGCTGGAACGTCTCCTCGTTGGCGAACAGGCCGAGCAGGCGACGGCCGTCGGCGTCGGCCAGCCCCTCGGCGTCGCTCACGTACGTGTACCCGATCTCCTGCGCCCGCTCGACGAGGTTGCCCTCGGTGCCCTGGCTCTCCTCCTCGGGGTCCTGGGCCGGGTTGTCCGGCCAGGCGCCCGGGTCGCCCGCCGGGTACCACCAGTCCTCGCCACCGCCGAGCATGACGTCGGGCCTGGTCTCCTCGAGGTACTGGCGCGCGATCTCGCTGTGGTCGTACCGATCGGTGACGTGTGCGCCGAAGGCGGCTGGGCTCGCGTCGGTCACCTGCGCCGTGGAGACGAGGCCGGTCGCCTTGCCTCCCCGCTTCGCCCGCTCGAGCAGCGTCTCGACCGGGGTGCCGTCCGCGTCGACGCCCACGGCCCCGTTGAACGTGCGCACGCCGGTGGCGAACGCCGTCGCCGCGGCGGCGGAGTCGGTCACGGCCTCCTCCGGGTCCGCGGAGTCGGTCGCGGTCCAGCCGGCCTCGTCCAGCGAGTCCATGGTCAGCCGGCCGTCCTTGCCCTCCGTGGCGAGCCGGATGAGCTCCCGCGCGGAGAGCCCCATCCCGTCGCCCTGGATGAAGATGACGTTGCGGGCCCTGTCCTTGGTCGGGTGCCTGTGGTCGCGGTCGGCGGCGTGGCCCGCGGGCCGCTCGGTGGCGTCGTACGACGCCACCGCGGCCACGGATGCGCCGGCGGCGGCCAGCGCCGTCAGGCCCGCGGCGCCTGCCCTGAGAATTGCCTTGCGTGACATCGCTCCTCCTCGAACGCATGCCGGCGGCGTCCGTGCCGCCATGCCGGGGCACCGTAAGCAGGCCCGGCCGCGGCCGGCATCTCGGGGGAGGCTCGAACGACGGGGGTCAGGCGGTGCGGCCCGCGGCGGCCGACGGCGGCGCGAGCAGGAAGCCGGGCGAGCGCAGCCCGGCGTCGTCGAACGCGGCCTGCACGGCCGCGACCACGTCGTCGACCTCGCCGGCGCGCACGAGCGCGATCGCGGAGCCGCCGAATCCACCGCCCGTCATCCGGGCGCCGAGGGCCCCGGCGGCGAGGGCCGCGTCCACGACGAGGTCCAGCTCGCGTGCGGAGACCTCGTAGTCGTCGCGCAGGGAGGCGTGCGACGCGACCATCAGCGGCCCGACCTCGCCGGCCCGGCCGCCGGTGACGAGGCCGCGGAACTCCTCGGTGCGCGCGATCTCGGTGACCACGTGCCGCACGCGCTGATGCAGGACGCCGTCCGGGTCGTGCGGCTCGAGCGCGGCGAGCGTCTCGTCCAGGTGGTCGGCGTCCACGTCTCGCAGCGTCTCGATCCCGAGCAGTGACGCCGCGTGCTCGCAGCTGGCGCGCCGCTCGGCGTACTGGCCGTCCACGTGGGAGTGCTCGGCGCGGGTGTCGACCACGAGCAGCGTGAGACCGGCGGCGGCGAGGTCGAAGGGCACGGGGGTGCCGGACTCCAGCGCGGTCAGCCCGGGGCGGGAGTCGACCAGCAGGGCGTGCCCGGCCGTGCAGCGCAGCGACGCCGCCTGGTCCATGCCACCGGTCGGCGCGCCGGCGATCTCGTTCTCGGCGCGCACGCAGGCGGTGACGAGCGTCGCCCGGCCCGCGTCGTCCGCAGGGTCACCGATGAGGCCGAGTCCGAAGACCTCGTCGAGGGCGACGGCGACGGCGCACTCCAGCGCGGCCGACGAGGAAAGGCCGGCACCGAACGGCACGCAGGAGTCGACGACGGCGTCGAAGCCGCCCACCGTGCGCCCCGCCTCGCGCAGCGCCCACGCGACGCCCGCGACGTACGCCCCCCACCCGGTCACAGCGCCGGGGGCGACGTCTGCCAGGTGGGTCGTCCAGGTCTCGCCCGGCGCCTGCGCGGAGCCGAGGCGCACGACGTCGTCGTCCCGGCGGCGCAGGGCGACGTAGGTGCGGTGGGGCAGCGCGGTCGGCAGCGCCAGGCCGCCGTTGTAGTCCGTGTGCTCGCCGATGAGGTTGACGCGGCCCGGGGCCGACCACACGCCGTCAGGCCCGGCGCCGTCGTCCCTGCCGTCACCGCCGCCGAAGGTCGTGGCGAACAGCTTCGCCGCGCGCCGCGCGCCGTCGTCGTCGGACCAGGACTCGAGCCACTCGGGCGTGCTCATGGCAGTGCTGCTCCTTCGTAAGCGGGGTAGGTGGGGGGCACCGCGGCGTGCCCCGGGCGAGGGTATCGCGTCAGCCCGAGACCGGGCTGAGGTTCAGGTGCATGCCCGCGAGCCCGCGGGAGCGGCGGCCGAGCGATCGCGCGACGTCGCGCAGCACGCGGGCGCCGGCGGAGTCGGGGTCGCTGAGGACGACGGGGGTGCCGTCGTCGCCCGCCGCGCGCACTGCGACGTCCAGGGGCACCTGGCCGAGCAGCGGCACGGGGGTACCGAGGGTCTGCCCGAGCCGGTCGGCCACGCGCTGCCCGCCGCCGGAGCCGAAGACCTCCAGCCGCGACCCGTCCGGCTGCTCCAGCCACGACATGTTCTCCACCACGCCCACCACGCCCTGCGACGTCTGGGTGGCGACCGACCCGGCGCGCTCCGCGACCTCGGCGGCCGCGGCCTGCGGCGTGGTCACGACGAGGATCTCGCTGCTCGGCAGCAGCTGGGCCACGGAGATCGCGATGTCGCCGGTGCCGGGCGGCAGGTCGAGGAGCAGCACATCCAGGTCGCCCCAGAACACGTCGGCGAGGAACTGCTCGAGCGCGCGGTGCAGCATGGGGCCGCGCCAGACGACCGGCTGCCCCGCCGGCACGAACATGCCGATGGACACCACCTTGACGCCGTGCTCGACCGGCGGCAGCAGCATCGAGTCCACGCGCGTGGGCTGACGGTCCACGCCGAGCATGCGGGGGATGGAGAAGCCATAGATGTCGGCGTCGACGACGCCCACGCTGAGGCCGTCGGCCGCCATCGCCACCGCGAGGTTCGCCGTCACGCTCGACTTGCCCACGCCGCCCTTGCCGGACGCGATCGCGTACACCTTGGTGAGCGACCCCGGCTGAGAGAACGGGATCACCGGGTCGCCCGCGCCGCCACGCAGCTGCGAGCGCAGCGACTGGCGCTGCTCCGGGGTCATGACCCCCAGCTGCACGTCGACGCCGGTCACGCCCTCGAGGGTCTCCACGGCGGCGGTCACGTCGCGCACCAGGGTGCCCTTCATCGGGCAGCCGGCCACCGTGAGGTCGATGCCGACCGTCACCCGCCCGCCGTCGTGCACGTCGACCGACCGGACCATGCCGAGCTCGGTGAGAGGGCGGCGGATCTCCGGGTCGATGACCGTGCCCAGCGCGGTGCGGACGAGGTCGCTCAGCGGTGCGGAGCTGTCGGGGGAGCCGGTGGTCATGCCTCGATCCTAGGCGCGGAGCGCCCCGGGCCGGTGCGGCGTCGGTCACGGGCGCCCGCGGCGGCGCCCGGCAGCGCCGCGGCCACCCGGTGCGCCAGGTGGCCGACGTCCACGGGGCCGCTCGTATCCTGCATGACGACGCGCCCCAGGGCGAGCGGCGTGCCCTGGGCGGACCACGCGGCCCACTCGGCCGCCATGTCGCGGCCGTCCGTGTGCGCGGGGTGCCGGTGCGGTGCCCCGGCCTCGAAGCGCTCGCGCGCGACGGCGGGCGGCACGTCGCACCAGACCTCGACGACGGCGTCGGCGCCGGCCGTCGCCAGCCCGCGCAGTGCGTGGTCCAGGTCGCGGGGCCGGAACCACCAGGACTCGACGACGACGAGCGGCAGCGGAGCGGCGGCCAGCAGCCACAGCGCCTCCGACGCGGCGGCACCGAGCCGGGCGTGTGCCCGGGGGTCGGAGGCGTTCGCGAGGGCCTCCTTGACGACGTCCTTGCCCAGGAGCGGTGCGTCGAGCCGCGCGGCGAGCGGCGCCGCCAGGGTCGACTTGCCGGACCCGGGCAGGCCGTTCACGAGCACCACCTGTCGCGCCATGACCAGCAGCACCTCCTTCGGTGACCGAACGTGAGCCCCCGGCGGAGGCTATCGCTCCGGACGCGGTGGCGCTCCGCGCGGTAGGACCTGCCGAGGGCTACGTTGACCAGCATGGACGCCCTCGCCTCGATAGCCCGCGACTCGGCCCTGCTGGTCGAGGCCGTGAACGCCGCGCCCGCAGAAGCCCGCGTGCCGGCCTGCCCGGAGTGGACGGCGGGCGACCTGGCGTTCCACGTGGCGTCGGTGCAGGCCTTCTGGGCGGAGGTCGTCGGCCACGAGCCGGGCGCGGGGAGGGCGCACGGTGCCGTCGTCGCCCTCGAGCGCCCGGACGACGACGCGGCCCTGACCGACCTCGTCCGCCGAAGCACCGCCCGGCTGGTCGCGGCGCTCGCGGGGCGTGACCCGCACGAGCCGTGCTGGTCATGGCACCCGGAGGGCCACACCGTCGGGTGGGTGACCCGGCGCCAGCAGCACGAGGCGCTGATCCACCGCGTGGACGCCGAGCAGACGGCCGGGCGCGGCGTCACGCCGCCGGACCCCGACGTCGCCGCGGACGGCGTGGACGAGGTGCTCGGCGTCCTGCTCGACGGGCACCCGGACTGGACGACCTTCGTGCCGGACGGCGGCACCGTCGCCGTCGCGGTGGACGCGCCCGGCGAGGCGGCGCACACGTGGTACGTCGAGCTCGGGTGGGTGCGCGGTACCGGTCCCGAGTCGGGCCGGGAGTACGACGTGCGGGGTGGACGGCTGGTCGACGCCGCTGCCGATGCTGACGCCGCTGCCGTCGCCGTCGTCGCGGGTGCCGCCGCCGACCTCGACCTCTGGCTGTGGGGGCGTGCCGGCGCCGAGCCGGCGCGCTTCACCGGCGACGCCGGGGCCGTGGTGGCGCTGCGCGTCGCTGCGGTCGGCGCCATGCAGTGATCCGGGTGCTTCGGACCTCGCCCGGGCCGTGACTCAGGACGACGACGCGTCCCGGCTCCGCTCGACCTCCTTCTCCTCGAGCTCCTCGAGGAGGTTGCGGATCTCCGAGCGCACGAAGTCGCGCGTGGCGACCTCGCCGAGCGCGATCCGCAGGGCGGCCATCTCCCGGGCCAGGTACTCCGTGTCGGCGAGGTTGCGCTCGGCGCGCTGCCGGTCCTGCTCGGCCGTGACCCGGTCCCGGTCGTCCTGGCGGTTCTGCGCGAGCAGGATGAGCGGCGCCGCGTAGCTGGCCTGCAGCGACAGCATGAGGGTGAGCGCGGTGAAGCCGTTCGCCGCGGAGTCGAAGCGCAGCTCCTGCGGCCCCCAGGCGTTCCAAGCCAGCCACATCGCGCAGAACACGGTGAGGTAGACGAGGAAGCGCGGGGTGCCGAGGAACCGGGCGATGCCCTCCGTGGCCTTGCCCACCGCGTCCTGGTCCATCTGCGGGCGGGGGATGAAGGTGCGGCGGCTCTCCTTCGGCTGGTCGAGGCGGTCAGCCACGCGGCACCTCCTCCAGGTTCTCGTCGATGTGCTCGCGCCAGTCGTCCGGGAGGATGTGGTCGAGCACGTCGTCGACGGAGACGGCGCCGAGGAGCCGCTTCGCGTTGTCGAGCACGGGCAGGGCGAGGAGGTCGTACGCGGCCAGCAGCCGGGTGACCCGGCCTACCGTGGCGTCGGAGGTGAGCCACTCGGTGTCCGTGTCGAGGACGGACCCTACCGAGGCGTGCGGGGGCTCGCGCAGCAGCCGCTGGAAGTGGGCGACGCCGAGGAAGCGGCCGGTCGGCGTCTCCAGCGGCGGCCGCACGACGAACACCATGGAGGCGAGCGCGGGCGGCAGGTCCTGCTTGCGAATCTGCGCGAGCGCCGTCGCGATCGAGGTCTCCGGGCCGAGGATCACCGGCTCGGTGGTCATGAGGCCACCCGCGGTGTCCTCGGCGTAGGAGAGGAGGCGCCGTACGTCCTTCGCGTCCTCCGGCTCCATGAGCTCCAGAAGCCGGGTTGCCTGCTCGTTGGGCAGCTCGTTGAGCAGGTCGGCCGCGTCGTCCGGCTGCATGGCCTCGAGCACGTCGGCCGCGCGCCCGGAGTCCAGCCGGGACACGATGGCGACCTGGTCGTCCTCCGGCAGTTCCTCGAGCACGTCGGCCAGTCGCTCGTCGTCGAGGGCGGTCGCGACCTCCAGGCGGCGCGTGTCGCCGAGCTCGTGCAGCACGTCCGCCAGGTCGGCGGGCCGCAGGCCCTCGTATGCCTCGAGCAGCTTGGCGGCGCCCTGCTCCTGTGTGGAACCCGCCAGGCCGGTCACGGCGGTCACGGGAACCACGAGGGTCTCGCCGCGGCGGCGCAACGACAGCCCCTTGGACGGCTGCTTGCGGCGCACGAAGAGCTGGTCCACGAGCCAGTCGCCCGTGCGCTGGCGGGTGATCGACAGGTCCTCCACCGTCGCCTCGCCGGAGCCGTCCGAGAGCCGCACCGTGCGGTCGAGCAGCTCGCCCAGCACCAACGACTCCATCGCGCGCTGCTCGAAGCGGCGCATGTTCAGCAGGCCGGTCGAGAGCACCTGGCCGGCGTCGATCGCCGTGACCCGCGTCAGGGGGAGGAAAACCCGGCGGCGACCCGGCACCTCCACGACGAGGCCGACGGCGCGGGGCGCGCCCTTGGCACGGATCAGGACGACGGCATCGCGCACGCGCCCCACCTCGTCACCGATCGGGTCGAAGACCTGGGTGCCGGCGAGGCGTGCCACGAAGACCCTGGTTGCCACGCTCACGCGGTCAGCCTACGCGGGGCGAACCCGTCGGTCCTGGTAGGAGGCGCGCGGTGTGGTGGTGCCTGGGCCCGGAAGGGGCCAGACTGGGTGAATGACCTTCAGCCGCCCGAACGCAGTGCCCCGCGTCCCCACCCTGCCGGGCGGCGACGAGGTCGCCGCGTACGACACGTACCTCGAGGCCCAGCAGGCCGTCGACTACCTGTCGGACAACAAGTTCGCCGTCGAGCACGTGACGATCGTCGGCACCGACCTGCGGATGGTCGAGCGGGTGACCGGCCGCCTGTCCTACGGCAGGGTGGCGCTCGCGGGTGCCCTGTCGGGCGCGTGGTTCGGCTTCTTCGTCGGGCTGCTGCTGAGCCTGTTCGGCGGGGCGGGGATGGGTGGCGTGCTCCTGGTCGGCATCGGGCTGGGCGCCGGCTTCGGCCTGCTCTTCTCCGTGCTGTCCTACGCCCTGACCGGCGGGCGGCGAGACTTCACCTCCTCCTCGCAGATCGTGGCCTCCACCTACGCGATCCTCTGCGGGCCGGAGCAGGCCGGCGAGGCGCGGTCCATGCTGCTGAAGTCGCCCAACGGCCTGGGCAAGGCGCGGCGCGGATCCACCACTGTCTCCGCCCCGCCCGCGGCGGCACCGGCCGCTCCCGCCGGGTCGGCGCCGGCTGCACCCGCCCCCACCACGCCCCGCGCTCCCGACCCGCGCTGGACCACACCCAGCGGCGCGCCGCGGTACGGCGCCATGCGCCCCGCCGGCGAGCAGGCACCCGCGGCCCCGCAGGCTCCGAGCGCCGAGCCGCAGACCGCCGAGCCCTCGACGGCCGAGCCCCAGCCTTCGGAGCCGCAGACCACTGAGCCGCAGGAGCCGCGACCGGAGGAGCGGGACGACCCGTACCGCCCGCCCCAGCCCTGACCCGTCGATCAGTTCGGCAACGGATTGTTCTGTTCGGCACGGATGTCTGCCGAACGGACCCACCTACTGCCGAACTGAAGCAGGTGGCCGCGGACTCCCTGGTGGCGATGGGAGCAGAGGATGGGTGCGCAGCGTTCGGCGTACGTCATCCGGAAAGCGCGCGGCCAGCGTGTCGACGATCCTCGCCAGGGGTGCGCAGGGACGAGCGAGGTCAGGTGCCGCCGGACGTCCGACGCGGCACCACCGGATCGTCGACAGCGTTGCACGACGTGCGTCGCGGCGGGAGGCGTCCAGAGGCGCAGCCCGTGGCACCGGGCGGCGGTCTCGTGACTGAAGACGTGGTCCGCCGTGAGCTGACGGTGCACGGCACGGGCGAGGTCGAGCATCCGCCGTCGAGCGGTCTCCGCGGCGTGCTCGACGCGGGTCGGCTCCGCTCGCCGGTACGCGCCGTGACGAAGTCCTTCGAGTTCCCCGGCGCGGCGCGCTCGGTCGAGTTCGTGCCGCTGGACGCGCGGGCGATCACGAGGGGGGCGTCGTCGGTCACACGCCAAGACTGGCGGACCACAGGAACAAGGCGACCATGCCCGTGGACAATGCCCTGGCGCTCTCAGGTCAGTTCGGCAGGGGGTTGATCTCCTCGGCACAAATGTATGCCGAAGAGATCAACCCCCTGCCGAGCAGAGCGGATGGGTCCGGTCAGCCGCGCAGGCGCGCCATCCAGGCCTCGACGTCCTCGGGACGGCGGGGGAGGGCGGCGGACAGGTTCTCGTTCCCGTCCTCCGTGACGAGCACGTCGTCCTCGATCCGCGCGCCGATGCCGCGGTACTCCTCGGGCACCGCGAGGTCGTCGGCCTTGAAGTACAGGCCCGGCTCGATGGTGAACACCATGCCCGGCTCGAGCACGCCGTCCAGGTAGAGCTCGCGCCGCGCCTGCGCGCAGTCGTGCACGTCGAGGCCCAGGTGGTGGCTGGTGCCGTGCACCATCCAGCGACGGTGCTGCTGGCCCTCGGGGGACAGGGACTCCTCGGCGGTCACGCCGTCGGGCAGCAGGCCCCACTCCTCGAGGCGGGCCGCGATGACCTCCATCGCGGCGGCGTGGATGTCACGGAACTTCGTGCCCGGCTTCGCGACGTCGAACGCGGCGTCAGCCGCGTCGAGCACGGCGGAGTAGATCCTGCGCTGCACGTCGGTGAACTTGCCGTCCACCGGCAGGGTGCGGGTGACGTCGGCGGTGTAGAGGGAGTCGACCTCGACGCCCGCGTCCAGCAGCACCAGCTCGCCCTCGTGGACCACGCCGTCGTTGGAGATCCAGTGCAGCGTGGTGGCGTGCTCGCCGGCGGCCGCGATGGTCTCGTAGCCCACGGTGTTGCCCTCGATCCGGGCGTGCGCGTCGAACGTCGTCTCGATGACGCGCTCGCCGCGGCGGTGCGCCACGGCCTTGGGCAGCGCCGGCACCACCTCCTCGAAGCCCTCGATCGTGCGGGCCACGGCCTCGCGCAGGTGCTCGAGCTCGATCGCGTCCTTGACCAGGCGCAGCTCGGAGGTCGCCTCGACCAACGACCCGTCCTGGGACTCGGCCTCGACGCCGGCCTCCTCGCGGATCGCCTCGACGAGCGTCTCGATGCCCTCGTCGGCGCCGGTCACGACGAGGATCCGCACGCCGTCCGCGCCGACGTCCTTGGCCAGGGCGTCGCGCAGGTCGTCGACGTGGCGCGCGTGGACGCCGGTGAGCGTCGTGACGTCGTCGAGCGAGGGACGGGCGCCCACCCAGAACTCGCCGTAGCGCGAGTCGGCGTAGAACTCCTCGGTGTCGCGTGCCGCGAGCGGGCGCACGTAGAGCACGGCGTGGTGCCGCGACGGGGCGCCGTCGGCGCCCGGGTCGCCCTCGCCCTCGGCGACGGGGTGCAGCACAAGCACGGCGTCGGGCTCCTGGTCGGTGCCCAGGCCGGTGAGGTGCGCGAACGCGGAGTGCGGGCGGAACCGGTAGTCGGTGTCGTTGGACCGGACCTTCAGCGGACCGGCGGGGATCACGAGCCGAGCACCGGGGAAGAGAGCGGAGAGCTTCGCGCGACGCTCGGCGGTGAACGGGGCGGCGTCGCCCGCGACGATGCCGAGGTCGGCGCGCGGGGCCCAGTGCGAGGTGATGAACGACCTGAACGCCTCGGAGACGGGGCGCTGGGAACGGTTGCTGCCGCGGTCCTCTTCGCCGGGCGGAGTGTTCGGGGCGGGTGCGGACTCGTCGACGGGGGTGGAGTCGGTCATGGTTCCAGTGTCCCACCCGACGGCGGGGCGGACGGGCCGGGCGGGGGGCGCGGTTCAGGCGCGGGCGAAGTCGTGCAGGGCGCGCGTCAGGACGCGGTTGAAGGCGTCGGGCGCATCGGAGTTGACGTCGTGACCTGCCTCCGGCACGACGACGAGCGCCCCGCGGTCGGCGGCCGCCACGTGGCGGGACTCCTCGAGCCGCATCCGGTCGCGCGCCCCGTTGACGAACCACACGGGCACGCGGAGCGCGCGCGTGCTCGCCACCGAGGACCTGCCGGCGAGGTGGGTGAGCGCGTCGGTCACCACGTCCCAGCCCGGACGGTGGACGCCCGCGGTACCGAGGGCGTCACCCATCAGCTCGGCCACCTGCGTGCCGCCGGCGCGGGAGCGCCCGCCCATCAGCGCGGACTGCCAGGCCAGCGACGCGTCCCGCAGGCCGCGTCGGAGCGTCGTCGTGCCGGAGACGGCGAGGCGAGCGACGTCGCGGTACAGCGCGACGGGCTTGCCCTTCGGGTCGGACGTGCAGCCGGCCGCGACCACCCCGGCCAGCCTCGGGGCGTCGGCGTCGGCGTCGGCGGCGGGGGTGGTGTGCCGCGCCGCGTGCTGGGCCTGCTGCGCCGCGTGCTGGGCCGCCCAGGCGAGCGAGGTGTACCCGCCGAGGGAGAGGCCCACCACGACCACCGGCGTCCCCGCGTCGAACGACCGGGCCGCGTCGTCGAGCACCTCGAAGGCGCCGGGCATCGAGAACCGCTCGCCGTGCCGCGCGCCGTGCGCGGGCAGGTCGACCGCGACCGCGTCGTGGCCCGCGTCGCGGACGTGCTCCAGCTGCCGTTCCCAGATCGCCGACGACGTGCGCATGCCGTGCACGAAGACGATCCCGGACCGGCCGTGGCCGGATCCGGGAAGGGGGGTGAGGTCGGGCAGCGAGGGGGCGACGTCGGCGCGGGTGTGGTCCATCGCGACGATCGTCTCGCGCCCATCGGCGCGTGCCGGGGGCAGGAGCAGCGGGCGCGGTGGAGAGCTTGTGTCTCCCGCCTTCACGACGCTCGGGCGGCGGACGTGGCCGACGTCGCACCGGTGCGGGCGCCGGATCGCGCGTCGTCACGCCCCTCGCTCCCTAGACTTGGGCCCGTGACGACTCGGCCCGTGATCGACCTCCATACCCACTCGCGGGCGTCCGACGGCACCGACCGGCCGCGTGCCGTGCTGGAGGCCGCGGCCGGAGCCGGGCTGAGCGTGGTGGCGCTGACCGACCACGACACCGCCGCGGGCTGGGCGGAGGCCGCCGACGCCGTTGCCGGCACCGGGGTCGCCCTGGTGCGGGGCACCGAGGTGTCCACGCGGGTGCGCACCGCCGAAGGGGGCATCAGCGTCCACCTGCTGTCGTACCTGCACGACCCGGACGGCACGGACCTGCGCGCCGAGTTTGAACGCACCCGCTCCGACCGGCTGACGCGGGCGCGCCGGATGGCGGACCTGCTGGCGGAGGACTTCCCGGTGACGTGGGACGACGTCGTCGCGCAGACGGGCGACGACGCCACGGTGGGGCGCCCCCACCTGGCGGACGCGCTGGTCGCCGCGGGGGTGGTCGCGTCGCGGGACGAGGCGTTCGCGACGATGCTGCACCCGGGCGCCCGGTACTACGTGCCGCACTACGCCCCCGACACGGATGCGGCCGTGCGCGCGGTGCTCGCCGCGGGCGGCGTGCCCGTGCTGGCGCACCCGGCCGCGGGGGCTCGGGGGCGCGTCGTGAGCGACCAGACCGTCGCAGACCTCGCCGCCGTCGGCCTCGCGGGGCTCGAGGTGGACCACAGGGACCACGACGCCGCCTCGCGCGACCGGCTGCGGGGCCTGGCGGCCGAGCTCGGGCTGCTGGTCACGGGCTCCAGCGACTACCACGGCACCGGCAAGCTGAACCGCATCGGGGAGAACTCCACCGATCCCGAGGTGCTCGCACAGATCGAGGATCGAGGTCGACTGGACGTGATCCGCCCGTGAGCGCGGTGCTGGACACCGCGCTGTTCACCGAGGTGTTCGTCACCCTGTTCGTGATCATGGACCCGCCCGGCACCGTTCCGGTCTTCCTGGGCCTGACCTCCGCCATGGGCGCTAAGCAGCGCAACCGCGCCGCGCGGCAGGCGATCCTCGTCGCGTTCGGCGTCATCGTGGTCTTCGCGCTCTTCGGCCAGCAGGTGCTGCACTACATGGGCATCTCGCTGCCCGCGCTGCAGGCGTCCGGCGGGCTGCTCCTGCTGCTGGTCGCGATGGAGCTGCTGACCGGCAAGATGGAGGAGCCGGCGCCGTCCGGGAACAAGGGCGTCAACGTGGCCCTGGTGCCGCTCGGGACGCCGTTGCTCGCCGGCCCGGGCGCGATCGTCGCGACCATGGTCTTCGTGCAGCAGACCAGCGTCTCGGACGGCGGCGCGCCGCAGCTGATCGCCATCGCGGTGGCGATCGTGCTGGTGCACGTGAGCCTGTACCTGGCGATGCGGTTCGCGAACGTGATCCACCGGGTGCTCAAGGACTCCGGCGTCACGCTCGTGACGCGGATCGCGGGCCTCCTGCTGGCCGCGATCGCGGTCCAGCAGATCGCCACGGCGGTCACGGAGTTCGTCAAGATGGCGCAGTGAGCACCCGGCGTCCGCCGCCGGCGGACGCCGATCCGCAAACATGGGATGTTAGGGTTTTTGGATGCCTGAGCCCACCGCCTCCCCGATCTCCACCCCCCGCAAGGTCTCCGAGCTCGTCGTCGAGCACCTGACCGACCTGGTCGAGCGGGGGGAGTGGCCCGTCGGCTCACGCATCCCCGCCGAGCCCGAGCTGGTGGCCCAGCTCGGTGTCGGGCGCAACACCGTCCGCGAGGCCGTGCGCGCCCTCGAGCACGCGGGCATCCTCGCGCCGCGGCGCGGCGACGGCACGTACGTGCGCGCCGCGAGCGGGCTCGACGCCGCACTCGGGAGGCGCGCCCGGACGGCCGACGCGCTGCAGGTGCTCGAGGTGCGCTCGATCCTCGAGCGCGGGTCCGCCCGGGCCGCCGCGGCCCGTCGCGACCCCGCCGCGCACGAGGCGCTGCGCGCGGCCCTGGCCGCACAGGTCGCCACCCGCGGGGCCGCCGACGACGTCGCCTACCGCGCAGCCGACATCGCCTTCCACGCCGAGGTCGTCCGCGCCGCGGGCAACCCCCTGCTCGCCGAGCTCTACGACGGGCTCGACCACGTGCTGCTGCGGACGCTCGCCACCGACGCCCACGGCCGCCACCACCGCGACGTCCCCGGCCACGAGGAGGTGGTCGCCGCCGTGCTCGACGGCGACCCCGACGCCGCCGAGCGCGCCGTCCTCGCCACGATCGAGGCCGTGCGTGCCCACGTCGTCGAGAGCACGAGCGGCGGTGCCGGCGGTGCCGGCGGTGCCGGCGGTGCGGCGCGCGACGGGCACTGGGAGGACGCATGATCGCCGACCGCCGCCCCCTGGCCGCCGGCGCCGTCCTCGCGATCGTCCTCGCCGCGCTCAACCTGCGCCCGGGAGTCGTCGCAGTCTCGCCGCTGCTGGGGGAGATCCTGGCCGAGGAGGGCCTCGGCGCGACCGCCGGTGGCTTCCTCACGACGCTCCCCGTGCTGTGCTTCGGCCTGCTCGCCCCTGCTGCCCCGGCGCTCGCCCGCCGGTTCGGCCTGGAGCGGTCGCTGTTCGCGAGCCTCGTGCTGCTGTGCGTGGGGTTCGCCCTGCGGCTCGTCCCCGGCGTCGGCACCCTGCTGCTCGGCACGCTCGCCGTCGGGTGCGCCATCGGGCTGGGCAACGTGCTCCTCCCGGCACTGATCAAGCGGGACTTCGCGGAGCGGGTCGGCCTCATGACGGGCCTGTACTCGATGGCGCTGTCCGGCGGGGCGGCGCTCGCGGCCGGGCTCACGGTGCCGCTCGCCACCGCCGCGGGCCTCGACTGGCGCGCTGCGCTGGCGTCGTGGGGACTGCTCGCGGTGCTCGGCGCGGTGGTGTGGGCGCCGCGCGCGCTGCGCGCCGGGGAGCGGACGGCGGCCTCGCTGCGCCCGGCCGGCGCCTCGCCCGTCGACGCCGCGAGGTCGGTGTGGCGCAGCCCGCTGGCCTGGGCGGTCACGGTGCTGATGGGGACGCAGTCGCTGTCGTTCTACGCGATCAACGCCTGGCTGCCGGAGATCTTCGTGGCCGCGGGCCGCAGCGTCGCGGTGGGCGGCTGGCTCCTGGCGCTGACCAACCTGCTCGGCATCGTGGGGTCGTTCGTCACCCCGGTGCTGGCCGGGCGTCTGCGGCGGCAGCGGGCGATCGGCATCGTCATCGTCGCCCTGATCACGACGGGCCTGCTGGGCCTGGCACTCGCGCCGGGCGCGGCATTTCTCTGGGTGGTGCTGCTCGGCCTCGGTCAGGGCGGCGGCATCAGCCTGGCGCTGACCCTCATGGCCCTGCGCACCGAGAACGCCGCTCGCACGTCGGAGCTGTCGGGCATGGCGCAGAGCGCGGGCTACGTGCTGGCCGCCTGCGGGCCGCTCGGCCTCGGCGTCGCGCACGACGCCACCGGGTCGTGGACGGTGCCCCTGCTGGTGCTGGTCGCAGCCTCGCTGGTGCAGGGTGTCGCCGCCTGGTTCGCCGGCCGCGACGAGATCGTGCGTTGACCCGCGGTGTCGCCCGCCCTCAGGGCCCGACCGGCTCCAGGGTGACCCGGACCGTCCCGCCCGGCTCAATGCCCTCGGCCTGGCGCACCGCCTTCTTCAGCGGCAGCACGTAGCCCTTCTGCTCGTCGCTGGGGAAGACTGACGTGGACCACGTGGTGGCGCCGACCGTGACGGTCACCTTGATCGAGCCGAACCCCCGCGGGGGCAGCGGCAACTCGGCGAGCGTGTCGGACTCCTCCGGCGGCACGGTGACGAACCACCACGAGTCGCTGCGCACCTGCCACTGCCACAGCGGTGCCGAGAACGTCAGATGCATGACGGCAGGCTACGGCGTACCGCCGACAACAGAACGGCGGTCGAGCCCGCGGGCTCGACCGCCGGCTTCCGGTGGGTCAGCTCTCCGACGGCGCCTGCGGAGCCGACGAGGCGCCACCCTCGGTGGGGCGGCCGCCGCGGGTGCGGCGCCGGTTGCGGTTGCGACGGCGCTGCCCGCCCTCGGACTGCTCCGCAGCACCGTGCTCGCCGGTGCCGTGTTCGCCGGTGCCGTGTTCGCCGGTGCCGTGTTCGCCGGTGCCGTGTTCGCCGGTGCCGTGTTCGCCGGTGCGGTGCTCGGCGCTGCCAGACGTCGCGGCGTCCGGCCGCGAGCCCTGCGTGGCGCCGCCGCGGGGGCCCTGGCCGGAGCGCGAGCCGTCACGACGACCGCCGTCACCTCGACCGCCGTCACCTCGACCGCCGTCACGACGACCGCCGTCACCTCGCCCGCCGTCACCTCGCCCGTGATCACCCCGGCCGCCGTCGCGCGGGCCGCTCTGGGCGCTGGTGCGCTTGCCGGTCTCGCCGAGGTCCTCGAGTACCTCGGCATCGAGGCCGCCGAGCTGCTGCTTGTTCCTCGGCAGCCGGCCCTTGGTGCCCTCGGGGATGCCGAGGTCGGAGAAGAGGTGCGGCGAGCTGGAGTACGTCTCGACGGGCTCGGGGAAGCCCAGGTCGAGGGTGCGGTCGATCATCTGCCAGCGCGGGATGTCGTCCCAGTCGACGAACGTCACGGCCGTGCCCTTGTTGCCCGCGCGGCCGGTGCGGCCGATGCGGTGCAGGTAGGTGCGCTCGTCCTCGGGGCACTGGTAGTTGACGACGTGCGTCACGTCGTCGACGTCGATGCCGCGCGCGGCCACGTCGGTCGCGACGAGGACGTCGATGTGGCCGTGGCGGAACGCGCGCAGCGCCTGCTCGCGGGCGCCCTGGCCGAGGTCGCCGTGGAGGGCACCGGCCGCGAACCCGCGGTCGCGCAGCTCGTCCGAGACCTTCGCCGCGGTGCGCTTGGTGCGGGCGAAGACGATGGTGCGGCCGCGGCCCTCGGCCTGCAGCAGGCGGGCGAGCACCTCGATCTTGTCCAGCGCGTGCGCGCGATAGATCACCTGGCGCGTGTCCTTCACGGTCGCGCCCTGGTCGTCGGGCTCGGCCGCGCGGATGTGCGTGGGCTGCGACATGTAGCGGCGGGCCATCGAGACCACCGGCCCGGGCATCGTCGCGCTGAACAGCATGGTGTGCCGCACGGCGGGGGTGCGCGACAGGATCTTCTCGACGTCGGGCAGGAAGCCGAGGTCGAGCATCTCGTCGGCCTCGTCGAGCACGACCGTCGCAGCGCGCGTGAGGTTGAGGTGCCCCTGGTTGAGCAGGTCCACCATGCGGCCGGGGGTGCCGACGACGACCTCGACGCCGTTGTTGAGCGTCTCGATCTGCGGCTCGTAGGCGCGGCCACCGTAGATCTGGACGATCCGGACGCTGCGGTGCTTGGACGCGGTCTCGAGGTCGCGCGCCACCTGCGAGGCGAGCTCGCGGGTGGGGGCGACGACGAGGGCCTGCGGCTTGCCCGGGGCGGGCAGCTCGTCGAAGCCCGGCTCGCCCGGCGCGACCACGCGGTTCAGCAGCGGGACGCCGAAGCCGAGGGTCTTGCCGGTGCCGGTCTTGGCCTGGCCGATGATGTCGTGCCCCTGCAGGGCCACGGGCAGCGTCATCGCCTGGATGGGGAACGGGTGGGTGATGCCGGAGTCGGCCAGGGCCTCGACGATCTCGGGGCGCACCCCGAAATCGGCGAAGGAGACGCCCTGCGCCTGGATGGCGGCGGGGGAGGAGTAGTCGGGCTCGCCGGCGGTGCCGGTCGTGGGCGCCACCGTCTCGGCGGCGCTGCTGTCGGTCGTGGTCACGGGTACCTTCGTCTGCTCGTCGGCGCGCGCGAACCGGGCTCCCGAACGGGCCGGAGGGCCGTTGACGGGCCGCACTGTTCGGATCGCATGAAGCGCCGAGGTGGTCGGCAGCCGATCGTGAAAGAACGTCGCTCAGGCTCCGCGGGACGTCCCGCGGGCCGCTGCGGTCGAGTCAAAGCGTGACGACCGGGCAACCGAAGTACATGTCCATGGTACGCGACCGGCCCGCGACGAGGGTCTCGCCGCGACGGACGCGCGGCGGCCGCACTTATCCTGGGCGGGTGAGCCACCAGCGCAGCACCCCGGCCGATCATCCCGGAGGCGTCGCCGGCGCCGACACCGCGCCGGCAGGCGGGGCCCCGGACCCCGCGCGCGCGGTGCTGGTCGGGCTCGCCGCCTACACCGAGCTGTCGGCGTTCGGGCTGCTCGCGAGCAGCTCCGTGGACGCGCCCGACCTCGCCACGCGCCAGACGCTCGCCACCGCCGCGGGCGACGCGCTCGACCGGCAACGACGGCTGCTGGTGTCCGTACCGGGCGAGGTGGCTCCGGCGGCCGTGATGGCGCCGTTCGACGGGGCGCTGGCCGACTTCGACGCGCGGACCGCGCCCGCGAGCTGGGCGGAGGGCCTGCTGAAGGGCATCGTCGGGCACGGGGTGGCGCAGGACCTGTGCCGCGAGCTCGCGCGGGGCCTGCCGGCCGGCGGCGAGGAGTTCCTGCGCGCCGTCGGGGGACCCCGTACCGACGACGCCGCGACGGTGCTCCTGGCGGGCGCCGCGGCAGCCGACGACGTGCTCGCCGCGCGTCTCGCCCTGTGGGGGCGACGGGTGGTCGGCGAGGCCCTGGGGCTGGTGCCGGTGCTGCTGGCCGCCCACCCGCCGCTGGCCGCGCTGGCAGCCGCGGCGCGGGGGGCCAGACCCGCCGCGGGCGCGTCCGCGCAGGGATGGCTCGTCTCGCGGCTCACCGCCGAGCACACCCGGCGCATGGACCGGATGGGCCTGGCCGCCTGACGATCCGCGGAGCGTCCCGGCCGACGACTGACCCGGCCGCACACCGACGGTGCGACCGGGTCAGGGATGGTGCCGTCGTCAGGGACGGAGCCGGCTCAGAGCGCGCCGAACCCCACCCGACGCTGGTCCTCGGCGCCGACCTCGACGTAGCCGATGGTGGCGGTGGGCACCAGGATCTTGCGCCCGCGGGCGTCGGTGAGCTCGAGCACGCCGTTGTCGGCGAGGGCCTCGCGGACAGCGGTGGTGACGGCCTCCGCCGTCTCGTCGGTCTCGATGACGAGCTCGCGCGCCAGGTTCTGCACACCGATCGTGATCTCCACGTTGTCTCCTTCGCGAGCTGCGCCGGCGCTGCCGGCGGCGGTCTGTCGTTCTCCGGTCACCCGGACGTCCCGTCGATCCTAGTCACGGCGGGCCCCGGTAACGGGCCACGACGCCCTTTGTCAGCGGAGGGTGAAACTCGCGACGGCGCTGTCGGTGTGACCGGCGGCCCGTGGGGCTGTCGGTGGGGCGGGCTGTCGGTGGGGCGTGGTCGAATCGGCCCGTGACGCCAGCGACCGCGACCGCCCCCCGCCTCGTGCCGTCGGCGTCCGTGGACGCCGACGGCATTGACGGCGCCGATGTCCTGGACGCGACGCAGACGTCCGCCGTCGTGGCGGCGCTCTCCGGGCCGGCGACGCTGGTGGTGGGCGCACCCGGCACGGGACGCACCACGGTGGCGACGGCGGTCGCGGTGCAGGCGCTCGAGGCCGGCGCGGACCCGGCGCGCGTGCTCGTGCTCGCGGCGTCCCGCAGGTCGGCGGCCCGGCTGCGCGACCGCGTCACCGCGCGGGCGGGGCGCACGGTCGGAGCACCGATGGTCCGCACCCCCGCGTCGGCCGCGTTCGCCGTGCTGCGCACCCGGGCGGCAGCGCACGGCGAGGCCGCGCCCACGCTCGTCTCGGGGCCCGAGCAGGACCTCGTGCTCGCCGAGCTCCTTGAGGGTCACCTCTCCGGCGAGGGCACCGACCTGCAGCTGCCGCCCGGGCTGCCCGAGGAGTCGCTGGGCCTGCGCGGCCTGCGCCAGGAGCTGCGCGACCTGCTGATGCGGGCCGCGGAGCGTGGGCTGGGGCCGGTGGACCTCGCGGGGCTGGGCGCCCGGCACGACCGCCCCGAGTGGGTCATGGCGGCGCAGCTCTACGAGGAGTACCTGGACGTCACGACGCTGAGGCTCGGCACGCCGGACGCGGGCGCCCGGTACGACCCGGCCGGTGTCGTCGACGAGGCGGCGCACGCGCTCGCGGGCTGGGACGAGGAGCTGCCGGACGTGCCGCGGCCCGCCTGGGACCTCGTGGTCGTGGACGACTACCAGGAGGCGACCGTCGCGACGGCGCGCCTGCTGCACGTGCTGCACGACGCGGGCGCCCGGCTGGTGCTGCTCGCCGACCCGGACTCAGCCGTGCAGGGCTTCCGTGGCGCGTCCCCGGGGCTCGTCGGGCGGGCTGCGGCGCCGGCCCGGCACGGCGTGGTCGGAGCCTTCGACGCCCGCACGGTGGTGCTCGGCACGGCGTGGCGTCAGCCCGAGGAGCTGCGCGCCGTCACGCGGGGGGTCACGTCGCGCATCGCCACGGTCTCCGGGGCGTTGCACCGCGTCGCCGGGGCCCGCCCGGAGGGGGACGACGACCTCACGGACGCCGACAGCTCCGGGACGGGCGAGGCTGCAGCCGCTGCCGGCGCCGGCGACGTCGAGGTGGGCGACGCGCCTGGGAGGGGCGTGCAGGTCGCGGTCCTCGCCGGCCCGGCCCAGGAGGCCGCGTACGTGGCACGCGAGCTGCGCGCCGAGCACCTGCTGCACGGGACGCCCTGGGAGCGGATGGCTGTCGTCGCCCGCAGCGGCGACCGGCTCGCCTCGGTGCGCCGCGACCTGGTCGCCGCCTCCGTCCCGGTGGCGCTGCTCGGCTCTGACCTGCCGCTGCGCGACGAGCCGGCCGTGACGCCGCTGCTCGCCGCGCTGCGGGTGTGCGCCGCCGGGGGCGGGATCGACCGCCTGCTCGCCGACGAGCTGGGGGAGCCGGGGCCCGGCGTCGGCTCGGAGCTCGACGCCGACACGGCCGCGCTGCTGCTCACGTCGCCCGTCGGCGGCCTCGACGCGGTGGCGCTGCGCCGGCTGCGTCGCGCGCTGCGCGCGGAGGAGCTCTCGGGGGGCGGGGGCCGCTCGTCCGACGCCCTGATCGTCGAGGTGCTGGACGACCCCGCGCGCGTCGAGACGCTCCCGTCCCCGGTGCGCCGGGGGCCGGGGGCCGTCGCCCGGGTGCTCGCCGCGGGACGCGCGGCGGCGGCCGAGCCGGGCGCCACCGCACAGACGGTGCTGTGGGCCGTGTGGGCTGCCACCGGGCTGGCTGACCGGTGGCGGGATTCCGCGCTCGCGGGCGGCTCGTCGGGTGCGCGCGCGGACCGCGACCTGGACTCCGTGCTCGCCCTGTTCCGGGCGGCGGAGACGTACGTCGACCGGATGCCCGGCGCCCCGGTCGCGGCGTTCGTCGACTACCTCGCTTCGCAGGACCTGCCGGCCGACTCGCTCGCCGCCTCGGCGGCCGGCGCGCACGCGGTGGAGGCGCTGACGCCGGCCGGCGCGGCGGGCCGGGAGTGGGACGTCGTGATGGTGGTCGGCGTGCAGGACGGTGTGTGGCCCGACCTGCGCCTGCGCGACTCGCTGCTCGGCTCGCAGGCCCTCGTCGAGCTGCTCGCGGGGCGCTCCGACGACGCGCACGGGATGGGCACCGAGGCGCGGCGCCAGGTGCTCGCCGACGAGCTGCGCGCCTTCGCCGTCGCGACCTCGCGGGCGCGACGGCGGCTGGTCGTGACAGCGGTCGAGGACGCCGAGGACGCGCCGTCGGTCTTCCTCGACCTCGTGACGCCGCCCGGCACCGACGTCACGGGTCCCGACGGCGGGCCCGACCCGCGGAGGGTCACGGTGGGGCCTCCGCTCGACCTGCGCGGCGTCGTCGCCGAGGCCCGGGCCGCGCTGGTCCGCGACGCCCGGGCGGGCGCGCCGGACGGTGGCCCGGTGACTGCCGGCCCGGTGCCGGACGAGGTGGCGGCGCACGACCCGGCGAGCGTGGCAGCCGCCCTGCTCGCCGACCTCGCCGGCGCGGGGATCGCCGAGGCAGACCCGCGCACCTGGTACGGCGTCGCGACCACCTCCAGCGACGAGCCGCTGTGGGGGCCGCAGGACGAGGTGACCGTCTCGCCCTCGAAGGTGGAGACGGTGAGCACGTGCGCGCTGAAGTGGGCGTTCGAGTCGGCCGGGGCCACGGCCCCCGACGCCACCCACCAGACGCTCGGCACGCTGGTGCACGAGATCGCCGAGACGCTGCCGAAGGCGCCGCTCTCCGCGCTGCGCGCCGAGCTCGACCGTCGCTGGCCGGAGCTCGCGCTGCCCGAGGGATGGCCCTCGCGCCAGCTGCGCCGCCGGGCCGAGCAGATGGTGGAGCGGCTCGCCGCGTACTACGCCGACGCGGGGGACCCCGTGCTCGTCGAGCCGGCCTTCGAGCTCACCGTCGGCCGTGCGCGCCTCAAGGGCAAGATCGACCGGGTCGAGGACGCGGGCGACGACGGGGTCACCGTCGCCGACCTCAAGACCGGCCGCACCGCGGCGTCGCGGGCCAAGGCGACCGAGCACCCGCAGCTCGGCGCCTACCAGCTGGCCGTGGCCGAGGGCGCCCTCGACCTGCCCCCGGGCACCCCGAGCGCGGGGGCGCGGCTGGTATACGTCGGGACGCCCACGGTGGCGCCCAGCGTCCGCAGCCAGCCCGCGCTGCCCGTCGAGCAGGACGGCTCGAGCTGGGCGCGGGCGCTGGTCGAGAGCGCGGCCGACACCATGGCCGCCGCCCGCTTCACCGCGCACGAGAACGACCTGTGCCCCATGTGCCCCGTGCGGCGGTCGTGCCCCGTGCAGCCCGAGGGAAGGAACGTCATCGGATGACCGGCGACAGCACGTCCGCACCCGGCCCGGTGCCGGCCTCTGGGCCGGACCCGGCGTCGGCCGCCGCGCCCGACGGCGCGTGGGATGCACTCGGCGAGCCTGACCGGGCGGCGGACCTCGGCTTCCCCGAGCTCGCCGGCCTCGGCGCGCCCGACGGCGTGCTGTTCGACGACCCATTGCTCGACGGCGGGGCTCTCGACGACGGACCGATGCACCGCGACGGTGCGGCCGCGTCGGCGACGCAGCGGCTGTCGGCCCGCGAGATCGCCGAGCTGCTGGGCCGCCCGTCGCCCACCGACGAGCAGGCGGCCGTCATCGAGGCTCCGCTGGAGCCGGTGCTCGTGGTGGCGGGCGCGGGGTCGGGCAAGACGGAGACGATGGCGGCCCGCGTGGTGTGGCTCATCGCGAACGAGCTCGTGGCGCCCGAGGAGGTGCTCGGGCTGACGTTCACGCGCAAGGCGGCCGCCGAGCTCACCACGCGGGTGCAGTCGCGGCTCGCGCAGCTCGCCCGCGCGCAGGGCCGCGCGGCGTCGGGCCTCGACCTGTTGGCACGCCCGACGGTCGCGACCTACAACGCCTACGCGGCGTCGCTCGTGGCCGACCACGGGCTGCGGCTGGGGATCGAGCCGGGCTCGCGGCTGCTGGGCGAGGCGAACCAGTGGCAGCTCGCGGCCCAGGTCGTGGAGTCGTGGGCTGACGACCTCGGCACGGACCGCGCGGTGAGCACCGTGGTGGGGGCCGTGCTCACGCTCTCGGGGGCGCTCGGGGAACACCTGCTGGCGGTGGACGACGCGCGCGACGCGCTGGCCGACGTCGTCGCCCGGCTCGACGCGGTGCCGCTCGGCCCGCGGCAGAAGAAGCGGACCAAGGAGATCCAGGGCCTGATCGACTCGGTCGCGGAGCGGGCGCGGCTGCTCGACCTCGTCGCCGAGTACCGCCGCCGCAAGCGCGTCGTGGACGCGCTCGACTTCGGCGACCAGATCGCCTTCGCGGCCGAGCTGGCGCGGTCGGTCCCCGCCGTCGGGGCCACCGAGCGCACCCGCTACCCCGTGGTGCTGCTCGACGAGTACCAGGACACGTCGTACGCGCAGGTGGAGCTGCTCGCCGGGCTGTTCGGCGGCGGCCACGCGGTCACGGCCGTGGGTGACCCGCACCAGTCGATCTACGGCTGGCGCGGGGCCTCCGCGTCCGGCCTGGCGCGGTTCCCCGAGCGGTTCCGCACCCGTGGTGTCTCGCCCGCGGCGGTGCGCTACCTCAGCACGTCGTGGCGCAACGACGGCGCGGTGCTCGCGGCCGCGAACGTGGCCGCCGCTCCGCTGCGGGAGCGCGCGCGGCAGACGGGCACGGGCATGGACGTGCCGCCGCTCGACCTGCGGCCCGACGCCGGCACCGGAACGGTGCGGGCGCACGTAGCCACGACGAGCGAGGAGGAGGCCGAGGCGGTGGCGGAGGTCGTGGCCGCGCGCTGGCGGCGCGGGACGCGCCGCGACGGCTCCGACCGGGTGACGGCGGCCGTGCTGTGCCGGGCCCGCTCGCAGTTCGCGGCCGTCGAGGTGGCGTTGCGCCGTCGCGGGCTGCCCGTCGAGGTGGTGGGCCTGGGCGGCCTGCTGTCGACGCCGGAGGTGGTCGACGTCGTCGCGCTGCTCGAGGCCGTGCACGACCCGTCGCGCGGTGACTCGCTGTTGCGGCTGGTCACAGGGCCGCGGGTCAGCCTCGGCGCGGCAGACCTGCACGCACTCGGGTCGTGGGCGTCCGACCTGGCACGTGCCGCCGGCGCCCGGCCGGGTGCCCCGTCCGGTGCGGGTGCCGGGCCCGAGGACGAGAGCGCCCCGGTGATCGAGGGCGACGTGGTCGACCACCGCTCGATCGTCGACGCGCTGGACGACCTGCCTGCCCCCGGCCGGCCGGCCAGGGACGGGCGTGTGTTCACCGCGGTGGGGCACGGGCGGCTGACGGCCCTCGCACGCCTGCTGCGCGAGCTCCGCGGGCTCACCTACCTCTCCCTGCCGGAGCTCGTCGTCGCGGCCGAGCGCGCGCTGGGGCTCGACGTCGAGGTCGCCACCGCCCAGGTGCTGGCCGACGCGCTCGCGTCCGGCCCGCCCGGCAGCCCCGGCGCGGTCGCCGGGGCCGGCGTGAGCCTGCGAGGGCGCGAGCATCTCGACGCGTTCCGGGACGTCGCCGCGAGCTTCGCGCAGTCGGCGGACGTCGCGACGCTCGGCGCGTTCCTCGCGTGGCTCGGCGTCGCGGGCGATCGGGAGCGCGGGCTGGACATGCCGGTGCGTGAGCCCGACCCGGACGCCGTGCAGGTCATCACCGCGCACGCCGCCAAGGGGCTCGAATGGGACGTCGTCGCGGTGCCGGGGCTGGTGGACGGGGTATTCCCGAGCCAGGCGGAGTCGGCCGGCGGGCGCACCGACAGTGGCTGGCTCACCGACCCGGCCGCACTCCCGTACCACCTACGGGGCGACGCCGCCGATCTGCCTGAGTTCACCTGGGCGGACGCCTCCGACACCAAGGACCTCGCCGCCCGCCGGGACCAGTTCCGCGCGGACAGCGGCGCCCACCGCCTGGCCGAGGAGCGCCGGCTGGCCTACGTCGCGTTCACCCGGGCGCGCAAGGAGCTCTTCCTCACGGCGCACTGGTGGGGCACGGGCAGCAGCCCGCGCCGCGTCTCCCCGTTCCTCGCCGAGCTCGTCGAGGCCGGCGTCGTGGACCCGCGCGGCTGGGCCGGTCAGCCGGACCCCGGCGACGGCAACCCGCGCGACGCGCAGGAGCGCGCCGGCTCGTGGCCCACGCCCGACGCCGCGCCCGACGCCGCGGCCGGCCACGCGGCAGCCGGCGGCGACGGAGCAACGACCGCGGACGCTGTGCCCTCGCCGCGCGAGCTCCTGCGGCGGACGGCGTCGCGGGTGGACACGGCGCGCGCGGCGGGCGGCGGCGCGACCACCGGGATCCTGCGTGACGACTCCGGCCGCGACCTCGTCGTCCTGGCCCGCACCCTGCTGACGGAGCGTGGGGCGCGCACGACGCGGGAGGTCGAGATGCCCGCGCACGTCTCCGCGTCGGGCCTGGTGCGGCTGGCCGCCGACCGGGACGCGTTCGCGCTCCAGCTGCGCCGCCCCGTGCCGCAGCAGCCCACCGTGCACGCGCGCCGCGGCACCCGCTTCCACGAGTGGATCGAGCGGTTCTTCACGTCGTCCTCGCTGGTCGACGTGGACGACCTCCCCGGCGCCGAGGACGGCGAGATCCCGCCCGACCTCGACCTCGAAACCCTGCGGCAACGCTTCCTCGACTCGCCCTGGGCGGCACGTACGCCGCTCGCCGTCGAGGTGGACGTGGAGACGCCGGTCGCGGGGGTGATGCTCCGCAGCCGGATCGACGCCGTCTTCGCCGACCCCGAGGCCGCGTCACCGGCGGGTGGCGAGGCGCCCGCCGTCGTCGTCGTGGACTGGAAGACGGGCCACGAGCCGACCGACCCGGCGGCCCGTGCCGCCCGCGAGGTGCAGCTGGCCGTCTACCGGTTGGCCTGGTCGCGGTATGCCGGGCTGCCGCTCGACCAGGTGTCCGCGGCGTTCGTCTACGTGGCGAGCGGTACCACGGCGCGCCCCCGACGCCTGCTCGACCAGGCGGAGCTGGAGGCGCTGGTGCGCGGCGCCTGAACGACGACGGGCCCGGGCACCGGCGACGTCCGGGTCACCAGCGGTATGCCCGTGGTTTCGGCCGCCTCGCATGCCCGGCCGCGTCGCAGTGAGGATGTGCCGTTGCCCGGGCGGGGTCAGGCGGGGGCGTCCTCGCGGGTGGCCTCGTCGAGGTCGGCCAGCATCGCCTCGGCGTCGGCGACGACGTCGGACAGGGCGTGCCGGACGCCGTGCAGCAGCCAGCGGGCGAGCGCGAGCTCGCCGACGAGGAGCGCGCGGTCGACCAGCCGGGCGTCGTGCAGCTCGGTGCGCCGCAGCTGGTAGGCCTCCATGATCGAGTCGACCGAGTCGGGCGGGGCGGCGACGAGCAGCCAGGCGAGGTCGTCGGCCGGGTCGGCCACGCGGGCGTCGGACCAGCCGCTGATCGCGGTGACGCGCCCGCGGGTCACGAGCATCTGATCGGTGGCGAGGTCGCCGTGCACCACGACGGGCTGGAAGCGCCACAGCGCGACGTCCTCCAGCGCGGCCTCCCAGCGGCGCAGAAGCGTGGGCGGCACCTTGCCGGTGGCCGCGGCCTCGTCGAGCTCCACGAGACGCCGCTCGCGGTACTCGGCGGCGGTGTACGAGGGCAGCCCGCACGACTCGACGACGGATGCCGGCAGCTCGTGCACGGCGGCGAGCGTGCGGCCGAGGTCGGCGGCGAGCCCGGGGCCGGGGCGCAGTGCCTCGAGGTCCAGCGCGGCGCCCGTCACGTGCCGGTGCACGACGGCGCGCCCGCCTTCCGGCAGCAGCGCGTAGCCGGCCACCTGCGGCACGGTGAACGGGAGCACGCCGGCGTCGACGTACAGGTGCAGCGCCTCGAGCAGCTCGATCTCGGCCTCGAGGGCGGCGCCGGCAAGCGTGGTGCGGGGCGCGCGCACGAGCCAGTCGACGCCGTCGTCGGCGGTGACGACCGCGGCGTCGTAGTCGCCCGGCAGGTCCTCGGGGCGGACCGAGTGGGCGTCCAGGCCCGGGACGGCGGCCGTCGCGAGAGCGGCGAGAGCGAGTGGACTGCGTGGCACCCGCCCACCGTAGACGCTCGCGGGGGCCGCCCGGGGGCACCGCGGCGCGCGTGTCCGTCGCCGCGCCGGGCGAGTTCCGGCCGCATGCCGGTGCCGGCCGGCCGGGGCCGGGCACGGCCATGACCGGAGCGGGCGCGGGTACCGTCGAGGCGTGACTGCACCCTCCTCGCTCCCCGACCTCTCCTACACCCGCGCCACCCACGACCGTGCCGCCGGGCGGCGCGTGGAGCCGGGACTGGTCCCGGACCTGCTCGCCGACGCCGCGACCCGGGTGGTGCTGGTGCTCCGCGGCCGGGTGGCGGTCGACGCCGCGGGCGACCTCCTGCTCACCGGCCCTGCTGGCGTTGCCGGCCTCGCGGCCGAGGCGGAGCGGCCCGAGGGTCACGCGCCGGGCCACCGCTGGCTGTTCCTCGGCGAGGAGGACGGCGGCGGTCTGCTCGGGCTCGTGCTCCCGGACGAGGCGGACGCCGACGCCGTCGGCATCGAGGGCGTCTCTCCGGCGACCCCTGCGACGCGCCTCGCCCGCGAGCACACCTGGGCCGGCCTGCGCGACGTCGGGGGCCGGCCGCACGACGCGCTCGCCTCCGAGGCGGTCGCGCTGTCGGCGTGGCACGCCTCGCACGAGCGGTGCCCGCGCTGCGGGGAGCCGACGGTGGTCGAGCAGGCGGGCTGGGTGCGCCGCTGCGTGGCGCAGGACGTCGAGATCTACCCGCGCACCGACCCCGCCGTGATCATGGCCGTGGTGGACGACGCCGACCGCCTGCTCCTGGGGCGCGCGGCGCACTGGCCCGAGGGGCGCTTCTCGACGCTCGCCGGATACGTCGAACCGGGAGAGGGGCTGGAGCAGGCCGTGCGGCGGGAGGTCGCCGAGGAGACGGCGGTCGTCGTCGGCGACGGCCCCGACGACGTCGTGTACCGCGGGAGCCAGCCGTGGCCGTTCCCAGCCTCGCTGATGCTCGGGTTCCGTGCCCGGGCGGTCGCGACCGACATCGAGGTGGACGGCGCCGAGGTCACCGCCGCGCGGTGGTTCACCCGCGCCGAGCTCGCCGACGAGGTCCGGGCCGGCGCCGTGGGCCTGCCGGCGCGGCCGTCGATCGCCAGGGCGCTCGTCGAGGAGTGGTTCGGGGGCGAGCTGCCCGGCTGACCGCGCTGATGACCTGCCGGTGACCGTGCCGGGCGTCAGGACGCGAGCCGCGCCTTGACGTCGTTCAGCGACGGGTTGGTCGCTGCGGTGCCGTCGGGGAAGACGACGGTCGGGACGGTCTGATTCCCGTCGTTGACCTGCTCCACGTACGCGGCCGTCCCCGGCTGCTCCTCGATGTCGACCACCGTGTACCCGATGCCCGCGGAGTCGAGCTGAGTGCGCAGCCGGCGGCAATAGCCACACCACACGGTCGAGTACATGGTGACGGTGCCCGGCGCGGGGAGCTGGGGGGTGACGATAGTCATGGGGGTCCTTCGGGGAGTCGGCTGGGGACGAAGGGAGCGCGTTGTCGGCGACGGCTGCGAGAATCGCAGACGATGCCGACAGCTACCAACTCCCCGTCCGCCCTGCTTCATCCCGACGCGATCCTCGACGCGCTCGATCCCGAGCAGCGCGAGGTGGCGCTCGCGCTCACCGGGCCGGTGTGCGTGCTCGCGGGCGCGGGCACGGGCAAGACGCGGGCGATCACGCACCGCATCGCCTACGGGGTGCGCTCGGGTACCTTCAAGCCGACGTCCGTGCTCGCGGTGACGTTCACCGCCCGGGCGGCGGGAGAGATGCGCACCCGGCTGCGCGAGCTCGGGGTCGCGGGCGTCCAGGCCCGCACGTTCCACGCGGCCGCGCTGCGCCAGCTCGGCTACTTCTGGCCGCGCGTGGTGGGCGGCGCCCCGCCTCGGATCCTCGAGCACAAGGCCTCCGTGGTCGCGGAGGCGAGCCGCCGCATCGGGGCGAGTGTCGACCGGGTCGCGGTGCGCGACCTGTCGTCGGAGGTGGAGTGGGCCAAGGTCTCCCTCGTCACCGCCGAGGACTACGTCCGCGCGGCGGCGGCCGACGACCGCCCCTCGCCGTCGGGCTACGACCACCAGACAGTGGCCCGGCTCATCACCGCGTACGAGGACGTCAAGACCGAGCGCGGCGTCATCGACTTCGAGGACGTCCTGCTCATGCTCGCCGACATGCTGAACTCGCACCCGCAGGTCGCGCAGGAGGTGCGCTCCCAGTACCGGCACTTCGTCGTCGACGAGTACCAGGACGTCTCGCCGCTGCAGCAGTTCCTGCTGGACCAGTGGCTGGGCGGGCGCAACGAGCTGTGCGTCGTCGGCGACCCGTCGCAGACCATCTACTCCTTCACGGGGGCGACGCCGCACTACCTGCTGGACTTCACGCGCACCCACCGCGACGCCCAGGTGGTGCGCCTGGTGCGTGACTACCGCTCGACCCCGCAGGTGGTCCACCTCGCCAACGAGGTGCTGCGCCGCGGGCGGGTGCCGGGCGCGCTCGAGCTCGTCGCGCAGCGCCCTGCGGGCCCGCCGGCCGGCTTCACCGCGTACGACGACGACGACGCCGAGGCCGTCGGGATCGCCGCGCGGGCCGGCCGGCTGATCGCGGGCGGAGTGCGGCCGAGCGAGATCGCCGTGCTCTACCGCACCAACGCGCAGTCCGCGGCGTTCGAGTCGGCGCTCGCCGACGCCGGGATCAGCTACCTGGTCCGCGGCGGGGAACGGTTCTTCCAGCGCAAGGAGGTCCGCGACGCGATCGTGCTGCTGCGGGGCGCGGCGCGGTCGTCCGACCCGGACCAGCCGATGCCCGAGCAGGTGCGCGACGTGCTGACCTCGGCCGGCTGGTCGGAGCGGCCGCCGGCCGCCCGAGGCGCGGCGCGGGAGCGCTGGGAGGCGATGCAGGCGCTCGTCGGGCTCGCCGACGACGTCGTGGCCGCTGGCACCACGGAGGCCCCGGCCACCATGGCGACCCTCGTCGGGGAGCTCGAGGAGCGCGCGTCGGCGCAGCATGCGCCCACTGTCGAGGGGGTCACCCTCGCGTCGCTGCACGCGGCGAAGGGGCTCGAGTGGGACGCCGTCTTCCTCGCGGGCATGAGCGAGGGGCTGATGCCGATCTCGCTCGCGGACACGGACGAGGCGGTGGCCGAGGAGCGCCGGCTCCTCTACGTGGGGGTGACCCGCGCCCGGGAGCACCTGGAGCTGTCGTTCGCGCGGTCCCGCAACCCGGGAGGCCGGGCCACGCGCAAGCGCACGCGGTTCCTGGACGGGCTGTGGCCGGACGACCCGTCGGCGCGCGGCCGCTCCCGCGGTGCGCGCGGCCAGGCTCGGCAGCAGCTGACGGGGGATCACGACGTCGCCCTCTTCGACGCGCTGCGCGAGTGGCGTCTGTCGGTGGCGCGGGAGACAGACAAGCCCGCGTTCACCGTGCTGGGGGACGCCACGCTCGCGGCGATCGCCGAGCTCAAGCCCACCTCGGTGGCCCAGCTCGCCCGCGTCAACGGCGTCGGGCCGGCGAAGATCGATCGCTACGGGCAGGCGATCCTCGCGATCGTGGCCGACTCGATCGGCTGATTCCCGCGGCGGACGGGCGGATGTCGGGGTCTCGAGCATTGCCCCGAGAAATTGGTCGAAGAAAAATCAGATAAAAGATGTGGCGCCCCGGACGGGGGCGTCTATGCTCGGAGAGTCCCAGACGGAGTGGCGTCTGCCGAGAGGCGGATCGTCCGAGAGCAGTGAGGAGGTGGGTGCAGAAATGGACACGATGACTCAGATGATGAAGGTGAACGCGTCTGTCGGCGCGCCGGGGCACATGTCTGCCTATGGCGAGCTGATCGCAGTCGTCCCGTTCCGTGCGCGGAAGCACGGAGCAGGCCTCGTCGATCTCCACATCGCACCCGACTCCGCCCCCTGGAGCCCACCGGTTTAGGTACCGGTCCAGGCCGCGGAGTCCCACCGGGACCCGCGGCTTTCGTCTTTCCGCCCAGGGAAGAAGACCTCACCAGGTCGCACGAGCCGGCCCCCTGACTCCAGGGGACCACCGCAGGTCCTGAACACCGACGTTCACATCAACACCCAGGACCTGACGGAGGAACTCGTGCGTCTCGCACAGCTGTTGGACGAGCGGCTGCTCGACACGACCCCCCAGGGCGGATCCGGCCCCTGGACACCCCATCAACCCCTCACGCAGAGCCCGGCCGAGGTGGCCGAGCTCGACCGCCAGTTCGCTGCGCTGCTCCCGTGCCGCACCAACGACCCGGAGCTGTGGTTCGCTGAGCACACCGCCCAGGTCGAGGAGGCCAAGGCGCTGTGCCGCAGCTGCCCGCTGCAGGCCGGCTGCCTCTCCGGTGCGCTCGGGCGGCAGGAGCCCTGGGGCGTGTGGGGTGGTGAGGTCTTCGTCGACGGAAAGGTCGTCGCCCGCAAGCGCGGACGCGGCCGGCCCCGGAAGTCGGAGACTGTCGCAGCATGACCGCCGGCGTTGCCGGACAGAGAACCCGGCTCGCCGAGATAGAGAACCCCGGACCGCGAGATAGAGAAGCTCGGACGCGACCGCACTCAGGTGCGGCTTCGTCCGAGCTTCTCTATCTCGCGGTCCGGGGTTCTCTATCTCGGCAGTGCCGTGCAGCTGCAGCCCGGGTGGGGTGCGACCTCGCGCACCCGCGGGACGGCCTCGGGCAGCGCCACCTCCAGGACCCGGCCCACGGCCGTAGGCGTGGCGCCGTCGATCAGCGCGAGCACCTGCCCCGCGGCGAGGGCGGCACCCGTCGCGGCGAGCGTCGTCTCGTGGGCCGCGACGTCCGTCGCGCCCCCCGTCAGGGCGGCGACGACGTACGGCCAGCGGTGGTCGGTGTCGGTGGCGTGCCGGTCGCAGCACCCGACGCACGCCGACCGCCCGGGCAGCACCAGGGGGCCGACCACCACGTCCGCCTCGCGCACCACGACGGGCAGGTGCGGGACGGCCGCGCCGAGCAGCCGCTCGTAGCGCGCCGGCCGAGCGGCGTGGGACTCCAGGACCACCACGACGTCGAGGGCTCCGGCGTCGTCCAGCTCCGTGTTGACGCGCAGGCGCGGGTGCCGCCGCCGCAGGAGCGCTGCGACGGCGTTCTCCCGGGGCCGGCCGACGTCCTCGGGTCCGTACCCGCCCAGCCCGAGGTCGCCGACGTGCACCGGGTCGCGGTCGTCCAGCACCAGCGTGCCGACCCCCGCCGTCGCGAGATGCTCGGCCAGTGCTGCGCCGAGCCGGCCCAGTCCGTGCACCCCCACGGTGGACCGGTGCCGACGCTCGAGCGTTGCGGCACCGGCGCCGTCGGGTCGCAAGGCACCCAGGACGGCGACGTCGGGCGACCAGCCCGACGGCTCGGCCCCGCCGCGCCGGGCCGACGCGGGGCGGACCAGGAAACCGCCGTCGACCAGGACGCGGACGATGTCCGCCTGCCGCTCCGGGCTCACGCCCCAGTGCCGCGCACTCCGGTCGAGCGACCGGTGCCTGCGCACCCCGACGTCGCGCAGCCAGCCGGCCTCGTGGTCGGCGAGGCCGGCCAGGACGAGGCTCCACCGCGGGTCGGTGCCGAGCTGGACCTCCCCGTCGCCGTGGCCGAGCACGGGCGTGGCGGGGCGCAGGGCGAGGCGCTGGTCCGACCCCGCCTCGGGGTTCTCGGCATCTGCCATGCGGTCACCCTGGCACGCGCCCCGCGGAGCCCGAGGCCGTCGTCCACAGGGCTCAGGGGGGCCTCCGTACCACCCGGTTCGTGTGGTGTGACACACAAAGATCATGAATCCCCGGTACGGTCGTGCCGTGGCCCACGACACCATGACGTCGGTGGAGGTCCGGCGAAGCCGTCGACGGACCGCCACGGTCAGCGCGTACCGCGACGGGGAGCGCACCGTCGTGGCCATTCCCGCGCGCTTCTCCCGCGCGCAGGAGCGCGAGTGGGTCGCCAAGATGCTCGCGCGGCTCGAGGACAAGGAGCGCCGGCGCCGGCCGTCGGACGCCGAGCTGGTGGAGCGGGCGCGGGAGCTGTCCGAACGGTATCTCGACGGACGAGCCCGGCCGACCAGCGTGTCGTGGTCGCCCCACCAGGGCCGGCGCTGGGGATCGTGCACCCTCGTCGACGGCTCCATCCGGATCTCCACGCGCGTGCAGGGGATGCCGGAGTGGGTGCTGGACTACGTGCTGCTGCACGAGCTGGCGCACCTGCTGCACGCGGGCCACGGCCCCGCCTTCTGGCAGCTGCTCGAGGCCTATCCGCGCACCGAGCGGGCGCGCGGCTTCCTGGAGGGGGTGTCGTTCGTCCAGGACGACGGCGGCGCGACGCCCGCCGCCGCGGGCGACGACACCGCTGGTTGAGCCTGTCGACACCGCTGGTTGAGCCTGTAGACACCGCTGGTTGAGCCTGTCGACACCGCTGGTTGAGCCTGTCGAAACCCCGTGAAGTGGGCTCGACAGGCTCGACCGGCTCGACCGGCTCGACCGGCTCGACCGGCTCGACCGGCTCGACCGGCTCGACCGGCTCGACCGGCTCGACCGGCGGCTGGTCAGCGGGCCGGCGTGTCCCCGTCGTCAGACCCGTCCGTGTCCGCCTGATCTGCCGACTCGAAGATCTGGGCCAGGGCCGCGTCGACGTCGGACTGCTCGTCCGCCTGCTCCGCCCGCCGCGAGAAGTAGCCGGCGGGGTCGTCGAGGTCCGCAGTGCCGGGCAGCAGGTCGGGGTGGTCCCAAATTGCGTCCCGGGCCTCGGGCCCGCCCTCGGCGAGGACGTGGGCGAAGAGAGCGGTGGCGTCGCGCGAGCGGCGGGGCCGCAGCTCGAGCCCGACCAGGGTGGCGAAGGTGCGCTCCGCGGGCCCGCCCGCCGCCCGCCGGCGCTGGATCATCTCGCGCAGGGGGTAGGCGTGCGGCAGGTGCGGCAGCGCCGCCGTCGCCGCGACCTCCGTGACCCAGCCCTCCACGAGTGCGAGCGCGGTCTCCAGACGCAGCAGGGTCGCCTCCTGCTCGGGGGTGTGCTGCAGGCCGAAGACCCCGCCGGTGAGGGCCCCGCGCAGGGCCTCCGGGTCGCTGGGGTCGATGTCGCGCACCTGCTGCTCGAGCATGTCCAGGTCGATGGTGATCCCCCGCGCGTACTGCTCCACGAGCCCGTGCAGGTGCGCGGCGAGCCACGGCACGTGCGTGAACAGCCGGGCGTGCGCCGCCTCGCGCAGGGCGAGGAAGAGGCGTACCTCCTCGAGCGGCGCGTCCAGACCGTCGGCGAAGGCGGCGACGTTGGTCGGGACGAGCACGGTGGCGGGCTCGGACAGCAGCGGGACTCCGACGTCGGTGGCGCCGAAGACCTCGCGTGAGAGCGTGCCTGCCGCCTGCCCGACCTGCATGCCGAAGACGGCCGAGCCGAGGCGCCGCATCATCTGGGTGGGGTCGAGGCCGCCGCCCAGGGCCCCGACGGGCAGCCCCGGCAGCGCGGGGGTCCCGAAGTCGTCCGACTCGCCGAGCTCGCCGGGGAGCTGGTCGCGCAGCACGGTCGCGAGGGCGTCGGCCACCGACGCCGCGACCGGGGCGACCAGGCGGTCCCACGCCGGGAGCGTGGCCTCCACCCACTCCGAGCGGCTCCAGGCGTGCGTGCGGCCGCCGGCGGGGGGCAGGTCGGTCACCGCGTCGAGCCATAGCTCGGCCACGCCGAGCGCGTCCGTCGCGGCCTTTGCCTGCCCGCCCGTGAGCGACGGGTCGCCTCCGGCGATCGCGGCCTGGCGCGCCACGTCGTGCGCGACGTCGGTGTTCACGGGCCCGTCTCCGGAGGCCGAGAGCAGGCGCTGCACCTGGGTGAGCACCTGCTGCATCGTCGCTGGGTCCGGGGCGCCCCCGGGCATCCCTGCCAGCGTCGCCGGATCGATGCCCTGGGCGCGCATCTGGTCGAGCACCTCGTCGGTGCGCTCGCCGAAGAAGCCCTCGAGCATGGCGTGCAGCATGCGTTCGCGCTCCTCGGCACCCTCGGGGTCGTCGGGAAGGTTGCTCATGCGGGCTCCTCGGCTGTACGTCTCGGCTGAAACGTCTCTGCTGAACGTCTCGCGGCCGTCGGTCGACCGGTTCACCGTAACCACCCTCGACGTCCGCCCGGGCCGTCTGGTTCCGCCAGTTCGCTCTGGGCGCAGATCTCCCGAGGCACCCTGAGTCACGGGCGTCGGAGCGCCTGTGCCCGGCCGGCGTCGGCGTCGTGACCGGCGCGCGCCCAGGAACGTCGGCGATGATGGATCCGTGACCTTCGACCGCGACATCCTCGCGCCCGACGACCCCTCGGCCGCGGAGGCCGACGTCCCGACGCCGCGGGCGTCGCGGCGCAGCGTGACCCTCGGCATCTCCCTGCTGGTGACCGCGCTCCTGGCCGCCGTGCTCCTCGTGCTGCCCGCGCCGTACGCGATCCGGGCGCCCGGGCCCACCGAGGACACCCTCGGCCTGCAGGGGCAGGACGTCTCGGGCGACGACGTTGCCTCGGGCGGGCGGAGTGCCACGGCGCTGCCCGTCGTCGAGATCGACGGGGCGGAGACGTTCGACGTCACGGGGGAGCTGCGGCTCACCACGGTCTCGGTGTACGGCGGCCCGGGCGGCGACGTGCTGCTGGGAGACGTCCTGTGGGGGTGGGGCTCGCGCGAGCGCTCGGTGCAGCCGGTGGAGGCGATCTTCCCCGAGCAGACCACTCAGGAGGAGCAGCAGCAGGTGGGCCAGGCGCAGATGGCCGGCTCGGAGTCGTCCGCCACGGTCGCGGCGCTCACGGAGCTCGGCTACGACGTGCCCGCCACGCTGACGGTCGCGGGCACCGCGCCCGGGTCGGGCGCGGAGGACGTGGTGAAGCCGGGTGACGTGGTGCGCAGCCTCGACGGGCACGCGGTCACGACGCACCAGGAGCTGCTCGCGGACCTCGACGCGGTGGCGCCGGGTGACGACGTCACGCTGGGGGTGGAGCGCGACGGCGAGCCCTTGGACCTGACGGTGACCACGGCGGAGGGCGACGGGCGCGCCGCCCTGGGCGTGTACCTCGACCCGAAGTACGACTACCCGGTCGACGTGTCGATCCGCCCCGGGAACATTGGCGGCCCGAGTGCCGGCACCATGTTCGCGCTCGCGATCATCACCAAGCTGACCCCGGAGGACGAGCTCGACGGCGCACGCGTCGCGGGCACGGGGACGATGAGCGTCGACGGTCAGGTCGGGCCGATCGGCGGCATCCAGCAAAAGCTGTTCGGGGCGGTCGAGGACGGCGCGGACTGGTTCCTCGCCCCCGCGGACAACTGCGACGAGGTCAAGGGACACGTGCCCGACGGCCTGAACGTGGTGCGGGTGGCCACGCTCGACGACGCGCGGGCGGCCGTCGAGGCGATCGGCTCCGGGAAGGGCGCGGAGCTGCCCACCTGCGCGTAACCCTCCCGTGAAGGGCCCGTTCCCCCACCAGGGTGCGAAGCGTGGGAACCTGAGGGATGACAGGGACGTTTCACCAGACGTCCGCCCGTCCCGAGCACGAGTGAGGTGCCCGCACCGTGTCTTTCGCTGCCCCACCCCGTCGACGTCCCGGCGGTCCGCCGGCCAAGCGCCGGCGTAGCCCCCTGGCGATCACGCTGGTGGTGATCGCGGCGATAGTCGTCGCGCTGCTCCTGCTCGCGCAGTTCTGGACCGAGGTGATGTGGTTCGACGCGATCGGCTTCAGCAACGTGATCTGGACGGAGTGGATCACGCGCGGCGTCCTGTTCGTGCTGGGCTTCCTGGTGATGGGCGCGGCGGTGTTCTCCTCGTTCGCCGTCGCCTACCGGGTGCGCCCGGTCTACGCGCCGTCGACGCCGGAGCAAGCCACCCTCGACCAGTACCGCGAGGCGATCGAGCCGCTGCGGCGCGTCGTGACGATCGCGGGCCCGGTCGTGGTCGGATTCTTCGCCGGCGTCGCGGCGTCGGCGCAGTGGCGCGGCGTGCTCCTTGCGCTGCACCCTGCCGAGTTCGGCAAGGACGACCCCCAGTTCGGTTTCGATCTCGGGTTCTTCGTCTTCACGCTGCCCGCGCTGCGGTTCGCCGTGAGCTTCCTCATGGCGGTGGTGATCATCGCCGGCATCGCGGCCCTGGTCACGCACTACCTGTACGGCGGGCTGCGGCTGGGACCGGTGCCCGCGGGCACCCCGCGCACCACTCGCGCGTCCCGCGTGCACCTCGCCGTGCTCGGCGCTGTGCTCATGGTGGTGATCGCCGCCAACTACTGGCTCGACCGGTACTCCCTGCTCACGTCGACCAACACGAAGTTCGACGGCGCGTCGTACTCGGACGTGCACGCGGTGATCCCGTCGAAGGAGATCCTCACGGGCGTGGCCGTGCTCGTGGCGCTGCTGTTCGTGCTCGCGGCAGTGCGCGGCACGTGGCGCCTGCCGGCGATCGGCGTCGGCCTCATGGTCGTGTCGGCGATCGCGATCGGCGGGATCTACCCGGCGGTGGTGCAGCGCTTCCAGGTGCAGCCGAACGCCCAGGAGCTCGAGGCCGACTACATCCAGCGCAACATCGACGCTACGCACTCGGCGTACGGCCTGGACGGCATCGAGACCGAGCCGTACGACGCCACCACGGAGGCGGAGGCCGGCGCGCTGCGCGAGGACGCGGACACCACGGCGTCGGTGCGTCTGCTCGACCCGCAGGTGGTCAGCCCGTCGTTCCGGCAGCTGCAGCAGAACAAGCAGTACTACGACTTCGCCGACAACCTCTCGGTGGACCGGTACGACATCGACGGCGAGTCCCGCGACACCGTGATCGCGGTACGCGAGCTGAACCTCGCCGGGCTGGGCGACAACCAGCGCAACTGGGTCAACGACCACACCGTGTTCACACACGGGTACGGGGTGGTGGCCGCGTACGGCAACCAGCCGGGGCCCGACGGCCAGCCTGCCTTCTACGAGGGCGGCATCCCCACGCAGGGCGCCCTGACGGACAAGGGCTACGAGCCGCGCATCTACTTCAGCCCGTCCACGACCGACTACTCGATCGTCGGCGCGCCTGAGGACACCGACCCGTGGGAGCTCGACTACCAGGCCGACGACGAGCAGGGGGGCGAGCAGGTCAACACGGCCTTCCCGACCGAGGACATCGCCGCCGGCCCGGACATCGGGTCGTTCGGCAGCAAGCTCCTGTACGCCCTGAAGTTCGGCTCGCAGGAGATGCTCTTCTCCAACCGCGTCACCGACGACTCGCAGATCATGTACGACCGCGACCCCATGACGCGCGTGCAGAAGGTGGCGCCCTGGCTGACGCTCGACCAGGGCATGTACCCCGCGGTGGTCGACGGGCGGGTCAAGTGGATCGTCGACGCGTACACGACCACGGACGCCTACCCGTACTCCACCGGGCAGCCGATGCAGGAGGCCACGGCCGACTCATTGACGCTCGCGGCGCAGGGCGTGCCTGTGGACATGCCCCCGGAGGTCAACTACATCCGTAACTCCGTCAAGGCGACGGTCGACGCGTACGACGGGTCCGTGACGCTCTACGCCTGGGACGCCGACGACCCGGTACTCAAGGCCTGGTCGGAGGTCTTCCCGGCGTCGGTGAAGCCGATGTCGGAGATGTCGGGCGAGCTGATCAGCCACGTGCGCTACCCGGAGGACATGTTCAAGGTCCAGCGGACGCTGCTCGCGCAGTACCACGTGGAGGATGCCGGGCAGTTCTTCTCGGGCCAGGACTTCTGGGCTAACCCGACGGACCCCGTGTCCAGCGGGGACACGTCCGCGGCCAAGCAACCGCCGTACTACCTGTCGCTGCAGATGCCCGGCCAGGACACCTCGGCGTTCTCGCTGACCAGCACCTTCATACCCGGCGGTAATACCGACCGCGAGATCCTCACGGGATATCTGGCCGCCGACGGCGATGCCGGGGCCACCGCGGGCGAGGTCGCCGACGGGTACGGAGACCTGAGGTTGCTGGAGCTCCCGAGAGACTCCACGGTGCCCGGCCCCGGCCAGGTGCAGAACAACTTCGACTCGAACCCCACCATCTCCGAGCAGCTCAACATCCTGGAACGGGGCTCGTCGAGCGTCGTGCGAGGCAACCAGCTGACGCTGCCGGTGGGTGGCGGCCTGCTGTACGTGCAGCCGGTGTACATCCAGTCCGCCGGGGGCACCCAGTTCCCGCTGCTGCGCCGCGTGCTCGTGGCGTTCGGCGACCAGACCGGGTACGCCGAGACCCTCGACGAGGCTCTGGACCAGGTCTTCGGCGGCGACTCCGGCGCCAACGCCGGCGACGCCGGCGGCGAGGCGGAGACGGACGTCCCGACAGCGCCGGTGGAGGGCGGCGACACGGCTGAGCCGGGCACCGAGCCGTCGGCGGAACCCTCCACGGAGCCGAGCGACGAGCCCACGGGCGAGTCGACGCCGGCGCCGACAGGCGACGCGCAGGCGCGTCTGAACTCCGCCCTCGAGGACGCGAACGACGCCCTCGCACAGAGCGATCAGGCGCTGAAGGACGGCGACTTCACCGCGTACGGGGAGGCTCAGGACCGCCTGCAGAAGGCGATCGAGGAGGCCCTGGCCGCGGAGGAGGAGATCGGGTCCGCGGGCTGATCGGTTCGCGGTCGCACGTGGCGGGGTCGTCGGTCCATCGGACCGGCGGCCCCGCCGTCGATCTCGGGCGTTTTCGCGACCCCTTGTGTGACGTGGGTCCCATTTGCCCGAACCGACTTGGCACTCGTCCATCCGTGGCGTAATGTTCGAGGAGTCGACGCGGGGTGGAGCAGTTCGGTAGCTCGCTGGGCTCATAACCCAGAGGTCGCAGGTTCAAATCCTGCCCCCGCTACCAAAAGGGAAGGCCCGATCGGATTCGTCCGGTCGGGCCTTCGTCATGTCCGGACGGTTTCGCCTGCGCTCCCCTTGGGCAGACGCCCCGAGATGTGGCGGTCGGCTCGCTGTGGTCACGCTGAGGTGACAGCACTACGGAGCAGCCGTGGACGGAGGGAGCGCACCATGCCGCGACGGGATGCCGGGCCGAGCGTCAAGGACAAGGAGCTCTACGAGGAGCTCCGCGACGAGGGCAGCAGCAAGGAGAAGGCGGCGCGCATCGCCAACGCCGCCGCGGCCCGCGGGCGCAGCAAGGTCGGCGCCAAGGGCGGCAAGGCCGGGTCGTACGACGACTGGACGGTGGATCAGCTGCGCGAGCGGACCGCCGAGCTCGGCGTCGAGGGCCGCTCGACAATGCGCAGGAGCGAGCTGATCCAGGCCCTGCGCTCCCGCTGAGCGCCCCCGGGCCGTGGCTGTGGGATAACCCGCCCGGGGCGCGACCCGACCTCGCTACCTTCGCGTCGTCGGCGCACGCGTCGTCGGCGCACGCGTCGTCGACGACACAGTCGAAGGAGCGAGATGTCCGACCCGCCGTCGACGGGCGCGCCCTCGTCACACCCTTGCCGACCCCGCGCCGTACGGAGCCGGTGGATCCGGCTCGTGGGGTCGGGGCGGTCGTCACGCTCCTGGTGCTCGCCTTCCTGGCGTGGGTCGTGTTCGAGCCGGCGAGCCTGCGTACGCGTCCTCCCGAACCGAGGCGCTGCCGGTGGCGCCCACCGGGCGCATGATGGAGGGACCTGACGGTTCGACGGCGAGCACGCGACGATGCGAGGAGGCTGGCGATGAGGGCGACGGTGGGCGACCGGATCGTGGTGGCGTCGGGGGTGGTCGGCGGCGCGGTGCGGGACGGCGTGATCGTCGGCTGCGCACACGAGGACGGGTCGCCGCCGTACCGGGTGCGCTGGTCGGACACGGACGAGGAGACGCTGGTCTTCCCGGGCGTGGACACGGTGGTGCAGCACGACGGTGCGGACGTGGGCGGTGCGGTGGCCGCGAAGCCCGAGCCGGCCCGGGCGCTCACCTGGGAGGTGCGGGTGACGCTCATGGAGGCGTCGGGGAACACGACGGCCGAGGCGATGCTGACCCCTGGGCCGGACGTCGGCTCGCTGCGGGGCGTCGGGCACGCGCGCAAGGACCCCGACGACACCCAGATGCCCGTGATCGGGGACGAGGTCGCGGCAGCACGTGCCCTGCGCCGGCTCGCGGACGTGCTCCTGGAGCAGGCGGAGCAGGATATCTCGAACGAGACCGGGCACCGGGCGCACGTGCACCCCTGACGACCCGACCGCGGGAACCGACAACCCGGTACGCCCCGGCCTGTGACCAGCGCCATGCCCGGTCGGGGCCGCGTCGGCATAGGCTCGACGACGTCGTGTCCCGTCGTGTCCCGTCCATGGAAGGCCCCACCCGTGCGTACCCCCCGCCCCCTCGTCACGGTCGCCCTCGCTGCTGCCGTCACGCTCGGGATCACCGCCTGCTCCTCGTCGGACGACGGCGGCGACGAGTCGTCGGATTCGGCGTCTGCCGTCGACTGCACGCCCGAGGGTCTGCAGACTCTCGCGGCGGGCACCCTGACCGTCGGAACGAGTGACCCCTTCGAGCCCTGGTATGTCGGCGAGGCGAGCAGCGGGAAGGGCTTCGAGTCCGCCCTCGTGTACGCGGTGGCCGACGAGCTGGGTTTCGCGAAGGACGACGTCGAGTGGACGCCGGTGACCTTCGAGCAGATCATCAGCCCCGCCGTGAAGCCGTTCGACATCGCCGCGTACCAGACGACGATCACCGAGGAGCGCAAGGGCGCGGTCGACTTCTCCAGCCCCTACCTCACCAGCCGCCAGGGCGCCATCGTGGCCGACGAGGGCGAGTTCGCCGACGCCGCGAGCCTCGCCGACCTGACGGGCGCGAAGATCGGCGTCACCGCGACGCAGACCTCGCTCGCCGCCGCCGAGGCGGCATGGGGCGACGACGTCGACGTCACGCCGTTCAACGCCGCCGGCGACGGGATGACCGCGCTGAGCTCCGGCACGATCGACGCGATGGTGATGGATGTCGACCAGGGCGTGGCGGCGTCGACCGTCTACTTCCCGGACACGCACGTGGTCGGCACCCTGCCGCCCGTCGGCGACCCGGAGCAGCTCGGCCTGGTGCTCGACAAGGGCTCGTCCCTCACGGCGTGCGTCTCCGGCGCCGTCGACACGCTCGAGGAGAACGGCACCCTCGACGAGCTGCGGACCGAGTGGCTCAAGTCGGACGACATCGCCGAGCTCTCCTGATCCGCGCGTGAGCGACCCCACGACCGCGGCGACCGATGGCCGGCAGCCGTCGGGGAGGGCGCGCGCCCGCGAGGCCTTCCGCCGCGCCCAGCGGCGACGCGCGACCCTCGTCGCCCTCGTCGCGACCGTCGTCGTGCTGGCCGCCGTGGTGTACGTCGTGACGACGGCGCCCGGGTGGGAGCGAGCACGCGAGGCCTTCTTCTCGCCGGAACGCGCCTGGGAGGTGCTGCCCGAGATCGCCTCCGGGCTGTGGCTCAACCTGCGGGTGTGGGTCGTGGCGAGCGTCGTGGGCCTGGTGCTGGGGCTCGTCCTCGCCGTCGTGCGCACCTCCCGCATCCCGGCGCTGTTCCCGGTCCGCGTGCTCGCCGTGGTCTACGTCGACGTGTTCCGCGGCGTGCCGCTGCTGCTGGTGCTGCTGCTGGTGGGCTTCGGCCTGCCGGCGCTGCGGCTGCCCTGGCTCCCCGTGAGCGCGGCGTTCCTCGGCGGGCTGTCGATCGTGGTCTGCTACACCGCATACCTCGCGGAGATCTTCCGGGCCGGGATCGAGTCGGTGCACCCGTCGCAGGTCGCCGCCGCGCGCTCGCTCGGGCTGAGCCGCGGGCAGGCCGTGCGGCGCGTGGTGCTGCCGCAGGCGGTACGCCAGGTGACCGCGCCGGTGGCCAGCATGCTCGTGTCGCTGCAGAAGGACTCCGGCCTGATCTCGATCCTCGGTGCGGTCGACGCGATCCGGGCCGCGCAGATCGCCACCACGGGGGACTACAACTTCACGCCGTACGTGGTGGCCGGCATCCTCTTCCTGCTGGTCTCCATCCCGCTGACCCGCCTCGTCGACGCCTGGTCGGCGCGGCAGGGCTGGCGCGGCGAGCTGCGTGGCGTCAGCGGAGCGGGGGTCGTGCGATGAGCGCGCCGTCCGCCCAGGGGGCGCCGGGCGCCCCGCTCCTGTCGCTGCGCGACGTGCGCAAGTCCTTCGGCACGGGCGCCACGCGCAAGGTCGTCCTCGACGGCATCGACCTCGACGTGGCCGAGGGGTCGTGCGTCGTGGTGGTGGGCTCCTCGGGCTCCGGGAAGTCCACCCTGCTGCGGGTGGTCGACCTGCTCGAGGAGGTCGATGACGGCGAGGTGCTGCTCGACGGCGAGGACGTCGCCGACCCGTGGGTGGACGCGGACGCCGTGCGGGCGCGGCTCGCGATGGTGTTCCAGCAGTACAACCTCTTCCCGCACCTGCGGGTGCTCGACAACGTGACCCTCGCACCGCGCGTCGTGCACGGGCTCGGCCGCGCGGACGCCGACGACGCCGCGACGGCGATGCTGGAGCGCGTCGGGCTGGCGGACAAGGCGGGGGCGTACCCGGACCAGCTCTCGGGTGGACAGCAGCAGCGCGCGGCGATCGCCCGGGCCCTGGTGAACGGGCCCGAGCTGTTGCTCCTCGACGAGATCACGTCCGCCCTCGACCCCGAGCTGGTGGGGGAGGTGCTCGACCTGCTGCTCTCCCTGCGCAGCGAGGGCGTCGCCGGGCGACCGACCACCATGCTCGTCGCGACGCACGAGATGGGCTTCGCCCGCGAGATCGCCGACGAGGTCGTCTTCCTGCACGCGGGCCGCGTGCACGAGCGCGGCACCCCCGAACAGGTGCTAGGCGACCCGCGGCAGGAACGTACGCGGGAGTTCCTGCGCCGCCTGCGGTGAGGCGCCCGGCCGTCGCCTGAGCCCGCCGGCGATCCGGGGTATCACCCCCGCTCCCGCGGCCCTCCGAGGTACATGGAAGGGACGATCATGAGGCGACTGGTGCTGTGCTGTGACGGGACATGGAGCCACGCGGTGAACCCGCAGGTATCCAACATCGAGAAGCTCGCGCGCTCCGTGCTGCGCTCCGGGGGGAGCGGCGAGTCCGACGTCGAGCAGATCGTCGGGTACGTGGCGGGTGTCGGGGCCCGCGGCTACCTGATGGACCAGCTGCTCGGCGGGGCGTTCGGCTACGGCTTCGCGCGCAACGTCGTCGAGGGCTACCGCTTCCTGGCGATGAACTACGAGCCGGGGGACGAGATCGTCGTGCTCGGCTACTCCCGCGGGGCGTACACGGCCCGCAGCGTGGCGGGGATGCTGGCGCAGGTCGGGCTGATCACGCCGGAGGCGATGGACGCCGGGCTCCTGTGCGAGGCCGAGCGGGTGTACCGGCTCAAGCCGCCGCCGCCGCGCCGAGTCGCCCGCGCCGAGCGCACCGTGCAGCGCACGCGGCCGGGGTCGTGGCGCCGCCGCCGCGCCGAGGCCGTGATCCGTCGCGGTGACGACGTCCGGACGGCGAAGGAGCATTTCCGGTCCGCCAACGGACGCCAGGTGCCGGTGCGGTTCCTCGGCGTCTTCGACACCGTCGGCGCGCTGGGCGTCCCCGGGCCCTCGCGGCGCAAGAACCGGTTCCACGACGTCTCGCTCTCGGCGTCCGTCCTCACCGCGCGGCAGGCGCTCGCGATCGACGAGCGGCGCCTGACGTTCGCCCCCTGCCTCTGGACCGTGCCCGACGACGACCCGCCCGACCGCGTGCAGCAGGTCTGGTTCCCCGGCACGCACGGGGACGTCGGCGGCGGGGGGTCGCGCTGCGGCCTCGCCGACGTCGCCCTGCAGTGGATGGCCGCGGAGATGCGGGCCGTGGGCGTCCAGTTCGACGAGCACCGCCTCGCCCGACAGCTCACGCCGCGGGCCGAGCTCGTGCTGGCCCAGGCGCCGCCGTGGCCGTTCCGGGTGCTGAACACGGTCAAGCGGGTGCAGCCCGGCTACGAGGTGATCGACGGCCGCGTCGTCTTCCGCCGGGGCCTGCGCGTGCTGGCCCTGCCGTCGGTGGTGGACGGGGCCACGGGGGAGGCGGTGTCCGCCTGGCGCGACGGCGTCCGCCTGGCCGATACCGTGCTGCGGCACGTGCTGCGCGACGGCTATGCGGCGCTCGCCCCCAACCTCGGGTGGTGGATGGCCGAGGCCGGTGGCGTGGAGCGGGTGCCGGTCGAGCAGATCGCGGCGGCACGCGCCGACCTGCGGCCGCTCGTCGTGCCCGAGCGCGCGGTCATCGCGTCCGAAGAGGCTCCGCGAGCTCTACCGGTGGGTCGGTGAGGTCGGGGTCCTTCGCCAGGTACGCCTTCGCCTCCCGTGCGATGAGGCGCCGACACACGACCCGTCCGACGCGTGTCGGCGGATCGCGCAGATCAGTCGTCGTAGGTGTCCTTGACGACGAGCACGGGGACGGGGGCGTCGAGCAGAACGCGCTGCGTGGTCGTGCCGATGAGGAAGGTCCCGGCGTTCGACCGCTTGCGCGACCCGAGCACGACGAGCGTCGCTCCCGAGGCCTCGGCGGCGTCCAGGATCGCGTCCGCCGGCTCGGTGCCGGAGCTGCGGCGGGTCACCGGCTGCACTGTGACGTCCTGGGGAGCCTCGGCGAGGAGCGACTCAAGCGGGTCCTCCTCGTTCGGCGCCGCGGCGTCCGCGCGGGCCAGGTGGACCACGTGCAGGGGAAGTCGCCGTCGTGCCGCCTCCGCGATCGCGGTCCGGACGGCCGCCGCACCGTGGGGCGACGGGTTGTAGGCCACGAGCACCGTCATGGGCACACTCTCGCACATCCGTCGGCGTGGCCGCGGGTGTCCGTGACGTCCGGACCGACGCCCTGACCGGTGCGCAGGAACTCCGTCGCGCCGCCGGGCGTTGACCCAGCCATCCAGACGAAGGAGCAAGCGCGATGCAGTGTCCGCAAGATCAGTCCGTCCTGGTGATGACCGAGCGCAAGGGGGTCGAGATCGACTACTGCCCGCAGTGCCGGGGCGTGTGGCTGGACCGGGGGGAGCTCGACAAGATCATCGACCGCTCCATGGAGGCCGAGATCGCCGCGGAGGCGGGGGGCGCGAGGCCTGCCGAGACGGCCGGCCACGGCGGGCCCGCCCCGGCCGGGTACCCGGGGGCCGCGCCGTACGACGACCGGCGCCCCGACCCGCGGGGGTACGACCCGCGCTACGACGACCGCCGCCGGGACGACCGGGGGCGCGACAGCCGCGGGTACGACCCTCGGCGCGATGACTACCGCCGCAAGAAGAAGAAGGAGTCCTTCCTCGGCGACCTCTTCGACTTCTGACCGGCCGCTGAGCGCCGCGGCCTGGTGCGGCGCCCTCCGCGTCAGGCCGCGAGCTGCTCGCGCACCTGGCGCTTGGCGCGCGTCAGCATGCCCGCCATGCCGTTGAGCCGTAGCGGGCTGACGGCGCGGGTGAGGCCGATCATCAGGGGGAAGTCCTCGGGCACGTCCAGCACCTGCTGCGTCGTGAGGCCAGACAGGCCCTGGGCGAGGATCGAGGCGAACCCGCGGGTGGTCGGCGCCTCCTCAGGAGCGGTCGCGTAGAAGTGCACGACGTCGCCGTCCACCTCGGCGAACGCGCGCACGGGGGACTGGCACTCCTCGACGGCCTCGAGCAGGCCGGGGGCGCTCTCGTAACGCGGCGGCAGCCCGGGCAGCTCGTGGGAGAACTCGAGCAGCAGCTGCAGGCGGTCGCGCTCCTCCAGGGCGAGGAAGTCCTCCCGGATCTCGGCGAGCGACTCGGGCAGGGCGGGGGCGTCGGTCATGGCTCCAGTGTCTCGTACAGGGGAGATGCCGGTCGAGCCTGTCGAGACCACGCGTCAAGGGCTGACAGGGTGTCGACAGGCTCGGCCGGCGGGTGGTGGGGCGGGTCAGGCAGCCTGCTGCTGCTTGACGCTCGCGGGGACCTCGCCGGGCTCGGCGCCGGCCGCGATCGGCACGCGGACGGCGTTGCCCCACTCCGTCCAGGAGCCGTCGTAGTTGCGCACGTCGTCGATGCCGAGCAGGTAGCGCAGGGCGAACCAGGTGTGGCTGGAACGCTCGCCGATGCGGCAGTACGTGATCACGGAGTCGCCGTCCGTGAGGCCGAGGCCGCCCTCCTGGTAGATCGCCTGGAGCTCGGCGCGCGGCTTGTAGGTGCCGTCCTCGGCCACCGCGGTGGCCCAGGGCACGTTGCGCGCCGACGGGATGTGGCCGCCGCGCAGCACGCCCTCCTCGGGGTAGTCCGGGATGTGCAGGCGCTCGCCGGAGAACTCCTGCGGGGAGCGGATGTCCACCAGCGGGCCGTTGCCGAGGTGGGCCAGCACGTCCTCCTTGAAGGCGCGGAACGTGGAGTCGTCGCGCTCGACGACGGGGTACTCGCCCGGCGCGGGGGAGGGCACGTCGGTGGTGAGCTCGCGGCCCTCGGCGGTCCACAGGTTGCGGCCGCCGTCGAGCAGGCGCACGTCCTCGTGGCCGAACAGCGTGAAGACCCACGCCGTGTACGCCGCCCACCAGTTGTTCTTGTCGCCGTAGAGCACGATCGTCGTGTCGCGGGAGATGCCGCGGCTCGCGAGCAGGTCGGCGAAGCCGGCGCCGTCGAGGTAGTCGCGCTCGACGGGCTGCAGCAGGTCGGTGTGCCAGTCGATCTTCACGGCGCCGGGGATGTGCCCCGTCTCGTACAGCAGCACGTCCTCGTCGGACTCCACGACCACGAGGCCCGGGGTGTCGAGGTTCTCGGCGAGCCAGGACGTCGTGACGAGGCGCTCGGGGTGCGCGTACTCGGCGAGACGCGGCGTCGGATCGGTGGGTGCGGGCATGGGTTCCTCCATCTATCGGCGCGCATGCGCCGGTGCGTCGGGTGCGTCCGAGAGCCACTGTAGGAACCGCGCCACCTGCAGCGAAAGCGCGTGTCCATCATGTGGGACCACGATGCGAGACGACCGCTTCTCGCGGCTCGAAGTCCGGCATGTGGAGGTGCCATTCCGAGCCAGTGGTGGGCCGTGTCACCGGCTGCTAGCGTCGTGAATGCCAACGGCGGGCCCGGGCCGAGCGGACGTGAACGTCCCCGCGGTGGTCGACCTGAAGTCGATCCGACACCGGCAGCTATCTACCAGGCGGCATGAAGGACAACTCGCCTGCAGCGGCCCGCCGAGCGCCCGGTCTTCACCCGGTCCCGGTGTGGTCCCGTCGACCCGAGGTGCACCCGGGGGTCGCTGCCCGAACCGTGGAGACCCACCATGGACCGCAATGCCGTGGACACCCGGCCGGCCGGCGCCGCGGCCGAGCCGCCGGCCGCCGCATACCTCGAGCGGGCCATCACCCTCGCCGTCGACAGCGTCGCGAACGCCGGCGGCCCGTTCGGCGCCGTGATCGTCACCCGTGACGGCCGCGTGGTCGAGGGCAGCAACCGCGTCACCCAGGACAACGACCCCACCGCCCACGCCGAGGTCACCGCCATCCGGCGGGCGTGCGCAGAGCTCGGCACCTTCGACCTGTCGGGCTCCGTCCTCTACTCGAGCTGCGAGCCGTGCCCGATGTGCCTCGCCTCGGCGTTGTGGGCGCGCGTGGACGCGGTCTACTTCGCCGCGGACCGGCACGACGCCGCGTCCGCCGGCTTCGACGACGCCGCGTTCTACGACTTCTTCGCCGCTCGGCTCCAGGACCTGCCCGAGGACCGGCCAGACGGCGGGATCATGACCGTGCGGCACGAGCGCACCGGCAGCGCCCTCGCCCCCTTCGACGCGTGGCGCGTCCTCGAGACCCGCACCGACTACTGACCCGCGGCGCCCTCGTACTTCGTGCGCGGAGGAAGGACACCGATGCTGTGACGCGTCCAGGCCGGTGAGCGGCCAGCAGGCGCGCGACATCGCCGGGCTCCACGCCGGGCTGGTCCACGTGGGCGACCACCACGCGCTGCGGGCCCAGGGCGAGCGCGGTGGTCACGCCGGCACGCAGCGAGGAGGCCATGCCCGACGCCCAGTCCGGATTGTCGACGACGCGCATGCGCGGGTCGTGGAACGAGGCCTCGGCGCGCGCACGGTCTGCCTCGGCACCGAGGACCACGGCGACGGCGTCGCACCCGCCGGCGAGCAGGGTACCCACGACGTGCTCGACGAGCGGACGGCCGCGGTGGGGGAGCAGGCCCTGGGGACCGCGCCCCAGCCGGCTCCCGGCACCGGCCGCGAGGAGCACCGCGACGGCCGGCGTCCGGGTGGAGGTCGTGGGCGCGGCGGGCACCCGGTCAGGATAGGTCCCTGCGCGCGCCGTCGGTCGGGAGTCGCGCGGGCGCGAACGTGGCGAGGGGTCCGGTTTCGGAGGCCGGATCACAGTGCCGCGACCTGGCGATTTTGCCAAGACTTGGCGTCTTCATCGTCCGTGCCGGGCACCGCTATGCTCAGCCCGGCGCGACGGTCGCGCCCGACTCGAACGACGCGAAGGATTCCGGATGAGCTTCATGGAGAAGCTGCGTGGACAGCTGATCGACATCGTCGAGTTCCTCGACGAGAGCCGGGACACGATGGTCTGGCGCTTCCCCCGCCAGGGCAACGAGATCAAGAACCAGGCGAAGCTGGTCGTGCGCGAGGGACAGACGGCCGTGTTCGTCAGCGAGGGCCGGCTCGCCGACGTGTTCGGCCCGGGCACGTACACGCTCGAGACGAAGAACATGCCGATCCTGTCCACCCTCCAGGGCTGGAAGTACGGGTTCAGCTCCCCGTTCAAGGCGGAGGTCTACTTCGTCGCCACACGCCAGTTCACCGACCTCACGTGGGGCACGCAGAACCCCGTGATCCTGCGCGACCCCGAGCTCGGCGCGGTCCGCATCCGCGCGTTCGGCACGTACGCCCTGCAGGTGGTCGACCCGGCCTCGCTCCTGCGTCAGCTCGTGGGCACCGACCCTCAGTTCCGCACCGACGAGATCGGCGACTACTTTCGCAGTCTCGTCGTCGGACAGCTCGGCCCGGCGCTCGCCGAGGCGGGCGTCGCCGCGATCGACCTCGCCGCGAACCAGCGCGAGATCGCGGTGCGCCTGGCGGGGCAGCTCTCCGAGGACCTGGCGGAGTACGGGGTCGCCGTGCCGCGCTTCGTCCTCGAGAACGTCTCGTTCCCGCCGGAGGTCGAGGCGGCGCTCGACAAGCGCACCCAGATGGCCGTCGTCGGGAACCTCGACCAGTACACGAAATTCCAGACGGCGACCGCGATCGAGACCGCCGCCGCGAACCCGGGCGGCGCGGGCGAGGGCCTCGGCCTGGGCATGGGGATGGCGATGGGCCAGCAGATGGCCCAGACGCTCGCCCCGTCGCCGGCCCGGCCCGCGCCTGGCGCTCCGCCGGCTCCCGGCGGCCCGCCGCCGCTGCCGGTCGCCGAGGCGACATGGTTCTGGGCGGCAGGAGGGTCGCAGGCCGGACCCGGCACGACGGCGGACGTCGCCGGGCTCGTCCGGGCCGGTGAGCTCACGGGCGAGACGCTCGTGTGGCAGCAGGGCATGGCCGCGTGGACGGCCGCCGGTCAGGTGCCCGCGCTCGCGCCCCTCTTCGCCGCGACACCGCCCCCGCTGCCTCCGGCCCCCGGACCGCCCGCAGGTCCGGCGTCCGGCACCTCGACCGGAACCGAGGGCTGACCGTTGAGCGACGTCCAGGGTGACCTCGTCCGCACGCGCTGTGAGGCGTGCGGGTCCCAGCTCGCGTACTCGCCCGGCACCCGGCACCTGCGGTGCGTGGCGTGCGGCGGTGAGGTGGAGATCGTCCACGCGGCGGGCGACGCCGTCGACGAGCACTCGTACGACTCATGGGCCGCCGCGCAAGGGGGGTCGCGAGCCGGGATCCTCGACGCACGGCTGCTCACGTGCGACGGGTGCGGCGCGACCACGCAGGGCACCGACCTGTCCGTCGCGTGCCGGTTCTGCGGCGGACATCTCGTCGCTGTGGCAGAGGCCGACGGGCTCGTGCAGCCGGAGGCGGTCGTCCCGTTCGGCGTCGAGCAGGCGCAGGCGCGGGAGGCGTTCCGCCGCTGGGTGCGTTCGCGCCCGTTCGCGCCGGGCGAGCTCAAGAAGGTCGGCGACACGGAGTCGCTGCACGGCACGTACGTGCCCCACTGGACGTTCGACGCCGAGACCTCGTCGTCGTACACCGGCCAGCGCGGCCACGAGTACCACGTCACGGTGAAGGACGGCGACAACGAGCGTCAGGAGCGGCGGGTGAGCTGGACGCCCGTGTCGGGACAGGTCGAACGGTCTTTCGACGACGTGCTCGTCCCGGCCTCGTCCCAGGTCGCCGAGCTCGATCTCCGCCGCCTCGGGCCATGGCCGCTCGAGGACGCCGTGCCGTTCCGTGCGGAGTACCTCGCGGGCTACTCCGCGGCCCGGTACGAGGTCGAGCCTTCCGACGGTCTCGAGCGGGCCAAGGCGACGATGGCCAAGACCATCACGAAGGACGTCCGGCGGGACATCGGCGGCGACGAGCAGCGGGTCGGCACGGTCGGGACCGCGTACGCCGACGTCATGTTCAAGCTCGTGCTGCTCCCGCTCTGGATCGCGACCTACGTGTACGCGGGCAGGCAGTGGCAGGTCATGGTCAACGCGAACACGGGCCAGGTCGTCGGGAAGCGCCCCTTCAGCAAGGCGAAGATCGTGTTCGCCGTGCTCGTCGGGCTGCTCGTCGTGGCGGCACTCGTCTTCTTGTACGTGCGCTCGCGGACGTGAGGGTCACGCGTCCCGGCGACCTGCGGACGGTGCTGCTGCAGTTGCTGGCGCCGTGCGTCGTCGGGCAGCTGCTGCAGCCGCTCGTCGGCGACCGGTTCCGCGCCCGCCGGTGGCTCACCCTCGGCGTGGACCGTGGCGACCATTCCCGTCGCGGTGGCCGGCGGATCGCGGTCCCGGTGATCCTCTTCCACCAACTCCAGCTCGTGGTGTGCGCGGCGCCTCGCGCTGCGCGACCGAGCCCCTGCCCGCACCGCTGCGAGCAGGCGGCGTCCCGCCTAGCGTCGGGGGATGGCGAAGCGGGACGACGGCGCGTCGGGGGAGCGGTGGTCGCAGGACGTCACCGAGCACTCCGACGCGCTGGACCTGGAGGAGGACGTCTTCACCTGGGACGACCCCGCGCGCATCGCCGCGTCGCTCAAGCGCTCGGCGGAGGCGAGCGGCCGGCGCAAGGGCACGCCGTACCAGTCGGCGATGTCGATGCTGACGTTCTACGTCAACCGCGCCGGCACGGGCCTGCCCGCCGCGCAGCGGGACGTCCTCGAGCGGGCGAAGGGCGAGCTGCGCAAGGCGTTCGGCCGGGAATGACGCACGCGGCGAGACGTCACGCGGTCGGCCGACAGACCTCGCCGTCAAACCTCTCACGAAGGCGGGAGAGACCCCCCTACACTGGCTCGGACGCACCGGACGACGACGTCGGGAGTCGCGATGGAGGGGACGGCCGCCTCGGTGGCACGTGCAGGGGACCCGCGCGGGGCCGCCGTGCGTCGTGACCCGCGCACGGTGCGCGCCGCGTACGAGCGGTTCCTCGGCACCGGAGAGCCTCCGGGCGATATCGACCCGGTGGTCGCCGACTCCTGGCGCCGATCGCTGCGCAGCGGCGTCGACCCGGACACCCTGAACCCGCAGGTCTCCCTCGCGGACGACGACCTCGCCGCCTACCGTCTGGCACACCCCCTGGCCGCGGTGATGCCGGTGGTGCGCGAGTTCGTGGTCGACGGCGCGGCCGACGACGGCCTCGTGGTCGCGGTCTCCGACGAGGCGGGGCGGCTGCTCTGGGTCGAGGGCAACCACCGCCTGCGCGGCACGGTCGACCGCGTCGGGTTCGTCGAGGGCGCGGTGTGGCGGGAGGAGAACATCGGCACCAACGCGCCGGGCACGGCGCTGGCCACGCGGCGCGCCGTCCAGGTGATCGGCGCCGAGCATTTCTCGCGTCCCATCCAGGACCTCAGCTGCGCCGCCGCGCCCATCCGCGACCCCGCCACCGGCCGGGTGCTCGGCGTCCTCGACGTCACGGGGCGGCGGGCCGCGGCGACGCACGTCGTGATGTCGCTGGTGCGGGCCACGGTCGCGACGGTCGAGCGGGAGCTCGCGACCCGGGCCGCCGCCGGTCCCCGCCGGCCGGACGTCGTCGCCGGACCCACGCCGGTCGACCTCCACGTCCTCGGGCGCCCCGCCCTGCGCGGGCGCGACGGCGCACGGCCGCTGTCGCTGCGGCACGCCGAGATCCTGCTGCTCCTCGCCGAGCACCCCCGCGGCCTCGGCGCCGACGAGCTCGCCGTGCTGCTGCACCCCGGGGAGCTGTCCGACGTCACCGTGCGTGCGGAGGTCTCCCGGCTGCGGCACGTCGTGGGCCCCCTGCTCGCCGGGTCGCGGCCCTACCGGCTCGCCCGCGCGCTGCGTACCGATGCCGACGACGTGCGGGCGGCGCTCGCCGCGGGCGACGTGCGCACCGCCGTCGCCGCGTACGCTCCGCTGCTGCCCCGGTCGGTCGCCCCGGGGGTGGAGCGGCTCCGGGCCGAGCTGTCGGCCGAGGTGCGCGCCGCCGTCCTGGCCTCGGGAGACGCCGACGCCCTGGACGCCTGGGTGCGCGGCGTCGACGGCGCCGACGACCACGCCGCGTGGACGCGCCTGCTCGCCGCGTCGTCCGCCGGCAGCCCGCAGGCCCTGCGCGCCCGCGCACGCGTGACGCTGCTCGACGTCGACCTCGGCGGTTGAGCATGTCGCAACCTGGTTGAGCGTGTCGAGGTCTGACAGCTCAACCAGCGGGACCGCAACGCACTGCAACGGGACTGCAACCTTCGGCGTCCTAGGGTCGCCTCATCGCGGCGCGACGAGGCGCTGCAGGCACGCGAGGAGGCAGCATGACCGTCTACGCAGCCCCTGGTCAGCCCGGGGCGATCGCCGAGTACCGAGCCCGCTACGACCACTGGATCGGCGGCGAGTACGTGCCGCCGTCGAGCGGGCAGTACTTCGAGAACCCGAGCCCCGTCACCGGGCAGACCTTCACCGAGGTGGCGCGCGGCAACGCCGACGACATCGAGGCGGCCCTCGACGCCGCGGAGGGCGCCGCGCCCGCGTGGGGCCGCACCTCGGTCACGGACCGCGCGAACATCCTCAACAAGATCGCCGACCGCATGGAGGCACACCTCGAGGAGCTGGCCGTCGCCGAGAGCTGGGAGAACGGCAAGCCCGTCCGCGAGACGCTCGCCGCCGACATCCCGCTCGCCATCGATCACTTCCGCTACTTCGCGGGCGCCATCCGCGCGCAGGAGGGCTCGATCTCGGAGATCGACGAGGACACGATCGCCTACCACTTCCACGAGCCGCTCGGCGTGGTCGGGCAGATCATCCCGTGGAACTTCCCGATCCTCATGGCCACGTGGAAGCTGGCGCCGGCGCTCGCGGCGGGCAACGCCGTCGTGCTCAAGCCCGCCGAGCAGACCCCGGCGTCGATCCTGTTCCTCATCGACATCATCGGCGACCTGCTCCCGCCGGGTGTGCTCAACATCGTCAACGGCTTCGGCGTCGAGGCGGGCAAACCGCTCGCGTCGTCGTCGCGCGTCCGCAAGATCGCCTTCACCGGCGAGACGACGACCGGCCGCCTGATCATGCAGTACGCGTCGCAGAACATCATCCCGGTCACGCTGGAGCTGGGCGGCAAGAGCCCCAACATCTTCTTCTCGGACGTCGCGGCGGCGCATGACGACTACTACGACAAGGCGCTCGAGGGGTTCACGATGTTCGCCCTCAACCAGGGCGAGGTGTGCACGTGCCCGTCGCGCGCGCTGATCCAGTCCGACATCTACGACCAGTTCCTGGGCGACGCGCTCGAGCGGACCAGGGCGGTGAAACAGGGCAACCCGCTGGACACCGACACGATGATCGGCGCCCAGGCGAGCAACGACCAGCTCGAGAAGATCCTCAGCTACATCGACATCGGCAAGGCGGAGGGCGCGAAGGTGCTCACCGGCGGGCACCGGGCCGAGCTCGACGGCGACCTGGCAGGCGGCTACTACGTGACGCCGACCGTCTTCGAGGGCAAGAACTCGATGCGGATCTTCCAGGAGGAGATCTTCGGGCCTGTCGTGTCGGTGACGGACTTCGCGGACTTCGACGACGCGATGAAGCTCGCGAACGACACGCTGTACGGGCTCGGCGCCGGCGTCTGGTCGCGCCAGGGCGAGACGGCGTACCGGGCGGGACGCACCATCGAGGCCGGCCGCGTGTGGACCAACTGCTACCACGCCTACCCGGCGGCCGCGGCCTTCGGCGGGTACAAGGGCTCGGGCGTCGGGCGTGAGAACCACAAGATGATGCTCGATCACTACCAGCAGACCAAGAACCTGCTGGTCAGCTACTCGGGCCAGAAGCTCGGGTTCTTCTAGGAGGTTCGAGAACCACATGGATGACGACGACGGGGCCAGCCCCGCACGTGTCGCCGTGACGGACGCCGCGGCCGGGCTCCTCGCCCGGTTGCGGCGTCAGCACGGCGAGCTGATGTTCCACCAGTCCGGCGGCTGCTGCGACGGGTCGAGCCCCATGTGCTACCCCGACGGGGACTTCCTACTCGGGGACGCCGACGTGCACCTGGGCGACCTCGAGCTGAAGGACGAGCCGGTCGCCGCCCCCGGCGCGACGGGCGAGCCGTTCACCGTCGCGGTGTGGATGAGTCGCGCGCAGTTCGAGTACTGGCAGCACACGCACCTGACGATCGACGTCGTGCCCGGCCGCGGTGCCGGGTTCAGCGTCGAGGCGCCCGAGGGCGTGCGGTTCCTGACCCGGTCGCGGCTGCTCACCGATGCCGAGAGGGTGGCGCTCAGCTGACGACGACCGGGCTGACGGTCACCAGCCGGCGAACCGGCCCACCGCGACGAAAGCGGCCGCGAGCAGCAGGAGCACGTTGACCCACAGCTGCCCGAGCTCGCGGCGCCGCACGTGCACGGAGATCGCCAGCACCTGAAGCACCACCAGGAACGATGCGGCGATCGGCGTGAGTACGGTCACGGTATTGGTGGCCCACGGCAGGATCAGCCCCAGCGCGCCCGCGATCTCCGCGAGCCCGATGAATCGCACCACTATGCCCGGGAAGTCCTCCACCCAGCCCATGCCTGATCGCAGCCGTTCGCGGCTCCGGGTGAGCTTCACGAAGCCCACCGCCAGGTAGAGCAGGGCCAGCAGCCCCGCGGCGACCCACAGTCCGATGTCCATCCGGTGCCTCCTCGCGGCAAACAGCTCGACGGCGAGCGGCGGCGGAGCCGTGGGCGGAGCGGCGACGCCGTCGTGCCTGCTGGGAACCTAGCGCGGGGACGCCGCAACCGGAACGACCTCGGCCGTGGTGTCGGAGGGCCCGCGCCCGATATGTTCTGCAGGTGACCCGAGAGACCCTCCCCTCCCTGTCGGCGCTGCCTGCCTGGCTCGTGCCCTCCGTGTACCTCCACTGGTCGACCGACTGGCTGCAGGAGGCCGTCGCGATCTCCATCCGCTCCCCGGAGCACCGGCTGCCCGGCGGGCAGGACGGACCGCAGCGCGGCGACGTCGTCGTGACCGTGCTCGGCGACGCGGGCGTCGTGGCCGCGGTCGAGCTCATGGGGTCCAGCGACGGCGAGAGCTGGGTGAGCGACGAGCTCTTCGGCCCCGACCGGCCCATCGTCTGGGCCGACTTGTTCGAGGGCGCAGAAACGTACACGAACTCGTCCGGCTGGCTGCCGCCCGAGCACGCGCGGCTCGTGCTCGACGGCGTCGCCGAGCAGTTCCGCGGCGGCCCCGTCCACACCCTCGACCCGGGCGACTGCGGCGCCGGGGACACTTCGCCCGACGTGCACGCGCTGCGCATCCTCGGCCACCGCGCCGTGACGGGCTGGGCGATGCGTCGCGAGGAGCGGTGCGCCACCTGCGAGCGGTTCGTCGACGTGCACCGCATGCACGCCCACGACGACGGCGCCGTCCGCCTCGGCACCACCACCGCGGGCGGGCGCACGCTCGAGCAGCTGGTGCGCGACGTCCACCTCCTGTGCGAGCAGTGCCACGACCTCATGCACGCACACACCGTCGCGTCCCAGCGCGCCCGGATGCGGCCGCAGTGCCCCGGCTGCGGCGCGCGCGGCAAGACCAAGCGGATCGTGTGGGGCATGACGTTCCAGGACGACGTGATGAACGCCGAGCCGGACGTCGTGTACGGCGGCTTCGAGGTGCCCGTGCCCACGCCCGAGTGGTACTGCACCGAGTGCCACGCCAACTTCGCGAGCAGCGTGATCGCGTCGCGCGCGCTGACGTCCGCCGAGACGGGTGGCAGCTCCGGGGCCGTGGCGGTCACCGGGTCGCTGTCCGTGGTGCCGGACCTGTCGGACGACGAGCCCGTCGCCTGAGCGCATGGCCCGATCGCGGTGCCTGACCGTCCGGCGGTGGCCGAGGGGTCAGGCCGCGGCCGTCACGGCGGTGCGTCGATGCCGGCGCACGAGGCCGTGCTCGGCAGGCGGCACGTACGGGGCGTGCAACAGCGGCATGCCCGCCTCGAGCGGGGTGCGGTCGGCCTTGCGGCTGTTGCACGGCTCGCACGCCGCGACCAGGTTGAGCCAGGTGGAGTCCCCGCCGCGTGAGCGCGGGATCACGTGGTCCACAGTCTCGGCCGGGCCGCCGCAGTACGCGCACGCGCCGTCACGCCGCCGCACACCCTCCTTGGTGACGGCCGGGTGACCGGCGCTGCGATACCGCCAGCGCATCGCGACATACCGCACGAGGCGCAGCACGCGGGGGAGCGGGTACGGGCCGAACTGATGCCCCTCCACCGCCTCCTCGACCACCGCCACCTCGCGCACCAGCATCGTGATGGCGTGCTTGACCGACACGCGGTGCAGGGGCTCGTAGCCCGCGTTGAGCACCAGTACGTCGGCCACGGCCCTGCTCCTTCCGGTGGCGGTGCGCGCCGGGTGGCGCGCGGGCGGCTCCTTGTCGCTCGGTCTGCTGTCGGTCGGGGCTGTGAATCCGATCACAGCATCCTGCCGAGGCGAAAGTATTCCGCCGCGCCGCGGAAGTCCAGCGTGATTGCCCGTCGCTGTGCGACGAAGCCGGTGGTTGAGCCTGTCGAAACCCGATGATTCCGCGCCGTCGGCGCCGTCCCCCCCGTCGCGGACTCCGGTGGTTGAGCCTGTCGAAACCCGATGAGTCCGCGCCGTCGGCGCCGTCCCCCCCGTCGCGGACCCGCTGTTCGGGGAAGTGGTGGACGGGTGGCTGGGCGAGCCGGCGTGGGCCGGGAGCACCGTGATCGACCCCGCCGACCTCGTCGACCTTGCCGCCCAGGTGCAGGCGCTCAAGGACGGCCCTGACGGCGAGCTGCAGGTGCACGGCAGCGCCCGGCTCGCCAGCACCCTGCACGACCTCGGCCTGGTGGACGTCTATCGGATCTTCGTCGCGACCGTCGTCACCCCGTCCGAGGTCGGCGAGAGCGGGCTGGTGTACCTGGAGCTCGAGCCGCGGGCACTGCAGCACGGCACCGCCGCCGTCGCGGACGGCGCGCAGGCGGTCCGGATCGAGTGAACTGCCGAGCGAGCGCCCGGGAGCTGCCGAACAGGCGGTTGACACCGTTATGGCGGCCCTGACGGCCCGGTGTCAACCGCCTGTTCGGCACGGGGTGGGCGCGGGGTGGATGCTGCCGTCACCGCCGGGCTTCGAAGACGAGGTTGAACGGCGTCTGCGCGACCTCGCGGAACCGCGTGAGCCCACCCGCCGTCACGACGTCGCGGATCCGCGCCGGGCCCGCCTGGGTGCCGAGCGCGAGGCCGACGTCCTGGGCCAGCGACGTCGGCGTGCACAGCAGCGTGGAGAAGCCGTAGTAGGCGCGGCCCACGGGGTTGAGGTTGTCCTCGACCCGGTCGCCGGCCATCGGCTCGACGATCATCCACGTGCCGTCGTCGGCCAGGGCGTCGCGCACGTGCCGGGCAGCTCCCACGGGGTCGCCCATGTCGTGCAGGGCGTCGAACATGGTCACGAGGTCGAACCCTGCGCCGGGGAAGTCCTGCGCCGACGCGACCTCGAACCGCACACGGTCGCCGACTCCTGCCGCCTCGGCGCGCTCCCGCGCCGTGGTGACCGACCCCTCGTGGTAGTCGTAGCCCACATAGGTGGAGCGGGGGAACGCCTCCGCCATGAGGATCGTCGACGAGCCGTGGCCGCAGCCGACATCGGCGACGACCGCCCCCTGGGTCAGCTTGTCGACCGTGCCGTCGAGGGCGGGCAGCCACGACTCCACGAGGTTCGCGTGGTAGCCGGGTCGGAAGAACCGTTCGCACCCGACGTGCACGTCGGCGCCGTGCTCGTGCCAGCCGAAGCCTGTGCCGGTCCGTGCGGCCTCCAGGATGTGGTCCGTGTCGTGGACCGTGCCGAGCGCGGTCTGGAAGAGGCCCGGGAGGAACGCCGGGCTGTCCTCGACCGTGAGGGCGACGGCCTGCTCGGGCGGCAAGGTGTACCGGCCCGACGCCGGGTCGTAGGTCACGTACGCGCCCGCGGCCTGGGCGTTGAGCCACTCGCGGGCGTAGGGCTCGGCGGTGCCGGTGCGGGCCGCGAGCTCGGCGGGCGTGCTGGGCCCGTGGTCCGCGAGGTCCCGGTAGTAGCCGAGCTTGTCGCCCATCACGACGAGCGCCGCGTTCAGGGTGGCGCCCGCCTCCTCCACGGCGCGGAACACGAACGCCATGAGGGCGTCGGTGTCGACCTGCGGCGTGGCGGGTGCGGGTGTCTCGGGCGTCTGGGTGCCGGGCGTCTGGGTGTCGGTCATGGTGCTCTCCGTCGGACGGGTGCCGGCCGGGTGCCGACAGGTGCCCCTCGCCCGACCGTAGGAAGCGGGCGGGTGAACCCGCGTCAGGGGCCCCACCTGGTGGTGCCGCGCTGCCTAGACTCGAAGGCGTGCTCCTGGGGCGCGACGCCGAGGTCGCGACGATCGACCGGATAATGGCCGGGGCCCGGCTCGGGGAGGCGGGACGGCTCGCCATCCTCGGTGAACCGGGCGTCGGCAAGAGCGCGCTGCTCGAGCACGCGGCGGAGGCGCTCGGGTCGTCGTTCCGCGTCCTGCGCGCCACCGGCACGGCGGCCGAGTCCGGGATCGCGTTCGCGGGGCTGTCCCAGCTGTTCGGGGGCTGCCTCGACCTGCTCGGCGATCTCCCCGCGCGCCAGGCGGACGCGCTCGCGGCGGCGCTCGCGCTCGAGGGCGCCGTCGACGAGGTGGTGGCGGGCGACCGGCTCGCCGTCGGCGCCGCGACGCTCGGGATGCTCACCCGGTGCGCCGAGGCCGGCCCCGTCGCCGTCCTCGTCGACGACCTGCACGAGCTCGACCCGCCGTCGTCGCGGGCCCTCGTCTTCGCCGCACGACGGCTCTCCGCGGACCGGGTGGTCATGGTCCTCGCGGGACGCACCCCCGAGGCGGACGCCCTGGTCGACGGCCTCCCGGTACTCGTCCTCGCGGGGCTCGACCGGGCACCCGCGCGGACGCTCGTGGAGCGCGCCGTGGGATCCCCGGTGCCGCGCGACCGCTTCGCCGAGCTCTACGGGCGCGCGGCCGGGAACCCGCTCGCACTGATCGAGCTCGCGACCCAACCCGACCCGCTGTGGCCCGAGATCCCGGGCATGCCGTCGACGGTGCCCGAGACCATCACCCGTGCGTTCGCCCAGCGGGTGCGGCGGCTGCCGACCGCGACGCAGCAGGCGCTGCTGGTGACGGCCGTGGCCGACGGGGACCTCGCCGTGACCGCCGCGGCGGCGACGGCCCTGGGGCTCGACCTCGCGAGCCTGAGCGCGGCCGAGGACGCCGGCCTCGTGGCCTCCACCGGTGGCGGCACCACGTTCCGGCACCCGCTGCTGCGGTCGGTGGTGTACTCCGGGGCGCACGCGTCCGAACGACGCACGGCACACCGGGCGGTGGCCGCGGCGCTCCCGCGCGGCGACGACGACCGCCGGGCGTGGCACCTGTCCGAGTCCGTCTGGGGGCCCGACGCCGGCGTCGCCGACCTGCTCGACGCGGCGGCCGAGCGGGCGATCTCGCGGGCGGGGTACGCGGTCGCGTCGACGGCGTACCAGCGGGCGGCGGCCCTCAGCCCGGCCGCGCCCGCGCGGCACGGCCGGCTGCTGCGTGCCGCGAGCACCGCCTGGGCGGACGGCGACGCGCACCGGGCGGTCCTCCTGCTCGACGAGCTGGCCGGGCAGCGTCCCGAGCCCGCGGTGGCGCGTGGGGCGCTCGAGCTGCGAGCCCGGGTCGCCGCCCGGACGGGGGCCCTGGGGGAGGCGATCGCCATGCTCCGGCGGCTGGCGGCCGACACGCCGTCGCCCGACGACCGCGTCTACCTGCTCGCGGACGCCGCGTACGTCGCGTTCTTCCTGGGCGGCACCACCACCTCCCTCGAGCTGGCCGACGAGCTCGAGGCGCTCCTGCCTGCGGTGTCCTCGTCCCGGACGCGGGCCCTGGCGCTGCTCGGCTGCGGCGTCGCGCGCATCCTCGCCGGCCGTGGCGGCACCGGCCAGGTCGAGGCCGCCGTCCCGCTCCTCGAGGCGGACGGCGGGCTGGTGGCCGACCCGCGGTGGTGGCAGTGGCTCATGATCGTGCCGCTGTACCTGCGCGACGCGTCGGGAGCGGCCGCGCTCGGGAGCCGGGTGCCGGAGATCCGCCGCTCCGCGACCGTCGCCGAGCTCCCGGGGCTGCTGTTCCTCGCGGCACGCGGGCACGCGACGGGCGACGCGTGGGGCCGCGCCACGGCCGAGTACTCGCTCGCCGTCGACATCGCCCGCGAGACCGGCCAGGTGGGGCCGCTCGCGGCTGCGCTCGCCGGCCGGTGCTGGCACGCCGCGCGGCAGGGCGATCCCGAGCGTTGCCTGGCCGACGCCGAGGAGGCGCTGGCGCTCGGCCGGGGCGGCGACATGCACCTGCTCGAGGCCTGGGTGCGCTTCGCCCTGGGGGACCTCGCCCTGTCGCGGGGAGACGTCGGGACGGCGGTCACCGAGCTCACGGGCCTCGAGTCGCTGCTCGTGCGGCACGGGATGGACGACGTCGACCTGGCGCCCGTCCCCGAGCTCGCCGAGGCGCTGCTCCGGTCGGGGGACCGGCCCGGAGCCCAGCGACGCGTGCGGGCCTACGCGGCGGCCGCCCGGGCCAAGGGCCGGCCCTGGGCGCTGGCGAGGGCGCACCGCGCCAGTGCCCTCGTCACGGACGACGCCGACGACACGGACATGGGCGCGTCGTTCGCCGCGGCCCTCGCGCTGCACGCCCGGACGCCCGACGTGTTCGAGACGGCCCGCACGCAGCTGGCGTTCGGGCAGAGGCTGCGCCGCGGCGGGCACCGCGTCGACGCCCGCGAGCACCTGCGGGCGGCGCTCGCGACGTTCGAGCAGCTGGGGTCCGCGCTCTGGGCCGGGAGCGCCGGCGCGGAGCTCACCGCGACCGGGGAGGTCGTCCGCCCGTCCGCCGACGGCTGGCGGGCCGAGCTCACGCCGCAGGAGCTCCAGGTGGGGCTGCTGCTCGCCGACGGGCACACCACGCGCGAGGCGGCGGCCGCCCTCTTCCTGTCGCCGAAGACCGTCGAGTACCACCTGCGCAAGGTGTACCTCAAGCTCGGGATCCACTCGCGGCCGGATCTCGCCGGGGCGATGGCCGACCGCGCGGCCGGGGTCGGCCCCTGAGCTGACAGGCCGGCCCGTCACGCGTCGTGCGAGGCGGCGTCACCGGCCGGGGACGGTGTCCTCGACGAGGTGGGTGTGGGCCTCATGGACGGTGATCGGGTCGGAGGACGACGAGGTGGTGAGCTCGCCGTCGACCGGTTCCCAGCCGCTTGCGCCGCGGAGCTGGAACTCGCCGTGCCAGGTGGTGGTCAGGGTGACGGTCACGTCGCCCGGGGCGGTGTAGGTGTGCCCGACCCAGCTCGCGTCGGGGACGGGATCACCCTTCGTCCACGGGTGCCCGGGATCGTCGGTGACAAGAGGTGCGGTGCCGTCGCCGTAGTCCCAGGAGTAGGAGTCCGGGACCGCCCGCACCGTCACGGGGATGTCGAGCAGCTCGATGTCGAACGACTGGGGATCGGCGTCGGTGTAGGTCACGGTGCGCAGGTTGATGAGCGTCCAGCCCTGGTCGGGCTGAACGTGCACGGGTGACGGGTCCAGCGTGAGCTCCTGGAACGCGCGGCGGGCCTCGTCGGCGAGGTCGGCCGCGCCGAGGCACGTACCTTGGTTGACCGGAGCCCAGTCGGAGTACTCACCGGCGGCCGCATCCCACTTCTGGCTCCACAGCGGGTCGAGCTGCTGCTCGTCGTCCGCGCACGCCAGGTCGTTCGCGATTTCCGTCTCGCGGGCGTCGCACGCCTCGCGGATGCGGCGTGGAGCGGTGGGGGAAGCCACCGTCATGCACAGTGCCGAGTCGAGGCGCCGGTAGCGGGGCGCGTGGTCCGAGAGAGTCTTGCCGCCGGTGGCCGACGCCTGCGCAGCGCGCTCGGCGGCCGTCATGACAACGGTGTTGTTGTATTCCGAACCGTCGCCTCGTTCGGAGTCACCCCCGAAGCTGCTCGCGACGGCGTAGGTCGTGGACATCGCAAGGACCGAGCACGTCAGAGCCGCGACGGCCGCGATCCGCCGGCTCACAGGTTGGACCTGTCCAGAACGTTGACAAGTCGCCAATTGCTTCCGTCGTGCAGCAACTCGAATCTGGCCTTTGTCACCCCGCCAGGCTCAGTGTGTACACGCTTACCCTCGGCGTCGCTAATGACGAGATCGCTCTCCTTGATGGTCGCATCGAGGGGATACCCGTTCGTCATGGTGTCCTTGGCGTAGGTCTTGGTCACCTCGATGGTCATGTCTCCTCCCTCGAAGACGCTTCCCATGGAGTGGTACTTCTTCGTCGTCTCGTAGGCGTTATCGCAGAAGACGCAGGTCTTGGGCCACGCGAGCTTCTTGAACGTCGTGGTGTCGCCGGTATGGATCATGTACGAGTACAGCTCGACGAAGTACTTCGCCGCCACCACGGCGCCCTTCTCGTCGGTGCGCTCGAAGTCCGGCCCGGGCTGCGGCTCGGCGCGCGTGGCGGTGGGCGACGGGCTGGGGCTCTCGGACGGCGTCGGGGCGCTGGTGCTCTGCTCGGGCGACGACGACCCTGACGCGGCGGGTGGTTCCGACGGGTCGCTGCAGCCGGCGAGCAGCATTGCGGCGATCGTGGCGGTGATCGCGGTGGCGGCGAGCGGTCGGCTGCGGCCGTGGGTCCGTGCCATCGGGGAGACCTTCCGGTTGGCGGGCTCGTCATGACCGGGCAGTCAGTTCGAGCAACGCTGCGTCGAGAACGCTCGGCAGAATACCCGTGACGGCCCCCCGGGGCCGCCGTCGGTCCACAGGTCAAACGGCCCGGCGGGCCGGTCACGCGTCGTCGAGTGCCAGCGGCCGCACCTGCCCGCCGGCGGCGACGAAGAACCCCCGCAGGCGGACGCCCTGCACGCGCGCCTGTTCGCGCAGGTCACGGTTCCAGGCGCGGTCGTCGGCAGCGATCCCGGCCTCGCCGGGCCGCTCGAGCACGGCGACGGCGCAGCCTCCGGGCGCCTCGTCGTCGATGACGCTGCGCAGCACGGTGCCCAGCCCCACGAGGGCGGCGCCGTCGGGGCGTGCGGGCACGTCGTCGATGGGGAGGGCGAGCCCGAGGAGCCGGTCGTCGGCGTCGAGCCAGGTGATGGTGAGGGTGCGGCGCCGTGGCCGGGCACCGCCTGCGAGGAACGTGGCGAGCTCCAGCAGCTCGGCGTCGTCGGCGATCAGGGCGCCCGGGCGGAAGGGTGCGGTCGAGGTGTCCATGCGTCGTGACCCTGCCCGACGACGAAGGCGTGCGTTGGGGTTATCCACAGGCCCATCGCCCTCGAGCCCCTTCGCCGGTCGAGCCTGCCGAGACCTCGAGGGGTTTCGACAGGCTCAACCGGCGGGGTGGTTTCGACAACCGGCGGGGTGGTTTCGACAGGCTCGACCGGCGGGGTGGTTTCGACAGGCTCAACCGGCGGGGTGGTTTCGACAGGCTCGACCGGCGGGGTGGTTTCGACAGGCTCAACCGGCGAGGTAGCGGGCGTAGGCGCCGGTGGTGAGGAACGGCGGGAACTCCTCGCCGAGGGCGATCTCGCGGAACAGGGCCACGGCGTCGTCGAAGCGGTCGCCGGGCGACCGGTCGAGGCCGCGCACGACGTCGCGCAGCACGGCCTCGCAGCGCACCCGGGTGATGGGCAGGCCGTCGTCCGTGGTGGTGCCCGCCGCGACCCACTGCCACACCTGCGACCGGGAGATCTCCGCGGTGGCGGCGTCCTCCATCAGGTGGTCGATCGCGGCGGCGCCCACCCCGCGCAGCCATGACTCGATGTACCGCACCCCGACGGACACGTTGGTGCGCAGCCCGGCCGCGGTGACGGTCGCACCCGCCCGGCGGGCCGACGCGACGTCCAGCAGCTCCGCCTGGCCCACCGCGACGTCGTCGCGCAGGCGGTCCACCTGGTTCTCGCGCTCGCCGAGCACCTCGTCGAAGGCGCCCCGCGCCACCTCCACCAGGTCGGGGTGCGCCACCCAGGTGCCGTCGAAGCCGTCGTGGGCCTCGCGGGTCTTGTCGGCCCACACCTGCTCGACGGCGCGCTCCGTGACCTCGGGCGAGTGGCGGTCGGGGACGAAGGCGCTCATCCCGCCGATGGCGTGCGCCCCGCGCCGGTGGCACGTGGCCACCAGCAGCTCGGTGTACGCCCGCATGAACGGCGCCGTCATCGTCACCTGGCCGCGGTCGGGCAGCACGTACGACGACCCCCGCGTGCGGAAGCACTTGATGATGCTGAACAGGTAGTCCCAGCGCCCGGCGTTGAGGCCGGCGCAGTGGTCGCGCAGCTCGTGCAGGATCTCCTCCATCTCGAACGCGGCCGGCAGCGTCTCGATGAGCACCGTGGCGCGGATCGTGCCGCGCGGGATCCCCAGCGCGTCCTGCGCCGCCTCGAAGACCTCGTTCCACAGCCGCGCCTCGCGGTATCCCTCGAGCTTGGGCAGGTAGAAGTACGGCCCCCGCCCGCGGGAGATCAGCTCGCGGGCGTTGTGGAACAGGTACAGCCCGAAGTCCACGAGGGACCCCGACGCCGGCTGCGTCGACCCGTCCGGGCCGGTGTATGCCAGGTGCGACTCGAACAGGTGCCAGCCGCGGGGGCGGAAGACGATCGTCGGGAGCCCGGTGAGGTCCGTCGAGCGCAGCTCGTACTTCTTGCCCGCGTCGTTCGTGAACGTCAGCGTGCCGCGGATCGCGTCGTGCAGCGCGAGCTGGCCCTCGACGACGTTGCGCCACGTCGGGGACTGCGCGTCCTCGGCGTCGGCCAGCCAGCACCGGGCGCCCGAGTTGAGGGCGTTGATCGTCATCTTCGGGTCGGTCGGGCCCGTGATCTCGACCCGCCGGTCCTCCAGCCCCGGTGCCCCGGCCGCGCCCGCGACCCGCCAGGACGGGTCGTCTCGCACGGGCCGCGTGGCCGGGTTGAAGTCCGGGTCGTCGCCGTCGGCGATCCGCCGCATGCGGCGCTGCCGCTCGAGCAGCAGGCCGGTGCGGTCGTCGGCGAACCGGTCGTGCAGCATCGCCAGGAACGCCAGCGCCTCCGGGGTGAGGATCTCCTTGTCGCGCGGCCCGAGCGGGGCGGAGACCGTGACGTGGCCCTCGGCGAGGGTCGCCGCGCCCCAGGCCGACGGGCCGCCAACGGTCTCGGCGAGCGAGTCGCCGACGACGGGCACGGGAGCGGTGCGCGGGGGAGCGGTGGTCGGGGACGTGAGCGTGGTCATGGCATGCCTCCGGTCGATCGGGGCTAGGGCTGGGTAGGGAACGGCGTGGGGACCGCTCAGAACTGCGCGGCCTCGGTGGAGCCGGCGAGCGCGAGGGTGGCGGCGTCGGGGTTGAGCGCCGTCGACACGCGGTCGAAGTAGCCGGTGCCGACCTCGCGCTGGTGCCTGGTCGCGGTGTAGCCGCGCTCCTCGGCGGCGAACTCGGCCTCCTGCAGCCGCACGTACGCCGACATCTGCTCGCGGGCGTAGCCGTGCGCGAGGTCGAACATCGAGTAGTTCAGGGCGTGGAAGCCGGCCAGGGTGATGAACTGGAAGGTGAAGCCCATCGCGCCCAGCTCGCGCTGGAACTTCGCGATGGTGTCGTCGTCCAGGTGCTTCTTCCAGTTGAACGACGGCGAGCAGTTGTAGCTGAGCATCTGGTCCGGGAAGTCGGCCTTGACGGCCTCGGCGAACGTGCGCGCGAGCTCGAGGTCGGGGGTGCCGGTCTCCATCCAGATCAGGTCGGCGTACGGCGCGTACGCCTTGGCGCGGGCGATGCACGGCTCGATGCCATTGCGGACCTCGTAGAAGCCCTCGCCCGTGCGCCCGCCGGTGAGGAACTCCCGGTCCCGCTCGTCGACGTCGGACGTGATCAGGGTGGCGGCCTCGGCGTCGGTGCGGGCGATCACGACCGACGGCACGTCGGAGACGTCGGCGGCGAGGCGCGCCGCGTTGAGCGTGCGCACGTGCTGCTGGGTGGGCACGAGCACCTTGCCGCCCAGGTGGCCGCACTTCTTCTCGCTGGCGAGCTGGTCCTCCCAGTGCACGCCCGCGGCGCCGGAGGCGATCATCGACCGCATCAGCTCGTACGCGTTGAGCGGGCCGCCGAAGCCGGCCTCCGCGTCCGCCACGATCGGGGCCAGCCAGTCGCGGGTGGCGGCGCCGTTCTCCGACACGTCGATCTGGTCGGCGCGCAGCAGCGCGTTGTTGATGCGGCGCACCACGGCCGGCACCGAGTTGGCGGGGTAGAGGGACTGGTCCGGGTAGGTCTGGCCCGCGAGGTTCGCGTCGCCCGCGACCTGCCAGCCCGACAGGTAGATGGCCTGGAGACCCGCCTTGACCTGCTGCACGGCCTGGTTGCCGGTCAGCGCGCCGAGGGCGTTGATGTAGTCCTCCTCGTGCAGCTGACGCCACAGCCGCTCGGCACCGCGACGCGCCAGCGTGAACTCCTCGCCGACCGACCCGCGCAGCGCCACGACGTCCTCCGCGCTGTACGTGCGCTCGACGTCGGCCCAGCGCGGGTCGGCCGCCCACTGCTCGGCGAGGTCCGCGGCGGTCTGTGTCTGGTCGCCGGCAGCGCCGGTGGTGCCGGTGGAACCCTGCTCGAGGATCGCGGTCATGTCGTGCCTCTCTCGTCTCTCGTGGTGCGCCGACGGCGGGTGCCCGCCGTCGTGCCTTCGTCGTCCTTGCCCACGACCCTGACGCGCCGCACCAGCCCCCGGCCAGCAATCTGGCGGAGAAGTTTCAGCGTTCTTCTCCTGGACGGAAGCTGTGGCGCGTGTCACCCTCGAGCATGGCGATCTCGACCGACCCCAGGCCCGATACCCGGGACGGCACGGCGCTGCCGCTCGACATCCCGATCGAACGCGAGGCCGACGCCCTGACGATCGGCCGCCGCATCCGGCACCTGCGCACCCGCCGCGGCATGACCCTGGGACAGCTCGGAGAGGCCATCGGACGTGCGCCGTCACAGGTCTCGATGCTGGAGAACGGCAAGCGCGAGCCCACGATCGCGCGGCTGCAGGCGGTGGCGCGCGCGCTCGGTGCGAGCGTCGAGGACCTGCTCGCCACGGAGCCCCCGTCACACCGCGACGCCCTCGAGATCGAGCTCGAGCGCGTGCAAAGGGGGTCGCTCTTCTCCGCACTCGGCGTGCATCCGGTGCGGGTGGGCAAGTCCCTGCCGACGGACGCGCTGGAGGCCATCGTCGGCCTCCAGCGCGAGCTGGAGCGGCTGCACTCCGAGCGGGCGCTGACGCCCGAGGAGGCCCGGCGGGCCAACACGGAGCTGCGGGCCGACATGCGCGCGCAGGACAACTACTTCCCGGACCTCGAGATCGTCGCGCGCGGCCTGCTGGACGACGTCGGGCACGCCCGCGGCCCGCTGCCGCAGCGCGCCGCGGGCGAGCTGGCGGCGCACCTCGGCTTCACCATCCACTACGAGCCGGACCTGCCGCAGTCCACGCGCGCCGTCATCGACCAGCGGAACCACCGGGTCTACCTGCCGAGCAACGGGATCCGCGGGCGGTCCGACGCCCGGTCGGCGGTGCTTCAGGCGCTCGCCTCGCACGTGCTGGAGCACGCCGAGCCGCGGGATTACCGGGAGTTCCTGCGCCAGCGGGTCGAGGCCAACTACCTGTGCGCGGCGCTGCTCGTGCCCGAGCGGGACGCCGTGCGGCGGCTGCGCGAGGCCAAGGAGGCGCGCGCGATCTCGCTCGAGGACCTCCGCGACGCCTTCGCCGTCTCCTACGAGACGGTGGCCCACCGCTTCACCAACCTGGCCACCCGGCACCTGGGCATCAAGGTGCACTTCATGAAGGTCCACGAGTCGGGATCGATCCACAAGGCGTACGAGAACGACGGCGTGCGCTTCCCCGCCGACCCGCTCGGCACGCTCGAGGGACAGCACGTGTGCCGGCACTGGACCGCCCGCGTGGTGTTCGGCATCGCCGACCGGCTCAGCCCGTACTACCAGTACACGGACACGCCGACGGGCACGTACTGGTGCACCTCGCGGGTGACCGACACGTCCGACGGCCGGTTCTCGGTGAGCGTCGGGGTGCCCTACGCGCAGGTCAAGTGGTTCCTGGGTCGCGAGACGACGGCGCGGACCACCTCGCGGTGCCCGGACGAGAGCTGCTGCCGCCGTCCCGACGAGCCGCTGGCCCGCCGCTGGGACGGGCACGCCTTCCCCAGCGCCCGCCCGCACGCGTCGATGCTCGCGGCGATGCCGTCGGGCGCCTTCCCCGGCGTCGACACCACCGAGGTGTACCAGTTCCTGGAGCGCCACGCCCCGGCCTCGGACTGACCTCGCTGCGCCGTCGGCGAGGGGGCCACCCGCGCGGCTGACCAGGGAGGGGTCGGGGTCACCCCAGGGTCGAACCGGGGGGACACCCCATAGTGACGCACCACCGCCGCAGCAGAGGGTGGAGCCATGTTCGAAGCGATCGCCTCGCTGTGGGGCCAGCTCGAGACCGCGCTCTTCGCGCTCGTCTCCTCCGACTGGGCATACCCGGCGCTGTTCGCGGCCACGGCGGGCGACGGCCTCTTCCCGCCCGTGCCCGGCGAGACGGTGATCATCATGCTCGCCGTGGGCGCGCAGACCGGCGGGGGCGTGAACCTCGCCCTGGTGGTCCTGGTGGCCGCGCTCGGTGCCTGGTGCGGCGACCAGCTCGCCTATGCCCTCGGCCGGGCGCTGGGCACGTCCCGGGTGCCGTTCCTGCGGGGCAGGCGCGGGCGCCGCGCCGTGGACTGGGCGGCGCGCTCCTTCGAGCGACGCGGGGCGTCGGTGGTGCTGGGCGCGCGCTTCGTCCCGGTGGGGCGGATGGCGGTGAACGTCACCGCCGGCGCGGTCGGTCTGCCTCGCCGCCGCTTCATGGCCCTGTCGGCCGTGGCCTCCCTGGCCTGGGCCTGCTGGTCCGTGCTCATCGGCGTGGTGGCGGCCGAGCCCCTCGGCGACCGGCCGCTGCTGGCCGTCGCGGTCGGGGTGGTGGTCGGGACGGTGCTGGGCGTGGTGGTCGACCGGGTCCTCACGGCCTGGGGAGCCAGGGCTGCCCGGGTCGCTGCCCCGGCAGCAGAGCTGGTGCCCGTGGCGGAACTGGCGCCGGCGTTCGCGTGCGCCGCCGGCCCGAGCGTCCCGGCGCGGGGCGTCAGTGTTCCTGGCGGTCCTTCTCGTCCCCGATGAAGTCGGCGACGGCGTCGTCCTGCCCGTCGAGGTTCATGTCCGGGGTGCGCGCCTTGCGAGCGTCCCACCGCAGGGTGATCGCGCCGAGCGCGGCCGCGATCACCGAGCCCATGAGGATGGCGGCCTTGGCGCCCTCGGTGTGCTCCGACGCGTGCCCGAACGACAGCTCCGACACGAGCAGCGCGACGGTGAACCCGATGCCGGCGAGGAAGGCGACGGGCAGCAGGTCGCGCACGCCGATGCCCTGCGGAAGCCGCAGCGGGGTCAGCCGGGTGACGAGCGCCGTCGTCCCGAGCACGCCGATGAGCTTGCCGACCACGAGCCCCACGGTGATGGCCGGCACCACCGGCTGACCGAGGATCTCGCCCACGCCGCCGCCGTCGACCAGGTTCACGCCCGCGGCGAAGAACGCGAAGACCGGGAGCGCGAGGCCCTGGGACCAGGGCTTCACCGCGTGCTCGTAGCGGTGCGTGCGGGGTTCGGCCTCGCCGTGAGCCGGCCGCGCGGCGACGGTGAAGCCCATGAGCACGCCGGCCACCGTGGCGTGCACCCCGGAGGCGTGCATGAAAGCCCAGGCGACGACGAACAGCGGCACCAGCAACCACCACCGCGGCGCGCGTGAGCGCACGTACCAGCCGAACACCACGACGGTGACCAGCGAGGCGGCGAGGTAGGCGAAGTCGAGGGCGTCGGTGTAGATGACGGCGATCACGACGATCGCGAGCAGGTCGTCCACCACGGCGAGGGTGAGCAGGAACGTCCGCACGGCGGCGGGCAGGCCCCTGCCGAAGACCGCGAGCACGCCGAGCGCGAACGCGATGTCCGTGGCGGTGGGGATCGCCCAGCCGTTCAGCGCGCCCGGCTCGCCCAGCACGACGACGGTGACCGCGTAGATGGCGGCGGGGACCGCCATGCCGCCCACGGCGGCGAGCATCGGCACGCCCGCCTCCCTAGGGCTGCGCAGGCTGCCCGCCACGAACTCGTGCTTGAGCTCGACGCCGACGACGAAGAAGAAGATCGCGAGGAGGCCGTCGGCCGCCCAGGCGGCGACCGTGAGGTCCAGGTGGATGTGCAGGGGCCCGAGGGAGTCGAAGCCGAGGACGGTCTCGGAGAGGGCGGAGTACCACTCGCGCCACGGGGCGTTCGCGCAGATCAGGGCCAGCACGGCGGCGCCGATCAGGAGCGCGCCCCCCGTGGTCTCGCGGGCGGCGAAGCGGCGCAGTCGTGCGCCGCGGGACGGGGTGGTGGTCTCGGAGGTCAGGGTCGTGCTCCTGTCCGGTCGTGGGGTCGCTCGTGTCCCGGCGTTGCAGCCGGTGCCACCGACCAGACTTCCCGGCTCACCGCCCGACAGCGTACCGGCCGGGCGCAGTGCCTGCGGGTCCGGGAGGCGCGGCGCATCAGGTGGCCTCGCGTGCCATCGTCGCGAGCCGGGTCAGGGTGTTCCAGTTCCGAGCGGTGGTCCACGTGCCCGCCGCCCGGTCGATCGCGGCGGGGGTGAGCCGGGACCGACCGATCCCGTCCACGTAGTCCACGAACAGGACGCCCTCGGCGACGGCGAAGCTCTCGCCGCCGGGGTTGTCCTCCTCCAGGCGGGCGATGCCCTCCGGGTCCACCGGCACCGGGCCCACGTGCACCTGGACGTGGGACGGGTGGTCCGCGGTGGCGTCGGGGAACGGGTCGGCGGCGACGACGGCGGCCGCGCGCCCGGCGGACAGCGCGACCGCGCGTACGTCGCCGCCGAGCCGGTCGACGAGCGCCGCCGCGACCCGGTCGGCGACCGCGGTGCTCTCGGTGCTCTCGACGTCCGTGCCCGCCCCGGCCCCGGCACCGGCACCGGCGCCGACGGTGACGGCAACCAGGTTGCCGCTGTTGGCGTAGGTACGCGCGTCGGTCAGCCCCGCCGCGGCCGCCGCGTCGCGCAGCTCGGCGGAGCTCACGCGTCGGTGGGGGCCGAGATTGACCCCGCGGAGCAGGACGACCCAGGCGGTGGGGGTCGCGTCGGTCTTCGGCATGGGCACCATCGTGCCCGCCCGCGCTCGCCGGTGCGTCGTGGGGGAGTCCGGCCCGTGAACGCCGGGTGACATCTTCCCGACCCGCCGCGGTGGGGGTGGTGGCACGAATCACAGCGTCGTAGTTTGACGACAAGGACGACAACCAGCCGTCCTCCGGGAGGCCAGCCGATGGGGTTCACGCTCCGCGCAGGAGGGCCGGCACCGGCTCTGCGTCGCACGGCGCCCAGGGCCGGCCGACCGCCCACCACCAGTCCGCCCCTGCCCGGCCGGGACCACACCGGTCCCACACCGGGCTCGTGGCCGGAGGGAGCTCGCCGTGGCCCACACCGCACCCGTCCCTGAGCAGGCTGTTGATTCCCCCGCTGTCAGCACGAGCGCTGCCGGCACCACCAGCGACACCGTCGACGCCCGTCGGACGTTCGTCGTCGACACGTCGGTGCTGTTGTCCGACCCCCGGGCGTTCCACCGGTTCGCCGAGCACGACGTCGTCCTCCCGGTCGTGGTCGTCACCGAGCTGGAGGCCAAGCGGCACCACGCCGAGCTCGGCTACTTCGCCCGCAGCGCCCTGCGCATGCTGGACGACCTCCGGGTGAAGCACGGCCGGCTCGATGCCCCGATCCCCGTCGGGGACGGCGGCGGGACGCTGCGCGTGGAGCTCAACCACACCGACCCGCTGGTGCTGCCCGCGGGCTTCCGGCTCGGCGACAACGACACCCGGATCCTGTCGGTCGCGGCCAACCTGTCGGCGGAGGGGCGCGACGTCACCGTCGTGTCCAAGGACCTGCCGATGCGGGTGAAGGCCTCGGCCGTCGGGCTCCGCGCGGAAGAGTACCGGCACGAGCTCGCCGTCGACTCCGGGTGGACGGGCATGCGCGAGGTGGACGTGGCGCAGGAGCAGGTCGGCGCGCTGTACGAGGGTGAGGAGCTCGAGCTCGCCGCGCTCGACCCGGCCGTCGTCGAGGCGGCCTCCCCGCTGCTGTGCCACACCGGGCTGGTGATCCACTCGCCGAGCGGGTCGGCGCTCGGCCGGGTGACCGCCGACAAGAAGATCCGCCTGGTCCGGGGCGACCAGGACGTCTTCGGCGTGCACGGCCGCTCCGCGGAGCAGCGCATCGCCATCGACCTGCTGCTCGACCCCGAGGTGGGGATCCTCTCGCTCGGCGGCCGCGCCGGGACCGGCAAGTCCGCGCTCGCGCTGTGCGCCGGCCTGGAGGCGGTGCTGGAGCGTGGTCAGCACCGCAAGGTGATCGTCTTCCGCCCGCTGTACGCGGTCGGCGGCCAGGAGCTGGGCTACCTGCCCGGGTCCGAGTCGGAGAAGATGAACCCCTGGGCGCAGGCCGTGTACGACACCCTGGGCGCGCTCGTGTCGCCCGAGGTGGTCGACGAGGTGATCGGCCGCGAGATGCTCGAGGTGCTACCCCTGACGCACATCCGCGGGCGCTCGCTGCACGACGCGTTCGTCATCGTCGACGAGGCCCAGTCGCTGGAGCGCAACGTGCTGCTCACCGTTCTCTCGCGCATCGGCCAGGCCTCGCGGGTGGTGCTCACGCACGACGTCGCGCAGCGGGACAACCTGCGGGTGGGACGGCACGACGGCGTCGCGGCCGTGATCGAGGCGATGAAGGGCCACCCGCTCTTCGCGCACGTGACCCTCACTCGCTCGGAACGCTCGCCCGTCGCGGCGCTCGTCACCGAGATGCTGGAATCGATCGAGATCTGAGCGCCCAGGCTCAACCAGCGGTGGGGCGGCGCGGGTGCACCAGCACGACGGCGAGCACGCCGAGGGCGGCGCCCACCACGGTGTCGAGGGCGCGGGACGCGGCGATGCCCGCCGGGTCGGCCGCCCCGCCGAGTGACGTCATGAGCAGCGCCATCGGCGTGATCGTGAGCATCGCGAGGCCGTAGTGCCGGCCCACGACGATCTCGGTGACCACCTGGAGGGCCACGACGAGCACGCACGTGGCGGCGAAGCCGAGGTGGGCGCTGAGCAGCGGCCACGCCAGGAGCGCGCCGAGCGCGGTGCCGCCCGCGCGTTGCAGGGCGCGGACCACGGCGTGGTGCGTCGTCGAGCCCTGCAGCGTCGCGGTCGCGCCCATCTGGGCCCAGGCGGGGTGCCCGAACCCCGCGACCAGCGCCACGGCCCCGGCCATGAGGCTTGAGACGACGACGCGCACCGAGGCGAGGCGCCAGCCGCGCGCCGGCCACGTGGCGCGCGCGGTGTCGCGCAGGCGCTCGCGCGGGGGGAGCGCCGCGGCGGGGCCGCCGTCGAGCGTGCCAGCCTCGGGCACCGGGTGGTCGGGCACTGGGTCGAGCAGCGCGGTGATCTCGGCGAGGTCGGCGGCGAGCAGGCGCGCGGTGTCGCGGGTGCGGCGGTGGGAGAGGTCGTCGGCGAGCACCACGCGGGCGCGGGCGACGGTGGCGCGGGCCGCGGTGTCGGCGGGTAGAGCAGGCGCGTCGTCGGTGTCGCGGACGGCCAGCGCACCCCGCACGGCGTCCGCCGCGCGACGGACGGCGAGCCGCGCCGGGCCGCTGGGGCGCACGAGGTAGCCGCTCATCGCGACCGCCCAGGCGATCGCCGCGCCGGCCGCGCAGGCCAGGCCCTGCTCGAGCACCCCGGCCCAGGAGTGCGGGGCCGCGAGCCCGCCGGCCGCGGTAAAGACCACGATGGTGGTGCCTGGCGGGCCGGAGCGCACGAGCACGCAGGCGGCGGTGGCTGCGCTCGCCACGAGGCCGACGACGGCGAGGGTCACCGGGAGCGGCGAGCCCGCGGCGGTCAGCACTGACGTCAGGGCGAACGAGCCGACGAGAGCGACCGCCGCCCCCGCGAGGATCGCCGCCCGGCGCCGGTACGGCTCGTACCGGCCGTACAGGGATGTCAGGGCGCCGAGCGCGGCGATCCCCGCCAGATCGGTGCGGCCGGTGGTAGCCGCGACCACGAGCGCGAGCGCGACGGCGGCGCCGCACCGCAGGGCGGCGGCGAGGGTGGCGTCCGCAGGGTTGACGTGCAGCGCGGCGCGCAGGTGGTGGGGATCGAGCACGTCACGGGCGCTCGCGAGTACGAGGGAGGAGGAGGGGGGCATTGGTTCCACAATAGTTCACCGGTAAATCATCATGGAACTATTCGCTGTGTGACGTCTATCCTGGTCGCCGTGGACTACATCGAGCGCGTGCGTGCGCAGTGGGTCGAGCGGCTGCCCCGCGTCGACACCTCCCCGGCCGACGTCGGCGCGCGGGTGCGGCGCATCGCGGCGCTGCTGGAGGCCGAGCTCGCCGACGACCTCGCCGCGAACGGCCTCACCCGGCCCGAGCTCGACGTCCTGACCGCGCTGCGTCGCTCCGGTCGCCCGCTGCGAGCGGGGGAGATCACCACGATGACCGGTTCGCCCGGCGCGTCGATCACCAAGCGGGTCGACCGCCTCGAGTACGCCGGGCTGGTGGAGCGGGCCGTGCACGAGCGCGACAAGCGCGGGGTGCTCGTGGCGCTCACGGCGCAGGGCGAGGAGCTCGTCGATGAGCTGTTCCCGCGCCAGGTCGAGCACGAGCGGGCGATGCTGGCCGACCTGAGCGAGGCCGACCGGGCCGAGCTCGGCCGGCTGCTCGCCATCGTGCTGCGCCGGCTGGACCCGCGCGACTACTGAGCCGTTCCGCGGGGAGGCGCCACGCATCAGGTGGAACCCCCCAGCCCCGCGCCCCGAGGGACGCCTCCCCGCGTACCGCCGACATTAGCAGGTGAGGTTAGGCTAACCAACCCCTGATCGGGATGCGTGAGAACCCCGGGGACGTCGACGGCGGCAGTCCCGGTGGGGACCGCCGCCGTCGCGGGTGCGGGAGAGGATCAGGCCTGCGGGGGCCGCGTCATCGAGAGCACGTCGAGCGCGGAGTCGAGCTGCGCCTCCGTGACCTCGCCGCGCTCCACGAAGCCGAGGTCGATCACGGCCTCGCGCACCGTGAGGCCCTGCTTTACCGAGTGCTTGGCCACCTTGGCCGCCGCCTCGTAGCCGATCACGCGGTTGAGCGGCGTGACGATCGACGGCGAGGACTCGGCGAACGCGCGGGCCTTCTCCACGTTGGCGGTGATGCCCGAGACGGCCTTGTCGGCCAGCACGCGCGACGCGTTGGCGAGCAGGCGGGTCGACTCCAGCACGCCCTGCGCGATGACGGGAATCTGCACGTTCAGCTCGAACGAGCCGCTCGCGCCGGCCCACGCGACCGTGGCGTCGTTGCCGATCACCCGCGCCGCGACCATGAGCACGGCCTCCGGGATGACCGGGTTGACCTTGCCCGGCATGATCGAGCTGCCCGGCTGCAGGTCGGGGATCGCGATCTCGCCCAGGCCGGCGTTGGGGCCGGAGCCCATCCAGCGCAGGTCGTTGCAGATCTTGGTGAGCGAGACCGCGATGGTGCGCAGCGCGCCCGAGAGCTCGACGAGGCCGTCGCGCGCCGACTGCGCCTCGAAGTGGTCGCGGGCCTCGGTCAGCGGCAGCCCGGTGTCCTCGCGCAGCAGCTCGATGACGCGCTGGGGGAAGCCTGCCGGGGTGTTGATGCCGGTGCCGACGGCCGTGCCGCCCAGCGGCACCTCGGCCGCGCGGGGCAGCGCCGTCTCGACGCGCTCGATGCCGTAGCGGATCGCCGCGGCGTACCCGCCGAACTCCTGGCCGAGGGTCACGGGGGTGGCGTCCATGAGGTGGGTGCGGCCCGACTTCACGACGGTCGCGAACTCCTCGGCCTTGGCGCCCAGCGCGTCGGCGAGGTGCCGCAGCGCGGGCACCAGGTCGCCCGTCGCGCCGGCCGTGGCGGCCACGTGCACCGACGTCGGGAAGACGTCGTTGGAGGACTGTGACGCGTTGACGTGGTCGTTGGGGTGCACGTCCTTGCCGAGCGAGCGGGTGGCCAGCGTCGCGAGCACCTCGTTGGTGTTCATGTTCGACGACGTGCCGGACCCGGTCTGGAAGACGTCGATCGGGAAGTGCGCGTCGTGCGCCCCCGACGCGACCTCGTCGGCGGCCGCGGCGATCGCGTCGGCGATGTCGCGGTCGAGCACCCCGAGCTCGGCGTTCGCGAGGGCGGCGGCCTTCTTGATGCGGGCCAGGGCCTCGATGTGCCCCCGCTCGAGGGTGGTGCCGGAGATGGGGAAGTTCTCCACGGCCCGCTGCGTCTGCGCGCGGTAGAGGGCGTGCGCCGGGACGCGCACCTCGCCCATCGTGTCGTGCTCGATGCGGTAGGTCTCGCCGTTGCCGGACGCGCCGGTGCCGGGGACGACGGTGTCGGAAGTCATGCCTCTATCGTGCCGCACCCCGGCGGGCGGTCCGTCGTGAGCCGGATCACGCCGGTGTGGGTGCTGCACGCGAGGATGGCGCCGTGACCTACACCCACGCGGCCTTCTACCGCGCGATGAACCTCGGGCACCGGGGCAGCCCGGTGCGTGCCCAGCTCGAGGACGCCCTCGTCGAGGCGGGCGCCCGCGCCGTGCGGTCGTTCCAGACGAACGGCACGGTGCTGCTCGACGTCGCTGGCGCGCCCGACGACGTCGCGGCGGCCGTGGTCCGCGGTGCGGCGCCCCTGCTGGCCGAGCGGTCGGGCTACTCCCACGCGGCGCTGGTGCGGTCCCTCGAGGACGTGACTGCGGCGATCGACGGCGACCCGTTCGCGCTCACCCGCGACGAGCGGACCTACCGCGAGACGCTGACATTCCTGGACGGCGGAGAGCCGCTGCCCATGGTCCTGCCGTGGACCGACCCGCGCGACATGCTCGACCTCGTGGCCGCACGACGCGGCGTCGTGGTGGGCGTGGTCCGGGGCGGGCCGGGCACCTGGGCCGACCCGAACTCCCTCGTCGAGCGGTTCACCGGCGGGGTCGCCACGACGCGCACCCTCGGCACCGTGCAGCGCCTGCTGGTCGCCGCCGCACGGGCCTGAGCCCCGCCGCCCCGGGGCGGGTCAGTCGACCGGCTGCTCGGCGACGTCGCCGTCGACCGCCACGAGCCGCGCGCTGCCGTCGTCCAGGTCGTAGACGACGCCGACGACGGCCAGGCGGCCCGCGTCGACCGCCGCGGCCATCGCGGCCGAGTAGCCGCGCAGCAGGCCGACGGTGTGCTTGACGTGCTCCGTGCGCAGCACGTCGGGGTCGATCGGGCCCGAGAGCCCCTGGCGGCTCGTGAGCTCCGCCAGCGACGGGATGACCTTGTCGACCACGGCGCGGACGAAACCCGGCGGCTGCTCGCCCGTGCTGAGCGTGTGGGCCGTGGCCGCGATGGCCCCGCAGGAGTCGTGCCCCAGCACGACGACCAGCGGAGTGTGGAGCACCTCCGTGCCGTACTCGATGGAGCCGAGCACGGTGGTGTCGACGACGTGCCCCGCCGTCCGCACGACGAAGACGTCGCCCAGGCCCTGGTCGAAGATGATCTCCGCCGCCACCCGCGAGTCCGAGCACCCGAAGATGACGGTGTGCGGGTGCTGCACCGTGCGCAGCTCGTGGCGGCGGACGGCGTCCTGGTCGGGGTGCTCCGGCATGTTCTCCACGAACCGGGCGTTGCCGGCGCGCAGCCGGGCCCAGGCCTCGATGGGCGTCATGCGGACTTCTCCTGGGTGTGCCCGGTGGGCCTGTCGACGCGCACGCGGTCTGGCCCGATCAGGTCCGTGGGCCACGGCGGGTTCGCGCCGGCGCGGGAGACGGTCACGGCCGCCACCGCCACGCAGCGGACGAGCAGGCGCGCGGTGGCCGCACGGTCGATACCGCGCAGCGCCTCGCGCCGGCCGGCCCCGAGCAGCTCCGCGCCCCACAGCCAGTCGAGCAGCGCGCCCATGAAGGAGTCGCCGGCGCCGACCGTGTCGACCACGTCGACCTTCGGGGCCGCGATCGTCACCTCGCCCGCAGCCGTGATCGCCGTCGCGCCCTCGCCCCCGAACGTCACGACGAGGACCGCGGGCCCGGAGCGCTGCCAGGCGCGGGCCACGTCGAGCGGGTCGGCGCCGGGCGCGAGCCAGGCGAGGTCCTCGTCGCTGACCTTCACGACGTCCGAGAGTGCCACCAGCTCCTCGATGCGGGGCCGGGCGTCGGCGGCCTCGCCCATCAATGCCGGCCGGGCGTTGGGGTCGTAGGTGATCGTCGACGTCGAGCGGGCCGACTCCACCAGCCGGCGCACGTCCGCCGCCCCGGGCGCGAGGACCGCGGCGATGGAGCCGGTGTGCACGGCGACGGTGTCGTCCCCGGCGGCCGCCCGGCCCGGCACGCGCCACTCGAGGTCGAAGTCGTAGGTGGCGGCGCCCGTGCCGTCCAGGGTGGCCTGCGCGACGCTGGTGCGGTCGGCGCCGTCGCTGCCGTCGACCAGCTCGACCTTCGACTCGGCGAGCCACGACCGGACGTCGTCGCCGCGCGCGTCGCGGCCGAGCCAGGTGGCGAGCCGCACGTCGCGACCCAGCCGGCCGAGGGTGAGGGCGACGTTCGCGAGGCTGCCGCCGGGGTGCTCCTCGCTGGTGCCGTCGGGGCGGTGCACCACGTCCACGAGCGCCTCGCCGATCGCGAGCACGTGCGCGCTCATGCGTCGTCCCCGTCGTCGGTCGCGTCGTCGTCGGCGGCGCGGGTCTCGGCCTGCGCGGCCTCGAGCCGCCGGCGGGCGCCGTCCAGCCACTCCTGGCAGCGGGCCGCCAGGGCCTCGCCGCGCTCCCACAGCGCGAGCGAGGCCTCGAGCGGCTCGCTGCCGGCCTCGAGCCGGGCGACGACGCTCACGAGCTCGTCGCGCGCCTCCTCGTAGGTCAGCGCGGAGACGTCGGCAGGGAGGTCGGGGGACGCGCCGGGGGGTGAGCTCGGGGCGTCGGTGTTCGCGTCGGTCACGGGGACAGTCAACAACACGGTGCCGACACCATGTCACCGTGTTCCGTAGGCCGGGCCGAAAATGGGCTTGCCGCGCCGGACTGCGTCGGGCAGCGTGCGCGCTATGGGACATCTCGAGGTGGCGCACGTGGAGCACGTGCTGCCGGACGGTCGCACGCTGCTCGACGACGTCTCCTTCCGCGTGCCCGAGGGCAGCGCGACCGCCCTCGTCGGGCCCAACGGGGCGGGCAAGACGACGCTGCTGCGCCTGCTCTCGGGCGAGCTGGCGCCGCAGGCCGGCTCCGTCACGGTGACGGGCGGCCTCGGCGTCATGCCGCAGTTCGTCGGCTCGGTCCGCGACGAGACCACCGTGCGCGACCTGCTCGTCGCGGTCGCCCCGCCGCGGGTGCGCGACGCCGCGCGCGCCGTCGACGCCGCCGAGCTCGCGATCATGGAGACCGACGACGAGCCCGCCCAGATGCAGTACGCGCAAGCGCTCGCCGACTGGGCGGAGGCGCAGGGCTACGAGGCCGAGACGCTGTGGGACGTGTGCACCGTCGCAGCCATCGGCATCCCGTACGAGCAGGCCCGGTGGCGCGAGGTGCGTACCCTCTCGGGCGGCGAGCAGAAGCGTCTGGTGCTCGAGGCGCTGCTGCGCGGCCCCGATGAGGTGCTGCTGCTCGACGAGCCGGACAACTACCTGGACGTGCCAGGCAAGCGGTGGCTCGAGGGGCAGCTGCTGGCCACCCGCAAGACCGTCCTGTTCGTGTCGCACGACCGCGAGCTGCTGGCGCGCGTCGCCCATCGCATCGTCTCCCTCGAGCCCGCGCCGTCGGGCGCCGACGCCTGGGTGCACGGCGGCGGCTTCGCCACCTTCCACGAGGCGCGCCGCGAGCGGTTCGCGCGCTTCGAGGAGCTGCGCCGGCGCTGGGACGAGAAGCACGCCCAGCTGGTGCGCCTCGTGCGCGAGCTGCGGCAGGCGGCGGCGAACAGCGACGCGCTGGCGTCGCGGTACCGCGCCGCGCAGACCCGCCTGAGCAAGTTCGAGGAGGCGGGCCCGCCGCCCGAGCCGCCGCGCGAGCAGGACATCCGGATGCGGCTGCGCGGCGGGCGTACCGGCGTGCGCGCGGTGACGTGCGAGCGCCTCGGCCTCACCGGCCTGATGCAGCCGTTCGACCTCGAGGTCTTCTACGGCGAGCGCGTCGCGGTGCTGGGGTCGAACGGGTCCGGCAAGTCGCACTTCCTGCGGCTGCTGGGCGGCGGCGACGTCGCGCACACGGGCGCCTGGAAGCTCGGCGCGCGCGTCGTGCCCGGCGTCTTCGCGCAGACCCACGCCCAGCCCGAGCTGTTCGGCCGCACCCTGGTGCAGGTGCTGTGGGAGGACCATGCACGCGACCGCGGTGCGGCGATGTCCGTGCTGCGGCGCTACGAGCTCACCGTCGCCGCGGACCGTGAGTTCGAGCGGCTCTCGGGCGGCCAGCAGGCGCGGTTCCAGATCCTGCTGCTCGAGCTGGCGGGCTGTACGGCGCTGCTGCTCGACGAGCCCACGGACAACCTCGACCTCGCCAGCGCCGAGGCCCTGCAGGAGGGGCTCGAGGCCTTCGACGGCACGGTCCTCGCCGTCACGCACGACCGCTGGTTCGCGCGTTCCTTCGACAGGTTCCTCGTCTTCGGGGAGGACGGCGCCGTGCGCGAGACCTCTGAGCCGGTCTGGGACGAGGGGCGCGTCGCCCGAGAACGAGCCGCTGGTTGAGCCTGTCGAAACCCGGCGCCGGGTTTCGACAGGCTCAACCAGCGGTCGTCCCGAGCGCCTCGGACGCCGTGCGCGCCCGCCGGCCGGCGACGACGTCGAGCACGTTGTCGACGAGCTGCCCGGCGACCTGCTCGGCGTCGTCACCCGCAGGGGTGATCATGCCGAGGGTCGCGCCGAGGTGGGCCGGGGCGATGATCAGCAGCACCAGGTCGAGGGGCGTCAGCTCGCTGGTGCCGCTCGCGTCGAGCAGCTCCTGGAAGAGCGTGAGCCGCGGCTGCAGGAGTTCCTCGACCCGGTCGGGCCCGGTCAGCTCGTCGCCGGACGCCCGCATCAGGGCGTCGACGAACGCGAGCCCGCCGGGGCGGTCGAACTCTTCGAGGAGGTTGCGGGCGTAGGCGAGCAGGTCGGCCCGGAGGTCGCCCGTCGCCGGCACGGGTGACCGCGCGTTGACGTCGGACACCGCGACGTCCAGCACGAGCGCCTCGCGGGTGCGCCAGCGGCGGTAGATGGTCGTCGCGTGGACGCCCGAGCGGGCGGCGACGTCGGGGATCTCGGGGGGCACGCCGCCGTTCGCGGCCATGAGCGCGCGCACCGCGTCGTGGACGGCGGCCCGCGTCCGCGCCGTCCGCCCGCCGGGGCGCACGGTGCCGGTCGCCTGGAGCGCAGGGTCATGGGGATCGGGCATGCCCCGACCTTATCGCAATCGCTCTTGCATTAGGAGTCTCGTCGCGCCTAGGCTCTGCTAACGCAAACAGCGTTGCATCAAGGGCGAGGGGGACGAGATGTCGAAGGTGCTGATCGTGGGGGCGGGGATCGCGGGCGACGCGCTGGCGGTGCTGCTGGACCGGGCCGGCTGGCAGGTCGACGTGGTCGAGATCGCGCCGTCCCTGCGCCCGGGTGGCCAGACCGTCGACCTGCGCGGGGACAGCCGCGAGGTGCTCGAGCGGCTCGGGCTGCTCGACGCCGCCCTCGCGCTCACCGTGGAGCAACGGGGCGTCGCCTGGATCGACGAGCGCGAGCAGCGGCGGGCCGAGATGCCGGTCGAGGCCTTCGGCGGCGCCGGCTTCGTCTCCTCGGAGGAGCTGCTGCGCACGGACCTCGCCCGGCTCCTGCACGGGGCCACCGGCCCGCGGACCTCGCACCGCTTCGACGACACGGTCGTCGGCCTCACCGAGGTCGACGGCGGGGTCGCGGTCGAGTTCCGCGAGCGTCCCCCCGAGATCTACGACCTCGTCGTGGGAGCGGACGGCGCCCACTCCCGGGTGCGGCAGCTCGTCTTCGGGCCCGAGGAGGCGTTCCGCCGGCCGCTCGGGCTCGCCCACGCGTGGTTCACGCTGGACGAGACGCCGACGACCCCCGCCCTCGACGGGTGGTTCCTCATGCTCAACCTGCCCGGGTCGCGTGTCGTGGAGGCACGACCCGGGCACCCCGGCCAGCAGGAGGTCGGCCTGACGTTCCCGGCCGACGCACTGCCGCCGCGGCACGACGCCGAGGCCCGGTTCGCGCTCCTCGAAGGCACCTTCGCGGACGTCGGCTGGCGCACCGCCGAACTCCTCGCCGCCGCCCGCGTGGCCGGCGACTTCGCCCTCGACACCTACGACCAGATCCTGATGGACACCTGGTCCCGGGGCCACGTCGTCCTCCTCGGCGACAGCGCCTGGTGCGTCAGCCCGCTGAGCGGCCTCGGCACGGCGCTCGCCCTCCGGGGCGCTGCGGCGCTCGCTGACCGGCTCGGCGCCGGCCTCCCGGCGGACGTCGTGGGGGCGCTCGCCGGCTACGAGTCCGCCATGCGCCCGATGGCCCTCCGGGCGCAGGCGATGTACCCGGGGCGCGTGCGGTCGTTCGCACCGCGCACCCGGTGGGGCATCCGCGCCATGACCACCGTGATGCGGCTGGTCCAGCGCGGCCCGGTCGGCGCGTTCCTCACCCGGCACGTCGGCGACTACGGCCGCGCGGACGGCGCGCCGGAGCTCGCGGCGGCTGTGCCGAGGTAAGTCGGGCCGAGGTGAGTCGGGCCGAGGTGAGTCGGGCCGAGGTGGGTCAGGCCGCGACGGTGCGGGCGACCTCGGCGTCGAGGGCGCCGCGGCCGAGGTGGACGTGCACGGAGTCGCCGACGGCGACGTCGTCGGCGGAGCGCACCACGTGCCCGTCCGCGCGCTGGACGACGGCGTAGCCGCGGGCGAGCGTCGAGTCGGGGGACAGGGCGCGCACCTGGGCCTCGAGGCGCCCGAGCTCGCCCGCGGCGCGCAGCAGCGTCGCGTCCAGGAGGTGGCGGGCGTGCCGCACGAGGTGGCCGATCTCGCGCTCGCGGGCGTCGACCGTCGTCTGGGGCCGGGCGAGCACCGGCCGCGACCGCAGGCCGTCGAGCCCGTGCTGCTCCCGCTCGACACGGGTGGCGACCGCGGAGCGCATCCGCCGGCGCGACTGCTCGAGGCGGAGCCGTTCCTCGCCGACGTCGGGCACGATCGCCTTGGCGGCGTCGGTGGGCGTGGAGGCGCGATGGTCGGCGACCAGGTCGAGCAGCGGGGCGTCCGTCTCGTGCCCGATGGCGCTGACCAGCGGCGTCAGGCACGCCGCGGCGGCCCGCACGAGCGCCTCGTTGCTGAACGGCAGCAGGTCCTCCACGGACCCGCCGCCGCGCGCGACGACGATCACCTCGACCTCCGGGCGGGCGTCGAGCTCCGCCAATGCCGCGCTGACCTCGCGGACGGCGTCGACGCCCTGGACGGCGACCTCGCGGATCTCGAAGCGCACCTGCGGCCAGCGGGCGCGGGCGTTGACCACGACGTCGTGCTCGGCCTTCGACTCGCGCCCGCACACGAGGCCCACGACGCCAGGCAGGAACGGTAGGGGTCGCTTGCGGTCGAGGTCGAACAGTCCCTCGGCGGCGAGCACGCGGCGCAGCTGGTCGATGCGGGCGAGCAGCTCCCCGACGCCGACCTGCCGGATCGCGGTGGCGCGCAGCGACAGCCGGCCGTTCTTCATCCAGAACTCGGGCTTGGCCTGGACCACCACGTGGTCGCCCACCTCGGGCTTGTGGTGCAGGCCTTCGTAGATCTTCGTGAGCACGTGCACGGGGAGCGACGCTTCGGCGTCGGTGTCCCGCAGGGTCACGAACTGCAGCCCCGACCGTCCGCGGTACGTGTGCTCCACGACCTGGCCCTCGACCCAGACCAGGGACATCTTGGCGACGTAGTCGCGGATCTTCGCCGACAGCAGCCGCACCGGCCAGGGCCGTTCCGCCGTCGTCTCGCGGGCGAGGGTGGGCAGGGGCTGCGGCTGGGCCTGCGGCTGGGCTTGCGACTGGGGCGTGTCCGACACGCCGTCCAGCATGCCCCACACCTCCGACGGCGCACACGCGCTCGGGTCGTCCCCGTCACAGACCGTCCACACCCGCCCGCCTAGACTGACCGGGTGACTGCGACCGCCACTGCCCACTCCCTCCCGACGTCGACCAAGCGCGTGCTGCTGGCCGCGCCGCGCGGCTACTGCGCGGGGGTCGATCGCGCCGTCGTGGCCGTTGAGAAGGCCCTGGAGACGTACGGCGCGCCCGTGTACGTGCGCAAGGAGATCGTGCACAACAAGCACGTCGTGGAGACGCTGCGTGACCGCGGTGCGATCTTCGTCAACGAGACGGACGAGGTGCCCGAGGGCGCCCGGCTCGTGTTCTCGGCCCACGGCGTCTCGCCGGCCGTCCGCGAGTCGGCCGCGGCGCGCAGCCTCGACACCATCGACGCCACCTGCCCCCTCGTGACCAAGGTGCACAAGGAGGCCGTGCGCTTCGCCAAGGACGACTACGACATCCTCCTCATCGGCCACACCGGCCACGAGGAGGTCGAGGGCACGGCGGGCGAGGCGCCCGATCACGTCCAGGTCGTGAACTCCCCGGCCGAGGTGGACCAGGTGCAGGTGCGCGACCCGGACAAGGTGGTGTGGATCTCGCAGACCACCCTGTCGGTGGACGAGACGATGGAGACGGTGCGGCGCCTGCGCGAGAAGTTCCCCGAGATGCAGGACCCGCCCAGCGACGACATCTGCTACGCCACGCAGAACCGCCAGGTCGCGGTGAAGAAGCTCGCGCCGGACTGCGACGTCGTGATCGTCGTCGGCTCGGCGAACTCGTCCAACTCGGTGCGGCTCGTCGAGGTGGCGCTGCAGGCCGGCGCGCGTACCTCCTACCGGGTGGACCGGGCGACGGAGATCGACGACGCGTGGTTCGAGGGGGCACGGACGGTCGGCGTGACGTCGGGCGCCTCGGTGCCGGAGATCCTCGTCGATGACGTGCTGACCCGCCTGGCCGGCCAGGGGTTCGGCGACGTCGAGGAGGTGCGCACCGCGACCGAGGACCTGATGTTCTCGTTGCCGCGGGAGCTGCGGGCCGGCCTCAAGGCCGCGGGCCAGGACGACAGCCGTCCTCGCCGTGGCCCCCGTACCGCGCTGCCGGTCGAGCCGGCCTGACGTCGGGCCTGTGCGGCGCGTTGGTTGAGCCTGTGCAGCGCGTTGGTTGAGCCTGTCGAAACCTGGCTTCGAGGTTTCGACAGGCCCGCGAGAACGCCTCAGCCGGCGGCGGTGTCGTCCTTCGAGTCGTCGGTGGAGCGAGCCAGGCCCTCGTGGTCGGCGTCCACGAGGGAGTCGACCGACGAGCGGTCCTTTGCGACGACGGCGACGTCCCCGAGATCGACGACCAGCCCCTCCTCTGCCGCGAGCAGCTCGGGCTTGGTGAGCGGCCGGGTGGTGTCCTCCACGACCTTCAGCGGCTCGATGGTCATGCCCGGGTCGGCCACCTTGAGCTCGACCATGCGCCGGGCCTGCGGCAGCACGCGGGTCTCCAGGGAGCCCACGAACTCGTTGTAGCGCTTCGTCGTCGTGGTCATCGCCTGGCCGAGCTTCGAGATCTTGCCCGTCATGGTGACGATGCGGCTGTAGAGCTCCTTGCCGACCTGCAGCACCTTCTGGGCGTCCTCGGCGATCGCGTCCTGCTGCCAGGCATATGCCACCGTGCGCAGCATGGCGATCATCGTCATCGGCGTCGCGAGGATGACGTTGCGCCGCGCCGCCGTGTCGAGCAGCTCGGGCCGGCGCTCGACGGCGGCCGAGAGGATCGGCTCCGCCGGCACGAACAGCACGACGAACTCGGGGGTTGCGTCGAACTGCGACCAGTACGCCTTGCCCGACAGCACGTCGACGTGCTTCAGCAGGTCCTTGACGTGGGCGTCCAGGTGGGCCTCGGCCTCCTGCGGGACGGCGGTCGCCTGTGCCTTGAGGTAGGCGCCCAGCGGCACCTTCGAGTCGACGACGATGTTCTTGCCGCCCGCCAGGTGCACGACCATGTCCGGGACCAGCAGCTCGCCCTCCGCGCTGGTGACGTGCACCTGAACGTCGAAGTCGACGTGGGCGACCATCCCCGCGGCCTCGACCACGCGCTGCAGCTGCAGCTCGCCCCAGACGCCGCGCGTCTGGTTCGAGCGGAGCGCGGAGAGGAGGTCGTGGGTGCCCGTGCGGAGCTCGGAGTTGGCGGTCTCGAGGTGACGCAGGTGCTCCGTCAGGCTGCTGTGCCCCTCCCGGCGGGCCTTCTCGGCCTCGTCGACCCGCACCGTGACCTTCTCGAGCGTCTTGCTCATCGGGTCCAGCAGGGCGCGGATCGCCTGCTCGCGTCGCGCCAGCGTCTCGTCGTTCTTCACGGTGCTGGAGGCGAGCCGCTGCTCCGCGAGCTCGAGGAACTGCTTCTGGCTGGCCGTGAGCACCTCGTTCGCCAGGCTGCGGAACCGCTGCGCCGCCGCCTCCTGGTCGCCCTTGGCCTCCGCGAGCTGCCGCTCCAGGTCCTCGCGCACCTGACCGAGCAGGCGGTCTGCCTGCTCCCGCGTCTCCGCCACCCGGCGGTCGGCCTCCTCGCGGGCCCGGACGAGATCGCGCTCGGACTGCTCGTGCTGGGTGGCCAGCCGGCGCTCGGACTCGGCGGCCGCGCGGTCGAGGCGGCTGCGCTGCTCGGCGGCGTCGCGGCGCAGCGACTCGAGCTCCCCGTGCATACGCACGGTCTCCATCTCCTCCGACCGCCGCGAGCGCGCCGCCCGGTTCGCGTGCCCGAGCCAGCCGACCACAGCGCCCATCACCAGGGCGCCGAGCATCAGGAGCAGAGCGGTCGTCGTCGTCATGGGCTCAGGCTGCCACGGCGCACCGACAGGTCGGCGCCGACCGGCCGGGCGCCGCCGAGAACGCCGCGACGGCGACGCCCTCGCCGGTCGTCGGAGGCCCGCACTACGGTTGACCCGTGAGCGACCAGCCCGGACCGGCGCCCGGAAACGCCGTCCCCTCCCCTCCGCCCGACAACGCCGTCCCCTCCCTACCACCCGACCTCGGCGCCGCCCTCAGCCTGCGCGGGCTGTGGAAGCGGTTCGGCCAGAAGATCGCCGTCGCCGGCGTGGACCTGGACGTGCCCACGGGCTCGTTCTTCGGCCTCGTCGGGCCCAACGGGGCGGGCAAGACGACGTCGCTGTCGATGGCCACCGGCCTGCTGCGTCCCGACTTCGGCACGGTGCACGTGCACGGCACCGACCTCTGGGCCCACCCGGACCGGGCGAAGGCGACCCTCGGCGTGCTGCCCGACGGCGTCCGCCTCTTCGACCGCCTCACCGGGGCGCAGCTGCTCACTTACGCGGGCCTGCTGCGCGGCCTGGACCGCGCCACCGTGGCGGAGCGCACCGAGGACCTGCTGCAGGCCATGGACCTGGTGGCCGACCGCGACACGTTCGTCGTCGACTACTCCGCGGGCATGACCAAGAAGATCGCGCTCGCCTCGGCCATGATCCACGCTCCGCGCGTCCTCGTGCTGGACGAGCCGTTCGAGGCCGTGGACCCGGTCAGCGCCGCGAACATCCGCGACATCCTGCACGCGTACGTGACCGACGGCGGCACGGTCGTGGTCTCGAGCCACGTCATGGACCTGGTGCAACGGATGTGCTCGCACGTGGCGATCATCGCGGGCGGGCACGTGCTCGCGGCCGGCACCGTGGCCGCGGTGCGTGGCGACCAGAGCCTGGAGGACCGGTTCGTGGACCTCGTGGGCGGCCGCCGGGAGTCGGAGGGATTGGCGTGGTTGCGCAGCTCGTCCGCCTCAAGCTGACCCTGCTGGCCAACACGTTCCGCCGGAGCGTGTGGCAGACGATCGGGCTCGTCGTCGGCTCCCTGTACGGGCTCGGCGTCCTCGTTCTCGTGGTGCTCGCGGCCGTGGTGGGCGGCACCGCCGACGCGGCCGTGACCGGGCAGGTGCTCACCATCGTCGGAGCGCTCGTCGTGCTCGCCTGGTGGGTGGTCCCGGTCTTCGCATTCGGCCTCGACGCCACCCTCGACCCGCACCGCTTCGTCACCTTCGCCATCCCGCGGCGGCCGATGCTCGTCGGCCTGGCGCTGGCCGGCCTGATCTCCGTGCCGGCCGCGGTGACGGCGCTCGCGGCGCTCGGCGTGTCCTTCGCGTGGTGGCGGGAGCCCGCGGCGCTCGTCGCCGCGCTGGTGGGCGGGGTGCTCGCGGTCGCACTGTGCGTGGTCGGGTCGCGCGCGACGACGACGGTGCTCGCGCCCCTGCTGGACTCGCGCCGTTACCGCGAGGTGCTGGCGGTCGTCGCCGTGGTCCCGCTGGTGCTGATCGGGCCGGCGTTCGGCTGGCTGGCCAACGGCGTGGAGGTCACCGTGGGCGGGGACGCCGACGCGCTCGGCGCGGCGATCGCCCCGTTGGCCGAGGTGGTGGCGTGGATGCCCCTCGGCGCGCCCTGGGCCCTGGCGTCCGCGGTGCACGACGGTGCGTGGGCCCTGCTGGGCGCGCGGCTCCTGATCGCCCTCGCCACGCTCGCGCTCGCCTGGGTGGTGTGGGACCGGGCGCTCGCCCGCGAGCTGGTGACGCCGCGCGGCGGCAGCAAGGCCGGCGCCGGCAAGGGGCTCGGCTGGTTCGACCGCCTGCCCGCGACCCCGACGGGTGCGGTCGCGGCGCGCGCCGCGACGTACTGGCTGCGCGACCCTCGGTACGCGGTCTCGATCGCCATGGTGCCGCTGCTGCCGGTGGTGCTCCTCGCCATCGGGTTCTCCAACGGCGCCGGCGGCGGGCTCCTGCTGGTCATGGCGCCCCTGGCGGCCTGGCTGCTCGGGTTCGGGATCTCGAACGATGTGGGCTACGACAACACCGCGTTCGCCCTGCACGTCGCCACCGGCACCTCCGGCCGCGCGGACCGGTGGGGGCGGGTGCTGCCCGTGCTGGTGGGCGGGCTCCCGCTGTGCCTCGCGTTCGCGCTGGTGGGCTGCGGGGTCGCGCAGCGCTGGGACGCGCTGCCGGCGATGCTCGGGGTGACGTGCGCCACGCTCGGCGCGTCGCTGGGGATCTCCAGCGCCGTGTCCGCGCGGCTGGTCTACCCGGTGCCCAAGCCGGGCGACAGCCCGTTCAAGACGCCGAAGGGCGCGACGATGGCGACGATGGTCGCGCAGATGGTGGCGATGCTGATCGTGCTCGCGGTGAGCGTGCCCACCCTCGCCCTGGCCCTCCCCGGGATCCTCGTGCCGCAGCCCGCGCTCGGGTGGGCGGCGCTCGGCGTCGGCCTCGTCACAGGGGTGGGCGTGCTGGCCCTGGGCGTGCGCTGGGGCGCCCGCACCTACGACCGCCGGCAGCCCGAGCTGCTGCAGCAGGTCATGGCGTTCGGCTGACGAACCGGCGGGCGGGCGAGGGTGATCCCGCCGGGTCGGTCACGGGTTCCCCAACGAGGTCGTGCGACGGCCGTGCGACGGTCTTGCGACGGTCTTGCGACAATGGGGGACGTGACTTCTGAGAACCACGACCACCCGACCCTCCCCGAGCGCTGGACCACCGCGACGCCCGACCTCGCCGACCTGACCCGGCTGAGCAACCTGCGCGCGGCGCTCGCGGAGCCGTTCACCGGGTCGGCGACGGTGAACTCGGAGGCGATCGCGGCCGAGGTCGCCGGTCCCATGTCGTGGACACGCCGGCAGGTCGTCGTGCGTGACCCGGACGGGGTGGTGCGGGCCTGGGCGACGGCGCACGACCGCGCGGCCGGCCGCGTCGTCGTCGGGCTCGATGTCGACCGGTCCGTGCCGCAGGCGGACGACCTCGCCGCCTGGGGGTACGCCTGGGGTGCCCGGCGGGGGCGCGAGCTCGCCGCGCAGCGGGGCCTGGGACGCACCCAGCTCGACTCGGGCGCCTACGCCGGCGACGAACGCCAGCGCGCGTGGCTCGCGGAGGCCGGCTACCGCCGCGCCCGGTCCTGGTTGCAGATGACGCGGCCCGTGCAGCCGGAGGAGGCCGCCCCCGGCGTGCTCCCGGCGCCCCGCCCCGGCGTCACCGTCCGCCGGATCGACACCCACGACGGCGGACTGCCGGTCGCCGAGGACCTGCAGACCGTGCACCGGGTGCTGGAGAGCGCGTTCGAGGACCACTTCAACTCCTACCGCGAGAGCTTCGGGGAGTTCCTGGTGCGGCTCCGCGCGGACCCGGGCCACCGGTGGGACCACTGGTGGCTCGCCCTCGTGGCCGACCCCGACGACCCGGCCTCCGTGCCCGAGCCGATGGGCGCGCTCGTGGGCGCCGTCCTGCCCTCCGGGGCGTCGGGCAAGGAGGCCAGCTACATCGAGTACCTCGGCGCCGACCGCCGGGCCCGCGGCCGCGGCGTGGCCACCGCGCTGCTGTTCGCCGTCGTCCAGGACGCGGCGGCGCGGGGGCACGACCGGGTGGGGCTCGAGGTCGACGCCGACAGCCCGACCGGGGCCGCGGCCCTCTACGAGAAGTGGGGCTGGCGCACGGCGTACGTCACCGAGTCCTGGCACCAGGACGTCGACGTCTGACCGCGCCCGGACGCGCCGCCCGGACCTGCACCCGGGTGCGTCGGTGCCCCCGCGTAGGTTCGGCGCATGACACGGTTCGGGCCGGACGACGACCTGCAGGGCGCCGAGTTCGTCGAGGCCGACATGACGGGCGCCGCGTTCCGCCTCGCGCGGCTCGACGGCGTGACGTTCGACCAGAGCTTCCTCCCGGGCGCCCGGATGCGGGGCGTCGACCTGACCGACGCGGAGATCGACGGCGAGATCACGGGCCTGCGGGTCAACGAGGTCGAGGTGGCGCCCCTGGTCGAGGCCGAGCTGGACCGGCGGTTCCCGGGGCGGGAGCAGGCGCGCTCGCAGGACCTGGCCGAGCAGCTCGCGTCGTTCGACGCGGCGTTGCTGCGCTGGGACCGCCTGCTCGAGCGCGTGGCGGCGATGCCCGCGGGGACGGTCGACGTGTCGGTCGACGGCGAGTGGTCGACCACCCAGACGCTGCGCCACCTCGTGTTCGCGGTCGACGGCTGGCTGCGCTACGGCCTGCGGGGGATGGACGACCCGTTCTGGTACGCCGGGCTGCCGTTCACCGAGTACGAGCCCGAGGTGGCGGCGCTCGGCGTCGACCTCGACGCGACCCCGTCGCTCGACGAGGTCCTCGCCGTGCACGCCGACCGGGTCGCCCAGATCCGCGCCGCCTACGCCGAGCTCGCGGGCACGGACGTCACCGTGGACGCGCCGCGCCTGCCCCCGTGGGTGCCGGACGGGATGACGCGCCCGGTCTGGCGCAGCCTCGGCGTGCTCCCGCGGGAGCACTGGGAGCACCTGCGGTTCGCGGAGCGCGATATCGACCGGCTCGCCGCGTCGTGACCGACGTGATCGTCCTCAACGGCGGCTCGAGCTCGGGCAAGACGACCATCGCGCGGCGCCTGCAGGAGCTGCTGCCGCGCCCGTGGCTCGCGCTGAGCATCGACGACCTGGTCGATGCCCTCCCGCCCTCGGTCCGCGACGGCGAGGGTGGCATCGAGCTCGGCGCAGAGGTCGTCGTCGGTGAGGCCTTCGGCGCGCTGGAGAGGGCCTGGCGGGCCGGCATCGCGGCGACGGTGCGTGCCGGGGCGCCCGTCGTGATCGACGACGTCTTCCTCGGAGGCGCCTCCTCCCAGGAACGGTGGCGGTCCACGCTGCACGGGCTCGACGTCCTGTGGGTCGGCGTCCGGTGCGACGCCGACGTGGCGGCCTCCCGCGAGGCGTCCCGCGGCGACCGCGCGGCCGGCATGGCCGCGACGCAGGCGGTGGTCGTCCACGACGGCGTGACGTACGACGTCGAGGTCGACACGTCGTCGGCCGGCCCAGGGGAGTGCGCCGGGGCGATCGCCGCCCGGTGCGCTGAGCCGGTGCGGGACCCGGTGGGCCGAGAGGGGGCGCGGCCCGGCACGTAGACTTGCGCAACGTGGCACTCACCATCGGCATCGTCGGCCTGCCCAACGTCGGCAAGTCCACCCTTTTCAACGCCCTGACCCGCAACCAGGTGCTCGCGGCGAACTACCCGTTCGCGACGATCGAGCCCAACGTGGGTGTGGTCCCGCTGCCGGACCCCCGCCTGGACAAGCTCGCCGAGATCTTCTCCTCGGAGCGCACCCTGCCCGCCACCGTGTCGTTCGTCGACATCGCGGGCATCGTCAAGGGCGCCTCCGAGGGCGAGGGGCTGGGCAACAAGTTCCTCGCCAACATCCGTGAGGCCGACGCGATCTGCCAGGTCACCCGCGTGTTCGACGACGGGGACGTCGTCCGCGTCGAGGGCTCGGTGGACGCCGAGGGCGACATCGAGACCATCTCCACCGAGCTGATCCTCGCCGACCTCCAGACGCTGGAGAAGTCGCTGCCGCGGATGGAGAAGGAGGTCAAGATCAAGCGTGGCGACCCCGCGCTCTTCGCCGCCGCCAGCACCGCGCAGAAGATCCTCGAGTCCGGCACCACGCTCTTCCAGGGTGCCAAGGCCGAGGGGCTCGACCTGGCCGACATCGACTCGCTGCAGCTGCTGACGGCCAAGCCGTTCATCTACGTCTTCAACACCGACGACGCCGGCCTCGCCGACAAGGGGATGCAGCAGCGGCTGCGCGACCTCGTCGCCCCCGCGGACGCCGTGTTCCTCGACGCGAAGTTCGAGGCGGAGCTCGTCGAGCTCGAGCCCGACGACGCGCGCGAGATGCTCGCCGACTCCGGCCAGGAGGAGGCGGGCCTCGACCAGCTCGCTCGCGTCGGTTTCCACACGCTCGGCCTGCAGACGTACCTCACCGCCGGCCCGAAGGAGTCCCGCGCCTGGACGATCCGCAAGGGCTGGACCGCCCCGCAGGCCGCCGGCGTCATCCACACCGACTTCGAGCGCGGCTTCATCAAGGCCGAGGTCATCTCGTTCGACGACCTCGTCGAGACCGGCTCCGTGCAGGCCGCCCGCGCCGCCGGCAAGGCGCGCATCGAGGGCAAGGACTACGTCATGCAGGACGGCGACGTCGTGGAGTTCCGCTTCAACGTCTAGCGTGACGACGGGTGCCTGCACCATCGACGCCACCAGCGGAAGGCAGGATGCATGACCGACACCGACCAGACAGCCGGGATCCTCGCCGAGGCGCGAGAGCGGGCCCTCGACGTGCGGGCCCTCTACGAGATCCTGGAGAACCGGTTCAACGGCACGACGTGGTCCCTGCACGAGCTGATGCTGGGCTTCTCCAACGACGTCGGCTACATCGGACGCCTGCTGCTCGCCCACGACGGCACCTGGGACATCGACGGCGACGTCGACGTGGAGCTGAAGCACAAGCTTGCCGAGACGCTGTGGTGGGTGTTCGTCCTCGCAGACCGGCTCGACGTCGACATCGACACCGCCTACGACGACACCATGACCCGTATCCGCACCGGACTCGAAGAGACCGTCGACCGCACCGCCTGAAAGCCTAGGCAGTCAGGGCGTGCGGATAGGCCGGCTCGCGACCCTGGAAGCTCAGGATGCTCGGGTTGCTGATCTCTCCGTCGTGGATCTCGATCGCGCGGGAGATGGTGAGATCGTTCGCCCACGCCGCCGGCCCCTCCATGACCGTGCGCAGGAACGGCAGGATCGCCTCGCTGATCTCCCACGTGGCGGAGTTCCACAGGTACGACGGGCTGTGGTCGACGGCGTAGTAGTGCACCCCTCGGCCGACCGTGAACATCGGGTCGTCGAACCCGGTGGGCCTGGCCCACTCGAATCCCATCCCCGCGTCGCAGGAGACGTCGACGACGAGGCTTCCCGGGGTGAATCCCTCGAGGTCCTCGGTGCGCAGGTAGGTCAACGGTGCGGCGACGTCCTGGAGCGTGCAGTTGACCACGATGTCGTGCGAAGCCAGGAACTCCGGGAGCAGGACGTCGCCGTCCTGCGTCTGCACCGTGCTGAGGTGGGCCGCGCCGCCGTCGGTGTTGAGCTGGATGATGTGTGCGGCGTGGATCGGCGAGCCGACGGCCGCGACACCGCGCTGCGTGAGGACCTGGATGTCGTGGATCCCGTGCGCCTTGAGCGCGGTCACCGCACCACGGGCCGTCGCGCCGAAGCCGATGACGACCGCGCTGAGTCGCGGCCCGTAGTCGCCGGTCGAGCCGATCAGGCTCAAGGCGTGCAGCACGGAGCTGTAGCCGGCGAGCTCGTTGTTCTTGTGGAACACGTGCAGGCTGAAATCGCCCCGGTGCGACCAGTGGTTCATCGCCTCGAAGGCGATCAGCGTGAGTCGGCGGTCGATCGCCGTCTGCGTCATTCCGGCGTCCTGCACGCAGTGCGGCCACCCCCACAGAACGCGGCCCTCGGGGATCGCGGCCACGTCCGCCGCCTGCGGCTTGGGCAGGAGCAGGACATCGGCCGACTCGATCACCTCGGATCGCTCCGCGACCCTGCCCACGCGCGACTCGACGTAACCCGGTTCCAGCTGGAACTCCGCGCCGTAGCCATGCTCGACCGTCATCCGCGCGCGCACGTCCGGGTCGATCCGGTCCAGGTGATGCGGATGTATCGGTAGCCGGTGCTCGTTCTCCATCGAGGAGCTCGCGAGCAGCCCGAGGGTGAGCAGATCATCGCTCGGCGAGGCGTCGTTCGACGACTCGGCGGGGACAGCGGAAAGTTGAGCGGCGCCGGACATTCGGACTCCCATCATCGGGGAACCAAGGTCGTCAGCTCCTGGCCCGATAGTACGCTGACGTGCCGTGGGACCTGGCCGAGGGCCGGAGTCGGTCACGGGGTCGGCGGCAGAGGGGGAGATCCGTGCTGGTGAGCTGGGCGGCAGTCGGGGGCGTAGCCCTCGTGGAACTGGGGATGGCGCTGACGCCGGGACCGAACATGATCCATCTGGCGTCGCGGTCGATCGGGCAGGGGACCCGTGCCGGGCTGACCGCCCTGGCCGGGACGGCGGTCGGCTTCCTGGCGTACCTCGTGGCCGCAACGCTCGGCCTCGCGGCGCTGTTTGCCGCCGTGCCCGCGGCCTTCGTCGCAGTGAAGGTCGCCGGGGCGGTCTACCTCGGCTGTCTCGCCTGGCAGATGCTCCGCCCCGGCGGTCGGTCCGTGTTCGATCCGGCGGAGGTGGCGCCGATACGCCCACGACGGCTGTTCGGCATGGGCCTGGTCACCAACCTGCTCAACCCGAAGATCGCCGTGCTGTACGCCGCCCTGCTCCCGCAGTTCATCGATCCGACCCGCACGCTGTGGCCCCAGTTCCTGCTGCTCGGTGGCGTCCAGGTCCTCATCGGGGTCACCGTGAACGGCCTGGTCGTCCTGGGCGCGGGAAGGCTCGCCGGCTTCCTGCGCGGCCGTCCGCGGGCGATGCAGGTGCAGCGCTGGCTGTCGGGGACCGTGCTGGCCGGGTTCGCCGTCAAGCTCGCCCTCGAACGGCAGCCCGCGTCGTAGTCCCCGGTCCCTGTCGTCGTCCTCGGAGAGGGCGGCTCGCCGCCGACTCGCTTGCGTCCGGTAGCAGCCGTTGGGAGCCTATCGGGATGAATCTCCCAGCCCGCGCGCCCGAGGCACCGTCACGCGCTCGTCACGCGGCAGCGTTCGTGGCGGGGCTCCTGGTCGCCAACTCTGCACCCCACGTCGCGTCGGCCGTGACGGGACGCGAGCATCTGACGCCGCTGGCGGGCAGGGAGTCGTCGCCGCTGGTCAATCTCGCGTGGGGTGCGGCCAACCTCGGCTGCGGGCTCGCGCTGGTGCGCGCGGCCGCGGGGAGGGGGCGGCGTTGGGACCGGCGGCTCGTCACCTTCGAGGCGGGCGTCGTGACCTTCGCCGCCTGGATGGTGGTGAGCGAGGGGCTGATGCCCTTGAACTCGATCCCTCGTCCGGGCGGGCGGCGCGCAGGTGCGAGCTCACGTCGGAACCAGACCTGGTGAGGCGAAGACGGTGTGCACCGCCCTGGCGTAGAGCACCGAGTCCGGCGCACGGTCGGCGAGACCGACGAAACCCGCCGTCGCCAGGAGGGTGTCGTCGAGCTGGACGAGCTCGGCGCGCTGCAGAGGCCACGGTTCGTGGTGGTTCCGGCAGTAGAGCGTGCGACCGAGGTGCGCCTCGTGGAACGCCCAGCGGGCGGTGAGCGCGGTGGCGATCGGATCGGCGGCGACCTCCGCGGTGCTCGCCGGGTCGTCGACCGGGCGGACCACGATCCGGGAAGCGGCAGCTCCTCGGCCGTGCCGCCTCGTCGTGTAGGCGATCGATCCGTCGATGCGGCGGATCGACATCGAGGCCCACTGGTACCTGAGGCCGAAGGCGGCCCTGGCGACCAGCACGGGGACGAGGCGCGAGGCCTCCAGGCTCAGGAAGACGACGCCCCGGCGGCCCTGCGAGTCGACCGAGTACAGGCGCACGTTGACCTCGGGAAAGTCCCCCAGCCAGGGGATGCGCGGCCCGCCGAAGAGGGCGGTCCGAGACATCTGGAACGCGACGAGCCCGACCCAAGCGGTCCCGTCGACGACGTCCGGCACGCAGTCGGCCGGCAGGTGCCGCGCCACCACGCACGGGTCCACGCGCCAGTGCAGGAACGAGACCTCGCTCCATCGCTGCCGCATGATGCCCTTGCGGCCCAAGGGCGGTGCTACGGCGGAGATCTCCTCGATGCGCATCTCGGTCTATCCGGGTCGGCGGACTGGGGACGGACAAGTATGCCCCTCAGGCGCGACGGGGCGGGGCCTCCTGGACGTCGACGTCGCGGTCGGCGACCCGCTCGAGGGCGAAGTAGTAGAGGTCGCCGTGGTCGGCGGCCTCCCGCCCGGTCATCACACCGAGGACGGCGTCGTCGGACACCCGGGTGAAGTGGTCGATGATCGGCTGCCCGTCGTAGACCATCGACGCCGTGCGGATGCCGTCGTGCTCGACCGTCCGCAACGTCGCGCCTCCGCGGGCGAGCCTCTCCTGGCCGACGAGCATGCCGTCCGGGCCCTCGCACACGAGCGGGAGCACGTCGTCGTCGGCGCGGAAGAGCTTGCCGAACCAGTGGCTGCGGGTCAGCAGCGCCTGGGTGCGATGCCCGGTGCTGACGCCGAACCCTCGCCAGAGCCCGCGCAGCTCGGCGGTCCCCACGGGCGGCAGCGAGCGCCAGAGCCCGGGGAGGTCGCGCGCGGGGATCCTGCCGTCCCGCAGCAGGTCGATCAGATCGCCGCGGAGCGGCGTGGGGGAGACGCCGGGGTCGCCCATCCGCAGCACCGGCTTGATCGCGCGCCCCGCGCGCACGTCGTCGATCGCCGTCGCGACGTCGGCGAACGGGTACGTGCGCACCAGCCGCTCGACCGGCAGCCGGCCGGCGCGCCAGAGCGCCACGAGCGTCGGGATGTCCCGGGCCACGTCGGCATCGCCCTCGATGACGCCCGTCAGGGTGCGGCCCCAGAGCACCTGCGTCTGCGACACCGTGATCCGGTTGGCTCCGGCGTGCAGCGCCACCGTGGCGCAGACCCCTCGGGGGGCCAGCGCGGCCAGACCGAGGTCCACCGTCTCCTGCCGCCCGACGGTGTCGAGCGCGTGCGTCGCCGCGAGGGTGCGTGCCGGTACATCGTCCGGCGTGTGCGCCTCGGTCGCACCGAGCTCGAGCGCCAGGGCCCGCCGGTCGGCCGCGGGGTCGCTGACCACGATGCGCCGCACGCCGCGGTGCTTCGCCGCCATGACGGCGGCGAGACCGGTCGTGCCCGCTCCGATCACGAGCAGGGTGTCGTCCGGTCCGGGAGCCAGCACGCGGAGCACCGTGCCCGCGCCGGTGAGGATCCCGCAGCCGAGCGGCGCCGCCACCTCCCAGGGCACGTCGTCGCCGATGCGGACGGCGTTGGTGGCGCGCGCCAGTGCGTGCGTCGCCCAGGACGACTGCGCCATCCAGCCGGTGGTCGCCGGGACGCCGTCGACGACGGCTCCCGCCCGCGACCGGTAGTTGAGGTCCGCGAACCGCTCGCAATAGGCGGGGTGCCCGTCCGCGCACGACGCGCAGCCTCCGCACGAGTCGAAGCTCAGCACCACGCGATCGCCGGGCCGGAGCGAGTCGACGCCGGGCCCGACCGCCTCCACGACGCCGGCGCCCTCGTGCCCGAACACCGCCGGGAAGCGGTCGCCGGCCCTGCCGGCGATGCCGAAGAGATCGGTGGGGCACACACCGGAAGCGAGGATGCGGACCAGGATCTCGCCGTCGCCGGGCTCGCTCATCGTGACGTCCGAGAGCGCCACGGGTCCGCCGGGTTCGTGAACCAGGGCGGCCACGGCCGCCGTCATCGTCCGGGCCGGGGGGAGCGCAGAGGGGTGAAGCGCGGTGGTGCAGGTGCGGGGATCGCCCTCGGGGCCAGGTCGGACATCGGTGCCTCTCCCTCGTGCGTCGTCGGAGGATGTCGCGCCACAGGGGCCACGGCATCGCCCCGAGTCTGGCAGCGCCCGCGCCGGAAGTCACGGAGCTTGTTAATGGCAATTCACATCGGCATCGCTTCGAGGAGGCGGCCGCCTGTCCGCACCGGCTACATGGCCCGGCTGCTGAAAGGGTGCACAACGCCTGGCTCGTGGAGGAGTCGACGCCGCGCGGCTGACGCGCCCCGGCCGCGTGCCGGTGCCGCACGCCACACCACTGACCCGGTCCGCTCTCCCGCCGGATATCGGGGCAGGTCAGAGCCTTTGCGCCTCCTGCGGGGGACGCGGGGCGTGCGCCCGATGGGCCGGGGGAAGGGCGGAACGGGTGAACGATCCCGCGCGTCGCTGCCTACATTGGGGCCGATGTTGCTCCAGGCTCCCTCCCCACCCGCGCGTGATCTCGGCCGACCGCGCAGCGCGGCGGGAGGCGGCGCGAGCCCGCGACCGGCGACGCTGCCCTGGGCACGGCTGACGTCGGTGCCGGTGCTGTTCCTGGCGCTGCTCGGCGTGACGCTGCTGGCCGCCGGCCCGTTCCGGGGCGTCGACGAGGCCGCCCACCAGTACTGGGTGGCCCGGCTCACCCCGGGGCTGCAGCCGTTCATCCAGCACGTGCTCGACCCGATCGCCGGGCAGGCGGTCTGCCTGCCCGTGCTCGTCGTCGTCGCCGGCACGCTGTCGTGGCGCCACCGCACGTGGCGGCCGCTGGGCTGCGCGGCCGCCGCCGAGCTGGCGTTCTACGGGGGAGTGGGGCTGCTCAAGGTGGTGCTCGCCCGCCCCGCGCCGACGACCGACGACGCCGACCTGTTCGGCGGCGGCCTGCGCGCCCTGGGGTGGAGCGGGATCAGCTTCCCGTCGGGCCATGCGGCCGAGGCCGTGCTCGTCTACGGCGCGGCGGTGTACCTCGTGAGCCGGTGGACCACGGCGTCGCCGCGCACCCTGCGCACCCTGCGGCTCGCGGTGGGCGTCGTCGCGCTGAACGCGGTGGCGGTGTCGTACTACCTCGGGTGGCACTGGATCTCGGACCTCGTGGGCGGCCTGCTCGTGGGCGGCCTCCTGCTGCGCCTGCTGGTCGTGGCCGACCGGCGCGGGTGGCGCCGCCGCTCGGCGAGTCGCGTCGTCGACTCTGTCCCGGGTCAGCACGGCTAGCTCACGCCCGCTGTCCGTGCTTACACGACGACGGCCACCCCGGCCAGGGCCAGGTACACGCCGCCGGTCGCGCGGCCCAGGCGCCGGCGGGCTCGCTCCGACCCACGCAGCCGACCCGACATCCGGTCGGCGAGGACGGCGTAGGTGCTGTCCACGAGAGTGGCCAGCACCACGAACACCGCCCCCAGGACGGCGAGCTGCGCGGCGACCGCGCCGTGCCCCGGCCGCACGAACTGGGGCAGGAACGCGAGGAAGAACAGCGCGGTCTTCGGGTTGAGCACGTCCACGAGCACGCCGTCGGCGAAGAGCCGCCAGGGCCGGGGCACAGCCTTAGCGGCGCCGTCGTCCGCCGTCGCGGGCTGGGCGCGGGCCGTGCGCAGCTCCCGCACCCCCAGCCACACCAGGTAGGCGGCGCCCGCCCAGCGGACCGCGTCGAACAGGGCGGGGGACCGCGCCAGCAGGGCGGCCAGCCCGGCGGCCGCCGCGACCACGTGCAGCGCGGCGCCGGTCTCGAGCCCCGCCATCGACCAGAGGCCCGCCCGCCGGCCTTGGACGGTGCTGCGCGCGACGACGTACACGACCGACGGTCCCGGAACGGCCAGCGTCGCGAGCGAGGCTCCCAGGAAGCCCAGCAGCGCCGGGGCGACCGGCAGCAGCGCGGTCACGCTCTCCATCGCCTGCGTGGTCATGGTGGTGAGGAGGGCGGGCGCCGGCTGTCCGTGACATCCGTTCGCCCCGGTGCGCGATCCGGGTGACGATGGCGGGCATGGCCGGCTGGACGATCGCGCAGGTCACGGACCCGGCCGAGCTGGTCGCGGCGTCGCACCTCTTCGACGCGCCGGTCTCGCCCCGGGGCGCGGCCGACGCGCTGGGCCGGCCCGGGCACGTCGTGCTGCTCGCGCGCGCCCCGGACGGGCTCGGGATCGGCTTCGTCTCCGGGGTGGAGATGCGGCACCCGGACAAGGAGCCGGAGATGTTCGTCTATGAGCTGGGCGTGGACGAGGCGTGGCGGCGCCGCGGCGTGGCCACCGCCCTGCTCGGGTCGCTGCGGGACCTCGCGGTCTCCCGCGGCTGCCGCGGGATGTGGACCGGCACCGAGGCGGACAACGTCGCGGCGCTCGCGACCTATCGTTCGCTCGGCGCCGAGGTCGACCGGGACTCCGTGTTCGTGGTCTGGGAGAACCTGGCCGAGGGGGGCCGATGACGGAGGTCACGGCGGCGCTGCGCCGCGCGTGGGGCGAGTTCGTCGGCCCGGAGGCCACGCGGGCGAACCACGTGCTGACGGTCGTCACGACGGTGGCCGGGGCCGTCGCGGCGCCGGTCGTGGCGCGGGCACGCGGTGCCGACACGAAGCGCGCGGTGGTCGCGTGCCTGCTGGCGGTGGACCTCGCGGGCGGCGTCTACGTCAACAACACGCGCGCGTGCGCCCGCTGGTACGAGCGCCCGGGGCAGGGGGACGCCGAGCACTACTCCTTCGCCGCGCTGCACGGGCACCCGGCCGCGGTGGCGTGGCTGGACGCGGGGCCCTCGGGTCGGGGCGCGGGGCGCCGGGTCCAACCCGCGGCCTGGGCCGCCGCCCACTACGCCTTCATGGTGGCCGCGACGGTCGCGATCCGGCGCCACCCGGCCCGTCGGCGCCCGCTCGGGGTGGCCCTGACCGCCGGCGGGCTCGCGCTCGACGGGCTGCTGGGCCCCTCGCGGACCGCGCCCTGGTTCGCCTGGGCGTACTACCCCAAGCTGCTGGCGGGGCACGCCGCGGCGGCGCTGTGGTCGGACGACGACCTCGCCCCGCGCTGAGGCCGCGCTCACCGGCCGGCCCCCTCGCGGGTCATCGCGCGAGGTGCTCCGTCAGCCACGGCAGCAGCACCGGGAGCACGGCGTCGGCCTGCATGGCCGACAGGTGGTCCTTGCCGGGCAGCACCTCGACGCTCCATCCGGCGGCCTCGAGCTCGGCACGCCGGCCGGTCACGGCCCCGGCGATGACCACCTCGACGTCGCCCCAGCCGGGGCCGTAGGTGATGTCATCGTCCGCGCCGACGACGACCAGGCGCGGGAGGGCGAGCCCGAGGGACACCCGGTCGTCGAACCCCGCGAGGGACTCGTAGAGGGTGAGGTACTGCTGCGTCAGCTCGGGCGGCTGCGTCATCTCGACGGAGTCCCAGTCGCCCGGCTCGGTCGTCGCGGGCTCGGTCGTCGCGTCGGACGGCGGCGCGTCGCGGTGGGCGAGCGCCAGGCGGTGCGCGGCGCGGGTGACCGCGAGCATCGCGTCGTACGGGCCGTCGAGCGGCGGGTACCCGCCCATGGCCAGCCCCGTGAGGCGGTCGGTGCGCAGTGCGAGCTGCAGCCCGGCGAGGGCGAGCCACGAGTAGCCGTAGTACGCGAACCGGTCCGTGCCGGCGGCGTCGGCGACGGCCAGCAGGTCCGCGGCCAGCGCGTCGGCAGTGAGGCTGTCGGGGGCGGGGTGGGCTGCGCGGTGCCCCTCGTAGTCGGCGGCGACGACGCGGAAGCCGGCGTCGGACAGCCTGGTCGCGAGCGTGCGACCGAGGTCCGGGTCGGCGCCCCAGGCTCGCATCGCGTCGGCCTGGGGGCCGTCCAGCGGGGCGGTCCGGACCGGGAGCAGCACCGCCGGGCCCTCCCCGAGGACGGTCGCCTCGATCGTCGTCCCGTCGTGCAGTCGTGCGGTGGGCATCCGGGCTCTTCGGGATGGGGGAATAAACTACGTACACTGTAAGCGAATGAGAGGATCGCGGCGATGAGCGAGACCGAGGAGCATGTGCGCCGGCTGTGGCGGCACCGTGGCGTGGCGCCGTCGGCACCCCGGCGAGGCCCGCGGCGCCGCCTCGACCTGGACGCCGTCCTCGACGCCACCGTGGCCGTCGCCGACGCGGACGGGCTCGACGGGCTGTCCACGCGGGCCGTCGCGACGCGGCTGGGGCTCAGCGCCATGGGCCTGTACCCGTACGTCGGCACCAAGGGCCAGCTGCTGGCGCTCGCGGAGGACCACGCGTCCGCGCTGCCCGGCTGGGCGGACCCGGGCCCCGACCTCGCCGCGGACCTCGACGCCTGGGCCGGGCGCCTCTTCGACCTCTACCTGCGCCACCCCTGGCTCACGGAGCTGTCGTGGTCCGAGGCGCCGGGCGGGCCGCGCCAGCAGGACTGGCTCGAGCGGCTGCTCGACGTCCTCGCCCGGTGGGACGTGGCGACCGAGGCGCGCGCGGCCGTCGTCACAGCCCTGTACGCCGTGGTGCGGGCCTCGGCGCAGACCGCCGCCGCGCACCGGCGGCTGGACGCGGCCGGGGCGCAGGCCTGGCTGGAGCGCGCCGCGGCGACCCGCCGGCTCGTGCCGGACCTCGAGCGGCGGTACCCGTGGTCGGTCGCCCTCGCCCCGCAGGTCGACGGGGACTGGCGGGACGCGCCCCGCGCCGCGGTGCGGCACGTGGTCGACGCGCTGTGCCGGGGCGTCGAAACGTCCTGACCCCTCGATGCGCCCTGGCGAAAACCGTTGCCCGGCGCGCGCGGCTCTGGAAGGGTTGCGGCCGTGAACGCACCCGCCGCGGCCCTGGACGCCGCCCTCCTCCTCGCCGCCTACGACGACCAGCTCCGCACCGACGCGGAGACGCCGAGCGCCGTCTCGGTGACATGCCTCGGCCCGCTCCGGCTCGTGACCTTCGCCGGCGGCCGGGGGTTCGTCACCTACCGCGACCTCGATGGGGCGGACGCCGCGACGATCCGCGGCTTCGTCGCGTCGGCGCTCGCGCACTTCTGCGCGGACCCCGAGATCACCCGCGCGGAGTGGAAGACCCGTGGCCACGACGTCGCGCCGGGGCTGCACGAGGCGCTCCTCGACCACGGCTTCGAGCCCGACGAGACGGAGTCGGTCATGATCGGCGAGGTGGCCGCGCTGGCCGTCGACGTCCCTCTGCCCGACGGCGTGACCCTGCGCCGTGTGACGGCGGAGGCGGACGTGCGCGCGATGACCGCGATGGCGGACGAAGTCTTCGGCGACGACCCCGCGACCTCCGGAATCGCGGACGCGCTGCTGCGCCGCCAGGCGATCGACCCGGACATGGAGCTCTGGGTCGCCGAGGCGGACGGGCAGGTCGTCAGCGCCGGCCGGCTCGAGCCGGTGGCCGACACGGCGTTCGCCGGGCTCTGGGGCGGGTCGACCCGCCCCGAGTGGCGGGGCCGCGGCATCTACCGCGCGCTGACCGCCGCCCGGGCGCGCTCCGCCCTCGCGCGGGGCAAGACGTACATGCACAGCGACTCCACCGAGTTCTCCCGGCCCATCCTGGAGCGCTCGGGCCTGGTCAAGGTCTCCACCACGACGCCGTACATCTGGCGCCAGTAGACGGGGCGGGCCCGTGGGACTCGACGACGATCCCTTCGACCACCGCGTCACCAAGGACGGCAAGGTCCTGGTGAGCCGGGGTGGTCGGTTGGTCGTCACCGTCTCGGGCGCGCGCGCCGCCCGGCTGGTCGCGCTGCTCGGCCAGGACCCCGCGACCGACCAGGAGCTGCTGGCGCGCGCGACCGGCAACTACCGCCGCGGCAACGAGCGTCGCGAGCACCGGCCGTGACCGGTGTACGAGACGGGCGGCAGGCGCCTCCCTCCCCGATGACGCCCCGTGGCAAGCGCTCTTTGCGCCCTGGTGACAAGGGGAGCGCGGCGGGCCGTGGGGGGACTAGGGTCCGTCATTGCCGCCCGCACCGTTGCGGGCGGCGCCCGCAGGATGGCACCGGGGGTGGACCCCGGGCCGGGACGCAGGAGGGCACGTGAGCGAGGCGCTCAGGCCGCTCGTGGGGGCACGCCGGTGAGCCGCGCGCGGCTGCTCGTGCGGCGTTCGTCCGCGCACCGGGGTCTGCTGCTCCTCGTGGCGCTGCTGGTCGCCACCGTCTCGGCGGCGCTCGGCACGACGGCCGGCACCGTGCGGGCGGCCGAGGCACAGATCGTGCAGGACGGGCTCACCCGGGGCGGCGCGCCGGGCGTGGTCGAGGTGACCACGCGGCTCGCGCCGCCCGAGGACGCCGCCGCGCAGGACGAGGCGCTGCGCCGGCACCTCGGCCAGCTCTTCGCCGGCGCCAGCTACGACGTCGTGCGGCAGGAGGTGCCCGACGACGACTCGGACGACCCGTTCGTCCGCTGGACGCTCACCCCGGACGTCGCGGCGAGCCGCGTCGCCGACCTGAAGGTCCTGGCGGCGGGCTCCGACGAGCTCCTGGAGACCGTGCTCGGCGACGAAGCAGTCGCGGTGCGGGGCGGCACGGTGACGGGAGACCTGGGCGAGCGCGCGTCCGACACGGTGGCGGCCGTGGGCGCGGCGTCGGCCGTCACGCTGGTCCCGATGCTGTTGCTCGCACTCGCCGGCGCGGTCGCGGTCACGCAGGTCGCGCGGTTGCTCGCCGGCTCCCGGGAGGGCGAGGTGCGCCTCCTCGTCTCCCGGGGTGCCTCGCCCGGCCAGGTCACGCTGGCGGCGGCCCTCGAGGCGTGCGCGGTCGCGCTTGTCGGCGCGGTCGTCGGGGTCGGGGTCGCGGCCGTCGTGCTCGTCGCCCAGGGCGCGGTCGCCGGGGCGGGAGCGGGCGGGCGCCTGGCCGCCGCGGTCGCGCCGGCCGCAGTGGTCACGGCGGTGGTCGCCGTCCTGGTGCTCGGCGCGGTGAGCGGTGCGCAGGCGCGCGCCGCGGCCTCGCTGCGGCCTGCGGACGCCTCGGGGCGGGGGCGGCAGGCGGCGGCGTGGGGCACCGTCGTGCTCGTCGTCGCCGCGGCCGGGGTGACGACGTGGCTGCTGCGGCGATACGGCTCACCGCTGGTGCCGACGCCGCAGGGTGGCCAGACCGACCCGGCGGCGGCCGCGGCGCCGGCCCTCGTCCTCGCGGCCGCGGCCGTTGTGGCGGTCGCGCTGCTCGGCCCGCTGTCGCGCGGCTGGGCGACGCTCGCCGCGCGCCGCACCGACACGCGGGTGCTGGCCGCACGGCAGGTCGCGCGCCGGCTGGCGGTCACGGCGGTCCCCGTGGTCCTGGTCGTCCTCGCCGCCGGGAGCCTCGCCCTCTCGGCCGCCTACACGGGCACGGCCCAGCAGGTCCGCGCGGACGCCACCGGCCTCGCCACCGGCAGCGACGTGCGCGTCGTGGCGAACGGCGAGGCGCCCGGGCCGCTGGCGTCGTTCGCGTCCCTGCGCGGTGCGGCCGCCGTCGCTCCGGCGCTCGTGCTCGGCGGCACGGTCGACCAGCGCGAGCTGTCCGTGACGGGCCTGCCCGTGGACCGCATCGAGGACGTGGCCCTCACGCCGGCGAGCACGGGCGGCGCGCAGCGGCTCCGGTCCGCGCTGGCGGGCGCCGACCCGTTCGAGGACACGCCCGTGCTGCCGGCCACGACCAGCGAGGTCACGATGCGCGTCTCCGGCCGGTTCTTCGTCGTCGACGCCGCGCTTGGCGGCACCTCCGCCCTCGGTGAGCCCATGACCCGGGCGGAACTCGCGCGGGAGGCAAGCGGCTCCGCCAGGCTCAAGGGCGCGCTGCAGGGCCTCGAGGCGGGACAGGTGCGGGTGCGGCTCTGGCTCGGCGGCGCCGACGGCCGGCTCGTCCCCGTCGAGGTGGGCGCGTTCGACATCGACCTGGACGGCGACGGCGACGGTGCGAACCCGATCGGCCCGCAGGAGAGCACCCACGAGCTGACGGTGGACGTCCCGTCCGCGGCGGCTGAGTCGCTGCGGGACGACGCATCCTGGCGCGTGCTCGCCCTCGACGCGGTGCCCGAGGGTTCGTCCGCCTGGGAGACGGCCCTCCGGCTCCACGTCGACGAGCTCGTGGCCACCACCGACGACGGGGCCGAGCAGGTCGACGTGGCGAACGCCGGCTGGGCGCCGGCGTCGAGCGACCCGGTCGTGCAGGCCGTCTGGGGCGCGCGCGGGGACGGGATGAGCCTCGCGTTGCGGACCAGCGAGGCGGGGCCGTCGGCGTTCCGGATGATCGCCGCGGGCATCGCGCGCGAGGCGGTGCCTGCCGTCGTCTCCCGGCCCCTGGCCGACCTGCTCGACCTCGACGTGGGCGAGCAGGCCGAGATCCCGGTGGGGTCGCGTCGCCTCACCGTCGAGGTCGCCGACGTCGTGGACGCCGTCCCGGGGGCGCAGCAGACCGCCGCGGCGATGGTCGGGCTCGGCGACCTGCAGGCCGCCTTCCTGCGGCTCACCTCCACCGTCCCCGAGGCCTCCGAGGTGTGGGTCCGCGCCGCGGAGGGGGCCGACTCCGACTCCGCGCTCGGGCGGCTGGCGGAGGCCGCCCGGCAGGCCGCGGCCGCGGACGACGTGCAGGTGACGACGTCGGCCGGGGGCGGCCGGTCCGACGCCGCGGCGCCCGTGCGGCAGGCATTCGGCGTGGCCGCGCTGGCGGCGGTGCTGCTCGCGCTCGTCGGGGTCGCGGCCGTCACCGTGAGCACGCTGCGGGAGCGCCGGGCCGAGGTCGCGGTGCTCCGCGCCGTCGGGATGCCCCCGCGCGCGCAGGGGAACGGGCGGGCCCTCGAGCTGGTGGTCGTGACCGCCGCCGCGGCGGTGGCCGGAGCGGCGGCGGGGCTGGCGCTGGCGGCCGCGACGGTGCCGGGCCTCGCCGAGGCCACGCTCACCGGGTTCGCCGTGGTCCCGCCCGCGGTGACCGCCCTCTCGCAGTGGGCCGCCCTCGTCCCCGGCATGGTGCTCCTGGGCGGGCTGGCGGGGCTCGCGCTCGCCGTGCGGGCGCAGGTCGTGGCCCAGGCACAGGACGGCACCTACCGCGAGGAGGTGCGCTGATGTTCCGGCTGCTGCTGCGCCGCCACCTGCGGACCGGATGGGGCACCGCCCTCGTCCTCGCGCTCGTCACCCTCCTCGCCGCGGCCGCCGGCACCGCGGCCACACGGGCGATCGGGGAGATGCGCGCGCGGCAGGTGTCCTACGCCACCGAGAACCTCACGCCCCTGCTGCGCGACGCCGTCTCCCTCGCCGGCGACGTGCCCGACGGGGACCCGGCGCTCGAGGCCAGTGCCCTCACCGTCCTCGACCCCCACCCGGGTGTCCCCGACGAGCCGGCCTGGGACGAGTTCCTCGACGCGATGGTGGGCCTGCGCGACGCGCGGCCGCAGCCGCTGCGCGGCGTGCTCGGCGACCCGTCGTTCGCCGTCTCGTCGACCGACCCCGTCGTGACGGAGGTGGTGCCCGGCAACGACGTCGACGTGCCGCAGGTGGTGCTGCGGGCGTCGGCGCGCCTCGGGCAGGACGCGCGGCTCGTCGAGGGCAGCTGGCCGGAGGCCACCGAGATCACCGCCGGCGTCAACGGCGCCGAGGGGGACGAACCGGTGCAGGTGGTCGTGACGCGCGACGTCGCGCACACGCTCGGGTGGGAGGTCGGCGGCGTCTATGCCGTCGAGGAGTGGAAGCACCCGCCGCTGCGCGTGGTCGGGCTCACCGAGCCGGTCGCGCCGGGGGCGACCGCCTGGTACCACCAGCCGTTCGGCCGCCAGGCCCAGGTGGTGCCGGACCCGGAGGTCGGCAACATCGCCACCGCAGCCGCCTACGTCGACCCGGCGATGATCGGCTCCGTCACGATGCGGGGGAGGACGACCCGCCTCTGGTACCCGGTGTCGACCACCGACCTGAGGTCGGACGACGTGGTCGAGCTCGCCGCCCAGGTGCGGGGACTGACCCACGACTCCCTCGAAATCGTGCCGGGCGATCCCGTGCGGCTGCAGGCGCGCACCCAGCTGGCCGACGTGCTCGACCAGGTGGTGCGGGACCGGGCGGGGACGGACGCCGTCCTCGCGGTGCTCGTGGTGGGGCCCCTGGGCGCGCTCGTCGCGGTGACCGTGCTGGCCGCGCGGCTCGTCGTCGAGCGCCGGCGCTCGGCGCTCGCGGTGCTGCTCGCGCGCGGGGCCACCGGGACGCAGCTCCGGCTGCTGACGGCGACGGAAGGGCTGGTGGTGAGCGTGCCTGCCGCCGTCGTGGGCGTGCTGCTCGGCCTCCTCGCATGGCCCGGGGACGTCACGGGGACCCAGCTCCTGATCGCGGGCGCGGCGGCGCTCGCGCCAGCCCTGGCGGCCGCGGCCGTGACCGTGCCGCGCACCCTGCGGGTGCAGCGGCAGGACCTCGCGGCCGGGAAGGTGAACCGCTGGCGCCGCACGACGGAGCTGGCGGTGGTGGGCCTCGCGGTCCTGGCGGTCCTGCTGCTGCTGCGCCGCGGCCTGGTCGCCGGGGCCGGGTCGGGCGGCGTCGACCCCCTGCTGGCGGCGACGCCGCTGCTCGTCGCGGCCGCGGCGGCCGTGCTCGCCGTCCGCGTGCTGCCGGTGCTCGCGCGCGGGCTCGAACGCCTGGCGGCCCGCCGGCGGGACCTGGTCCCGTTCCTCGGTGCGGCACGGGCCACCCGGTCACCCGCCGGCGGCGTCGTGCCGGCGCTGGCCCTGGTGCTCGCGGTGTCCGTCGGGGCGTCGTCGGCCGTGCTCCTGTCCACGGTGGACGCCGGCGTCGCGCGGCAGGCGCACGTGGAGCTCGGCGCCGACCTGCGTGTCACGGGCCTGGTCGTGACGCCCGAGACGGCGGCGGACCTGCGCCGCGTGGACGGCGTCACCGGGGTGGCGACGGTGTCGCGGCTCGCCGAAGGCGGCAGGCTGACCGGGTCGGACGGCCGCGGCCGTCCCGTCCAGGTCGTCGCGGTGGACGCCGCGGCGCTGGCGGCGGTCCAGGCCGACGTCCCGGACGCGCCGCGGGGCGTCGCGGCCCTGGCCGGACCGGAGGAAGCGCCCGGTGAGGACGGGGCGCTGCCGGTCGTGACGCAGTTCGTCGACGGCCTCGCCCTGGGCGCCGACGAGGCCACCCTGCAGATCGTGGACCGCACCCTCGACGTCGACGTGACGGGCACGGCCGGTTCCCTGCCCGGCCTGGGCGGCGCGACGGCGGCCGTGCTGGTGGACCGGGAGGCCCTCGTGGCGGCCTTCGGCGAGGAGGTCGAGCCGCGCACCGCGCTGGTCGCGCTCGCGCCGGACTCCGACCCGGCCCGGGTCGCGGCGGCCGTGCGGGACCTGGTGCCGGGGGCCACGGTGGACGACCTCGCCACGACGACGGACGACCTGCTCGACGCGCCCGCGGCGAGCGGGATCACCACCGGGGCCACCGTGGCCGTGGTGCTGGCCGCCGTGCTGATCGTGCTCACGGTGGCGATCACCCTGGTGCTGGCCGCCCCCGACCGGGAGCGGCTGCTGAGCGTGCTGCGGTCGATGGGGATCCGGCGTGCGGAGTCCCGCGCGCTGGTCGCGTGGGAGGTCGGGCCGTGGTCGCTGGCCGCGCTGCTCGTCGGCGCGCTGGTCGGGGTGGTCGTGCCCGCGCTGCTGCGCGCCCGCGTGGACCTGACGTCGCTGACCGGCGGCGGCCCGCAGCCGGGCCTGTCGATGAGCCCGGTGCTGGTCGCGGTCGGCGTGGTCGGGTTCGTCGTGACCGTGGCGGTCGGGGCGGGCGTCGCCGCGGTCGTCGGGCGGCGCTCCGCCTCGACGGAGCGGCTGCGAGAGGCAGCGGAATGAGGGAGGACGACATGGTGGTGACAGAGGAGCGGGCGCCGGAGCCCGCGGTCGACGGGACCGGCGAGCCGGGCGAGGAGATCCGGTGCCGCGGTCTGGTCCGGATCTTCGCGACGGACGGGATCGAGGTGCAGGCGCTGCAGGGACTGGACCTCAGCGTGCGGCGCGGCGACCTGGTCGCCGTCGTCGGGGCGTCCGGCTCGGGCAAGTCGACCCTGCTCAACATCCTGTCCGGCATGGACGTGCCGACGGCGGGCTCGGTGGTCGTGGCGGGCACCGACCTGCTGGCGATGGCCCGCGCGGACCGGGTGCGCTACCAGCGGTCGACGGTCGGGTTCGTGTGGCAGCAGACCGCCCGCAACCTGCTGCCCTACCTCACGGCCGCGGAGAATGTGCGGCTGCCGTTGGAGATCTCGCGGTCCGACGCCGGGGCGAGCCGCGGGGCGCGCGTCGCCGAGCTGCTGGAGATGCTCGACGTCGGCGCGGTCGCCGACCGCCGCCCGGGACAGATGTCCGGCGGCCAGCAGCAGCGCGTCGCGATCGCGGTGGCCGTGGCGGGCTCTCCCCGCGTGCTCCTGGCCGACGAGCCCACGGGTGAGCTGGACGAGGCGACGAGCGTCGAGGTGCTCGAGGCCCTGCGGTCGGTGAACGCCGAGACCGGGGTGACGACGCTGATCGTCACGCACGACCCCACCGTGTCGGAGCACGTCGCGCGGACCGTGCAGATCCGCGACGGGCGCACCTCGACGGAGGTGCTGCGGCGTGTGGAGGTCGACGAGCACGGCACGCAGCACCACGTGGCGGAGGAGTTCGCGGTGCTCGACCGCGTGGGCCGCCTGCAGCTGCCACCCGACTTCGTCAGCGCGCTCGACCTGCGCGACCGGGTGCGGTTGGCGCTCGAGGAGGACCGGGTCGAGGTCCGGCCGGACGGGAGGCAGGGGCGATGAGCGGCACGACGGATGTCACGACGACGGTGCTGCGCGCCGACGGCGTCTCGCGGGTCTTCGGCACGGGGGCGGGCGAGGTGAGCGCCCTCGCGGACGTGTCGATCGAGGTGGGCGCCGGGGAGCTGGTCGTGGTGGTCGGCCCGTCCGGCTCCGGGAAGTCCACGCTGCTGCACGTGCTCGGCGGTCTCGACCGGCCGTCGTCGGGCACCGTGCACCTGGGGGCCGACCCGCGGGCGGCTGGCTCGGGGTCGGACGGGGGGACGGGCTCCGGGGCGCGCGCCGGTGAGCGCGAGCTCGGCACGCTGGGCGAGGCGGAGCTGCACGCCGTGCGCCGCACCGAGATCGGCTTCGTCTTCCAGTCCTTCGGCCTGGTGCCCGTGCTGTCCGCGGCGGAGAACGTGGAGGTGCCGTTGCGGCTGGCGCGGGTCGACCCGGCGGAGCGTGCGGAACGCGTCGCGGAGGCGCTCGCGGCCGTGGGGCTCGCCGAGCACGCCGACCAGCGGCCGTACGAGCTCTCCGGCGGTCAGCAGCAGCGGGTGGGCGTGGCGCGCGCGCTGGTCGCCCGGCCGCGCGTGCTGCTCGCCGACGAGCCGACCGGTCAGCTCGACTCGGGCACCGCCGCGCGCGTGATGGTCCTGGTCCGCGACCTGGTGCACTCCCGCGGGGTGGCCGCCGTCGTCACGACGCACGACCCCGAGCTCGTCGCGATGGCCGACCGGGTCCTGGTGCTGCGCGACGGGCGGCTGGCCGCCGTCTGAGGGTGCCCGCGGCGTGGGACCGAGTGTCTCGGAGGTTGCGCGGAGATACCGGAATGGTCACGGTTCCGGGCGCAAATGGGATCAAGGGTATGAGCCGGGGCCCAGACGTGACTAGGCTCACCGGCGCACAGTGCAGTGCGCGCGCACACGCGCATGCACCTCACCGAGGGCTGACCCCCGCCGGTGAGCGACCCTTACTCAGGAGGACACGTGACACCTCGACGACGTCTAGCAGGCATCGGGGCCTTCACCCTCGCCTCGGCCCTGCTGCTGTCCGCGTGCGGTGGCGGTTCCGGCGACGACCCCGAAGCCACGGGCGACGGTCCCAGCACCGGCATCGTGACCGTCAGCAACGGCGAGCCCCAGAACCCGCTCATCCCCACGATGACCAACGAGACCTACGGGTCCAAGGTCATCAACAACCTGTTCTCCGGCCTGGTGTACTACGACGCCGACGGCATCGTGCACAACGAGATGGCGGAGTCCATCGAGTCGGACGACCAGCAGACCTGGACGATCACCATCCAGGACGGCTGGAAGTTCACGGACGGCACCCCCGTCACCTCGCAGAGCTTCATCGACGCGTGGACGTACGGCGCGGACCTCGAGAACGCGCAGAACCTCTCGTACTTCTTCGAGCCGATCGAGGGCTACAACGGCGAGAAGAGCGCCGAGCTCACCGGTCTCACCGCCGTCAGCGACACCGAGTTCACGGTCAAGCTCAAGCAGCCGGAGTCGGATTTCAAGACGCGCCTCGGGTACGCGGCGTTCATGCCGGTGCCGGAGTCGTTCCTCGACGACCCGGAGGCCTTCGGCGAGACGCCGGTCGGCAACGGCCCGTACAAGCTGGACTCGTGGGAGCACAACTCGCAGATCTCGCTGGTCCCCAACGAGGACTACAAGGGTGAGCGGGCGCCCCAGAACGGCGGCATCGACCTGATCGCGTACACCCAGGAGGACACGGCGTACAACGACCTCCTGTCGGGCAACCTCGACATCGTCACCAACGTCCCGTCGTCCGCCTTCGCGACGTTCGAGGACGAGCTGGGCGACCGCGCGGTCAACCAGGCGTCGGCGGTCATCCAGGTCGTCAACGTGCCCGAGTACCTGCCGGAGTACGGCGGCGAGGCGGGCCACCTGCGCCGCCAGGCCATCTCGATGGCCATCGACCGCGACCAGATCACCGAGACGATCTACAACGGCTCGCGCACGCCTGCCAAGGACTTCAGCTCCCCGGTGATCGCGGGCCATTCCGACGAGGTCGAGGGCAACGAGGTGCTCGAGTACAACCCCGACGAGGCCAAGAAGCTCTGGGCCGAGGCCGAGGGCATCGAGAAGTGGGGCGACAAGCCCGTCACGATCGCCTCGAACGCCGACTCCGACCACCAGACCTGGGTGGACGCGGTCTGCAACAACGTCCGCAGCACCCTCGGCGTCGACTGCGAGTTCGCCCCGTTCCCCACGTTCGACGAGTTCCTCGACGCGCGTGACAACGAGACGCTCACCGGCCTCTTCCGCGGTGGCTGGCAGGCCGACTACCCGTCCATGGGTAACTTCCTCGGGCCGATCTACGGCACGGGCGCCGGCTCGAACGACATGGGTTACTCGAGCAAGGAGTTCGACGCCAAGCTCAAGGAGGCGAACGGTGCCTCCGACCCCGAGCAGGCGATCACCCACTTCAAGGAGGCCCAGACGATCCTGTTCCAGGACCTCCCGGGTATCCCGCTCTGGTACCAGAACGTGACCGCCGGCTACGGCGAGGACGTCGAGAACGTCGTCTTCGGCTGGGACAGCGACCCGCTGCTCTACCAGGTCACGAAGGCCGAGTGACACCCGGTCGACCCTGATCGACCGGCCCAGGGCGGGCAGGGCGCATGCCCGGCCCGCCCCGGGCCGATCGATCGATTCGGAGCGTGCCGTCCGCGTCCTGTACCGTCGCCGACGGCCTCCCGACTGAAAGGGGGGCGGGGCGTGCCGACGACGCACGCTCCGCCCCCGCACCTGTCCGGGCAGAGACGGCCGGACAACGACCCGTAGCCCGGGGAACCCCGGAGCGAACGAGGAGAAAACACGCATGCTCTGGTATCTCGGACGCAGGCTCCTGCAGGTGATTCCTGTGTTCCTGGGGGCGACCCTCCTGCTCTACGCGCTCGTGTTCCTACGGCCCGGTGACCCCGTGGCCGGCCTGGGCGGGGAGCGCGGTCTCCCCGAGGCCGTGCAGGAACAGATCCGTCAGCAGTACAACCTGGACGAGCCGTTCATCGTCCAGTACCTGCTCTTCCTCAAGGGTGTCTTCACCCTCGACTTCGGCGTCGACTTCCGCGGCCGCGAGATCCTGGACGTGATCGCGGAGGCGCTGCCCGTCACGTTCCAGCTCGCCATCATGGCGCTGGTCATCGAGGCCGTCTTCGGCATCGTGTTCGGCCTCATCGCGGGCATGCGCAAGGGCGGCTGGTTCGACGGCAGCGTCCTGGTGCTCAGCCTGCTCGTGATCTCGGTGCCGACGTTCGTCATCGGCTTCGTGCTGCAGTTCGTGATGGGCGTGAAGCTCGGCTGGTTCCCCGTGACGGTGGGCCGAGATCCGAACTTCTACACCCTGCTGCTGCCGGCGATAGTGCTCGCCGCCACGTCGTTCGCGTACGTGATCCGGCTGACCCGCACGTCGGTGGCGGACAACCTCAGCGCCGACTACGTGCGGACCGCGCGGGCCAAGGGCCTGAACCGGACACAGGTGACCGGTCGGCACGTGCTGCGCAACTCGCTCATCCCCGTCGTGACGTTCCTCGGCGCCGACCTCGGCAACCTCATGGGTGGCGCGATCGTCACCGAGGGAATCTTCAACATCCAGGGCGTCGGGGGCACGCTCTACCAGTCGATCATCCGTGGCGAGAGCATCACCGTGGTCTCGCTGACGACGGTGCTGGTGCTGGTCTACATCGCGGCGAACCTGCTCGTCGACCTCCTCTACGCCGCCCTCGACCCGAGGATCCGTTATGCCTGAGAACCGATACGACACGGTGCCCGGCGGGCGCCGACCCCGCCCGGGGCAGGAGCACTTCGCCGCCGAGCTGGACGAGGGCGGCCTCGGCGCCGTCGACGCCGTCAAGTCCGACGAGAAGCCCTCGAGCCTGTGGCGCGACGCCTGGCGGGACATGCGCCGCCGCCCGATGTTCTGGATCGCCGCCGCGATCATCCTGCTGGTCGTGACCGTCGCCGCGTTCCCGGGCTGGTTCACCGACGTGCACCCGCGCTTCGAGTGCGAGCTGCCCAAGTCCCTCGGCGGGCCCGAGCCGGGCCACCCGTTCGGCTTCGACCGACAGGGCTGCGACATCTTCGCGCGCACGCTCTACGGCGCGCGGGCCTCCGTGCTCGTCGGCGTCCTGTCCACGGCGATGGTCGTGATCATCGGCACGATCATGGGCGCGGTCGCCGGGTACTACGGCGGCTGGTTCGACGCGATCCTCTCCCGCATCACGGACATCTTCTTCGCGATCCCGCTGGTGCTCGCCGCCATCGTCATCATGTCCGTCACGACCAACCGCACGAGCTTCACGGTCGCCCTGGTGCTCGCGTCGTTCGGCTGGACGTCGATCGCCCGCATCACGCGCGGCACGGTCATGTCGGTGAAGAACAACGAGTTCGTCACCGCGGCCCAGTCCCTGGGCCAGAGCCGCGGCGGGATCCTCGTCAAGCACGTGCTGCCGAACTCAGCCGCGCCGATCATCGTGTACGCCACGGTGGCGCTGGGAACGTTCATCGTGGCCGAGGCGACGCTGAGCTTCCTCGGCATCGGCCTGCCGCCCAGCACCGTCTCGTGGGGCGGGGACATCGCCCAGGCGCAGGCGTCGATCCGCCAGGCGCCGCAGATCCTCTTCTACCCGGCCGGCGGCCTGGCCCTCACGGTGCTCGGCTTCATCATGATGGGCGACGTCGTGCGCGACGCCCTCGACCCGAAGGCACGGAAGCGATGACGACACAGTTCCCAGTGACGGATGGCATCCGGCCTTCCGGTCAGGTCTCCGGCACGAGCTACGAGGCGGGCACCGACAAGCCCCTGCTCGAGATCCGCGACCTCGAGGTGTCGTTCACCACCTCCGAGGGCGTGGTGCACGCCGTGCGCGGCGCCGACATCTCGGTGTACCCGGGGCAGTCGGTCGCCATCGTCGGCGAGTCCGGCTCGGGCAAGTCGACCACGGCGCACGCCGTCATCGACCTCCTGCCCGGCACGGGCAAGGTCACCGGCGGCAGCATCAAGTTCGACGGTCGGGAGATCGTCGGCCTGCCACGCGCGGAGATCGAGGCGATGCGCGGCAAGGACATCGGCCTCGTGCCGCAGGACCCGATGTCCAACCTCAACCCGGTGTGGCGTATCGGCACCCAGATCGAGGAGGCGCTCAAGGCCAACGGCTTCCAGGGCGGCCGGCGCGAGCGCAAGGACCGCGTGACGGGCCTGCTCGAGGAGGCCGGCCTTCCGGACGCGGCGCGGCGTGCGCGCCAGTACCCGCACGAGTTCTCCGGCGGCATGCGGCAGCGCTCGCTCATCGCGATCGGCCTGGCCTCGCGGCCCAAGCTGCTCATCGCGGACGAGCCGACGTCGGCCCTCGACGTCACGGTGCAGCGGCAGATCCTCGACCACCTCGAGGTGCTGACGCGAGAGCTCGGCACCGCCGTCCTGTTCATCACCCACGACCTGGGCCTGGCCGCCGAGCGCGCCGAGCACCTCGTGGTGATGTTCAAGGGCCGCGTGGTGGAGTCCGGGCCGGCCCGACAGATCCTGGCCGACCCGCAGCACCCGTACACCAAGCGACTCGTCGCCTCGGCGCCGTCGCTCGCGTCCCGCCGCATCCAGGTGGCGCACGAGCGCGGCCAGGAGTCGGGCGAGCTGCTGGCTCCCGACCTCGACGCCACGGTGTCCCTCGCCGCGGTGAACGCCGGGGTGGCCAAGGCCAAGGCACGGGACATCGTCGCGGTGCGCAACCTCACCAAGGTGTTCAGCATCCGTGGCGGCCGGCCGGGGACCTCGACGGACTTCACCGCCGTCGACGACGTGAGCTTCACCCTCAAGCGCGGGCACACGCTCGCGCTGGTGGGGGAGTCGGGCTCCGGCAAGTCCACGGCGGCCAACCTGGTGCTCGGCCTGCTCGAGCCCACGTCGGGCGTCGTCGAGTTCGACGGCACGGACATCGCGGGGCTCTCCCCCAAGGAGCTGTTCGCCTTCCGCCGGCGCATCCAGCCGGTCTTCCAGAACCCCTACGGGTCGCTGGACCCGACGTACTCGATCTTCCGTTCGATCGAGGAGCCGCTGCGGCTCCACCGCGTGGGGACCAATAAGGAGCGCGAGCTCCGGGTGCGCGAGCTGCTCGACCTCGTCTCGCTGCCGCAGTCGGCGATGCGCCGGTTCCCCAACGAGCTGTCGGGCGGGCAGCGTCAGCGCATCGCGATCGCGCGCGCGCTCGCGTTGCGGCCCGAGGTGATCGTGCTCGACGAGGCCGTCTCGGCGCTCGACGTGCTGGTCCAGGCACAGATCCTCGACCTGCTGGGCAACCTGCAGGACGAGCTGGGGCTGTCGTACCTGTTCATCACCCACGACCTCGCGGTGGTCCGCCAGATCGCCGACTCCGTCGTCGTGATGCAGACGGGCAAGGTCGTGGAGCAGGCCTCGACCGACGAGGTCTTCGACAACCCGCGCCAGCAGTACACGCGCGACCTGCTCGCCGCCATCCCCGGTGCCGGGCTGGAGGGCGCCGCGATCGCGGGCTGACCGCGCACCCCCGACGGGGCCGGCAGACGATCTGATCGTCCGCCGGCCCCGTCGTGCTCCGTTTGCCGACCCCGCACCGGGGGGCCAGTGTGATCCCCATGGCAGGGGCGTCGACGCTGGCCCGCGGGGTCTTCTATCCGGCAGCAGGGATCATCCTGCTGTTCGTGCTGGTCGCCGTGTTCGCCGCCGACGCCACCGACGCCGTGATGAGCACGCTGCAGGGCGAGGTCGTCGGCGCCTTCGGCTGGTACTACGTGATCCTCGTCGCCGGGTTCGTGATCTTCGCGATCTGGATGGGCCTGAGCCGGTTCGGCGACATCGTGCTGGGACCGGACGACGAGGAGCCGGACTTCAAGCTCCCCGTGTGGTTCTCGATGCTCTTCGCCACGGGCATGGGCATCGGCCTGGTCTACTACGGCGTCTCGGAGCCGTTGTCCCACTTCGTGAGCCCCAAGCCGGGCGTCACCGGCGACGACGCGGCGCTAGCCCAGGCCGCGATAGGCCAGACGTACGTGCACTGGGGCTTCCACGCGTGGGCCATCTACGTGGTGGCGGGCCTCGCGCTCGCGTACTCGATCCACCGCAAGGGCCGGCCGGTGTCGATCCGGTGGGTGCTGGAGCCGCTCCTCGGGGACCGGGTGAAGGGGTGGCTGGGCAACGTCATCGACGTGGTCGCGATCATCGGCACGGTGTTCGGCGTCGCGACGTCGCTGGGCCTCGGCGTGCTGCAGGTGGCCCACGGCCTGGGGTACCTGGACGTCGTCGAGCCCAGCACCGGGCTCCAGATCGGGCTGATCGCCGTGATCACGGTGCTCGCCACGATGTCCGTGGCCTCGGGCCTGTCCAAGGGCATCAAATGGCTCTCGAACGGCAACATGGTCCTCGCCGGGGCGGTGCTGGCGGTGGTGCTGGTGCTGGGCCCCACGCTGTTCCTGCTGCGCAGCTGGGTGCAGTCGTTCGGCTACTACTTCGCGAACGTCGTGCAGATGACCTTCGACACACTGGCGTTCCGGGGTGACGCCGGGCTGGAGTGGGAGTCGTCCTGGACGATCTTCTACTGGGGCTGGTGGATGTCGTGGGCGCCGTTCGTCGGCGTCTTCATCGCCCGCATCTCCCGGGGCCGCACGGTGCGCGAGTTCGTGCTCGGCACGCTCGCGGTGCCGATGGCGGTCACCACGATCTGGTTCAGCGTGTTCGGCGGCGCCGGCCTGCACCAGGAGATGACGAGCCCGGGCAGCATGCTGGACCCGGATACCGGCGAGGTGAACACCGACACCGCGATGTTCCAGCTCTTCGACAGCCTCCCGGGCTCCGGGACCTGGCTGGCCGTCGCGGGGATCGTGCTGGTCGTCATCTTCTTCGTCACCTCCTCGGACTCGGGGTCGTTCGTCGTCGACATGCTCGCCCACGGGGGCAACCCGAACCCGCCGCTGTGGAGCCGGTTGTTCTGGTCGATCCTCGAAGGGCTGGTCGCGGCGGCCCTGCTGCTGGCGGGCGGCCTGGAGGCGCTGCAGACCGCGGCGATCCTCATCGCCCTGCCGTTCTCGCTCGTCCTGATCGCGATGTGTGTCTCCGTCGTCAAGGAGCTCAGAGTCGAGCACCGGGCGATCGTGCGGGCAGAGCGCCGCGCCGCACGGCAGGTGTTCACCGAGCAGGTCACCGACAAGGTCACCGACAAAGTCACCGACAAAGTCACCGAGCAGGTCACCGAGAAGGTGGCGACCACGCTCGCCGGCCGTGGGGAGAACGTGCTCCCGCCGGCCCCCGGCGCGCTGCGGCTGCGGGTTCCACGACGGCGGGAGCCGTGTGCGCCCGGTGAGACGGGAACGACGGGCGGGACAGACGGCGGGACAGATGGTGGGACAGATGGTGGGACAGATGGTGGGACAGATGGCGGGACAGATGGTGGGACCGGGGGCGGGTAAGATGGAGGTTGCCCGATTCGCGGGCACCCTCCCTCTCCAGGAATGAGAACCCTCGATGTCTGTGCGCTCCGACCTGCGCAACGTGGCGATCGTCGCCCACGTCGACCACGGCAAGACGACCCTCGTGGACGCCATGCTGCGCCAGGCAGGCGCCTTCTCCTCCCACCAGCACGTGGACGACCGGGTCATGGACTCCGGCGACCTCGAGCGGGAGAAGGGCATCACGATCCTGGCGAAGAACACGGCGGTCCGGTACTCGGGCCCGTCGGCGGCCGAGACGGGCGAGCCCGGCGGCATCACCATCAACGTCATCGACACCCCGGGCCACGCGGACTTCGGCGGCGAGGTCGAGCGCGGCCTGTCGATGGTCGACGGCGTCGTCCTCCTCGTCGACGCGTCCGAGGGCCCGCTGCCGCAGACCCGCTTCGTGCTGCGCAAGGCGCTCGCCGCGAAGCTGCCCGTCATCGTCGTCGTGAACAAGGTCGACCGCCCCGATGCGCGCATCACGGAGGTCGTGGGGGAGACCACCGACCTGCTGCTCGGCCTCGCGAGCGACCTGTCCGACGAGGTCCCCGACCTCGACCTGGACGCGATCCTCGACGTGCCCGTCGTCTACGCCTCGGCCAAGGCCGGCCGCGCCTCGATCGACCAGCCCGCCGACGGCTCGCTGCCCGCGAACGAGGACCTCGAGCCGCTGTTCGCCACGATCCTCGAGAAGATCCCGGCGCCGACCTACGACGAGAGCATGCCGCTGCAGGCCCACGTCACCAACCTCGACGCGTCGCCGTTCCTCGGCCGCCTCGCGCTGCTGCGCATCTTCAACGGCACGCTCCGCAAGGGGCAGACGGTCGCCTGGGCGCGCCACGACGGCACGCTGTCCAGCGTCCGCATCACCGAGCTGCTCGAGACGAAGGCGCTCGACCGCGTCCCGACCGAGTCCGCCGGCCCCGGCGAGATCGTGGCTGTCGCGGGCATCTCGGACATCATGATCGGCGAGACCCTCACGGACGTCGACGACCCGCGGCCCCTGCCGCTCATCACCGTCGACGACCCGGCGATCTCGATGACGGTCGGCATCAACACCTCGCCGCTGGCGGGCAAGGGCGGCAAGGGCCACAAGGTCACCGCCCGGCAGGTCAAGGACCGCCTCGACGCGGAGCTCGTCGGCAACGTGTCGCTCAAGGTGCTCCCGACCGAGCGTCCCGACGCGTGGGAGGTGCAGGGCCGCGGCGAGCTGGCCCTCGCGATCCTCGTCGAGCAGATGCGCCGCGAGGGCTTCGAGCTCACGGTCGGCAAGCCGCAGGTCGTCACCAGGCAGATCGACGGCAAGCGGCACGAGCCGATGGAGCGCATGACCATCGACGTCCCCGAGGAGTACCTCGGCGCCGTCACCCAGCTCCTCGCGCAGCGCAAGGGCCGCATGGAGACGATGAGCAACCACGGCACCGGCTGGGTCCGCATGGAGTTCATGGTCCCGGCGCGCGGGCTCATCGGCTTCCGTACGCGCTTCCTCACCGACACGCGCGGCACGGGCATCGCGTTCTCGATCGCCGAGGGTTACGAGCCGTGGCACGGGCCGATCGAGACCCGTGTCAACGGCTCGCTCGTCGCGGACCGTTCCGGTGTGGTGACGCCGTTCGCGATGATCAACCTGCAGGAGCGCGGCACCTTCTTCGTCGACCCCACGCAGGAGGTCTACGAGGGCATGATCGTCGGCGAGAACGCTCGCAACGAGGACATGGACGTCAACATCACCAAGGAGAAGAAGCTCACGAACATGCGTGCCGCCTCGAGCGACACGTTCGAGAACCTCACTCCTCCGAAGCACCTGACGCTCGAGGAGTCGCTCGAGTTCGCGCGCGAGGACGAGTGCGTCGAGGTGACGCCGGAGGTCGTGCGCATCCGCAAGGTCGTGCTCGGCGCCTCCGAGCGTGCCCGGGCGACGGCGCGGGCCAAGCGCGACTGAGGATGATCCCGGCGGGGCCGCTGCTGGCCGTGCACGCGCACCCGGACGACGAGACGCTGTCGACCGGGGCGCTGCTGGCGACCTGGGCGGCGGCGGGCGAGCCGGTGACGGTCGTGACGTGCACCCGCGGGGAGCGCGGCGAGGTCATCGACACGCCGTCGCACCCGACCGGGCTCGCGCACCTGGAGGGCGGCGGTCCGGCGCTGGCCGCACACCGCGAGACCGAGCTGGCGGCCGCGCTGGCCGCGCTCGGCGGCCCCGCTCTCATAGGGCACGCGTTCCTCGACTCGGTGCCGGTCCGCGGCGCGGACCGCACGCGGTTCGAGGACTCGGGGATGTCGTGGCTGGCCCCGGGGATCGCGGGCCCCTCCGACGACGCGCCGCCGACGGCGTTCGCGCGGGTTCCGCTCGACGACGCCGCCACCCGCCTGGCGGCGCTGGTGCGCGCGCACCAGCCGGCTGTCGTCGCGTCCTACGACGGCCGCGGCAGCTACGGGCACCCCGACCACGTGCGGACCCACGAGGTCACCGTGCGGGGGCTCGAGCTCGCGGCCGACCCCGCGGCCCCCGTGCCGGGCGAGCCGTGGTCGGCGGAGTTCTGGCAGTCCGTCGCACCGTCCGCGGCGCTGCGGGCCGCGCGCCGGGCCCTGGCCGCCGACCCGGACGCCCGCCAGATCGCCGCCCGCGCCGGGCTGACCTTCCCGGACCCCGACGAGCCCCTGCCGCCGCTCGCGTGCCACGACGCGGAGCTGGCGCACGGTCCGGTGCGCACGGTCGACATCGCCCCCGTGCTGGACCGGGTGCTCGCCGCCATGGACGCGCACGCCACGCAGGTGCAGCACGCCGTCGCGGCCGGTCGCGGCGACGACCCTTCCGCAGACCCTGCCCTCCTCGGGTGGTACGCCCTGAGCAACGACGTCCTCGTGCCTGTCCTCGCGCACGAGTGGTACGTCGTCGACGCGACGGCGTCCCCGGTGGACGACTCGCCGGCCCCGGGAGCGCCGGTAGGCTCGGCGCGATGAGCCTGCCCGAGCCCTCGACGGCGCCCGACCCGGCCGTGCCCGACTCGGCCGTGCCCGATCCGGCCGGGCCGACCGCTGCAGATCACGGCGCCGTCCCCGGCCGGGCGCCCGCGGCGGGCCGCGCGGGCCGCTGGTGGCGGTCCGTCGCCCGCGCGGTGCTCGCCCTCCTCCTGGGCGCGGTGGTGGGCGTCCTCGGCACCGTCGCGCACCGGGCGCAGTGGGAGGACCTCCCGGTCGGCATCGTGCTGGCGCTGGCGATCACGCTCTCGACCGCGGTGCTCTGCCGGGCGTGGGCGGGGCTCGGCCCGCTGCTGGCCGCCGGCGCGGGCTGGGTCGTCGCGGTGCAGGTGCTGTCCGTCGCGGGGCCGGGCGGAGACGTGCTCGTGCCGGCCCAGGCCGTCGGGCTCGTGTGGACCTACGGCGGGGTCGCGATGTTCCTGGTCGCGGCATTCCTGCCGCGCTCCTGGTTCGTCGACAGCCAGGGCTGAGCCCCACGGAGGCCCGTGCCGCGGGCATCTGTGTGAGGGACCGGTGCACGCCGGCCCGCCACCGGTGACGAAGCTGTGCGAACTTCCGCCCAAAAGCCACTTTCACCCGGAGTCGGGCACGGTCGGGGTGGGGCTCCCGAGTAGGATCCTCCAGGCGGGCGCGCCCCGCGTCCCCTAGTCCTTTCCGGGGCATCGTCCCCGTTCTTTCACCTGACGGAGCCTGCATGGGTCACCCGACCGAGCGCGAACCGGAGACCACCGAGCCCGAGAGCACCGAGCCCGAGATCGCCGGTTCGAGCCCCACCCTGCCCGAGAACCCGGGGACGAGGGCCGCCGAGCCCAAGACCCCGCCTTCGGGGAGCACCGAGCCGGCCGCCGCCGAGCCGCCGACCGAGACGACTGCGGCCGACGCGGCACCGGTTGACGCGACCCCGGCCGAGCCGACCCCGGCCGACTCGATCCCGGCCGGGCCGGCTCCCGTCGTCCCGACTCCGGGTGAGCCGACTCCGGGTGAGCCGGCCCTGGTCGGGGGCGGCGACGGGGCTCCCGATGCCGTCGACGCGGCCGCCGTCGCTCCGCACGGCGCCCGGGCCGACCCGTCCGACCCGTCCGACCCGTCCGACCCGTCCGACCCGTCCGTCCCCGAACCGTCCGCACCCGACGTGCCGTACCAGCCCACGGTGCGGCTGTACGAGCAGCGCGTGATCGGGACCGTGCCGGCGCCGACCACCGGCCCGCCGACGCAGGCGCTCCCCGCGGTGGCACTCTCGGCGGGGGCGTTGGGCGGCGCCGCGAGCGCGATCCCGGCCGATGCCCCCGACACCGGTTCCGCCGGCACCGATTCCCCCGACACCGGTGCGCCGGGCGCGCCGAGCTCCCCGCTCGATGGCCTGGCGGGCGACGGCGCGCCGAGCCGCGCGCCGAAGGTCGCGCTCTGGGCGGGCGTCGGGCTGGTGGTCGTGGCCGGTCTGTACGTGGGCGCGCAGTGGGCGGTCTCCGGCACCGTGCCGAAGGGCACGAGCGTCGCGGGCGTCGAGGTCGGCGGCATGGAGACCTCGGACGCGGTCGCCGCGCTCGACTCCGGGCTCGCGCCGCGCGCCGCCGAGGCGATCACGGTGCAGGCGGGCGAGGCGTCGAGCACCCTCGACCCGGCAGAGTCGGGCCTGTCGTTCGACGCCGAGGCGACCGTCGACGGGCTCACCGGGTTCTCCCTGAACCCCGCTCACCTGTGGGAGCACCTCGGCGGCGGCGGCACCGCGGACCCCGTCGTGGACGTCGATCGCTCCACGCTCACCGGGACGCTCTCCGGCCTGGAGGAGACCCTGCAGGTGGAGGCCGTGGACGGCACGGTCGGGTTCAGCGGCGGCAAGGCCGTCGCCACCGAGGCCGTGGACGGGTCCCGCGTCGTCGTCGACGACGCCGTGGACGCGGTCGCGGACGCGTGGCTCGTCTCCTCGGGGCCGGTCGGCCTGCCCACGGAGGCGGTCGAGCCCGGCATCACCCAGGCGGAGACGGACGCCGCGATGGCGGAGGCGGAGCAGGTCGTGAGCGGGCCCGTCGAGGTCGCGGTGAGCGACCAGACCGCTGAGCTGGGGGCGAAGGCGCTCGGCAAGGTCACGTCGTTCAAGTCGGACGACGGTTCGCTGACGGCACAGTTCGACGGCGAGAAGATCGTCGCCTCGGTGGTCAACCGCACGGACGACCTGCTCACGGAGCCGGACGACGCGCACTTCGTCTTCACGGGCGGCAAGCCGGTCGTGGCGGGCGGCGAGCAGGGCACGACGCTGGACCCGGACGCCACCGCCGACGCCGTCGGGAAGGCCGCGCTCGGCGACGACCGGACGGCCCCGGTGAAGCTCGTCGAGCGCGACCCGGAGCGCACGGCGGAGGCGCTCAAGGGCATGGGGGTCAAGGAGGTCGTCTCGAAGTTCTCCACCCCGCTGACGAGCGAGCCGATCCGCACCAAGAACCTCGAGCGGGGCGCCAAGATCCTCACGGGCACTCTCGTGGCGCCGGGCGAGACCTTCTCGTTGCTGGACACGCTGTCGCCGATCGACGAGTCCAACGGCTTCGTCGCCGCCGGCGTCGTGAGCAACGGGGAGCACGTCGATGCCGTCGGCGGCGGGCTCTCCCAGATGGCCACGACGACCTACAACGCCGGCTACTTCGCCGGCTTCGACGACGCCGGGCACCAGCCCCACAGCTACTGGTTCAGCCGGTATCCGGCCGGTCGCGAGGCCACCATCTACGTGGGCGCGATCGACATGAAGTTCACCAACGACACGCCCTACGGCGCGGTGATGCAGTCCTGGGTCTCCGGCGGGGAGCTGAACGTCGCGATCTGGTCGACCGAGTACTACGACGTCAAGACCTCGAAGGGCGACCAGCAGAACGTGGTTCCGGCCACGGCCGTGCACAAGTCGGGCGCGAATTGCGTGAGCTACGGGGGCGGCAACGACGGGTTCACCATCACGAACTACCGCAAGGTCTCCCACGGCGGCGAGGTGGTCAAGGACGAGTCGAAGACGTGGACGTACAAGCCGGACAACCCGGTCGTCTGCGACAAGCCGAAGGACGACGCGAAGGCCGACGAGGGCAAGGAGGGCTGATGCTCGGACGCTCGGAACGCGAGTCCCCCGCGCACGCCGCGCAGGCGGCGCACGACGCGGGATGGTCGGGGGTCGCAGCCGGGTCGGGGGTGGCGACGGCGGTGGCGGACGAGTCGCTCGAGCTGCTGGACCTCGGCACGACGTCGGACACGCTCGCGACGGTGGCGACCATCGACGACCTCGCGGCCGTCGTGCACCTGGGGCACCCGGAGCAGCCGTCCCCGGCGCTCGAGGAGGCGCTCCTCGCGGGCGACACGGCGCTCATCGTGACCGGGGCGGTCGCCGTCGCCCCGCAGTGGGTGTGGGTGGCCCCCGCGGGCGCCTCGGGCGGGCAGGTCGTCATCGACGAGGCCGGGATGCGCGACTGCCAGGACCTGCTGCGTGGCATGGGCGTGAGCCCCCGGCTCGTGCCGACCCGCACGCCGGTCGACGAGCGGGTGAGGCTGGCCGGGCAGGCGGGCTCGATCGTCGTCGAGCGGTCGCGGGTGCCCGCCGGCTGGGTCGAGGTGCCCGGCAGCGGGCGCCTGGCCGGCCGCCGGCCGGTCTGGTACGGCCTGCTCGAGTCCCGCGGCTCCTGGCCGCGCTTCGACGCGTCCTCGCAGGTGTGGCTCGCCGTCGGGCCGTCGGACGACCACCGCGGTTCCCTGCAGCGCACGCTCGCCGTGCTCTCCGCCGCAGGCGTGGACCTGCAGCACCTGCGCAGCCACCTGTCGACCCGCGGGCCGCACGTCTTCTTCACGTCGTTCCGGTGCCCGACGGTCGAAACGCTCGACGGCCTCGTGGCCGAGCTCGACGGGCGGGGCGTGGCGCACCGCACGCTGGCGGTGCTGCCGGGCGAGAGCTTCGTCCCCGGGCCGGTCCCGCTGGCACCGCGGTGGGCCGAGGGATGGGCCGAGGGAGGGACGGGGGCATGACCCGGGTCGCCTACCTCGGCCCGGAGGGCACGTTCACGCACGAGGCGGCGCGCCGGTGGGCCGCCCGGGTCGGACCGGGCGGACCGGGCGGCCCGGGCGGCCAGGGCGGACCGGGTGGACTGGACGGACCGGGCGGACCGGGCGGACCGGGCGGACCGGGCGGCGGCGAACCCGTGACCGCCGTGCCGCTCCCCGCCGTGGACCGGGTGCACGACGCCGTGGCGTCGGGTGCCGCGGACCGGGGTGTGGTGGCGATCGAGAGCTCCGTCGAGGGCTACGTCGTCCCCTCGCTCGACGCGCTCCTCGGCAGCCCCGACGTGGTGGCCGTCGACGAGGTGGTGCTGGACGTGTCGTTCGACGCGTTCGTCCGCCCGGGGCACACCGACCCGGCCGGGCTCCGCGAGGCCACGGCCCACCCGCACGGCCTGGCACAGTGCACCCGCTTCGTGGCGGAGCGCGGCCTGCTGCCAGTCCCGGCGTCGTCCAACGCTGCGGCGTGCCGCGACCTGACCGACCACCAGGTCGCCTTCGGGCCCCGCCTGTGCGGCGAGCTGTACGGGCTGGAGACCCTCGCGACCGGCGTGGAGGACTTCGCGGGCGCGCGGACCCGGTTCCTCGTGCTCTGCCGACGGGACGGCGCGGCGGACGCGTGGGCGTCGCCGCGCGCCGCCGGCGAGGGCGCGTGGCGCACCATGCTGGCCGTGACGCCGGTCGTCACGGGCCCGGGGGTGCTCGCGCGCGTCACGGCCGAGTTCGCGCGGCGCGACGTCAACATGTCGAGCCTCGTGGAGCGGCCGTTGAAGGTGCGCGAGGCCCAGTACGTCTTCGTCATCGCGCTGGACGGCGCACCTTGGGACCCGCGGGTGCGGGACCTGTTCGGCGCCCTGCTCGACGCGGGCGACTCGCTCAAGGTGCTCGGCGCCTTCCCCGTCGCGCCGGGCGGGCCCGGGCTGGACGGCGTGCTGCCCGACCACGTGCCCACCGGCAGCGTGCTGCGCGCCGACGCCGACGCGAACCTCGCGCGGGGCCTGCTGTGGTGAGCGGGCAGGCGAGCGAGCAGATGAACGAGCAGATGAACGAGCAGTTGAATGAGCAGGGACCGAGCCGCGTGGGCGTCGTCGGCCTGGGGCTCGTCGGCGGGTCGCTGACCCGCCTGCTGGCCGCGCGCGGGGTCGACGTCGTCGCGACGGACACCGATCACGGCACCCGGACGGACGCGCGGGCCGTGGGGCTGGAGGTCACCGACGACCTCGCCGGGCTGTGCGCCGCGGCGCCTGACCTGATCGTGCTCGCCGTGCCGCTGCGCGCGGTCCACGCCACCGCCGCCGAGCTGGCGCCGCTCCTGCCCGCACGGGCCACGGACGACGACGGCGGCCCGACCCTGACGGACGTCGGCAGCGTCAAGGGTCCCGTGCGGGCGGCGCTGCGGGCGGCGGGCCTGGGCGATCGGTACGTCGGCGCGCACCCGATGGCGGGGACGGAGCACAGCGGTTTCGCCGCCTCCGACGCGGCGCTCCTCGACGGGGTCCCGTGGGCGGTCACGGTGGCCGAGCCGGGCGGCGCGGCCACCGACGAGCCCGCGCGGCTCGCGCAGGTGCTGCGGCTCGTCACCGGCCCGCTGGCCGGCACGGCTGCGGTGGTCACCGACGACCGGCACGACGAGGCCGCGGCCCTGATCAGCCACGTGCCGCACGTGCTGGCCACCCAGCTGCTCAACGCGGTGGCGGGCGCCCCCGTGCGCGACCTGGCGCTCGGCCTCGCGGCCGGCAGCTTCCGGGACGGCACCCGGGTGGCGCTCACAGACCCAGGGCGCACGGAGGCGATGGTCACGGAGAACGCGGCGTGGGTGGCGCCCATGCTGCGCAAGGTGGTGCGCGACCTCGAGGTCGTGATCGGGGCACTGGAGACCAACGGGTCGCTGCACGACGTCTTCCATGCGGCCGACGACGTGCGGGCGCAGCGCGCTGGTGCCGAGGTGGGGGTCGGGGGCGCGCCGGCGCGGCTGCCGCTCACCGACGGCTGGGCACCGGGCCTGGTGGAGTCGCTCGTGGGCCGGTGCGTGGCCGGTGCCGTGGTGGTCGGCCTGGACGACGACGCCGTGCACCTGCGCGCGCCGCGCTGAGCACCGCCCGGCTGGTGTGCGAGCGGGCCGTCAACCCGTCGTCAGCGCTCGGACCGTCGGGCGGGCCGGGGCGGGACCGGCTTCATCGCCTCGACGTCCGCCGCGGCCACGCGCACCTCGGCGAGGCCGGGCACGCGGTCGGGGCGCACGCGGACCCCGTCGTCGCCGTTGGCGGTGAGAATTCCCACGACGTCGGTCCACAGGGCCCTGCTGTCGGCCGCCTCGGCGGCGTCCAGGCGGCGCCGGACGACGACGCGCGCGCCCACCGGGACGCCGCGCCAGCGGGGCGGGGGGACGGCTGGCGGGACGGCTGACGACGAAGGCACCACGTCAGCGATACTAGAGTTGGCAGTGCGGGTCTCGTGCCCTTGAAAATTCTCGCAGCACCGACGATTCATCGAGCGCCGCAGCCCCCGGTCTCCCGGGTGGCCGCACCCTCGTCAGCTGGAAGGTAGCCGCAGTGACCTACGTGATCGCTCAGCCGTGCGTCGACGTCAAGGACCGGGCGTGCATCGAGGAGTGTCCCGTGGACTGCATCTACGAGGGCTCGCGGTCGCTCTACATCCACCCGGACGAGTGCGTCGACTGCGGTGCGTGCGAGCCGGTGTGCCCGGTGGAGGCCATCTACTACGAGGACGACGTGCCCGACCAGTGGAAGGACTACTACCGCGCCAACGTGGAGTTCTTCGACGACCTGGGCTCGCCGGGCGGCGCCGCCAAGATGGGCGTCATCGAGAAGGACGACCCCATGATCGCCGCCCTGCCGCCCCAGGCCTGATGGGGTTCGCCGACCTCGGCTCGCTGCCCTACCCCTGGGACACGCTCGAGGACGTGCGCGCGACCGCGCGCGCCCACCCGGACGGCGTCGTCGACCTGTCGATCGGCACGCCGGTCGACCCGACGCCGCCGGTGGTGCGCGAGGCGCTCGCTGCCGCGTCGGACGCCCACGGCTACCCGACGACGCACGGCACGCCCGCGCTGCGGGAGGCGGTCGTGGACTGGTTCGCCCGGCGCCGCGGCGTCCCGGGCCTCGACCCCGCGGCCGTTCTGCCCACGGTGGGTTCCAAGGAGCTCGTGGGCCTGCTCCCGTCGCTGCTGCGCCTGGGCCCCGGCGACGTCGTCGTGCACCCCGCCATCGCGTATCCCACGTACGACGTCGGGGCGCGCCTCGCCGGGGCGACCCCTCTGGCCACGGACGACGTCGAGGAGTGGGCGGGCCGCACGGACGTCCGCCTGGTCTGGGTCAACTCGCCGGGCAACCCGACAGGCAAGGTCGCCGACGTGGCGCACCTGCGTCGCGTCGTGGAGGCCGCGCGGGAGATCGGCGCCGTGGTGGCGGGCGACGAGTGCTACGCCGAGCTGCCCTGGGCGGACGCCTGGGTCGGCGAGGGCGGGGTGTCCCGGGTGCCGAGCCTGCTCGACCCGCGCGTCACGGGCGGCAGCCACGACGGCCTGCTGGTGGCGTACTCGTTGTCCAAGCAGTCCAACGTCGCCGGGTACCGCGCCGCCTTCGTCGCGGGCGACCCGGCCCTCGTCGCCGGGCTGCTCGCCACCCGCAAGCACCTCGGCATGATCGTGCCCGCCCCCGTGCAGGCCGCGATGACCGCCGCCCTCGGGGACGACGCGCACGTGGCCGGCCAGCGCGAGGTCTACCGGCGCCGGCGCACGGCGCTGGCCGGGGCTCTGGCCGCCGCGGGCTTCACGGTCGACGGCTCCGAGGCGGGCCTCTACCTGTGGGCCCGGCCCGCCGGGGAGTCGACGAGCGGCTCGGCCGCGCCAGGCTCGCCGGCGGCCGGCGCGTCCTCGCGCGAGCTGGCGGCCTGGTTCGCCGGGCGCGGCATCCTCGTCGGCCCGGGCGAGTTCTACGGCTCGGCGGGGGAGCGGCACGTGCGTGTCGCGCTCACCGCCCCCGACGATTCCGTGGCCCAGGCTGTGGTGCGCATCACATCTCCGTGACTGGATGATTGGTCGGGGATTGGATCACCTTGGTGTTCGGGGGTAGGTTCGACCGCAGGCCGAGGTCGCCCTGGAGGACGCCACGGCCGGCGTACCCCGGGCCGCCCGCCTCCGAGCCACGAGTCACGCGCTTTCCGGAACCCCTCGCAGGGACCCGTCGAGCCCGTCACGGAAGGAAGTCATGACGTCTACCACGCCTGCCGCCGGCACCAGGGGCACCGCCGCCACGGTCGAGCTCGCCGTCGACGGCACCGCCCGGCAGCTGCCCGTCGTCCCCGCCACCGAGGGCAACGACGGCATCGTCGTGTCGTCCCTGCTCAGGGACACCGGGTTGGTCACGGTCGACCCCGGCTTCACCAACACCGCGTCGTGCGAGTCCGAGATCACCTACATCGACGGGGACCAGGGCATCCTGCGCTACCGCGGGTACCCGATCGAGCAGCTCGCCGACTCCTCGACGTTCCTCGAGGTCGCGTACCTGCTCATCCACGGCGAGCTGCCGTCGCCGTCCGAGCTCGCGTCGTTCGAGGAGCGGGTCAACCGGCACACCCTGGTGCCCGAGGGATTCCGCGCCTTCCTCTCGTCGTTCCCGCGCGGCGGCCACCCGATGTCGATCCTCGCGTCGGCCGTGAACGCGCTGGCCACGTACTACCCGGAGTCCCTGGACCCGCACGACCCGGACGCGGTCGAGCTCGCCACGGTGCTCATCCTGGCCAAGATCCGGACGATCACGTCGTACCTGCACCGCGCCACGCGCGACGAGCCGCTCATGTACCCGGACTACGCCCGCGGCTACGTGGACGACTTCCTGCGCATGACGTTCTCGCGGCCCTACGAGCAGTGGGAGTCCGACCCGGTGCTCGTGTCCGCGCTGGACAAGCTGCTCATCCTGCACGCCGACCACGAGCAGAACTGCTCGACGTCCACCGTGCGCATCGTCGGCTCGTCGAACGCGACGCTGTACGCGTCCGTCTCGGCGGGTATCAACGCGCTGTCGGGCCCGTCGCACGGTGGCGCCAACGAGGCGGTCCTCACGATGCTCGAGAGCATCCGCAGCGGCGACGACTCCGTCGAGACCTTCATGAAGAAGGTCAAGAACAAGGAGGCCGGTGTCCGGCTCATGGGCTTCGGGCACCGGGTCTACAAGAGCTACGACCCGCGCGCGGCGATCGTCAAGAAGCACGCCGACGCCGTGCTCGACCGGCTCGGCGCCAAGGACGAGCTCCTCGATATCGCCCGCGGGCTCGAGGAGATCGCGCTGGGCGACGACTACTTCGTGGAACGCAAGCTCTACCCGAACGTCGACTTCTACACCGGCCTCATCTACAAGGCCATGGGGTTCTCCCCGGCCATGTTCACGCCGCTGTTCGCCCTGGGGCGCATGCCTGGCTGGATCGCCCAGTGGCGCGAGATGATGACCGACCCGCAGACCAAGATCGGGCGCCCGCGCCAGATCTACACCGGCCCGACCGAGCGCGCGTACGTGCCGCTCGAGGCCCGCTGAACCCCTCGCCGAGGTAGTGCGAAACTCCGCGAGGTAGTCCGAGATCGCGCGAGGTAGTCCGAGATCGCGCGAGGTAGTCCGAACTTCGCGAGGTAGTGCGGCTCCAGTTGCGGAGGCGCTAGTCCACGGGGAGGAGCACGGTGACCTGGCCGTCGGGCTGGCGGTCGGCGTCGTCGTCGCCGACGGCCCAGTCGCCGGTCTCGCGGGACCAGGAGCGCGCCCCGGCGCGGACCTCCTCGGCGCCGGTGACCGACGCGGTCGCGACGGCCCAGTGGGCGACAGCCCAGGTGGCGATGTCTGCTTGGAGCGCCACGGCGGTGGCGTCGAGGCGGACGGCGGCGCGGTCGTCGTCCACCTCGACATCGCGCAGGGCGCCGGCGGGCAGGCCCAGGTCGCGGGCAGCGCGCTCGGCGAGGGCAGCGCGGGCGTCGTCGCCGGTGGGGGCGTCGTCCTCGTCGGTCGGAGGCAGCGTGCAGGTCACGGCGCCGGGAGAGTGGCCGGTGAGGGCGGAGGCCCAGGCGCGCGAGCGCGCCTCGTGCTGGGCGTAGGCCTCGGGGAACGCGGAGCGCTGCACGGCCTGGGCGGCCACCGTGACCTCGAGCGACTCGTAGTCCTTCACCTCGACCAGGCCGTCGTAGAACGCGCCCGTGGAGTACACCGGGTCCATGATCTCGTCGGGCGTCCCCCAGTCCTGCGAGGGACGTTGCTGGAACAGGCCGAGGGAGTCCCGGTCGCCGTAGTCGATATTGACGAGCCTCGACTCCTGCAGGGCCGTGGCGAGCGCGATCGTCGCTGCCCGGCCGGGCAACCCGCGCTGCACCGACGTCCCGACGACCAGCGCGGCGTTCTCCGCCTGCACCGGCGTGAAGTACCACCCGGTGCCATCGAGCTCGGCGGCGCACCGTTCGGGCTCGGGCGTGTCGATTCGATCGAGGAACCACACGACGCCGGTGGTCGCGGCGGCGCCCACGACGAGCACGACGGCGAGAGCTCCCGCCGTGCGTCGCGCACGCCGGTGGCGGCTCGGCGCCGGACGGGTATTCATCGGTGGTTCCCCGGGCTCGGTCGGTGCAGCGCGGACGGGCTCAGTTGGCGTGCAGCGCGGCGTTGAGCTCGATGCCGACGCCGCCGCGCTCGAGCACCTCGACGGTGCCGGTGCGGGAGTTGCGACGGAAGAGCAGGTTGTCGCGGCCGGCCAGGTCGCGGGCCTTGGCGACCAGCGGGTCGCCGTCGGCGCCCATCTCGCCGAGCACGGTCACCTTGGTGCCGGCCGTGAGGTAGAGCCCGGCCTCGACCACGCAGTCGTCGCCCAGCGGGATGCCGAGGCCGGCGTTCGCGCCCAGCAGGGACCGCTCGCCCAGGGCGATGACCTCCTTGCCGCCACCGGACAGCGTGCCCATGATCGACGCGCCGCCGCCCACGTCGGAGCCGTCGCCCACGACCACCCCGGCGGAGACGCGGCCCTCGATCATGGACGCGCCGAGCGTGCCGGCGTTGAAGTTCACGAAACCCTCGTGCATCACGGTGGTGCCCGCCGCGAGGTGGGCGCCCAGGCGCACGCGGTCGGCGTCGGCGACGCGCACGCCCGCGGGCACCACGTAGTCGACCATCCGCGGGAACTTGTCGATGCCGTACACGGTCACCGCCCGCCCGGTGTCCGCCCGCAGCCGCAGGCGCGTGGCCTCGAAGCCCTCGACCGCGCAGGGCCCGTGCGAGGTCCACACGACGTTGGTCAGCACGCCGAACAGGCCGTCGAGGTTGAGGCCGTGCGGCTGGACGAGGCGGTGCGACAGCAGGTGCAGGCGCAGGTACGCGTCCGCGGTGTCCTGGGGCGCGGCGTCGAGGTCGATCACCGTGAGCACCACGGCGACGTCCACCCGGCGGGAGTCGTCGCGCTCCGTCAGCGCGTCGAGCTCGGCGGGGATGTCGACGTCGGACTCCGGCGGTGCGCCGAGGACGGGGGAGGGGTACCAGACGTCGAGCGTCGTGCCGTCGTCGGCGACCGTGGCGAGTCCGAGGCCCCAGGCGGGGCGCGATGCAGCAGGCGTCGTCATGCGGGCCAGCCTATCTGCGCGTCTGCCACGATGGTGGGCGTGACTACGGACCATCCCGCGCCGCCCGCCGTCGATCTCGCCCCCCACCTCGACCCGGCTGCGGTCGCGTCGTCCGACCTGGTGGACCTGCTCGCCGCGATCTGCGACGTGCCGTCGGTCTCGGGCGACGAGGCGGCCCTCGCGGACTCCGTCGAGCGGGTGCTGCGCGCGCAGCCGCACCTGGACGTGCTGCGGGACGGCGACGCGCTGGTCGCGCGGACGCGCCTGGGTCGTGACCGCCGCGTGGTGCTGGCCGGGCACCTCGATACCGTGCCGCTGACGGTCCCGCCGAACCTGCCCACGCGGCTCGAGACGACGCCGGACGGCCAGGTCGAGATGTGGGGCCGCGGCACGGTGGACATGAAGGGCGGGGTGGCGATCATGCTCGCCCTCGCGGTCGAGCTCGGGCGCCCGGGCCGCGAGCCCGTCGTCGACCTCACCTACGTGTTCTACGACCACGAAGAGGTCGAGGCGTCGCTGAGCGGGCTCGGCCGGCTCGTGCGGCACCACCCCGGGGCGCTCGCGGGCGACTTCGCGATCCTCGGGGAGTCGAGCAACAACGGGATCGAGGGCGGCTGCAACGGGACGCTGCGCGCGGAGGTCCGCACCACCGGGGTGGCCTCCCACTCGGCGCGGGCGTGGGCGGGGGTCAACGCGATCCACGCCGCGGCGCCGGTGCTCGCGCGCCTCGCCGACTACGAGGCGCGCCAGGTCGAGGTCGACGGGCTGGTCTACCGCGAGAGCATGAGCGCGGTCGGCATCTCCGGAGGCATCGCGGGCAACGTCGTGCCCGACGCGTGCACCGTCACCGTGAACTACCGCTTCGCCCCGTCGCAGGGGGTCGTGGCGGCGGAGGCGCATGTGCGGGAGCTCTTCGACGGGTACGACGTCGTCGTGACGGACGCCGCCGGCGGTGCGCGCCCGGGCCTGGACGCCCCGCTGGCGGCGGACTTCGTCGCGGCGGTGGTCGCAGCCACCGGTGGCGAGCCGCGACCGAAGTACGGATGGACGGACGTGGCGCGGTTCGCGGAGCTCGGTGTCCCGGCGGTGAACTTCGGCCCGGGCGACCCGGTGCTGGCGCACAAGGACGACGAGCGCCTGCCCGTCGCCCGGCTCGCGGTGGGCCGCGACGCCCTCCGCTCCTGGCTGCTGGGCGAGGGCGCGGCGGCGGGGACAACGGCGACGGCGCAGGGCGCTTAGGCTCGAGGCATGACGCGAGCGACGACCTCACAGGGCAGCCCAGGTACCGGCCGCGGAGACGACGGGGTGCCGCAGAAGGGCAAGGGCTACCGCAAGGGCCCCGTGCTGCTGCGGGGCACCCAGATCCCTGCCCAGACCACCGACCAGCGGCTGCTCTCGAGCGGGGGGGACCCCGACTGGGTGCACTCCGACCCGTGGCGCGTCATGCGGATCCAGTCGGAGTTCGTCGAGGGCTTCGGCGCCCTGGCCGAGGTCGGGGCGGCCGTGTCCGTGTTCGGCTCCGCGCGCACGCAGCCCGACCACCCGGACTACGCGCAGGCCGTGGAGGTCGGACGGCTCCTCGCCGAGGAGGGGTACGCCGTGATGACCGGGGGCGGGCCGGGGATCATGGAGGCCGCCAACGCCGGTGCGCAGAAGGCGGACGGCACGTCGATCGGGCTCGGCATCGAGCTGCCGTTCGAGCAGGGCATGAACGAGTACGTGAACCTCGGCGTGAACTTCCGCTACTTCTTCGCGCGCAAGACCATGTTCGTCAAGTACGCGCAGGGCTTCATCGTGCTGCCGGGCGGGTTCGGCACGTTCGACGAGCTGTTCGAGGCGTTGACGCTCGTGCAGACGCACAAGGTGACGGAGTTCCCGATCGTCCTGGTGGGCACGGACTACTGGGGCGGGCTGCTCGAATGGCTGCGCGGGGCGGTCGCGGACCGGGGCATGATCGCACCGGCCGACCTCGACCTGCTCCACCTGACCGACTCGCCCGCCGACGCCGTCAGCTACGTGATCGAGCGCGGCCGGGCGCTGGCGGCGTCCGAGCGCGAGGCCCTGGACGAGCTCGTGGAGGACCAGCAGGACGCGGCGAGCGCCTCGGCCGACGGCTCGTGAGCGAACCGGGCACCGGAGGGACCGCGGGCGTGCCCGCCGCCGGGACCTCGCTGGTGCTCCGCGGCCGCGAGGTCGGCCGTGCGGACGGTGGTGGTCCGGACGGCGCGCTGCGGCCGGTGGTGATGGCGATCGTCAACCGCACCACCGACTCGTTCTACGCCCCGGCGCGGCTGTCCGACGACGGCGCCGCGCTCGACGCGGCGCACCGGGCGTGGGCGGACGGTGCGCAGATCCTCGACGTCGGAGGGGTGCGCGCCGGCGTGGGTCCCGAGGTCGACGAGGCTGCCGAGATCGCGCGGGTGGTCCCGTTCGTCGCGCGGGTGCGCGAGCAGATCCCCGACCTGATGGTCTCCGTCGACACGTGGCGCTCGGGTGTGGCCCGCGAGGCTGTCGCTGCGGGCGCCGATCTGGTCAACGACACGTGGGCCGGGCACGACCCGGCCCTGGTCGAGGTCGCCGGGGCGGCCGGCGTCGGCGTGGTGTGCTCGCACACGGGCGGGGCGGTGCCGCGCACCGACCCGTATCGGGTCGAGTACCCCGGCAGGGGCCACGACACGAGCCACGACACGAGCCACGACACGAGCCACGACACCGACCCGCGGGACGGGGTCGTGGACGATGTCGTGGCGACCCTGCGGGCAGCGGCCGAGCGCGCGGTCGCGTGCGGAGTGCCGCCGCGGTCGGTGTTGGTGGACCCGACGCACGACTTCGGAAAGAACACCTGGCACTCGCTGCACCTCCTGCGCCGCACCGAGGCGCTCGCCGAGCTGGGCTTCCCGCTGCTGATGGCGCTGAGCCGCAAGGACTTCGTGGGGGAGACCCTGGGGCTCGGGCCGGACGAACGACTGGAGGGGACGCTGGCCGCCACGGCCCTCGCCGCGTGGATGGGCGCGAGCGTCTTCCGGGCGCACGACGTGCGTGCCACCCGGCGCGTCCTGGACCTGGTCGCGGCCGTCCGCGACGAGGTCCCGCCGCAGGCCGCGGTCCGTGGGCTGGCCTGACGCCCGACAGTCTCGCCTGTCGACCGCTGACGTCCGGGGTGTGGAAGTGATGGTCCGGTTCTGACCTAGAATGGTGAGGCGCGCCTCAACCCGCCCCGCCGACCGGCGGACGCCGGGAACGAGGTCAGGTCGAGGAACCAGACAACGGAATGGAGAGCCACAGATGGCTGCGATGAAGCCGCGGACGGGCGACGGGCCGCTGGAGGTCACCAAGGAAGGGCGCGGCATCGTCATGAGGGTCCCGCTCGAGGGTGGCGGCCGTCTGGTCGTGGAGCTGAACGCCACCGAGGCAACCGAGCTGGGCGAGGCACTCCAGGCCGTCGTCTCCTGACGACGACCGGGCCCGCGGCCGGGAGGATCCCGGAAGCCGCGGCCCGCCGGGACTGATCATGTGAGCGCGGGGCGGGTCGTCCGTCCCGCGCTCATGCGTGTGCGTACGAAGGTCGCTAGCGCCGCACGGCGAGCAGCAGCCCGTCACCGGACGGGGCGAGCGCGGACAGCACCCGCTCGTCCGCCCGCAGCGACCGCCCGACGTCGCGCACCACGGTGGTCGCCTCGTCCCGCCGCGCCGGATCGGGCACCCGGCCACCGTGCAGCGCCCCGTCGACGGCGAGGACCCCGCCCGGTCGCAGCAGCCTCAGCCCGGCCTCGACGTACTCCGGGTACGCGTGGGGTTCCGCGCCGACGAGCACCAGGTCGTACGCCCCGTCGGTGAGTCGCGGCAGGACGTCGGCGGGGCGGCCCGGGATCGCACGCGTGCGGGCGGGCGCCAGCCCTGCCTCGGCGAACGCCCGCTTCGCGGCGCGCTGGTGCTCCAGCTCCGGGTCGATCGTCGTGAGCACACCGTCGTCGGGCATGCCGCGCAGCATCCAGAGGGCGGCCACGCCGGTGCCTGTGCCGACCTCGACGACGGCACGTGCGCCGAGCGCGGCGGCCACGACCTGCAGCAGGGCACCCGTGCCGGGGGACGCTGCCTGGCACCCCAGCTCGGCGGCGCGCTCACGGGCGCGCAGCAAGACGTCGTCCTCGGGGACGAAGGCCTCGCTGTAGGCCCAGGCGGCGGTACGACCGCTGCGGGCGTCGACGTCGGTGCTGATAGTGGGTCCTCCACGGCGGGTCGCCGGCGGACGGCCGGCGTCGTGATGCTGCGGTGATCGTACGCGGGAACGACCCGGCGTGCCTGGACGTTGCCGTGGGACGATGGGTGTGATGACGAAGAACCCTGCTCCCGTGCACGCCGCGCCAGTGGCGCCCGCGCCGCCCGGCGCTGCGACGACCTCGGACACCGGGGAAGGATCGCAGGACCAGGCACCGTGGACGCCTCCGACCTGGGACGCGATCGTCCGCGAGCATTCCGCACGGGTCTACCGGCTGGCGTACCGCCTGAGCGGCAACCGGCAGGACGCCGAGGACCTGACGCAGGAGACGTTCCTGCGCGTCTTCCGTTCCTTGTCCAGCTACACCCCGGGCACGTTCGAGGGCTGGCTGCACCGCATCACGACCAACCTCTTCCTCGACCAGGTCCGACGGCGCAAGCGCATCCGCATGGAGGCCATGGGCGACGACGCCGCGCGGGTCGCAGCGCCGGAGGACCACAGCCGGCCCGAGCGCGGTTTCGAGCACGCCAACCTCGACAACGACGTGCAGGCGGCGCTCGACGCGCTGCGGCCCGAGTACCGCGCCGCCGTCGTGCTGTGCGACATCGAGGGGCTCAGCTACGAGGAGATCGCCGTGACCCTGGGGATCAAGCTCGGCACGGTCCGCTCCCGCATCCACCGGGCTCGCGCGCAGCTCCGAGACGCGCTGGAGCACCGTCGCGCGGAGGTGACGGCGCGAGGCGCGAGCGGCAGGGCCGGGTCGTGACGGGGTTCTTCGGCTCGGGTCACCTCGGCGCGAGCCATCTCGGGACCTGGGTGAGCGACCTCGCCGACGGCCAGCTCGACGCGGCGACCACGGAGCGGGCGCTCGCCCACGTGGCGCGCTGCGCGCGGTGCGCGGCCGAGCTCGACGCCGCACGAGCCGCGCACCGCGCGCTCGCCGCCGCCTGCGACGTGGCCCCGGACCCGGCACTCACCGACCGCCTGCTGGCGCTGTCGGCGTCGATCCCGTCCACGGCGGGGGACCCGCTGCGCGACCCGGGCCGCTCCAGCGCGTGGGAGCGTCCGGCCGCCTGGGAACCCGCGCTGACCGGCGATCTCGGCTCGAGGCGCCGCCATCGCACCCGTCGTCTGGTCGCAGTGGGCGCCGGCGGCGTCGGGGTGCTCGGCATGGCGCTCTTCGTCCTCGGGCAGGCGCCGGTGGTCAGCCCGGACCCGTCGAGGGCCGCTGCGCTCACACTGCTGGCGGGAGCGGAGACGACCGTGGGTGACGTGACCGTCGCCGGGGAGACGACCGCCGAGTCCCTCGCCTGGTTGCAGGAGCACGGCTGGGAGGCGCCGACGTCGCTGCCCGCGGGGTACGAGGTCACGGCGCTGCGGACCGGGACGTGCCAGACCGGCGACGGCGCGGACGCCGCGTCCGTGGAGCTGGATCTCACCGGACCGGACGGCGCTGCCGTCGTGTGCCAGCGGCAGGGACGTCTCGCCGACGTCGGCGGCGCCGGCGTGGAGGGCCCTGGCGCCCTGGACGTCGACGGCCACGACCTGCGCGTGCTCTCGACCGAGCCGTGGCACGTCGCCTGGCAAGCCGGGGACACCGCGATCGACGTCGCCGCCGACGTGCCGGCCGACGTGCTCGCCGAGCTCGTCGCAGCGTTCCCGGTTTCCGCCGAGGGCGACGGCACGGGCGTGCTGCGTGAGATCTCGCGCGGATGGACGACCATGACAGGAGCCCTCTGGCGACGATGACCACGCCTCCCGACCCCGCCGACGACCTGTTCGCGCCGCCCGAGCCGCCCGAGCGTGCACCCGAGCCGCCCGCACGGGACCCCGAGCCGGCGCCGCATCTCACCCTGCCCGCGTCGCCTTACCCGACGCTCCCGACGCTCGCGGTGCCCATGCCCCAGCCCTCGGGCACGGGCGCGACGGCGACCGACCCGCTCCCGGTGGCGGCGCGAGACGCGCCGCGCCGCCGCCGCCCGCGGACGGCGGCCGTCGTCGTGGTCGCCCTGCTCGCGGGTGCGGTGGGCGGGTTCGCCGGCGACCGGCTCTCGGACGCGCTCGCCGACGGCCGTCCGGCCGACGCGGCGCTCCCCGAGCCGGCCGCAGCACGCCAGGGCACGGCGGAGACAGCGGGGGAGCGCCCCGCGGGCTCGGTGGCCGCGCTGGCCGCCGACGTCCTGCCGAGCGTCGTCTCGATCCAGGTCGCGGGCGCGGACGGGGTCGCCACGGGCTCGGGCTTCGTGCTGCGTGCGGACGGCTACATCCTCACCAACAACCACGTCGTGGCCGGGGCGACCGGCGCCGACGACAACGCCGTGGTGACGTTCGCGGACGGCCGGGAGCGGGACGCGGAGGTGGTCGGCCGCACGGCCGACTACGACCTCGCCGTCATCAAGGTGGACGAGAAGGGCCTCGTGCCGCTCGTCCTCGGCGACTCCGACGAGGTCGTGGTGGGCGACCCGGTGCTCGCGGTCGGCGCGCCCCTGGGCCTGGACTCCACGGTGACGACGGGGATCGTGAGCGCCCTGCACCGGCCCGTGCAGGCCGGGGACGAGACGGGCGGCGCCGCGGCGACCGCGTTCATCGACGCGATTCAGACGGACGCCGCGATCAACCCCGGCAACTCCGGCGGCCCGCTGGTCGACGCGGACGGCGAGGTGGTGGGCATCAACTCGGCGATCGCGCAACCGCCCGGTGCCGCCGCCGCGACGGGCAGCATCGGCCTCGGGTTCGCGATCCCCGCCGCCCAGGCGCGGCACACCGCGGAGCAGCTGATCGAGTCGGGGCACGCCACGTACCCCGTCATCGGGGCCCTGATCGACACGTCGTACACCGGCGAGGGCGTGCAGGTCTCCAGCGATGCCCAGCAGGGCCAGCCGGCCGTGACGCCGGACGGCCCCGCCGACCGCGCCGGGATCCGGCCGGGCGACGTGATCCTCACGATCGACGGGCGGCCGGTCGCGCGGAGCGACGAGCTGATCGTGGCGATCCGCGCGCGGCAGCCCGGCGACGCCGTGACGCTGCGCGTGCGCGACGACGGCGACGAGCGGGACGTGCGCGTGGTGCTGCAGGAGAAGGAGAGCGGGTGACGCGGCGACGCAGGTCCGCCGCGAGTCCACCCCGCCGGGTCCGTCCGTCCCCCTCCGACCGTTAGGCTGCTGCCGTGTTGGACATCAACGGCGGTGAGCTCATCATCATCGTGGTGCTTGCCGTCCTGCTCATCGGGCCCGAGCGCCTCCCCGGTTACGCCGCCCAGCTCGCCTCGCTCGTGAAGCGTGGCCGGGGCCTGCTGCGCGACGCGAAGGAGCGGGTGGACACCGAGCTCGGCCCGGAGTTCAAGGACGTGGACTGGTCCAAGCTCGACCCGCGCCAGTACGACCCGCGCCGGATCGTGCGGGAGGCGCTCCTCGACGACGACGAGTCGGCGCCGACCCCGAGGGCCGCCGCGCCCGCCGCTGCCCCGACGTCCGCCACGGGCGACGCCGCGAGGTCGGCCGCCCCGGCACCGTTCGACGACGAGGCCACCTGATCCCACCCATCGGGACCGCCCCCGACGTGGTTTCCGAGGTGCCCCGCCGACCTGCCACAATGGACGCCATGTCCGACGTCGCCACCCCCGGTTCTCTCGAACACGGTTCCCTCGAGCGCGGGACCGCCCCACAGGGACTGCCTCGCATCTTCTCCGGTATGCAGCCGACCGACGGTTCGCTGCACCTCGGGAACTACCTGGGAGCCCTGGCCCAGTGGGTGGCGCTCCAGGAGGACCACGAGGCGCTCTACTGCGTCGTCGACCTGCACGCCCTGACCGTGGGCCCGGACCCGGCCGCGCTGCGCGAGCGCACGCGCCGCACGGCCGCGCAGTACCTCGCGGGGGGCATCGACCCGGGGCGGTCGATCCTCTTCGTGCAGTCCCACGTCGCGGAGCACGCCGAGCTGGCCTGGGTGCTGAGCTGCCAGACCGGGTTCGGCGAGGCAGGCCGGATGACGCAGTTCAAGGACAAGTCGGCGAAGCAGGGGGTTGAGGGCACCACGGTGGGCCTGTTCACCTACCCGGTGCTCATGGCGGCAGACATCCTGCTCTACGACACCGACCTGGTGCCGGTGGGCGAGGACCAGCGCCAGCACCTGGAGCTCACCCGCGACCTGGCCCAGCGGCTCAACGCCCGCTTCGGCGAGGGCACCGCCGTGGTCCCCGAGGCGCACATCGTCAAGGCCGTGGCCAAGATCCAGGACCTCCAGGAGCCCACGGCCAAGATGAGCAAGTCGAACGCCGGCGGCAAGGGCGTCGTCTGGCTGCTCGAGGACCCGAAGAAGGCGGTCAAGGCGATCAAGTCCGCCGTCACGGACGCCGACGAGACCTATGGGGTGCGCTACGCCCCCGCGGCCAAGCCGGGCATCTCCAACCTGCTGACCATCTTCTCGGCGGTCACGGGTCGCGGCGTGGACGAGATCGCGGCCGAGTACGACGGCCGCGGCTACGGCTACCTCAAGGCGGACCTGGCGGACGCGGTCGTCGCCTTCCTCGAGCCCTTCCAGGCCCGGGCCCAGACCTACCTGTCGGACCCGGCCCAGCTCGACAAGGTGCTCGCCGACGGCGCCGAGCGGGCGCGGGAGATCGCCCGACCGGTGCTCGGCCGGGTCTACGACCGGTTCGGGCTGCTGCCGCGAGGCGCTCGGTGAACCTTCCCGAACGCGGCCCTTCCCAGGTGCGGATCGGCGTCGCCATCGCGGTGCCCGAGCCGTTCGGGAGCCGGCTCCAGGACGCGCGCGCCCGGCTCGGCGACCCGCTCGCGCACGCCATCCCGCCGCACATCACGGTGGTCGGCCCTACCGTCGTCGACGTGTCGGTGCTGGACGCGGTGTCCGAGCACCTCGAGAAGGTGGCCGCAGAGACGCCCCCGTTCCGCGTGCACCTGCGCGGTGCCGGCACGTTCCGCCCCGTCTCGCCCGTCGTGTTCGTCTCGCTCGCCGAGGGCATCGCGGAGTGCGAGCAGCTGGAGATGGCCGCCCGGTCGGGGTTGCTGGCACAGGACCTGCGCTTCAACTACCACCCGCACGTCACGGTGGCGCACGAGGTGGCCGACGCCTTCCTGGACCGGGCCTTCGACGAGATGGCCGACTTCGACGGGGTCTTCGAGGTCGACCGGCTCTGGCAGTACGAGCACGGCGACGACGGCGTGTGGCGTCCCCACCGCTGGTTCCGGCTCGCGGGGGCGTCCTCGGCTTCCTAGGGTCGGCCTGTGAGCGCAGCCGTCGACCGGGTCAAGGCCCTGATGGAGTGGTGGAACGACACGCGGCTATCCCGGGCGCTCTCGTGGTACGGCGCCCGCCGGGGTGCGCTGCTGTGCGGCGGCATCGCGTACACGGCGCTGTTCTCGCTCTTCGCCGGGCTGACGATCGGGTTCAGCGTCTTCTCCGCCGCGCTCGGCAGCCGCCCCGAGCTCCAGGCGGCGGTGTTCGAGCAGATCGACACCTGGATCCCGGGGCTGATCGCGACGGGCGGCAAAAAGGGCGCCCTGGCGCCCGAGAACCTCGTCCTCTCGCACGCCCTGAACCCGGCGACCGTGGTCGCGGTGGTGGTGCTGCTCTTCTCCGCCATCGGTTTCATGAGCGCGATCCGCATCTCGGTGCGCACGATGTTCGACGAGCCCATCACGGCGGAGAGCCCCGTGTGGTCCAAGGTGTGGGCCCTGGTCGGCTTCGTGCTGCTGGGCGCGATGGTGCTGGCCTCGGCGGCCGCGAGCATCGTCTCCCGATGGGTGGGCGGCGAGGTGCGCGAGCTCCTGGGCAGCTCGGCCCTCGTCGGCTGGGCCCTCAGCCTGGGGAGCGTCGCCGTGGGCGTGGTCCTCGACGCGTTCCTGGTGTTCCTGCTCGTCCGGGTGATCGCCCGGGTCCACCCGCCCCGCACCCGGGACCTGGTCCTCGGGTGCCTGGTCGCCGGCCTCGTCGCCGGGTTCCTGCGCTGGGCGGGGACGTCGATCATCGTCGGCAGCGCGGCGCGCAACGCGCTCCTGGCGTCCTTCGCCGTCATCGTCACGGTGCTCGTGCTGGTCAACTTCGTCGCCCGCGTGCTGCTCATGGTCTGCGCGTGGATCTTCGACCCGCCGCGCCTGGACGAGCTGGAGCGGGCCGAGGCCGAGCTCCGTGCCCGCCGCAGGGCCCTCGAGACCGAGCGCATCGTGCGACAGGGGCAGGGCAGCGGAAGGCCGTGGAGCCCCGTCGTACGGGGGGTACGACGGGGCTCCTACGACCGGGTGGCTCCCAGCGTCAGAACGCGCGGGTGATCATCGCGCGCTTGACCTCCTGGATCGCCTTGGTCACCTCGATGCCGCGGGGGCAGGCCTCGGTGCAGTTGAAGGTCGTGCGGCAGCGCCACACGCCCTCCTTGTCGTTGAGGATCTCCAGGCGCTGGGTGGCGCCCTCGTCGCGGCTGTCGAAGATGAACCGGTGCGCGTTGACGATCGCCGCCGGGCCGAAGTACTGCCCGTCGGTCCAGAAAACGGGGCACGACGACGTGCACGCGGCGCACAGGATGCACTTGGTGGTGTCGTCGAAGCGGGCCCGGTCCTCGGCGGACTGGATCCGCTCGCGGCTGGGCTCGTTCCCCGAGGTGATGAGGAACGGCATGATCTCGCGGTAGGAGGCGAAGAACGGCTCCATGTCGACCACGAGGTCCTTGACCACGGGCAGGCCCTTGATGGGCTCCACGGTGATCGGCTTGTCCGGGTTGACGTCCTTGAGGAGCGTCTTGCAGGCGAGCCGGTTGCGGCCGTTGATGCGCATGGCGTCGGAGCCGCACACGCCGTGGGCGCAGGAGCGACGGAACGTCAGGCTCCCGTCCTGCTCCCACTTGATCATGTGCAGGGCGTCCAGGACGCGGTCGGTGCCGTGCGCGGTGACCGTGAACTCGTCCCAGGTCGATTCCTCGCCGTGCTCCGACTCCGGGTTGTAGCGCCGGATGCGCAGCGTGACCTCGAACGAGGGGATGGCGCCCACCTCGGGCTTCAGCGACTCGGTCGCGGGGTTCTCGAGAACAGCAGTCATCAGTACTTCCGCTCCATCGGCTCGTAGCGCGTCTGGGTGACGGGCTTGGATCCGAGGACGACCTTGTAGTCCCCGAAGTCCTCGACGTGGTCGAAGTAGCCCGTGACGTGCCCGTCGGCGGCGTCGGAGGCCGACGTCGGACGGCGGTACGCCATCGTGTGCAGCATGTAGTTGGAGTCGTCCCGGTCCGGGTAGTCCTCGCGGTAGTGCCCGCCGCGCGACTCCTTGCGGTTGATCGCCGCGACGACCGTGACCTCGGCGATGTCGAGCAGGAACCCCAGCTCGATGGCCTCGAGGAGGTCGGTGTTGAACAGCTTGCCCTTGTCCTGAACCGAGACGTTCCGGTAGCGCTTCTGCAGCTCGCGGATCGTCGAGAGCGCCTCGTTCAGCGAGTCGCCGGTGCGGAACACCTGGGCGTTCGCGTCCATGGTCTCCTGCAGGGCCTTGCGCACGTCGGACACGCGCTCGCCGTCGGGCCGGTCGCGCATCTCGGAGAGCTGCGCCTCGACGCGGGCGGTCGGTGCCTCGGGGAGCTCCCGGTGCTGGGGGACCGTCTTGGAGTACGCGGCCGCCGCGCGCCCGGCCCGCTTGCCGAAGACGTTGATGTCGAGCAGCGAGTTGGTGCCGAGCCGGTTGGAGCCGTGCACGGACACGCACGCGACCTCGCCGGCCGCGTAGAGGCCCTTGACGACGGTGTGGCTGTCGCGGAGCACCTCGCCCTGCACGTTGGTCGGCACGCCGCCCATGGCGTAGTGCGCCGTGGGGTACACCGGCACGGGCTCGGTGTAGGGCTCGACGCCGAGGTAGGTGCGCGCGAACTCCGTGATGTCCGGGAGCTTGGCGTCGATGTGCGCCGGCTCCAGGTGCGTGAGGTCGAGCAGCACGTAGTCCTTGTTCGGGCCGGCGCCGCGGCCCTCCCGCACCTCGTTGGCCATCGACCGGGCCACGATGTCGCGCGGCGCGAGGTCCTTGATGGTGGGCGCGTAGCGCTCCATGAACCGCTCGCCCTCGGAGTTGCGCAGGATGGCGCCCTCGCCGCGTGCGGCCTCCGAGAGCAGGATGCCCAGGCCGGCGAGGCCCGTCGGGTGGAACTGGAAGAACTCCATGTCCTCCAGCGGCAGGCCGCGGCGGTAGGCCAGCGCCATGCCGTCGCCCGTGAGGGTGTGCGCGTTCGACGTGGTCTTGAAGATCTTGCCCGCGCCGCCGGTGGCGAAGATGATCGCCTTCGCCTGGAACACGTGGATCTCGCCCGACGCGAGGTCGTAGGCCACGACGCCGGTCGCGTTGACCTCGGCGCCGTCGGCCAGCTCCTCGGTGGTGAGGTCGTGGTCGGTGAGCAGGTCGAGCACGTAGAACTCGTTGAAGAACTCCACGTCCTGCTTCACGCAGTTCTGGTAGAGCGTCTGCAGGATCATGTGCCCGGTGCGGTCCGCGGCGTAGCAGGCGCGGCGCACGGCGGCCTGCCCGTGCTCGCGGGTGTGCCCGCCGAAGCGACGCTGGTCGATCCGGCCCTCGGGGGTGCGGTTGAACGGCAGCCCCATCTTCTCGAGGTCGAGGACGGAGTCGATGGCCTCCTTGGCGAGGATCTCGGCCGCGTCCTGGTCGACGAGGTAGTCGCCGCCCTTGACCGTGTCGAAGGTGTGCCACTCCCAGTTGTCGTCCTCGACGTTCGCGAGGGCCGCGGCCATGCCGCCCTGGGCGGCGCCGGTGTGGGAGCGGGTGGGGTAGAGCTTGGAGATGACGGCGGTGCGGGCCTCGCCGGAGGCCTCGAGCGCCGCACGCATGCCGGCGCCGCCTGCGCCGACGATGACGACGTCGTACTGGTGTGTCTGCATCGGGGGAGCCAGTCCTTAGTTCGCGGAACAGATCGACGGCAGGAGGTTCGCCGGCGCATCCGGCGGGCAGGGGTTGAACGTGAAGATCACGAGCGTGCCGAGCACGACGACGATCACGGACGCCAGGTAGAGCAGCACCTTGAGCACGCCGCGCGTCGCGTCGCGCTGGGCGTAGTCGTTGATGACGGTGCGCACGCCGTTGGTGCCGTGGATCATCGCGAGCCACAGCATCAGCAGGTCCCAGACCTGCCAGAACGGGCTGGACCACTTACCGCCGACGAAGGCGAAGTCGATCGCGTGCACGCCCTCGCCGACCATGAGGTTGACGAACAGGTGCCCGAAGACGAGCACGAGCAGCAGCACGCCCGACACCCGCATGAACACCCAGCTGTACAGCTCGTAGTTGCCGCGCGTGGTCTTGCGCCGCGCGTACGGGGAGCGGGGTTCGGCGATCGCGGACGGGGACCCGGTCTGTGTCGCTGCCATCAGTGCCCACCTCCGAAGACGTTCATCAGGTGCCGCGGCAGGAAGCCGGCCATGGTGACGACGAACAGGCCGACGACGACCCAGAGCATGGCCCTCTGGTACTTCGGGCCCTTGGCCCAGAAGTCGACGAGCACCACGCGGACGCCGTTGAACGCGTGGAAGACGATCGCGGCCACGAGGCCGGCCTCCCCGAGTCCCATGATCGGCGTCTGGTACGTCCCGATCACGGCGTTGTAGGCCTCGGGCGAGACCCGGACCAGTGCGGTGTCCAGGATGTGCACGAGGAGGAAGAAGTAGATGAGCACGCCGGTCACGCGATGCGCGACCCAGGACCACATGCCTTCACGGCCGCGGTAGAGCGTGCCAGCAGGTGCTGTAGGCACGGGGGGAGCCTCCGTTGGCGGATTCTGGGTGGATTCCGTTCACGTTCACTGTAGTGACATCAGGTCGTCTCGCGGCACACGGGGTCCGGCAAACCGGGGCGCTCCGGTGCCTTTCGTGACCTATTCCACAGGGTTGACGTCGCCGACGGCTCGGCCGTCAGCACGCCTATGCTGCGGACATGAGCACTGCGGCACCTCCGTCCGGATCATCGAGCCCGGCCGGACCGGCCTCCCGACCGATCCCTGGGTTCTACGCCGTGGTCCCCGCCGGCGGCGCCGGCACCCGGCTGTGGCCGCTGTCCCGCGCGGGCGCCCCCAAATTCCTGCACGACCTCGCCGGTACCGGGCGCTCCCTGCTGCAGGGCACGGTGGACCGGCTCGGGCCGCTCACCGGCCCCGGCGGCGTGGTGCTCGTCACCGGGACGCAGCACGTGCCCGCGGCCCGCGAGCAGCTGCCCGAGCTCGGGGCGGACGACGTCCTGGCCGAGCCCTCGCCGCGGGACTCGATGGCGGCGATCGGGCTGGCGGCCGCGGTGCTCGAGCACCGGCACGGCGACGTCGTCGTCGGCTCGTTCGCCGCGGACCAGGTGGTGTCGGGCACGGCCTCCTTCGAGGCGGCGGTGCGCGAGGCCGTCGCGGCCGCGCGCGCGGGGTATGTCGCGACGATCGGGATCGCCGCCTCGCGCCCGTCCGTGGCGTTCGGCTACGTGCACAGCGGCGACCCCCTGGGTGTCGACGACGCGCCGAGCGCCCTGCACGTGCGGGGTTTCACGGAGAAGCCGGACGCCGCGACCGCCCGCGAGTACGTCGCCTCCGGGGAGTACCGCTGGAACGCGGGGATCTTCGTGGCCCGCGCGTCGGTGCTGCTCGGCCACCTTGCGCAGCAGCGGCCGGCCCTGCACGACGGGCTCCGCGCCGTCGCGGCCGCCTGGGACGGCCCGGACCGCGACCGGGTGCTGGCCGAGGTGTGGCCAGGCCTGGAGAAGATCGCGATCGACCACGCCGTGGCCGAGCCCGTCGCGGCCGAGGGCGGCGTCGCCGTCGTTCCGGGCACGTTCGGCTGGGACGACGTGGGGGACTTCAACTCGCTCGCGGCCCTGCTCCCGTCGGACGACGACAGCGGGTCCAAGGTGCTCGGCGACCCGGGGGACGTGGTGCGCGTGCAGTCGGCCGGGTCCGTCGTCGTACCCGGCGGGGACCGGGTGGTGGCGCTGCTCGGCATCGACGACGTCGTCGTGGTGGACACGCCCGACGCCCTGCTGGTGACGACCCGTGCCCGCGCCCAGCAGGTGAAGGACATGGTCGACGCGATGCGCTCGCACGGCCGCGAGGACCTCCTGTGAGCGCCCCCGTGGACGCCGGCGCGCGGCTCGACGAGGTCCTCGCGGCCCTCGAGGCCGAGCTGATCGAGATCCGCCGCGACGTGCACGCGCACCCCGAGCTCGGCCGCCAGGAGGTGCGCACCACCGCCCTGGTGGCCGACCGCCTGCGCGCGGCGGGTCTCGCGCCGCGGCTGCTGGAGGCCACGGGGCTGGTCTGCGACGTCGGGCCGGAGCGCTCGGCGGACGGGCGCGGCCGCGTCGCGCTGCGCGCCGACATCGACGCGCTGCCGCTCGACGACTCCTGCGGGCTGCCCTTCGAGTCCGTCGTGCCGGGCGTCGCGCACGCCTGCGGCCACGACGTGCACACCACGGTGGTGCTCGGCGCGGGGCTGGCGCTCGCCGCCCTGCACGACGAGGGTCTGCTCGACCGCGGGGTGCGGCTCGTCTTCCAGCCGGCTGAGGAGGTCACGCCCGGCGGCGCGCACGACGTCGTGGCGCAGGGCGCGCTGGACGGCGTCGACCGGATCGCCGCGGTGCACTGCGAGCCCAAGCTCGACGTCGGGCAGGTCGGCACCCGGATCGGCCCCATCACCTCCGCCTCCGACAGCGTCACCGTGACCCTGTCGTCGGGCGGCGGGCACACGTCGCGGCCGCACCTGACCGGGGACGTGGTGTACGCGCTGGGCCAGGTCATCACGCAGGTGCCGGCGGTGCTGGGCCGGCGGCTCGACCCGCGCTCCGGCGTGAACCTCACCTGGGGCACCGTGCACGCGGGCAACGCGCACAACGCGATCCCGGCCACCGGCACGGTCAGTGGCACGCTGCGCTGCCTCGACGTGCGCGCCTGGGAGCGGGCCGGCCAGGTGCTGCACGACGCGGTGGAGCAGGTGGTGGCCCCGTACGAGGTGGACGTGACAGTGCGGCACGCGCGCGGCGTCCCGCCGGTGGACAACGACGCGGCGGTGACGGGCGCGCTCGAGGCCGCCGGCGCCGCGGTGCTCGGGCCCGACGGCGTGGTGCTCACGGAGCAGTCCCTCGGCGGCGAGGACTTCGCCTGGTACCTGACCAAGGTCCCGGGCGCGATGGCCCGGCTGGGCACCGGGACGCCGGGGGAGCGGCGCTACGACATCCACCAGGGTGACCTGGTCGTGGACGAGCGGTCGATCGCCGTCGGGGCCCGGCTGCTGGCACGTTTCGCGCTGCAGCCCTGATTCACCGGAAAGTCTCCGGCGTGTTCCCGGTCGATACCGCTTCGGTAACGACTACTGCGGGTTCGTGGCGCGCGGTACTCCGCGTCCCCAGCGGTGACTAGGATTCCCTGCGTGACGGGCCGGACGACCCTGGCCCGACGAACGATCGACAGGAGCGACAGGTGAAGAGAGCGATCCAGCTCACTGCCCTCGCAGGCGTCGCCGCGCTCGCGCTGGCGGCTTGTGCCGAGGCCCCGGAGGAGTCCGGTGGCGACGGGGGCGGTTCGGCCGCCGCGAGCGACTTCAAGCCGTGCATCGTCTCGGACCAGGGCGGGTTCGACGACAAGAGCTTCAACCAGCTCAGCTACGAGGGTGTGCTCCAGGCCGCGGAGGAGCTCGGCACGGAGGCCGTCGAGGTCCAGTCGCAGTCCGAGAGCGACTTCAAGCCGAACCTCGAGTCCCTCGTCGGGCAGAACTGCGACACGATCGTGTCGGTGGGCTTCGCGCTCTCGGCCGCGACGATCGAGTCGGCGACCGCCAACCCGGAGTCCGAGTACATCATCGTCGACGACGCCGCGGACGCGGACTTCGACGGCACGACGGACGCCGAGAACATCAAGCCCTTGCTGTACGACACCGCCCAGGCCGCGTTCCTGGCGGGCTACCTGTCGGCCGGGTACTCGGAGACGGGCAAGGTCGGCACGTTCGGCGGCCAGCCGTTCCCGACCGTGACCATCTTCATGGACGGCTTCAAGCAGGGCGTCGAGTACTACAACGAGGCCAAGGACGCCGAGGTCGAGGTCGTCGGGTACTCCGGCGGCGACGAGGGGTCGTTCACGGGCGGCTTCGAGGCCAACGAGACCGCGAAGACGACCGCGCAGAACATCATCGACCAGGGCGTGGACGTGCTCCTGCCCGTCGGCGGCCCGATCTACCAGTCCGCCATCGCGGCGATCCAGGACTCGGGCAAGGACGTGGCCCTCGTCGGCGTCGACGCGGACTTCTTCGAGACCGACCCGTCCACCCAGGACTACGTGCTGACGTCGATCCTCAAGAAGATGGACGTCTCCACCTACGACGCGGTGATGGCGGCCGGCAAGGGCAACTTCGACCCGACGCCGTACGTCGGCACGCTGGAGAACGAGGGCGTGGGGCTCGCCCCGCTGCACAACTTCGAGGACAAGGTCGACCCGGCCCTCATGGAGGAGGTCACCGCCCTCCAGGAGAAGATCATCTCTGGCGAGGTCGAGGTCGACTCCTACCTCTCCGGCCTCTCCGGCAAGGAGTGATGGCAGCGGCGTGACGGCACGTTGAGCGGTGGCGCGGTCCGCATGGACCGCGCCACCCGTGCGTGACCGATGCAGACGGTGTCGGGGCTGCCCCTTGAGAGGCTGCCCCGGTGAGAGGCTGATGGCGGTGCGCTGCTCCACCACCTCCTGAGACCCCGCGATCGGACGGAAGGCTGAGCATGAGGCTCGAGCTGCGAGGCATCACGAAGCGCTTCGGCGCGCTCGTGGCGAACGACCACATCGACCTGGTGGTGCAGCCCGGCGAGATCCATTGCCTGCTGGGCGAGAACGGCGCCGGCAAGTCCACGCTGATGAACGTGCTCTACGGCCTGTACCAGGCCGACGAGGGCGAGATCCTGCTGGACGGCGAGGTCCGGACCTTCGACGGGCCCGGCGACGCGATGGCGGCCGGTATCGGCATGGTGCACCAGCACTTCATGCTCGTGCCCGTGTTCTCGGTGGCCGAGAACGTCATGCTCGGCCACGAGTCCACGCGCGCCGCAGGCGTGCTCGACCTGGACAGCTCGCGCACCAAGGTCACCGAGATCGCCGACCGCTTCGGTTTCCACGTGGACCCGGACGCGCTGGTGGAGGACCTCCCCGTGGGCGTGCAGCAGCGGGTCGAGATCATCAAGGCGCTCGGGCGCGACGCGGACGTGCTGATCTTCGACGAGCCGACCGCGGTGCTCACCCCCCAGGAGACCGACGAGCTCATGGGGATCATGCGCCAGCTGCGGGACGAGGGTGCGGCGATCGTCTTCATCACGCACAAGCTGCGCGAGGTGCGGGCCGTCGCGGACCGCATCACCGTGGTGCGGCACGGCAAGGTGGTCGGCGAGGCCAGCCCCACCGCCACCGACGCGGAGCTGGCCTCCCTCATGGTGGGCCGCGCCGTCGAGCTCACCGTGCGCAAGGACGAGCCGCAGACCACGGCCAACGAGCTCGTCGTCACCGACCTGCGGGTCGCCGGCCCGGACGGGCAGGTGCTGGTGGACGACGTGAGCTTCACGGTGGGCGGCGGCGAGGTGCTCGTGGTCGCCGGGGTGCAGGGCAACGGACAGACCGAGCTGACCGAGGCGCTCGTGGGCCTGCAGGAGTCGGTGACCGGCAGCGTGCGGCTGGACGGCAAGGAGCTGGTGGGCCGCTCGGTGCGCCGGATCCTCGACGCCGGCGTGGGCTTCGTGCCCGAGGACCGCACGGTGGACGGGCTGGTCGGCGAGTTCACCATCGCCGAGAACCTCGTGCTCGACCGCACCGACGGGCCGCCGTTCGTGCGGCACGGCACCCTGCAGCTCGCGGCGCGCGACCAGTTCGCCGTGGAGAAGGTCGCCGAGTTCGACGTGCGCACCCAGGGCATCGAAACTCGCGTGGGCCGGCTGTCGGGCGGCAACCAGCAGAAGGTCGTCCTGGCGCGGGAGCTCTCGCGCGACCTCAGCCTGCTGGTCGCCGCGCAGCCGACCCGCGGCGTCGACGTCGGCTCGATCGAGTTCATCCACAAGCGGATCGTCGAGACCCGCGACACCGGCATCCCGGTGCTGGTGGTCTCGACCGAGCTCGACGAGGCCGTCGCCCTGGCCGACCGGATCATGGTCATGTACCGCGGGCGCGTCGTCGGCATCGTCCCGGCGACGACCCCGCGCGACGTGCTCGGCCTCATGATGGCCGGCATCGCGCCGGAGACCGGCCCCGAGGCAGGCCCCCAGACCGGCCCCCAGAACCAAGGAGACGCGGCGTGAGCGGCGAGACGCCCCGGCCCGACGGCACCGACCCGGACGGTACGCAGCCCGAGGTCCCGGAACCCGGGTCCTCGACGGGCTCGACGCGCTCGACGCGCTCGACGGGCTCGACGCGCTCGACGCGCTCGACGGGCTCGACGCGCTCGACGGGCGATCTCGTCGACCCCGACTCGCCGCTGGGCGAGGCGCTCGAGACGGTCGACCCGGAGGCCGAGCCCGGCCTGGCGGAGGCGCTCGAGCAGGAGGTCGCCCGCGAGCAGGCGCCCGCCCTGGACGAGTCCGGCGACCGGTGGCGCGACGCGCTGCGGCGCGCGACCTCCGGCGGCTGGGCCGTGGCGCTCGGCGCGATCGTGCTCGCGATCGTGGCGGGCTCGATCCTCATCGTCGTCACGGACGAGGAGGTGGTCGCCGCCGCGCCGTACTTCTTCGCCCGCCCGGGCGACACGCTCGCGTCGATCGGCCAGGCCGTGGGCGGCGCGTACTCCGCGCTCTTCCAGGGGGCGGTCTACAACTTCGGCGCCGACTCGTTCGCGCAGGGCATCCGCCCGCTGACGCAGACCCTCACGAACGCCACGCCGCTGATCGCGGCCGGCCTGGGCGTCGCGCTCGCGTTCCGCGCGGGCCTGTTCAACATCGGCGGCCAGGGGCAGATGCTCATGGCCGCCACCGCCGCCGGCTGGATCGGCTTCGGCGTGACCGGCCTGCCGTTCCCCCTGCACATGCTGCTCTGCCTGGTCGCGGGCATCGCCGCCGGCGCGCTGTGGGCGGGCATCGCGGGCCTGCTCAAGGCCCGCACCGGCGCGCACGAGGTGATCGTCACGATCATGCTCAACTACGTCGCGTTCTACCTGCTGTCGTACTTCCTCGCGACGCCCGGGCTGATGCAGGCGCCGGGGTCGGCTAACCCGAAGACGCCGCCGATGCAGGACAGTGCCGTGCTGCCGGGGCTGCTCGGCGAGCGCTACAACCTGCACTGGGGCTTCGTGCTGTCGCTGCTCGCCGTGGTGGGCGTCTGGTGGCTGCTCAACCGCTCGAGCGCCGGCTTCGCGTTCCGCGCCGTGGGGGAGAACCCCAAGGCCGCGCGGGTCGCGGGCATCGACGTGCCCCGCACCACGGTGCTCGTCATGCTCGTCGCCGGTGGTCTGGTGGGCCTCGCGGGCACACAGCAGGTGCTGGGCACCGTGACCACGGGCTTCAGCGCCGACATCGACGCCGGCATCGGCTTCGACGCGATCACGGTCGCGCTGCTGGGCGGCTCCTCGCCGTGGGGGGTGCTGGGCGCGGGCATCCTCTTCGGCGGCTTCAAGGCCGGCGGCTCCGCGATGCAGGCGGCGCAGGGCATCCCCATCGAGATCGTGCTCGTCGTGCAGTCGCTGATCGTGCTGTTCATCGCGGCGCCGCCGCTCGTGCGGGCCATCTTCCGCCTGCCGCAGCCGGACCGGGCGCCGAAGCGACGAGAGCGCCGCCGTCGCACCGCACAGGAGGGACAGGCATGACCGCCACGACCGTCGACGCCCCGGGGCCCGCCGCCTCGCGGGCCACGTCGCGCACCGTCAGCACGGTGACGTGGAAGGCCGTCATCGGCCTCGGGGTGGTGCTCGTCCTGTACGCGCTGCTCCTGTTGGTCGGGCCGCACGAGGGGTCGGCTCGTTTCCAGCTGTCCACCAGCACCGACTACGTCGTGCTGTCCACGATCGTGGTCCCGGCCATGGCCACCGCCTGGGTGTGCGGCGCCGTGGGGATGCTCGTGCTCGGGTTCGCCGCCGTGCGCACCCGGGCCGGGCGGCCGGTGCCGGTCTGGGCGATCGCCGTCTTCGTCGCCGCACTCCTCGTGGGCTTCCTCGCCTGGGCCGCCGCCGGCAGCCCGCGCGACCTGTCTGTCGTCGGCCTGCTGAGCGGCGCCGTCGGGCTGTCCGTGCCGATCGTCTACGGCGCGCTCGGCGGCGTCGTGGGCGAGCGTGCCGGCGTGGTGAACATCGCGATCGAGGGCCAGCTGCTCGCCGGCGCGTTCGTCGCCGCCATCGTCGGGTCGATCACGAACAGCCCCTGGGCCGGCCTGTTCGCCGCGGTGGTCGCGAGCGCCCTGGTGGCGCTGGTGCTCGGCCTGTTCACGATCACCTACAAGGTCAACCAGGTGATCGTCGGCGTGGTGCTCAACGTGCTGGTGATCGGCCTTACCAGCTTCTTCTACTCGGAGCTGCTGGTCCCCAACACCGAGGCGCTCAACGCCACCACGCGCTTCGAGCGCCTGCCAATCCCGCTGCTCGAGCGCATCCCGATCGTCGGCCCGGTGCTGTTCAACCAGACCATCGTCGTGTACCTGATGTTCGTCGCCGTCGCCGCGGTGTGGTTCGCGCTGTTCCGCACCCGCTGGGGCCTGCGGGTGCGCGCCGTGGGCGAGCACCCCAAGGCGGCGGACACGGTCGGCATCGACGTCGTGCGCACCCGGTACCGCGCGGTCCTCATCGGCGGCGCGATCGCCGGCATGGGCGGCGCCTTCTACACGGTGGTGTCGATCAACCAGTTCGGCCGGGAGATGACGGCGGGCGCCGGGTTCATCGCCCTCGCGGCCGTCATCTTCGGCAAGTGGGACCCGCTGCGCGCCGCGCTGGCGGGCCTGCTGTTCGGCTTCGCCACGAACCTGCAGAACGTGCTGTCGGTGGTGGGATCCCCGGTGCCGAGCCAGTTCATGCTCATGCTCCCGTACCTGGTGACGCTGCTGGCGGTGGCCGGGCTCGTCGGGCGGTCGCGTGCCCCCGCGGCGTCCGGGACCGCGTACACCAAGGAATAGGGGGCACAGCCATGCCCGACGAGCACATCGACTGGGACACGCTGCGGGCGGCGGCGCGCGACGTCGTCACCCGGGCGTACGCGCCGTACTCCGGGTTCCCGGTGGGCGCGGCGGCGCTCGTCGACGACGGGCGCGTGGTGGTGGGCTGCAACGTGGAGAACGCCGCCTACGGCGTGACGCTCTGCGCCGAGTGCTCGCTGATCTCCGCGCTGGTCACCGGCGGGGGAGGCCGCCTCGTCGCCTTCACCTGCGTGGACGGTACCGGCGAGGTCCTCATGCCCTGCGGGCGCTGCCGGCAGCTGCTGTGGGAGCACGGCGGGCCCGACCTCCTCGTCGAGTCCGTCCGGGGCGTGGTGCCCATGACCGAGGTGCTGCCCGACGCGTTCGGCGTGCAGGACCTCGAACGCCACAAGGGAAGGGGCACGGCATGAGCAACACCTCGTCAGGTCACGAGCCATTCGACGCCGTCGACGTCATCCGGGCCAAGCGGGACGGACTCCCGCTCGGCCCCGACCAGATCGACTGGGTGGTGGGCGCCTACACCCGTGGGGCCGTCGCCGAGGAGCAGATGTCGGCGCTCGCGATGGCGATCCTGCTGCGGGGAATGAGCCGGCCCGAGGTGGCCCGCTGGACGGGCGCGATGATCGCCTCCGGGGAACGGATGGACTTCTCCGGCCTGTCGCGCCCCACGGCGGACAAGCACTCCACCGGCGGGGTGGGCGACAAGATCACCCTGCCGCTCGCGCCCCTGGTGGCGTCGTTCGGGGTCGCCGTCCCGCAGCTCTCCGGGCGCGGGCTCGGCCACACCGGCGGCACCCTGGACAAGCTGGAGGCGATCCCGGGCTGGCGCGCCTCGCTGACCAACGCCGAGCTCATGGACCAGCTCGAGGACGTCGGCGCCGTGGTCTGCGCCGCGGGCGCCGGCCTCGCCCCCGCCGACAAGAAGCTCTACGCCCTGCGCGACGTCACCGGCACGGTCGAGTCGGTGCCGCTCATCGCCAGCTCCATCATGAGCAAGAAGATCGCGGAGGGCACGGGCGCGCTCGTGCTCGACGTGAAGGTCGGCTCGGGCGCGTTCATGAAGGACCTGGAGTCCGCGCGGGAGCTCGCGCGCACCATGGTGGACCTGGGCACGGACGCGGGGGTGCGCACGGTCGCGCTGCTCACCGGCATGCAGGTACCGCTGGGCCGGACGGCGGGCAACGCGCTCGAGGTCCGCGAGTCGGTGGAGGTGCTCGCCGGCGGCGGCCCCGCCGACGTCACCGACCTGACGGTGGCGCTCGCGGTCGAGATGCTCGCGGGCGCGGGACGCCCGGTGCCCGAGGCGGAGGTGCGCGCCGCGCTCGGCGACGGGCGCGCCATGGACGTGTGGCGGCGGATGATCGCGGCGCAGGGCGGCGACCCCGACGCGCCGCTGCCCGTCGCCCGGCACCGCGAGGACGTGGTCGCCGACCAGGGCGGCGTCCTCGCCCGCCTGGACGCGTACGGCGTGGGCATCGCGGCCTGGCGGCTCGGTGCGGGCCGCTCCCGGCGCGAGGACCCGGTCCAGGCGGGTGCGGGCGTCGAGATCCATGTGCGCCCCGGCGAGCGTGTCGAGCCCGGGCAGCCGGTGCTGACGCTCCACACGGACACCCCGGAACGCTTCGACCGGGCCCGCGCGGCGCTGGACGGCGCGTGGTCCGTGGCCGAGGACGGCGGCCCGGCCGCGGTGGCGCCGCTGGTGCTCGACCGGATCGGCTGAGGGCAGGCGGCGATGGGCCCGCGGGTGCGTCTGACCGACGTCCTCGCGACGGTCGGCGCCTTCGCGGGGCGGCCGCCCGAACCGCCGCCGGCTGGCCGGTTCGCACGCCCGACGGTGCCGGCCGACGTGACGGCAGCGCTCGGCGACCTGCGGCCGTCGGCCCGCGCCCGCGTGCTCGACCCGCTCGGTCGTGACGCGCAGCCGCCGCAGCCCGGGCGACCGCGCGTCCTGCTGCTCCCGGCGGTCGGGGGAGCGGCGCCGCCGGCCCGCCAGGTCGACGAGCGCACGTGCGGCTCGGCGGTGCTCGCGATGCTCAGCCTCGTGGGCGACCCCCGACGGGCTCTCGAGCTGGCGCGGTGGCCGACCGGGCCCGCCGCGGCGTTCTCCGGGATGCAGCGGCGCTGGCACGCGCGCACCACCCACGGGCCCGGTGGGCTGGTGTGGTGGCTCCCGTCCCTCGGCACCCCGCCGTGGGGCGCGGCGGCGCACGCGCGGTACGGGCGTGTGCGCTACACCCACCGGGTGGTAGGCGGCACGACCGCACGGCGCACCCTCGAGGCGGCGGTCGCCGCCGCGGCGGCGGGAGTGCCCGTCCCCCTCTTCACGGGCGGGGACCTCGCCCGCGGGGTGACGACGGCGGTGCCGCGGCACGTCGTCCTGCTCACCGCCGTCCGCGACGGGCTGGCCACGCTGTACGAGCCGTCGTCGGGCCGCCTGCACGCCGTGCCGGCGAGCGCCCTCACCGCGCCGGCGCCGTCGGCGGACGGCCGCGCCGCGCTGGTGGCGGCGCTGGGCGGCTGGCCGCACGTCGTCTGGGCGCTGCTGCCGCGGGACGCGCGCGGCTGAGGTGCGCGGCCCCTCTGGCGCTCCGATCCGGCCCGGGCCACGATGGAGCGGCAGGCACACGACGCCGTCGAGCGAGGAGGAACGCCATGAGCACCGTTCCGGAGGACGCCTGGCGCGACGCCGGGCTGGAGTCGCCCGAGGACACGACGAGCCTGGTCGAGGACGCCCTGGCTCAGGACGCGCCGTCGCCCGACGACGCCACGGACGCCGGCGGCCCGGAGGAGTACCGCCCGCGGCACGCGCGCGCCGACCTCGACGACCGGGCCGCCGAGGCCGACGTCGTGGAGCAGAGCCAGGAGGTGTCCGGCCTCGACGAGCCCGATGCCGTCCAGGACGCGTGATCGCCGGTAGGTTGAGCCCATGACGCAAGCCCTCGTCGACCTGATCCCTGCCCTGCCCAAGGTGCTGCTGCACGACCACCTCGACGGTGGTCTCCGGCCGCAGACCGTGCTCGAGCTCGCCGCGGAGGTGGGGCACGACCTGCCCGCCGGCGACGCCGCCGCGCTCGGCACCTGGTTCGTCGAGTCGGCCGACTCGGGTTCGCTGGTGCGGTACCTGGAGACCTTCGACCACACGATCGCGGTCATGCAGACCACCGACGCGCTGGCGCGCGTCGCGCGCGAGGCCGTACTCGACCTCGCCGCGGACGGCGTGGTGTACACCGAGCAGCGCTGGGCGCCCGAGCAGCACCTGGCGCGCGGGCTGACGCTCCCCGAGACGGTCGAGGCCGTGCAGGCGGGCATCGACGAGGGCATCCGCGAGGCCGCCGCCCGTGGGCAGATCATCCGGGTGGGCCAGCTCGTCACCGCCATGCGGCACACGGACCGGTGGCAGGAGATCGCGGAGCTCGCCGTCGCGTACCGCGACCGGGGCGTGGTGGGCTTCGACATCGCCGGGCCGGAGGACGGCTTCCTGCCGTCGCGGCACGCGGGGATCTGGCGCTTCCTGGCGGAGCAGGACTTCCCCACGACCATCCACGCGGGTGAGGCGGCGGGGCCGGCGTCGATCGCCGAGGCCGTGCACGTGGGGCAGGCGGACCGCATCGGGCACGGGGTGCGGATCGTGGAGGACATCACGTTCCACGACTCCTTCGACGACGGCGGCGAGCGGCGGGCCGAGCTCGGCCGCCTCGCGCACTGGGTCCGGGACCACCAGATCGCGCTGGAGGTGGCCCCGGTCTCGAACCTGCAGACCGGCGCCACGCCGTCGGCGACGTCGGTGGCCGACCACCCGATCACGCGGCTGAAGGAGCTCGACTTCGCGGTCACGCTCAACACGGACAACCGCCTGATGTCGCGCACCTCCATGTCGAACGAGATGACGCGCCTCGTCACGGAGGCCGCCTGGACGATCGACGACCTCGCGGACGTCACGATGACGGCCGCGTGGAGCACGTTCATGCACCACGACGAGCGCCGCGCCCTCGTCGACGAGATCATCCTGCCGGGGTACCAGCAGGCCGAGGGGGCGCAGCGATGAGCGACCTGCGCCTGCCCGACGGGGCGCGCCCCGTGCCCGCCGACGCGGCCGCCCTCGCGCGGTACGTCGACCACACGCTGCTCAAGCCCGAGGCGACGACGTCCGACGTCACCGCGCTCGTCGAGGAGGGCGCGCGGCTCGGGGTCTTCTCGGTATGCGTGTCGCCCACGTTCGTCGCGCACGCCCGGTCGGTGGCGGCCGGACGCCTCGCCGTCGCGACGGTGTGCGGCTTCCCGTCCGGCAAGCACGTCAGCGAGGTCAAGGCGGCCGAGGCCGCGCGGTCCGTCGCCGACGGCGCCGACGAGGTGGACATGGTCATCGATGTCGGGGCCGCCAAGGAAGGCGCGTTCGACGCCGTCGAGGCGGACATCGCGGCCGTGCGGTCCGCCGTGCCCGCGGATCGCGTCCTCAAGGTCATCATCGAGGCGGCAGCCCTGACGGACGCCGAGATCGTCGCGGTGAGCCGCGCGGCGCGGTCCGCCGGCGCGGACTTCGTCAAGACGTCGACCGGGTTCCACCCCGCAGGCGGCGCGTCGGTGCATGCCGTGGCGCTGATGGCCGAGACGGTCGGCGACGCCCTGGGCGTCAAGGCATCGGGCGCCGTCCGCACCCTGGACGACGCGCTCGCGATGGTCGCGGCGGGCGCCACGCGGCTCGGGCTGTCGGGGACGGCGGCCGTGCTGGCGGGCTTCGACGCCCCGGCGAGCGATGGCGCCGCGGCGCCCGCGACCGACGCCTACTGAGCCGCGGAGCTGTGTCCTCGATGAGCGGGCCCGTCGATCCCGTGGTTCGTGCACGAGACGTCTCGCGCAGGTACGGGACCGTCGAGGTGCTCGCGCCGACGTCGCTGATCGTCGCCCCGGGCGGGGCGCTGGCGGTGACGGGGTCCAACGGCAGCGGCAAGTCCACGCTGCTGCGCCTGGTCGCCGGCCTCGACGCCCCGACGTCGGGCACGGTGCACGCGCTGGGCCTGCCCGCTGAGGAGGCCCGCCTGCGCCGCCGCGAGGATGTTGCGCTGCTGCTCGGGGGCCTGTCCTCCTACCGCGACCTGACGGTCGCCGAGCACCTGCGGCTCGTGTCCGTCGCGTGGGCGGGTCGGCATCCGGGCCCGGGCGTGGACGACGCCCTCGCGGAGGCGGAGCTCGACCGCGTCCGCGACCAGTTCCCGGGGGAGCTGTCGTCGGGTGAGAGCCAGCTGTTCTCCCTCGCCACGACGCTGTACCGGCCGGCACGGCTGGTGATCCTCGACGAGCCGGAGCAGCGGCTCGACGCCCGTTGGCGCGCGGTCGCGCGGCGGCTCGTCGGCCGCGCGCTGGACCAGGGGCGTGCCGTGGTGGCGGCCACCCACGACCCTGGCCTGCGGGCCGAGCTCGGGGGGCGCGGTCAGGTCCTCGAGCTCGCGGAGCCGGGGCCCCGGTGAGCGCTTCCGCCGAGGGGGCCGGCCTGGTGATGCCGTACCCGCGGTGGCGGCGGTGGGTCAGGTCCCTGCGCCGACGCTCGGCGCTGGCGCACGCCGCGGCGTCAGGCACGGACGCGAACGACCGCGTCTACCTGGGCTACGGCGCGGTCCTACTCGTGCTCGTCTACGGCCCCGTGCTGTGGGCCGCGCTGGCGCAGGCGGCGGCCCCGCTGGGTGCGGCGGCCGCCGGGCTCGGCGCGTTCGAAGGGCTCGTGGTCGTCGGCCTGGGCGCCGTCGGCCTCGCCTCCGTGTTGGCCGTCGCCGCGGCGCGGGCCGGCGGGCCCTTGTGGGTGAGCCCGCCGGAGGCGACGTTCGCGCTGTCCGGGCAGTTCTCGCCCAGGGCCGTGCTGTGGCGGCGCGCGGCGCTGCTCGCCGTGGGGGCGGGGGTGCTCGGCGCTGCCGTGGGCTCCGCGGTCGCCGCCGGTGCGCTGGGGATCGCGGGCGGTGCCGGCGGGGACGCGTCGGGCGGGACGGCGGCCGACGTGGCCGCGTGGGCACTGGCGGCCGCGCTCGCCCTCCAGGCGCCGCTGGCGGTCGGGGTCGCCGCGCAGTGCCCAGGTCGGCGCCGCGGGGCCGACGGGGTCGCAATGACCCTCGCCGCACTGGGGGCGCTGGCCGTCGGAGCGTGGCTCGCGGCCCCAGATGTCCTGAGCACGGTCGCGATGGCCTGCCTCGGCCCGGGCGGCGCGCCGGAGCGCTGCCCGGTCGCGACCGGGCCCGGCGCGGGCGTCCTCGTCGTCGCAGGGCTGCTCGGGCTCGCGAGCCTGTGGCTGGTGCTGCGCGTGCTGCCGGCCGAGGTCGACCCGGACGTGACGTCGGCCGCCCAGCGGCGAACGGTCGCCGCCGGGCAGGCGCTCGCGGGGGGCGAGGCGTCCGCGGCCCGAGGCGTCCTGGGCGTGCCCCGGTTCCGCGGCCGGGGTCGGACGTACGCGGGTGCTCTGCTACGCCGCGCACCGCTCGTCGCCCGCGACCTGCTGGGCCTCTCGCGGCGGCCGCTGCCGGTCGCCGTGTCCCTGACAGCGGGACTGGGTGCGGCGCTGCTCGTGCTGATCGGCATGCCGACGGGGGCGGGCGGGCGGTCCGGATCGACGCTCGCCGTCGTCGTGGGTGCCGTGGTGCTGTACGCCGCATCGGCGGTCTGGGCCGGGGGCCTGGCCGACATGGCGGCCCAGCCGGTGCCCGGTGGGCTGCTGCCGGGCCGCGTCGCGCGCCTGGTGGCGGGGCACGCCGTCGTCCCGGCGACGGCCGCGCACGCGGTCGGGGCCGCGGCGGTCGGTCTCGGTGCCCTGCTGCCGGGGGAGTTCGCGCCGATGTCGGCCGTCGGGCTCGCCGCCGTGCTGGTGACCGTGATGGCGGCGCGGGGCTGGGTGGCCGGCGCGACGACCGCGCCGGTCGAGCTGTTCACCCCGATGTCCACGCCGGCGGGCGATGCCCAGACGCTCGTCGTGGGCGCCTGGTACCTACGTGGCTGGATCGTGGTGACGGGTGCCGCGTGGGTCGTGCACCGCTCCGCCGCCGCGGGGACGGACGCCGCCGTGGCGGCCGCGGTGCTGGTCGCGCTGTGCGCTGGCGCGCTCGCGGCCGCCGGCGTGCGCCGGCTCGGGCGAGCCTAGGACCCGATCGCGGACCCGCTGATCGCGGGGGCGTCCGGGCCGAGGCCGGCGAGCACCGCCAGGACGTGCTCGGCGGGGTGCTCGGCGATCCGGTTGATGGCCCAGAGCCACCACTCGGCGCCGTAGACGACGTACTCGCGGGTGCGGTAGCCGTCGGCGTGGAGCCAGTCGAGCAGCGCGGTGCCGAGCCCAGCAGCATCTCGAACTCGACGTCCGGTGCCTTGAGCCGGTCGCCGTGTGTGCCGACGAGCTGTCCGATGAGCTCTGCGTCGTGAGTGGCGAACGTGACGGGGTGCCCCGCCCCGACGATCTCGGTGGACAGGGCGAGGTAGGAGTCGGTCAAGCTCGGCGCGCTGCGGCGTAGCCTCGCCTGCAGCGTGATGCCGACCGCGTTCGCGTTCTTCATGCCCCGGCACGCGGGCTGGTCCCGGAGGTCGCGGGCACCGCGCGTCGCGAGCGGGCGGACGACGCCCTGGAGTGAGGGCGCGACCGGCGGGTGACCGACGTCACAGGGGGAGCGGGTGCGCGCGGAAGTTAGGCTCGCCTGACCATGACAGACACGAACCCGGAGACTCCCGCCGGCCCGCCGGCCCGCAAACGCATCCCCCGCCACGCGACCGTCTCGGCCGTGCGCCACGTCACCCCGCACCTGGTGCGGGTCACGGTCGCCGGCCCCGAGCTCGCGACGCTCGACCCCACCGCGCACACCGACAGCTACGTGAAGCTTGTGCTGGGCGAGCTGGCCGACGGCCGCCCGCTGCTGCGCACGTACACGGTGCGGGCGGTGCGCGACACCGACGGGGGCGCGGAGTGGGACCTCGACCTGGTGGTGCACGGCGACGAGGGCGTCGGCGGCCCCTGGGCCACGCGGGTGCAGCCGGGCGAGCCCGTGGCCTTCATGGGGCCGGGCGGCGGGTACGCACCCGACCTCGGCGCGCCGTGGCACCTGCTCGTGGGCGACGACTCCGCCCTGCCGGCGATCGCGACCGCCGTCGAGGCGCTCCCGGCGGGCGCCGTCGCGCACGTGGTGGTCGAGGTGCCCGGGCCCGAGGACGAGCAGCGCATCGAGTCCGCCGCGGACCTGACGGCCACCTGGGTGCACCGGGGGAGCGGCGACCTCGCCGACGCCGTCCGGACGGCGCACGCCGCCGGCCGGTTCCCTGCGGGCGTCCCGCACGTCTTTCTGCACGGCGAAGCGGGCTGCGTGCGCGACCTGCGCCAGTGGGTCCGCACCGAGCTCGGCGTGCCGCGCGAGCTCCTCTCGGCGTCGGGCTACTGGCGCCGCGGCAGCGACGACGAGGACTGGCGCGGGCGCAAGCGCGACTGGGCCGCCGCCGTCGAGCAGGACGACGCCGCCCTCGTGGGCTGACCCGTCAGAGCCCCAGCGCCGTCCTCAGGTCGGCCTTGATCCGCTCGAGCTTGGCGTGCGCCGCCACGCGCAGGCTCCCGACGTCGAGGGCGGACGCGTCCGGCTCCACCGGTTCCACGACCTCGAGGTAGCACTTCACCTTCGGCTCGGTGCCGCTGGGGCGCACGACGACGCGCGTGTCGTCGGCGCCGAGCAGCACGATGCCGTCGGTGGGCGGCAGCCCGTCGATGCCGTCGGAAAGGTCGAGCACCTGGGCCACGCCCGCTCCGCCGAGCGTGCGCGGGGGAGCGTTGCGCAGCCGCCTCATCGTCTCGGGGATCAGGTCGAGGTCGTCGTAGCGCAGCGAGAGCTGGTCGGTGACGAACAGCCCGTTCTCGCGGGCCACGTCGTCGAGGGCGTCGATCAGCGTGCGGCCCTCGGCCTTGAGCCGGGCCGCGAGCAGCGCGACGAGCACGGCAGTGCTGAGCCCGTCCTTGTCGCGCACGTGCGCCGGGTCCACGCAGTACCCGAGGGCCTCCTCGTAGCCGAAGACCAGGCCCGGGGTGCGGGCGATCCACTTGAACCCCGTGAGCGTGGTGGCGTGCCCGACGCCGTGCCGGACGGCGATCGACGACAGCACGCGCGAGGACACCACGGAGCACGCCACCACGGTCCCGGCGGCGCCGTCGGGGGCCACGAGGTCGCCCCGCGCGACCCGCAGCACCGCCTCGCGGCCGAGGAGCGCGCCCACCTCGTCGCCGTGCAGCATGCGCCAGCCATGCGAGCGCGCGGTCTCGGCGCCCTGGTGCGTGCCAACGGTCGGGTCGTAGACGGCGACCGCGCACCGGTCCGCGTCGGGGTCGTTGGCGATCACCAGGTCCGCGTGCGCCTCCGCGAGCGCCACGGCCATGTCGATCGCGCCCGGCTCCTCCGGGTTGGGGAAGCGGACCGTGGGGAACCGCGGGTCGGGGTCCAGCTGCTCCTCGACCGGCGTCACGTGCGTGAAGCCGGCGTCGGCGAGCACCTGGGCGAGCACCCGGCCGCCGACGCCGTGCAGCGACGTCGTGACGATGCGGAGCCCGGCCCGCTCCTGCGGCCCAGTCCCCGTCCCGGCACGCTCGGCGAGCGCGCGCACGGACGCCAGGTACGCGTCCACGACCTCGCGGCCCAGCACCGTCCACCCCGACTCCACCCGGGGGACGCCCGACGGCGGCCCGACGGCGGCGATGCGCTCGGCGATGCGCGCGTCGTGCGGGGGCACGATCTGCGCGCCCTGCCCGGCGTCGGTCACGACGCGGCCGCCCAGGTACACCTTGTACCCGTTGTCCTGGGCGGGGTTGTGGCTCGCGGTGACCATGACGCCTGCGTCGGCGTCCAGGTGGCGCACCGCGAACGCGAGCACGGGGGTGGGCAGCGCGGCCGGCAGCAGCAGCACCTCGGCGCCCGCGGCGGTGAGCACCGCCGCCGTGTCCGTGGCGAACGTCGACGACCGGTCGCGGGCGTCGTACCCGACCACGACGCGCGGCCTCGCGCCGGGGCGGAGCGCCGACGCGAGGTACGCGCCGAGGCCCGCGGCCGCCGTGGTGACCACCGCGCGGTTCATGCGGTTCGGGCCGGGCGCCATCGCGCCGCGCAGCCCGGCCGTGCCGAACTGCAGCGTGCCGGCGAACCGGTCGTGCAGCAGGGCCACGGCCCGCCGCCGGGTGCTCTCGCGGGGTGACGACGTCTGCTCGGCGAGCTGGGCGAGCTCGGCCTTGTCGTCGTCGTCGACGTCGTAGCGGATCCAGGCCTCCACCTGGTCCAGCAGCACGGGCAGGTCGAGCGCGCCGGCGGCCGGCTCGAAGGCGGGGTCGTCGGTGTCAAGGCTCATGGTGAAACCCCTTGGATGATCGGCGGCGGTGTCACAGGGACGTGGCAGTCACAGGGACATGGCGATGCGGGCGAGCAGGTCGCTGATGCGCGGGCCGGCTGTCTGGCCGGCCTCGAGCACCTCCTCGTGCGACAGCGGTTGCGGGCTGATGCCGGCGGCGAGGTTCGTCACCAGGGAGATGCCGAGCACCTCCATGCCCGCGTGCCGGGCGGCGATGGCCTCGAGCGTCGTCGACATGCCCACGAGGTCAGCGCCCATGATCCCTGCCATCTTGACCTCGGCCGGGGTCTCGTAGTGCGGGCCGCGGAACTGCGCGTAGACGCCCTCGGGCAGCTCGGGGTCGACGGTCCGGGCGATCGCGCGCAGCCGCGGCGAGTAGAGGTCGGTGAGGTCGACGAACGTCGCGCCCTCGAGCGGGGAGGCGGCCGTGAGATTGATGTGGTCGCGGATCAGCACCGGCTGGCCGGGGCGCCACGCGATGTGCAGGCCGCCGCAGCCGTTGGTGAGGACGACGGTCTCGCACCCGGCCGCGGCCGCGGTGCGCACACCGTGGGCCACCCGCCGCACGCCCTTGCCCTCGTACAGGTGGGTGCGGCCGCCGATCACCAGGGCGTTTCGCACCGAGCCGTCCGGGCGCTCCACGCGGATCGAGCGGGTGGTCGCGGCGTGCCCGGCCACGGACGGCTTGGCGAAGCCCGGGATCTCGTGGGTGGGGAGCTCGGCCACCACGTCGCCGATCAGCTCCGCGGCGCCGCCCCAGCCGGAGCCCAGCACGAGCGCGACGTCGTGCCCGGGCACCCCCGTCGCCTCGGCGATGTGGTCGGCCGCCGCGCGGGCGACGTCGAACGGGTCGGTGGTCGGGTCGTCGAGGTCCCCGACGCTGCGGCTCGTGGTGCTCATGATCCCGAGGGTAGTCCGGGCGGCGGGGTGGCGCCGCGTCGACGCCGCGGCCCTGGGGGCCTGACACAATGGCCCCGTGCCCTCCGTGAACACCTCTTCCCCGGACACCTCCGACACCCCGGCTTCCTCGATCGCCCCCACCCCCGGCGTCCCCGAGGCCGACCCCCGCACCCCGCACGTCGTCGTGGTCGGTGGCGGCCCCGGCGGCTACGAGGCCGCCCTGGTGGCGCGCCGGCTCGGCGCCCGAGTCACCGTGGTCGAGCGCCAGGGCGTCGGCGGCGCCGCGGTGCTCACGGACGTCGTGCCCTCCAAGACCCTCATCGCTACCGCCGAGTGGTTCGTCACCGCCGAGCAGGGCCCAGAGCTCGGCATCCGCGGGGACGCCCCGGCGGGTGACCGTCGTGACCTCGTGGACCTCAAGGCGGTCAACGCCCGGGTGCTCGCCCTCGCCGACGCGCAGTCGCGGGACATCCACGCGCGGCTCGAGCGGGAGGGCGTGGACGTCGTCGCCGGCACCGGACGGCTCGACGGGCCGTCGCGCGTCGTGGTGGAGGAGCCGTCGGGGACCTCGCGGGCGCTCGAGGCCGACACGGTGCTGCTCGCCATGGGCGCGACCCCGCGCACGCTGCCCACCGCCGTCCCGGACGGCGAGCGGATCCTCACGTGGACGCAGCTCTACCGGCTCAACGAGCTGCCCGAGCGGCTGATCGTGGTGGGCTCCGGGGTCACCGGCGCCGAGTTCGCCGGCGCGTACCAGGCGCTGGGTTCGCAGGTGGTGCTGGTCTCCTCGCGCGACCGGGTGCTGCCGGGCGAGGACGTGGACGCGGCCGAGCTGCTCGAGGGCGTCTTCCGCTCCCGCGGCATGATCGTCATGTCCCGCTCCCGCGCCGCCTCCGCCGAGCGCACCGCCGACGGCGTCGCCGTCACGCTCACGGACGGCCGCGTGGTCGAGGGGTCGCACGTCCTCATCGCGGTCGGCGCCGTGCCGTCGACCGAGGGCCTCGGCCTCGAGGAGGCGGGCGTGCGCCTCGCCGCGAGCGGCCACGTCGAGGTGGACCGCGTCTCGCGCACGTCCGTGCCCGGCGTCTACGCCGCGGGCGACTGCACCGGGGTGCTGCCGCTGGCGTCCGTGGCCGCCACGCAGGGCCGCACCGCGATGGCGCACGCCCTGGGCGACGCTGTCGTGCCGCTCAAGCTGGGCCGTGTCGCCGCCAACATCTTCACCGCCCCGGAGATCGCGACCGTCGGGTTCAGCGAGGAGCGGCTGCGCGAGCGCGGGCACCGGTACGTCACGACGACACTGCCCTTGGCCCGCAACCCGCGGGCGAAGATGCTCGGCATGCGCGACGGGTTCGTCAAGCTCTTCGCCCACCCCGACGCGGGCGTCGTGCTGGGCGGGGTGGTCGTGGCGCCGCGGGCGAGCGAGCTGATCTTCCCGATCACGCTGGGCGTGGCGCACCGCCTCACGGTGGACGACGTGGCGGACTCGTTCACCGTCTACCCGTCGCTGTCGGGGTCGATCGCCGAGGCCGCGCGCGTCCTGCACGGGCAGTCCGGGCAGCGCGACAGCGACTGACGTCTGCTCGACGACTGAGGTCTGTTCGAGAGCCGGCTCAGCGGCCGGCGTCGAGCCGCGCGCGCAGCGCCGGCCAGGCGGCGCCGAACGCCGGCAGCAGCGGGAGGCGCGCCACGTCCTCGACGGGGACCCACCGGACCTCGAGGCTCTCCGGGTCGGCCGCGGTCGGCTCGACCACCGCCCCCGGCACGACGTCGGCGAGGACGGTGGTGTAGGCCCACGGGCCGTGGTCGAGCAGGTGCGTGCCCAGAAGGTGCACGGTCCGGGGCTCGACCGCGGCCTCCTCGAGGCTCTCGCGCAGCGCCCCCTCGACCGGCGTCTCGTCGGGTGCCAGGGCCCCGCCGGGGACGCCCCACGTGCCGCCCTGGTCCGACCAGGGAGCGCGGTGCTGGAGGACGACGTCGGTCACGGGCGCGAGCGCGCCGTCCGTCGTGGCGCCGAGCTTGGTTGCGGGCGTCGCGCGCCGGGCGAGCAGCAGGCCCGCCGCGCCGTACCGGCCCCAGTGCCGGTGGTCGCCGCAGGCCACCCAGCCGTCCCCGGCGTGGCGATGGAGCGTCTCGCGCGGGGGAAATGGGCTGGGCACGCCGTCAGGCTACAGGCGACGATGATCGGGTGAGCGACCCGCCGGCACCCGAGCCCGCGGAGGTAGCACCCGAAGAGCGCGAGGTAGTTCAAAGATCGCCGAGGTAGTTCGAAAATTGCCGAGGTAGTTCGCAGACCGGCCGGTCGCGAACTATCTCGCCCAGAATCGAACTACCTCGGCGATCTTTGAACTACCTCGGCGAAGGTGGGACTACCTCGGCGGTCAGTCGACGATGTCGCAGATGGTGGCGCCGGCGGTCACCGTCTCGCCGGCAGCGGCGGCCAGGGACCGCACGGTCCCGGCGCGGTGGGCGAGGAGCGGCTGCTCCATCTTCATGGCCTCGAGCACGACGACGAGGTCGCCCTCGGCCACCTGCGCGCCGTCCTCGACGGCGACCTTGACGATGGTGCCCTGCATGGGGGAGGCGAGCGTGTTGCCGCCGGCCCCGGAGGACGCGCGGGACGCGCCGCGGTGCACGGGGCGGCGGGCCGCGTTGGCGCGGCGCGCCCGGCCCGCCGCCACGCCGAGCCCGGCGGGCAGCACCACCTCGAGGCGGCGCCCGCCCACCTCGACGACGACTCGCTCGGCCAGCTCCTCGGTCGACTCCTCGGCATCGGGCACGGGCGCAGGCGCCGCGGGGGCGAGGGCGCTCAGGGCGCCGGCGAAGTCGGTCTCGATCCAGCGGGTGTGCACCCGGAAGGGCGCGCCGTCGCCGGGGACGAAGTCCTCGGCGTCGAGCAGCGCCCGGTGGAACGGCACGACGGTCGGGATGCCGGCCACCTCGAGCTCGCGGAGCGCGCGACGCGCCCGCTGCGCGGCCTGCTCGCGGGTGGCACCGGTCACGATCAGCTTGGCGATCATCGAGTCGAACGCGCCCGAGACCGTGTCGCCCTCGACGACGCCCGTGTCGACGCGGACGCCGGGCCCGCTGGGCCAGCGCAGCGTCGTGATCGTGCCGGGGGACGGCAGGAAGCCGGCGGCCGGGTCCTCGCCGTTGATGCGGAACTCGAACGAGTGGCCGCGCACCGTCGTGGTGTCGTAGCCGAGCGGCTCCCCGGCGGCGATGCGCAGCTGCTCGCGGACCAGGTCGATGCCGGTGACCTCCTCGGTCACGGGGTGCTCCACCTGCAGGCGGGTGTTCACCTCGAGGAACGACAGGGTGCCGTCGGTCCCGACGAGGAACTCGCAGGTGCCGGCGCCGACGTAGCCGGCCTCCGTGAGGATGGCCCGCGACGCGCGGTCGAGCTCCGCCTCCTGCGCGGGGGTGAGGAACGGCGCGGGCGCCTCCTCGACCAGCTTCTGGTGCCGGCGCTGCAGGGAGCAGTCGCGCGTGGACACGACCACGACGTTCCCGTGCGTGTCCGCGAGACACTGCGTCTCCACGTGCCGGGGCCGGTCGAGGTACCGCTCCACGAAGCACTCGCCGCGGCCGAAGGCCGCGGTGGCCTCGCGCACCGCCGACTCGAACAGCTCGTCGATCTCGTCCGCGCTGCGGGCGACCTTGAGCCCGCGGCCGCCGCCGCCGAACGCGGCCTTGATTGCGATCGGCAGCCCGTGCTCCGCGGCGAAGGCGCGCACCTCGTCCGCGCCCTTGACGGGGTCGGGGGTGCCGGGCACCAGCGGTGCGCCGGCGGCGGCCGCGATGTGCCGCGCGCTCACCTTGTCGCCCAGGGACTCGATCGCGGCGGGGGGCGGGCCGATCCACACCAGGCCGGCGTCGAGCACGGCCTGCGCGAACTGCGCGTTCTCCGACAGGAAGCCGTAGCCGGGGTGCACCGCGTCGGCGCCCGCGCGGCGCGCGACGTCGAGCAGCTTGTCCATGTCGAGGTACGTGTCGGCGGCGCGCTGGCCCTGCAGCGCGAACGCCTCGTCGGCGAGCCGCACGTGCAGCGCGTCCCGATCGGAGTCGGCGTAGACGGCGACGGACGTGATGCCGGCGTCCGTACAAGCGCGGGCGATGCGGACGGCGATCTCGCCACGGTTCGCGACGAGGACCTTGCTGATGGTGGGCACGGCTCACGGTAACGCGCGGCCCGGCGTCCCCCGGCATGCGCGCGGCCTCTCCGAGGAAGTCTGTGCCCGGTGCCAACGCGGATCCGGGCCGTTTGGAGGGATCCCACATGGACTGTGCCGCTTCAGGGTGTCGGACCACCTCCGCGTTGGTGGTTTCGGCAGGCTCAGCCGGCGTCGCGGAGGCTGCGCCAGGGGACGCCCAGCTCGCCGAGGAGCTCGCGCAGCAGCGGCAGGCTCAGCCCGACCACGCCGTGGTGGTCGCCCTCGATCCGCTCGACGTACGGCCCGCCGAGGCCGTCGATCGTGAACGCGCCCGCGACCTCCAGCGGCTCGCCGGTGGCGACGTAGGCGTCGATCTCGGCGTCGTCCACGTCGGCGAAGTGCACGGTGGTGGCCGACGACGCGCCGAGCGTGCCCCCGGTGCCGCCGTCCTCGGGGTCCCGCGCGTCCACCAGCCAGTGCCCCGTGTGGAGCACCGCCGCGCGGCCGCGCATCGAGCGCCACCGGCGCCGGGCGTCCGCCGCGTCGGCCGGCTTGCCCACGACCTCTCCGTCCAGCTCCAGCATCGAGTCGCAGCCGAGCACCAGCGCGGAGACCTCGTCCTCGACGCGGCGGGTCACGGCCTCCGCCTTGCCGCGGGCCAGCACGAGGACGGCGTCGGCGGGCCCCAGGCCGTCGCCGTCGCCTTCGAGGCTCGCGCGGGCCGCGTCGAGCGCCGCGGGCTCGTCGACGTCGGACACGACGACCTCGGGCGTGACGCCCGCGGCCGCGAGGGTGGCGAGGCGGGCGGGGGACCGGGAGGCGAGGACGAGGGTGACGGTCGCTGATGCAGGCACGGTGGGCACCCTAGCGACCGGGTCAGCCGTGTGCATCAGCCCGTGTGCATCAGCCCGTGTGCAGAAGCAGGGTCGACACGATGAGCACGATCGGCGAGGCCACCGTCGTGACGAGGATCGTGTCGCGCGCCAGCATCTCGCCCGTACGGAAGCGGGCCGCATAGTTGTACACGTTCTGCGCGACGGGCAGCGCCGCGAGCACGACCGCGGTCGCGACCTGCGCCTCGTCGAGGCCGAACGCGTACCGCGCGAGCGCGAACGCGACGGCGGGCATGACCGCCGCCTTCAGCACGCACGCCACCACCACCGCCGTGCGGCCGCCGGCCTGCTGGAACGGTCGCGACCCGTGCAGCGACATCCCGAAGGCGAGCAGGATCATCGGCACGGCGGCGCCGCCCAGGATCTCGAGCGGGGCGAGCACCGGGGCGGGCACGCGCCATCCGGTGAGCGAGACCACGGCGCCCGCGAGCGAGCCGAGGATGATCGGGTTACGCACTGGCTGGCTCAGCACGAACCGCACCGACACCCGGCCCGAGGTCTGTGCGTCGAGCACCAGCAGGGTGACGGGAGCGAGGATCAGCAGCTGCAGCAGGATCACCGGCACGACGGCGGCCGGGTCGCCGAGCACGTACACCGCCACCGGCAGGCCGATGTTGTTGGCGTTGACGTACCCGGCGGAGACTGCGCCGATCGTGGCCTCGGCCGCCGGGCGGCGCAGCCACAGCAGGTTCACGGCCACGAAGACCCCGGCCATCGCCACGGCCGCCAGGGCCTGCACCAGCAGCGGGGCCTGGAACAGCTCCCCGACGTCGGCGTCCGCGATCACCGTGAACAGCAGCGCGGGGCTGGCGACGAAGAAGCCGATCCGGTTCAGCGCGGTGCGGGCGTCAGGCCCGCCGAGGCGCAGGCGGGCCGCGACGTAGCCCACGGCGATGACGACGCCGATGATCGCGAAGCCGGTGAGGATCCCTTCCATGCCTGACGCGTCCCGTGCGCGCGGGCGTCAGGCGAGCGGGTCGCGCAGGGCGCCGGTGAGCACGTCCAGGCCGACCGAGCCGAGGCTGAGGGCCCGGGCGTGGAACGCCCGCAGGTCGAACTCCTCGCCGCGGCCCTGCGCCGCCGACCACGCGTCGTCGCGCGCCTGCTCCCACAACCGCTGGCCCACCTTGTACGACGGGGCCTGCCCCGGCCAGCCCAGGTACCGGTTGAGCTCGAACCGCACGAAGGACTCGGGCATGTTGACGTTGGCCTTGAGGAACGGCCAGGCCTTCTCGGCGTCCCAGACCCCGCCGCCCCACTCCGCGGGGGCCGGCTTGCCCAGGTGCACGCCGATGTCCAGCACCACGCGGGCGGCGCGCATCCGCTGCGCGTCGAGCATGCCGAACCGGTCGCCCGGGTCGTCGAGGTGGCCGAGGTCGGCCATGAGGCGCTCGGCGTACAGCGCCCAGCCCTCGCCGTGCCCGGAGACCCAACACATCAGGCGGCGCCACGAGTTGAGGGTGTCGCGCGCGAGGACGGTGGCCGCGCACTGCAGGTGGTGGCCCGGCACGCCCTCGTGGTAAACGGTCGTCTTCTCGCGCCAGGTGTTGAACTCGGTGACGTCGGCCGGCACCGACCACCACATGCGGCCGGGGCGGGAGAAGTCGTCGCTCGGCGGCGTGTAGTAGATGCCGCCGGTCTGCGTGGGGGCGATGCGGCACTCGATGGTGCGCACGGGGCCCTCGATGTCGAAGTGGGTGCCGGCGAGGTCGTCGATCGCGGCGTCGGCAGTCTCCTGCATCCAGCGACGCAGCTCGTCGGTGCCGTGCAGGGTGCGCGACGGGTCGGCATCGAGGGCGGCGACGGCGTCGGCCACGCTCGCGCCCGGGCCGGCGAGACGCTGGGCCACCGACTCCTGCTCGGCCACGATGCGGGCCAGCTCGTCGAGGCCCCACTCGTAGGTCTCGTCCAGGTCCACCGTCGCGCCCAGGAACTCGCGCGAGAACATCGCGTAGCGGTCGCGGCCCACGGCGTCCCGCTCCGGCGCCTGCGGCGCGAGGTCGCGCTCCAGGAAGTCGGCCAGCCGCGCGTACGCGGACCGGGCGGCGTCGGAGCCGCGCTCCAGCTCGGCCCGCACCAGGCTGCACGCCGACGACTCGTCGAGCACGGCCTCGGCATCCTCGCCCCGCACGAGACTGCGGAAGAAGGAGCCCTCCCCGGCGAGCTCGCGGGACTGGGAGACCCCCTCGCGGACCTGGCGGATCGCGGCGACCTGCCCGCGGCGCGCCGCCTCCGTCAGCGACGCGACGTAGCCGTCGATCGCGTCCGGGATCGAGTTCAGCCGGGCGGCGACGTTCTCCCATGCCTCCACGCTGCCGGTGGGCATGAGGTCGAAGACGTCGCGCAGCTGCTGCACGGGCGACTCGATGTTGTTCAGGCTGGCCAGCGGCTCGCCCGCGTCGTGCAGCTCGAGCTGCAGCCCCACGCGCTCGCGCATCGCGGCCAGGGTGACGCGGTCGACGTCGTCTCCGGCTCCGCCGTCGCGCTCCGCGGAGTCGAGCTCGCGGAGCACCGCGCGGTCCGCCTCCGCTCGGGCCTCGTGCCCGGCGGGAGACAGGTCGGTCATGCGGTGGTCGTGACCCGGCAGGCCGATCGCGGTGGCGAGCATCGGGTCGAGCTCGGCGGAGCGGACGACGTACGCGTCGGCCACGGCGTCGATCGCGGAGGGCGTGCGGGGCGTGGTGGGTGGGGTGCTCGAGGTCACGCGTGCAGCCTAGGGCGTGCCGCTGGGTCGTTCGCGTGATTTCGCTGCGGGTCTTGCCGCCGCGCGGCCAGATGGCGAGAAGCTGGGCGCCGTGGAGTCCGAGCCCACGCTCACCACCGTGCACGTGGACCATCGCAAGCTCGGGCGGGCCGCCATGGCGCGGCTGGTCGCGACGCTCCGGGCGGAGCCGGACCCGGCGCCCCTCGCGGAGCCGCTCAACACGATTATCTGCCGGAGTTCCACCGGGCCGCCTGGGAGGCCGCCACCGCGGCGTGGGCCAAGGGCGGCGGCGACACGATCCGCGACGAGTACGAGAAGGCGCTCGCCGACAGCCCGGAGTGGCGGCCGGGGTGACAGCCGGAGTGACGGCCGGGATGACGAGCCGGGTGCAAGTGCGGCCGGGCGGGGGCGCGAGACGCCCGCGCCCGCCGCGGGTCGAGGCGCTAGCCTCGACCACCGTGCACGAGGACGTGAAGAACACCGCCCCCGACCTGCAGCCCCGACCGTGGCGGGTGGTGGTCGCGCCCGACTCGTTCAAGGGCAGCGCCACGGCCACCGAGGTGGCCCAGGCGCTCGCTGCGGGGGCCCGGGCTGCGCTCGGCGAGACCGCCGAGGTGCTCGCAGTGCCGTTCGCCGACGGGGGCGAGGGCACGCTCGACGCGATCCTCGGGGCGTGGGGCCGGGCGCCGCGCACCTGCGACACCACCGATGCGTTGGGGCGCCCGACGACGGCCCGATTCGGCGTCTCGCCCGACGGCCGCACGCTCGCCGTCGAGGCGGCGGAGGCGTACGGGCTGCCGAAGGTGTCCGACGTGCCGCTGCGCCCTTTGGACGCGACGAGCCGCGGCGTGGGCACCGTCGTGCTCGCCGCCCTCGACGCCGCGCCGCAGGCCGAGGAGGTCGTGCTGTTCGTGGGCGGGTCCGCCTCCACCGACGGCGGCGCCGGCCTTCTGCACGCGCTCGGGGCGAGCCTCCTCGACGCCGCGGGCGAGCCGGTGCCCCCGGGCGGCGGCGGCCTGCGCGACCTGGCGACCATCGATCTCGACGCGCTGGACCCGCGGGCCCGCGCGCTGCGCTGGCGCATCGCGTGCGACGTCGACAACCCGCTGCTCGGGCCGCGCGGCGCCGCCGCCGTCTTCGGGCCGCAGAAGGGCGCGTCAGCCCGCGACGTGACGGCGCTGGAGCACGGCCTGGCGCACCTGGCCGACGCGCTCGCCGCCGTCACCGGCGACGACGCCCGCGACCTGCCCGGTGTGGGGGCCTCCGGCGGGCTGCCGGTCGGGCTGTCGGCCGCACTGGGCGCCGAGCTCGTACCCGGCGGCGCGCTCGTCGCCGACGCCGTGGGGTTGGCCGATGCCCTGGTCGGCGCGGACCTCGTCCTCACGGGGGAGGGGCGGCTCGACGAGCAGTCGCTGCACGGCAAGGTCGTGGACACCGTGGTGCGCCTCGCGGACGGCGGGGCGGACGGCGGGGTGGCGGTCGTCGTGGTCGCCGGCGACGTCGAGCTCACACCCGCGCAGGTCGCGGGCGCGGGCATCGCGGCCGCGTTCTCGATCGCGCCCGGCCCGCGCACCCTCGCCGAGCTGTCGCGCGACGCGCTGATGGAGCTCGAGCGCACGGCCGCCCATGCCTGCCGGCTCTTCGCGGCGGGGCGCGCCGCGCGCTGAGCCGCGGCGCGTCGTCGACGCAGTGCCGGGTCAGCGTCCGGCGGGAACCGGCCTCAGCGGCCGGCGCGCCGGCGCACGGCGTCGGCCCAGTCCCGGTGGTAGCGCACCACGATCGTGTCGGTCTCCGGCGCCCACCAGACGGCCACGGGGTCGCCGTCGCGCGGCGGCAGCGGTGCGTCGTCGCCGCGCACCAGCAGCGAGTACGCCTGCTCGGCCGTGCCGGCGGCGGGGTCGTCCGTCGGGTAGGACACGACGCCGCTGATCAGGAGGCCGGAGTTGGTCGTGCGGCCGTTCACCGCGACCGTGCCCGTCGTGGACCGCGCGCCGGCGGCGAACGCCGTCGCCGCGCGGGCGTCGGCGGCGCGGCGCTGGTCGTCGCGGTAGCGCACCAGGGCGGCGACGGCGGTGACCATCAGCCCCGCGAGCACGCCCATGAACAGCCAGAGCTCGACCTCCCCGGACGGGTTCTCGATGGTACGCCGCAGTACGTACAGCCCGGCCGTCACCACGAGCGCCGGCGCCCACAGCCAGCGGCGCAGCCAGCCGGGACGCGGCGGCGTGGGCAGCTCGGTCAGCGGGGCGTCCGCCCCGTCGGCGCTCTCCACCTGCTGCCAGACGACGCTCACGAGTGCAGGCTCCAGCGCCACGCGTCCGCGTTGTGGCGGCCCCACCGGCCGCCGAAGTTCTTGGCCGTGACGCCGGCCCCGTTGCCGCGCACCGTTCGCGCGCGGTTGGTCCACTCCTCGACGGGCGCCTCGTCGTCCGGCAGCCCGCTCGCCGACGCGACGGCCGCGAGCCCGGCCACCAGCGCGGCGACCTCGACGTCGTCGGGCCGGCCGCGCACCACGCGGACCTCGCGCGTCATCGGGCACCCCCCAGCGGGTCGTCGTCGGGCTCGTCGTCGTCGCCCTCGTCGGCGCCGAAGTCCACCGCGGCGCCGCGTGACGTGGCCCACTCCGCCACCTCGTAGCCGCCGTCGAAGAGCCGCTGCGCGACGTCGTTCCCGGCCTCGTCGAGCAGCTCCACGACCCCGTCGAGGGTCATGCTCGCGCCCGGCGCCGGGTCGGCGACGACGAACCCGAGGTAGAAGACCTCGGCGGGCACCGCGCCCTCGGGGGTGTCGTGCGCGTGCTCGGGCTCCTCGTCCTCCTCCGCCTCCCACACCGAGCTGGTGAGGTCGGGATGCATCCCGAGGCCGTCGTGCAGCGCGTCGAAGACGGCGGCGTTGAGCTGGCCCACCCGGCTCTCCAGCGCGAGCACGCGCGGGTCCTCGTCCGCCTCGGCGGCGCCGAACTCGGCGCGCACGCCGACCGCCGTCTGCACGTACTCGTGCAGCGCCTCCGCCAGCGCGTCGACCGCGCGGTGCATCGGTTCGGGTTGCACCGACCCCAGCGGGGCCGGTCCGTGCGTGGCGTCCTCGTGGCTCATTCAGACATTCTCTCTCGGTTCCTGAGCCTGTCGACGGACGACAGGCTCAACCAGCGGGCCCGTCACAGGGGGATGTTGCCGTGCTTCTTGGGCGGCAGGCTGGCGCGCTTGGTGCGCAGGGCCCGCAGGGCGCGCACCACCTGCACGCGCGTCTCGGACGGGCGGATCACCGCGTCCACGTAGCCGCGCTCGGCGGCGTCCCACGGGTTCACGATCGCGTCCTCGTACTCCGCGACGAGCCGCGCCCGCTCCGCCTCGACGTCGCCGCCGGTCTCGGCGACCTCCTTGAGCGCCGAGCGCTGCAGGATGTTCACCGCGCCGCTCGCGCCCATCACCGCGACCTGCGCCGTCGGCCAGGCGAGGTTCACGTCGGCACCGAGCTGCTTGGACCCCATGACGATGTAGGCGCCGCCGTACGCCTTGCGCGTGATCACCGTGATGAGCGGGACCGTGGCCTCGGCGTACGCGTAGATGAGCTTGGCGCCGCGACGGATGATGCCCTGGTGCTCCTGGCCCACGCCGGGCAGGAAGCCGGGCACGTCGACGAACGTCAGGACCGGCCGGTTGAACGCGTCGCAGGTCCGCACGAACCGGGCGGCCTTTTCGGCGGCGTCGATGTCGAGGGTGCCCGCCATGGACAGCGGCTGGTTGGCGACGATGCCCACCGATTGACCCTCGACATGCCCGAAGCCGATCAGCACGTTCTGCGCGAACAGCGGCTGCACCTCGAGGAACGAGTCGGGGTCGAGGACGGTCTCGACCACTGCGCGCATGTCGTACGGCTGGTTGTCGCTGTCGGGGACGATGACGTCGAGCGCCTCGTCGTCGGCCGTGACCTCCAGCGGGGTCTCGTCCTCAGGCGGGAACGCGGGGGCGTCGCCGAGGTTGTTCTGCGGCAGGTAGCCCACGAGGTGGCGCACGTAGTCGATCGCGTCGTCCTCGTCGGCCCCCAGGTAGTGGGCGACGCCGGACTTCGAGTTGTGCGTGCGGGCCCCGCCCAGCGTCTCGAAGTCCACGTCCTCGCCGGTCACCGTGCGGATCACGTCCGGGCCGGTGATGAACATGTTCGACGTGCCGTCGGCCATGACGATGAAGTCGGTCAGGGCGGGGGAGTAGACGGCGCCGCCCGCGCTGGGGCCGAGGATGAGGGAGATCTGGGGGATCACGCCGGACGCCGCCACGTTGCGCCGGAACATCTCCGCGAACTGGGTGAGCGCGGCAACGCCCTCCTGGATACGCGCGCCGCCGCCGTCGGAGATGCCGATGATCGGCGCGCCGGTGCGCAGCGCCAGGTCCTGGACCTTGGCGATCTTCTCGCCGTGCACCTCGCCGAGGGACCCGCCGAAGACGGTGAAGTCCTGGCTGAACACGCACACCTGGCGGCCGTCGATCGTGCCGTGGCCCGTGACGACGCCGTCGCCGGCGACCCGGCGCCTGTCGAGGCCGAAGTTGCGGCTGCGGTGCATGGCCAGCGCGTCGAGCTCGACGAAGCTGCCCTCGTCCAGCAGTGCGTCGATGCGTTCGCGCGCCGTCTTCTTGCCGCGGGAGTGCTGCCGGGCCCGGGCGTTCTCCTCGGCGTCGGTGACGGCCTCGGCCCGGCGGCGATCCAGGTCGGCGAGCTTGGCGGCCGTGCCGGAGGGCTGCGGGTCGGCTGCGGTGGTGGCATCGTTCACCCGACCGACCCTAGTTGGTGGGTTGCCACGGATCGATGCGCGACAGGCTGCGGGGAGGCTCCGTTCTTTGGTGGGACCCGACAAAGCGCGAGCGGTGCGGCACCATCGTGCCGTGACCTGTGACCGCCGCGCCCCGTTGGACGTCCACGCCTTGCGCCGCGACCTGCTCGCGCCGTCGGGACCCCTCGCCCGACTCGACGTCGTCGAGGCCTCCGCGTCGACGAACACGGACCTGGTGGCGGCCGTGGGCCGCGCGCCGGGCGACTGGCCCGCCCCCGCCGCGCTCGTGGCGGAACACCAGGTGGCCGGCCGCGGGCGGGCGGGCCGCGCGTGGCAGGCGCCGCCGCGGGCGGCGCTCACCGTCTCGGTGCTGGTGCGCCCCCGCCTGCGCCCCGCGGCGCTGGGCTGGGTGCCGCTGCTCGCGGGACTGGCCGTGGTGCGGGCGGTGGGCGACGGGGCCGTCGCCCCGGGGGCCCGGGTGAAGTGGCCGAACGACGTGTTGCTGCCCGCGCCGACCGAGGCGCCCGGCCTGGGATTCTTCCGCAAGGTGGCGGGCGTCCTCGCGGAGGTGGTGCCCGGGAGCACCGCCGTCGCCGGGGCGCCGACCGCCGTCGTGGTGGGCGTCGGGCTCAACGTGGACCAGACCGCCGCGGAGCTGCCCGTCCCGACCGCGACGTCGCTGGCGCTCGGTGCCGGTGCCGGTGCGGGAACCGGGGCCGACCCGGACCGCGGCGCGCTGCTCGCCGCGCTGGTCCGCGAGCTGGTGGACCTCGTCGGCCGGCTCGAGGCCGCGGGCGGCGACGCCTCCGCGGCGGGGCTGGCGCAGGAGTACGCGGCCACGTCGGCCACGCTCGGGACGCGCGTGCGAGCCGAGCTCGCGGGCGGCGGCGAGGTGGTCGAGGGCACGGCGGCCCGTGTCGCGGACGACGGCGCGCTGGTGATCGCGACCGCCGACGGCGAGCGGACCGTGACCGCCGGGGACGTGCACCACCTGCGCACCCGACCGGCGGAGCGGGGCTCCCAGCCGGGGTACAGCGGGTTCTCACCGCAGTAGACGCTGGCTACAGTGGGGGCGTGACGAGCGATACCACGACGGGACCCGATCTGCCGACCGACGACGCGGCGGACGCCCCGGGCTCGGGTGCCTCGGTGCGCCGGGTCACCCGCGGCGACGAGCCCCGGCGGGCAGGGGACACGGCAGCGCGGCTCGACGAGGAGATCCTGGGCGGCCCGCGGCGGTACACGCTGTCGGACCTGGTCGAGGGCACGGGCCACTCCCGGGAGTTCATCGAGCACTACTGGCGCTGGCTGGGGCTGCCGGTCACCCATCCGACGGAGGTCTGGTTCACCGACGCGGACATGCAGGCCCTGCGCGAGATCGGCGAGCTCGTGGATTCCGAGCGGCTGGACGAGCAGGCGCAGATGACGCTGATCCGCTCGCTCGGGCATACCACGGACCGGCTGGCGCTGTGGCAGGTGGAGGCGTTCGTCGAGCACCTGAGCCGGCGCGACGGCCTGGACGACGTCAGCGCCCGGCTCGCCGCGCTGGATCGCATGCCCGACCTGACCGAACGGCTCTCCCGGCAGCTCGAGCACGCCTGGCGGCGCCAGCTCGCCGCCCTCACGGGCCGGCTGGCCACGGAGTTCGGCGGCGCCCGCGGCGCGACGGAGGCGCAGGACGACGAGCTGCCGCTACCCCGCGCGGTGGGGTTCGCCGACATCGTCTCGTTCACCAAGCGCACCGCTGGCCTCGGCTCCCAGGAGCTGTCGGAATTCGTGCAGCTCTTCGAGTCGCGAGCCCGGGACGTCATCACGGAGGCGGGCGGGCGCGTGGTGAAGACCATCGGCGACGCCGTGCTGTTCGTGGCCGACGACGTCACGACGGGCGCCGAGGTGGCCCTCGGCCTGGCCGCGCCGCACGCCACGGAGGCCGAGATCCCCGTGCGGGTCGGGTTCGTGTGGGGGCGGGTGCTGTCGCGGTTCGGCGACGTCTTCGGCTCGGACGTGAACCTCGCCTCCCGGATCACCGAGCTCGCCGAGCCCGCCACCGTGCTGGTCGACCCGCACACGGCGTCGCTGCTCGCGTCGTCGTCCCGCTACGCGCTCACGGCCCAGCCGACGCAGGAGGTGCAGGGCCTCGGCGAGATCACGCCGGTGCGCCTGCAGCGCGCGTACACGGGCTCCTGAGCCGTCGGGGCCGAAGTGCCTGATGACGCCCTGACTACGAGGCGTCGCTGCGTACCACGCGCAGCCCCCGGCCCCCGGCCGCGAGGGTGTCGAGCGCCCTCTCGCTCGCGTCGTCGGCCGGCAGCAGCAGCTCGATCCGCAGGTGTTCGCCGCTGGCGGGCACCAGGACCTGCGGCTCCACGCGCAGCGGCCCGGCCGCGGGGTGGTCCAGCCGGAGGACGGCGCTGCGACCTCGGTCGGCGAGGGGTCGCGCCCACCGCTGCGTGAACGCGGCGCCCGCGAGCACGGTGAGCGCGTCCACGAGCTCCGCCAGCACCGGGTCGGACGGGACGGACCCGCGCTGCAGGTCCGCGACAACCCGGTCTGCGACGGCCTCCCAGTCGGGGAAGAGGGCGCGGGCGCGCGGGTCGGTCAGGACGGCGTGCGCCACGGTCGGCTGCGCGGGCGCGGTGTCGAACAGCCCCGCCGGGGCGAGGAGCGCGCGGTAGGCGGGCGTGCACGCGAGCACCGCGCCGAACCGGTCGAGGAGCACCGCGGGCGCCGGAGCGAGGCGGTCCAGGACGGCGCGGGTGCCCGCCGGGACATCGTCGCCGGAGGTGGTGGCCAGGCAGGTGCCGGTCCCCAGTGCGTCCTTGGAGGCGAGCAGCAGCACCCGCCGCTCGTCGTGACCCAGGCGGAGCGCGTCGGCCAGCGCACCGACCACCGCGGGGGACGGGCGCCGGTCGCGGCCCTGCTCCAGCCGGGTGAGGTACTCGACGCTCACGTCGGCGAGCACCGCCAGCTCCGAGCGGCGGAGCCCCGGGGTCCGTCGCCGCCCGCCCGGGGGCAGGCCCACGTCCCGCGGGCCGACCGACTCTCGGTACCCGCGCAGCAGGGAGCCGAGGTCGCGGTCGATCCGGTCGCTGTCGTCGGTCATGCGGCCAGCGTAGGCGCGCCTCCCGGCGCGAGGGTGGCCCTGCCACGGCCAGTCTCGGCGCGGCCTCCCCACTGCGCGGCGCACGGGCGACGGTGGTCGACGTCGGACGCCGACCGGGCGCCGCACCACCGGCTCGCACACGAGGGGAACCGCCATGGACCTGGGACTGCAGGGACGCACCGTCGTCGTCACGGGGGCGTCGGGAGGGATCGGGCGGCACGTCGCCGCGACGTTCGGCGCCGAGGGCGCGCACGTCGTCGTCACGTACCGCGAGTCGAAGGACGACGCGGCGCGCGTCGCCGAGGAGATCGGCGACCGGGCGCTCGTCGTCCGCTACGACCAGGACGAGGAGGGCGCGGCCGAGGGGCTGCGCGACGCGGCCCTGGCATGGACTGGGCGCGTGGACGTGCTGGTCAACAACGCCGTGTCGTGGGGCGGGACCGCGCCGGAGGCCGCGGCAGGTTTCGAGCACGCGCCGGACGACGCCTGGGTGCCGACGCTGCGCTCCAACATCGAGGGCGCGGTGCGGCTCACGCGCGCCGTCGCGCCGACGATGCGCACGCAGCGGTGGGGTCGCCTCGTGCACCTGTCGTCGAGCCTCGTGAACGACGGCGCCGAGGGCACCGAGTACTACGCGACCGCCAAGTCCGCGCTGCACGGCTTCAGCCGCACCATCGCGTCCTCGCTGGGCAGGGACGGCGACATCCTGTCGAACGTCGTGCTTCCGGGGCTGACGCGCACGGTGCGCAACGGCGGGATCGTCGAGGCGTTCGGCGACGCCCAGGCCGCGCGCGCCCCGCTCGGCCGTCTGCTCGACGCGCGGGAGGTCGCGAACTCGATCGTCTACCTGGGCTCGGCCGCCAACACGGGGATCACGGGCCAGGCCGTCTCGGTCTCCGGGGGCGCGTGACGCCGTCGGGCGCGTGACGCCTCAGCCACGGCCCGTGGTGACCACGTCGGGGTCCCGCGGGTCGGGGTCGGGGTCGAGCAGCGAGGGGCGGTTGTTCTGCACCGACCCCACGGCGTCGCCGACGGGGCGGGTGGCCATGCCGACCTGCGGGCCGGTGACGATGCCCATCGCCTGCTCGGCGCCGACCGCCGGGTCGAGCCACGCGTCCCACGACGCGCGCGGGAGCACCACGGGCATGCGGTCGTGGATGCGCTCGAGGTCGGACGACGCGGCCGTGGTGATGACGGTCGTCGAGACGAGCCAGCGGTCGGGGTCGTCATCGGCCTTGGACCGGTCGCGCCAGAACTCGTAGAGGCCCGCGAGGGCCGCGAGGCCGCCGTCGTCCGGGTGGATCCAGTAGGGCTGCTTCGGGACCTTGGCGCGGGTAGGGGCGCCGTCGGGCAGGTCCAGCTTGCGCCACTCGTAGTAGCCGTCCGCGGGCAGCAGGCAGCGCCGCGCCGCGAGGGGCTTGGCGAACGTCGACTTGTCGAGCAGCGTCTCGGTGCGGGCGTTGATCATGCGCGCGCCCACCGACGGGTCCTTCGCCCACGACGGGACGAGGCCCCAGCGCGCGACCTGCAGCGTGCGCGTGATCTCGCCGGTACTGCCGCCCTCGAGACGCTTCGGGCGTTCGACGACGATCCGCACCGGGTCCGTCGGGGCCACGTTCCACGAGGCGGGCAGGACGCGTGCGTCCTCGGCGATCTCGGCGACGGCGAGGTCGTCGGCGATGTCCTGGGCGTCACGGAAGGACGCGTAGCGGCCGCACATGGGTCCATCGTGACGCATCCCACCGACAGTCGCGGGGCCTTGGGCGGCCAACTCCCTGGGCGGCGTCGTATCGATTCGATAGGATGGCGGCCATGCCCGCTGAACCCGCGACGTCCCCGCGCGCCCGCTCGCCGTACCGCTGGGTGCTCATGCTCGGGGCGCTCGCCGCGCTCCCGGCGTTCACCGTCGACATGTACCTGCCGTCGCTGCCCGAGGTGGCGGTGGACCTGGGTTCCACCGCGTCCTTCGCGCAGCTCTCGGTGTCCGTGATGCTCGTCGGCGGCGCCCTGGGTCAGCTCACGATCGGGCCGCTCTCCGACCGCTTCGGGCGGCGGGCGCCGCTCATGTGGGGGCTGGCCCTGCACGTCGTGACCTCGCTGCTGTGCGCCATCGCGCCGAACATGACGATCCTCATCGTGCTGCGCCTGCTGCAGGGTTTCTTCAACGCCGCGTGCGGCGTCGCGGCCATGGCGGTCGTGCGCGACCGCTTCGTCGGGGCCGAGGCCGCCCGCATCCTGTCGCGCCTCATGCTCGTCATCGGCGTCGCGCCGATGCTCGCGCCCACCTTCGGCTCCGCGGTCGCGGCGGCCGCCGGCTGGCGCTGGGTCTTCGGCTTCCTCGCCCTCGCGGGCGTCGCGATGGCATTCGTCGTCTCGCGCTTCATGCCCGAGACGCTCCCCGTCGAGCGCCGGCAGGGCGGGGGCGTGCGCAGCATCTTCGCCGGCTACCGCACGCTGATCAAGGACAAGCAGTTCATGGCGCTCGCGGTCATCCCCGGGCTGGGCCAGGCCGTGCTCATGAGCTACGTCGTCGGCTCGCCGTTCATCTTCCAGCAGGGCTACGGGCTGACGCACGGGCAGTTCTCCCTGCTGTTCGCCGCCAACGGGCTGGGCCTGGTCCTGTCCGCGCAGGTGAACGCGGCGCTGGTGCGCCGCGTCGCCCCGATCCGCCTGCTGCGCGCCGCGCTCGCGATCCAGGGGGTCGTCGCGATCGGCCTGCTGGCCGTGGCGCTCACCGGGGCCGGGGGGCTGATCGGCCTGCTCGCTGTGCTGTGGTTGGTGCTCGCCTTCCAGGGACTGATCCCCGCCAACGCGTCGGCGATCGCGCTGTCGCGGCACGGCGAGCGCGCCGGGTCGGCGGCGGCCGTCATCGGCGCCGTGCAGTCCGGCGTCGCGGGGCTCGTCTCGCCGCTGGTCGGCGTCCTGGGCGGCGACGTCGTCGCGATGTCGTGGGTGATGCTCGCCGCGCTGGCAGGCGCGCTGGCCGTGCTGGGGTTCGCCACCCCGGCCTACCGCCGCGACGGCTGGGTCAAGCTGGCGTGAGCGGTCGCCGTCAGGCGAAGCCGAACACCGGCCCGAAGGCCACGACCACCACCGCGGCCCACACCGCGTAGACCGGCAGGAACTGCGTCTGCCAGCGGCCGAGCGCGCCGAACGGCGCCCGGTCGCGCAGGAAGGCGAGCTGGAGCCATCCCGAGCGCGCCAGGTGCACCAGCAGCAGGAGGTTGAGGCCGAGGGCCGCGACCTTGTTGGGGCTGAACCCGAACTCCGCGATGCGGGTGAGCATCGCCGTCAGCGCGACCGCGTCGACGGCGAGGGCGGCCGCGACGAGCAGCAGCTGCAGGCCGTCGAACCAGCCCGCCCGGGCGAGCGAGTCACGCGCCGAGATGGAGTACAGCAGCAGGCACAGGACCAGCACGAGGATCGCGTCCATGAGGATGAGCAGGTCGCGGTCCGCGGCGGCGAGGTCCCCCGCGCCGACCAGCACGACCAGCGTCACCAGCAGCATCACAGTGGTCAGGGGCGTGAAGACGCGGGTGAGCACCGGGGCGATGTTCTCCACCACGTCCTGCTTGGCCTCGACGAGCCAGGCGCCCACCACGACCGCGCCGGGCACCGCGAACGGCAGGATCCACTGCTCCAGCGCCGGCTCGATGTCGACGCCGACGAGGCCGAGAGTCGCGGCGGTGAGGCCGACGAGCACGCCGCCGCCGAGCGCGAGCAGGGTGACGTAGACGGCGAGCTCGCCCGTGAAGCGGGCGAAGTCCATGCGGGGCTCCTCGGCGCGCCACCGGCCGCCGACGTACGCGACGCCGACCAGGGCCCACAGCACGACCGGCGCGTGCAGGGCGGCGAGCAGCACCGTGGAGCCCGCCGGGTCGTACGGGTACACGTTGAGCACGACGGCGAGGAGGGCGAACGGGATCAGAAGCGCCCCGACCGCCCGCCAGGTGAGCCGCCGCTTCCACGCGAAGTAGCCGGCCAGGAACGGCGCGGTCAGGAGGGGAACGTTCCGGAGCAGCACGGTGTCGTCGTGGAACGCGGCGAGCCCGACCTTGGCGGCGATCCCGGCGCCGACGGCGAGCGCGAGGACGACGGCGAGCTCGCGCCACGCCGGCGCGTGCTCCTCGGCGGGGCCGTCCGGCACGAGCACGAGCTGCTTCCAGAGCCGCTCGGAGTGCTCGCGGGCGAACTCGCGCGAGACGGCGTCGAGGTTGCCCATCCGGCGGACGGCCACGAGGAACGCCTCGTCGTCGTCGAGCCCGGTCGCCGTCAGGTCGGCGACCTGGCCCCGCAGGTGGTCCTCCATCTCGTCCACGTCGGCGGCCGAGATGGCCCGGCTGCGCTGCACGTAGGAGCGCCACTGGTCGATCTGCGCCTCGAGCTGCGCGTGCTCCTGCTCGTGGTCGCGCATCACGCCCACCCCTCCGCCGTCGTCCCGAGAACCGGCCCGGCGGGCGGCGCCTGCGCGGCCTTCCATACCTGCTGCAGGACCTCGGCGACGACGGACCACTGCTGCTGGCGCTCGGCCAGCGCGTCACGACCCGCAGCCGTGATCGCGTAGTGCTTGCGTCGGCGGCCCGCCTGGGACGTGCCCCACGACGCGACGACGAGGCCGAGCCGCTCGAGGCGGTGCAGGAGGGGGTAGAGCATCCCGTCGGTCCATTCCATGCGGCCGCCGGAGAGCTCGTTCACCCGCTTGCCGATCGCGTAGCCGTACGACTCGCCGTCGGCGAGGATCCCGAGGACCAGCGGGGTCGCGGAGGCCGCGACGAGGTCTTTGTCGATGTGCACGACCCACCCCATGTCTAGATCTGCTAGGGGTGTCAAACCTAGCAGATCTAGGTGTGTCGTGAAGCGGAGAGACCGGCACTTCTCGCGCGAACGCGCTGCTCACGGCCTATGCTCGCGCTGTGCGGACCCAGCCCCGGCACGCGCCGAGCATCGCCTCGCATCGCGTCGTCCGCTCGATCGCCCTCGTCGTCACTGCGGTGCTGGCGTTCGGCGCGGCGGCCGCGGTCGCGACGTTCCTCGACCTGCGCTCCCAGATCGGCGTGTCGGACGTCGACGCCCTGCTGGGCGACGACGGGAACCGGCCCGCGGTGGCGGAGGACCCGGACGACCCGTTCGCCGGCAAGGCGCTGAACATCCTGGTCATGGGGACCGACTTCCGCGACGAGGCCAACGCCGAGATCGCGGGCGCCGGCGACGAGTTCCACTCCGACACGACGCTGCTGGTGCACATCTCGGGCGACCGCAGCCGCATCGAGGCCGTCTCGATCCCGCGCGACTCCCTCGTGGACATCCCGTCGTGCCCGCTGCCCGGCGGGGGCGAGACCGCGTCGCAGTCGAACGCGATGTTCAACACGTCGTTCACGCTCGGCGGCGGGCCCGACAAGGACGTCACCGGGGCCGCGGCCTGCACCATCCACACGGTGGAGGAGCTCACCGGGGTGCCGGTCACCGACCACGTCGTCGTCGAGATGACGGGCGTGATCGGCGTCGTCGACGCCATCGGCGGCGTCACCATGTGCCTGCCCGAGCCGGTCAGGGGCGAGCGCGTCGACCTCGACCTGCCGAAGGGCGAGCAGAAGCTCGACGGCTACACGGCCATCAACTTCCTGCGGGCCCGCAAGGGCGAGGGCATGGGCCTGGAGATCGGTAGCGACCTCAAGCGGATCGAGCGCCAGCAGGCGTTCTTCGACGCGACGATGCGCGAGGTCCTGTCGCAGAACGTCATCACCGACTCGCCCCGCCTGTACCGGATGGTGCGGGAGATCCTCGGCGCGATCTCCACCAGCCCCCAGCTCGCGAGCCCCACGGCGCTCGCGGGCCTCGCCTGGAGCATCCGCGACCTCGACCCGGCGCAGATCGTGTTCACCTCCGTGCCGGTGGTGAACGCGCCGAGCGACCCCAACCGGGTGGAGTGGACCGCGGAGGCCGAGGCGGTCTGGGAGCGGATCATCGCCGACGACGCGCCGCCGGGCAGCCCGGAGCCGACGGCTGGCGGCACGACGAAGCCGACCGACGCCACCGCCGTCGAGGACGAGGTCCCCTCGCCCGACGCGGGGGACGACGGGGGGGCCGGCACGCCGTCCTCAGACCCGTCGCCCAGCCCGACGCTGCTGCCCGGCGTCTGCGCCTGACGCGCTTTTCGCTGGTTGAGGCTGTCGAAACCACGGGGGTCTCGACAGGCTCGACCGGCGACGACGGGGTCAGGCCTGCGGGAGCGCGCGGCGGGCCTCGGTGCGCAGGGCCTGCGATACCCGGTCCAGCACGGACGAGCGCAGCTTCCACTGCTGCAGGTAGATCGGGACGTCCACGACGGCGTCGGCGTCGAGCAGCCGCACGCCGCCGCGCCCGCCGGCCCGGACCTCCAGCGCGTCGCCGAGCAGCGGGAACCGCGCGTCCGGGCCGGGCAGCGGGCCCCACATGCCCCAACCGAGGCCGCGCCGGATCGCGTCGAGGTACTCGGACGTGCTCGGCACGTGGTGCCGCGGCGGGTCCGGGACGGCGGCGCCGGCGGTGGCGGCGCGCTCGCGCAGCCAGAGGTCCTGCAGGTCGTCGGCGCGGTTGAACACGATCATCGGGGCGCGGTCGAGGGCCTCGAGCGTGGGGCCGTCGGGGAACCACCGGTCGACGACGTGCCGGGCGGCGGCGGGGCGGTACCGGGTGATGCCGAGCGGCACCGACGTGCACCCCTGCACCGGTTCGCGCTGGGACGTGATGGCGGCCATGACGACGCCGGCGGGCAGCAGGTCCACGGTGCGGTCCTGGTCCTCGCGGTAGAGGTCGAAGGACACGTCCTCCACCCGCGCGAGCGCGGGCATCACCCAGGTGGCCAGCGAGTCGGCGTTGACGGCGAGCGGCACGGTCACCGGGCGTGGGGGCGGGGCGTCGTCGCCACCCGAGGCCTCGGCCTGCGGGCCGAGCTCGCGGGAGGCCTCCGCGCCGAGCAGCTCGACCTGGCGGGCGAGGCGCAGCAGGGTGCGGCCCGGCTCGGTCGGCGCGACGGGGCGGGTGCGGCGTACCAGCACGGACCCCGCCGCGTTCTCCAGGGCGCGCACCCGCTGGCTCACCGCGGACGGCGTGACGTGCAGGGCGTGGGCCGCGGCCTCGAACGACCCCTCCGTGACGACGGCGGCCAGGGCCTCGAGCTGTCGGGAGTCCCATCTCATCCCGCCACCCTAGATGAAGCGAGGCTTCATCAGATGAAGAAACAGTAGATGGACTTCATCTGCCCGGCCCGCCTACCGTCGACGCGTGCTCACCGTCCTCGCCGGCCTCGGCTTCGGCCTCTCCCTCATCGTCGCCATCGGCGCGCAGAACGCGTTCGTGCTGCGCCAGGGCGTGCGACGCGAGCACGTGGGCGTGGTCGTCGCGGTGTGTGCGGCATCCGACGTGCTGCTGTACACCGCGGGCACCGCGGGGCTCGGCGCCCTCGTCGTGAGCCACCCGGCCGTCGTCGAGGCCGCCCGCTGGCTGGGCGCCGCCGTCGTGCTCGGGTACGGGGCGCTCGCGGCGCGGCGGGCGTGGCGCGGGGAGGAGGCCGGCCTGGAGGCCGCGTCGTCCGGGGCCGCGCCCGACGCCGGGCGCCGGCTGCGGCCCGTGCTGCTCACCGCCCTCGCGCTCACCTGGCTCAACCCGCACGTGTACCTGGACACGATCGTGCTGCAGGGCTCGCTCGCGGCCTCGCACGGCGACCTGCGCTGGATGTTCACCGCCGGCGCAGTCGTCTCGAGCGTGCTGTGGTTCGTCGGCCTCGGCTACGGGGCCCGCCTGCTGGCACCGGTGCTCGCGCGGCCGGGTGCGTGGCGCGTCGTGGACGGCATCGTCGCGGCGATCATGGTCGTCGTCGCGGTCACCCTCCTGGCGCCCGTCGGTTGAGCCCGTCGAAAGCCGGTGTCGACAGGCTCAACCAGCGGCGGGGGAGAGCCGGTGGAGCCGCCCGACCGCGTCGCGCAGCACGTCCTCGCGCTTGACGAACGTGAACCGGACGCGGGAGGCGAGCGCGTCGGCCGTGGCCGAGCCGGCGCGGCAGAACGCGGAGACCGGCACGCCCACGACGCCGGCGAGCTCCGGCAGCCGGCGGCACAGGTCGTGTCCGTCGGGGAAGCCGAGCGGGCCGCCGTCGGCCACCACGAAGTACGTGCCCTGGGGGACGACGACGTCGAAGCCCGCGGCGGTCAGCCCGTCGCACAGCAGGTCGCGGCGCGCGGCGAGCGAGGCCGCGAGCGCGCGCGGGGCGTCGTCGTCCGCGAGCGCCAGGGCGATGGCGGGCTGGAACGGCGCGCCCGACGTGTAGGTGAGGAACTGCTTGACCGTCCGCACCGCCGTGATCAGCTCGGCGGGGCCGTGCACCCAGCCGACCTTCCAGCCCGTGAGGCTGAACGTCTTGCCGCTGGAGGAGACGGTGAGGGTGCGCTCGGCCATGCCGGGCAGCGTGGCGATCGGCACGTGCACGGCGTCGTCGAAGACGAGGTGCTCGTAGACCTCGTCGGTGAGCACCACGGCGCCGGCATCGCGCGCGACGGCGGCGACCTGCTCCAGCTCGGCCCGCGTGAGCACCGTGCCGGTGGGGTTGTGCGGGGTGTTGACCACGATGAGCCGCGTGCGCGGTCCGACCGCGGCACGCAGCGCGGCGGCGTCGAGCCGCAGGCCCTCGGCGGTGAGCGGCACGGGCACGTGCGTGGCGCCGGCCAGCGCGATGCTCGCGGCGTGCGAGTCGTAGTACGGCTCGAGGGTGACCACCTCGTCGCCCGGGCCGGCGAGGGCGAGGATCGACGCGGCCAGTGCCTCCGTGGCGCCGGTGGTGACCAGCACCTCGGTGTCCGGGTCGACGTCGAGGCCGTAGTGGCGGCGCTGGTGGTCGGCGATCGCGCGGCGCAGCTCGGGCACGCCGTCGCCCGGCGAGTACTGGTTGCGGCCCGCGTCGATGGCGTCCTTGGCCGCCTGTTTGATGTACGCGGGGCCGTCGACGTCGGGGAAGCCCTGGCCGAGGTTGATCGCGCCGGTGCGCGCGGCGAGCGCCGTCATCTCCGCGAAGATCGTCTGCGCGACGGCGCCGTCGGGCGAGAGCAGGCCCGTCGCGCGGGCGACGTCGTGCCAGCGGCCGGGCGGGGGAGTGAGCGGCGCTGTCGGCATGGTCGGCATGGTCGGCATGGTCATCGACGATAACCGCACGGGGTGGATGCGGTAGGGGCGTCCGGCTATGGTAGTGACCAGATATATCAATCTGGTCACTAAGGAGTCCTCCGTGCCCCGCCCGCTCGTCCCGGACCGCCGAGCCCGCATCCTCGACGCCGCCCGCGCGCTGATCCTCGAGCACGGCTGGCAGCGCACCACGGTCGCGGACGTCGCCGCGCGGGCCGGGATCGGCAAGGGTGCGGTCTACCTGGAGCTGCCCGGCAAGGCGGCGATCCTCGACGCCGTGCTGCGGCGCAGCACCCGCGCGCTCACCGCCGAGGTGCATCGACGGGTGCTCGACGCCCCCGGCCTGGTCGACCTGCCGTCCGTCTACCGGTTCGGCGTCGAGGCGCTGCTGGCCGACCCGCTGATGCGCGCGCTCTGGCTGGGCGACGACGCCGTGCTGGGCGAGCACGTCCGGGAGGTTGCCGCGTCCGGCGAGGGCCGCTACCGGGACCGGTTCGACTGGCTGACGGCGTACGTCGCGCGGCTGCAGGACGCCGGGGTCCTCGACGCCGCGGTGCCGCGCGAGACCGTCGTGCGCGTGCTCGCCGTCTTCACCGTCGGGCTCGTGCACGCCCCGGGCACCCTCGGCGCCACGACGGACGCGCAGCTGCGCGACGCCGTCGCGCTGTTCGCCGACCTCGTCGGCCACGGGCTCGCAACCGGCCGGCCCGCCGACACCGCCGCCGCCCGCGCGGCGCAGCTGGACCTGCTCGCCCGCCTCGACCACCAGCTCGACCAAGCGGAGGATCCCGCATGACCGACATGACTGACCCCACCGAGACCACCGCCGACCCCGCCGGCGACGCCGCCGACGTCTTCGCCCGGTGGTCCGACCTCACCGTCTCCGGCGGCCCCGTGCGGGCGTACCGCGCGGGCGACACCGGCCCGCCGGTGCTGCTGCTGCACGGCGGGATGCTGGACACCGCACGGGGCGTGTGGCGGGCGGTGGCGCCGCGGCTCGCCGTCGACCACCGCGTGCACCTGGTCGACCTGCCCCGTCACGGCGGGAGCCGCCCGTGGCCGGGGCTCCTCGACGACGCCTTCTACCGCCGCTTCCTCGGCGACCTGCTCGACGCGCTCGACCTGGAGCACGCGGCGCTCGTCGGGCTCTCGCTGGGGGCCGGCGTCGCCGTCGGGTACGCCCTGGACCACCCGGAGCGCGTCGACGCCCTGGTGGCGATCGGGCCCGGCGGGATCGGCGCGCGGCGCAAGGCGCAGCTCCTCACCTGGCTGGCGCTGCGCGCGCCGGGCCTGATGCGGCTCACCAGCCGGTACCTGGCCCGGCGCCCCGCGCTGGTGCGGCGGTCGATGGTCGACAACCTCACCGCGGGGGAGGGCACCGACGGCTTCGAGGAGATCGTCGCGCTGGCGGTCGAGGAGGCGCGGGCGAAGGCCGCGCACGGCGAGCCCGCCCTCGACGACTGGATGGCCCGCGCCTACGGGCCGTTCTCCATGGCCGTGGACCGCATCCCCGAGCTGCCGGGCCTGCGCGTGCCGAGCCTGTGGGTGCGCGGCGACGCCGACCCGCTCGTGGGGCACGAGGAGCTCGCGGCCGCCGCCGCGGCCGCGCCGGGCTCGCAACTGTTCACGATGCGAGACGCCGGCCACATCGTGACCTACGACCGACCCGAGGAGACGACTCGGCTGGTCAGGGAGTTCCTCGCGCACGCGATCCGGTAACGCTCCCGGGGCGCCGGACAGGGTTGTCCACAGGTCGGCGCCGCGCCATTGCCCGGGACCCTTATATTGGTGCCGCCTTGCCGCCGCCGCACCGTCGCGGCACCACGAGAGGGAACAGATCAGTGTCGATCGACACGGTGGCGCCGACCGCCGCACCCGCCATCCTCGAGCACGAGGTGCGCGAGCTGGTGCGCCGCCGCGCCATCGACCCCGTCCGCGACCGGGCGGGGCTCGAACGGCTCGTCGCGGAGGCCGCTGCCGACTACACCGAGCGCGCCACGCGCGGCCTGGTCCCTCCGCTGGTCGACCCGCACGACGCCGTCCGCGCCGTCGTCGACGCCCTCGGCGGGCTCGGCCCGCTGCAGAAGTACCTCGACGACCCCGAGGTCGAGGAGGTCTGGATCAACACCCCGGCCAAGGTGTTCGTCGCCCGGCGCGGTGTCCCGGAGCTCACGACGACGATCCTCACCGCCGCCCAGGTGCGCGACCTCGTGGAGCGGATGCTCAAGGCGAGCGGTCGCCGCCTGGACCTGAGCAGCCCGTTCGTCGACGCGTCGTTGCCCGGCGGGGAGCGCCTGCACGTGGTGATCCCGGACGTCACCCGCGAGCACATGGCGGTGAACATCCGCAAGCACCTGGTGCGGGCCGACCACCTCGACCACCTGGTGCGCCTCGGTTCGCTCACCCCGCACGCCGCCGCATTCCTCGACGCCGCCGTCCGGGCCGGGCTGAACGTGCTCGTCTCGGGGGCCACGCAGGCCGGTAAGACCACCATGCTCAACGCGCTCGCCGGCTCGATCCCCGCGGGGCAGCGGGTGGTCTCGTGCGAGGAGGTCTTCGAGGTGCGGTTCGCCGCCCGCGACCACGTCGCCATGCAGTGCCGGCAGCCCAGCCTCGAGGGCACCGGAGAGATCCCGCTGCGCCGCCTGGTCAAGGAGGCCCTGCGGATGCGCCCCGACCGCATCGTCATCGGCGAGGTGCGGGAGGCCGAGAGCTTCGACATGCTCGTTGCCCTCAACGCGGGTATTCCCGGGATGTGCACGGTGCACGCCAACTCGGCCCGCGAGGCGGTCACGAAGATGTGCACGCTGCCGCTGCTCGCGGGGGAGAACGTGTCCGACCGCTTCGTCGTGCCGACCGTCGCGTCGGCGATCGACCTGGTGGTGCACCTGGACGTGTCGTCGGACGGCGCCCGGCAGGTGCGCGAGGTCGTCGCCGTGACCGGCCGGGTCGAGGCCGACCGGGTCGAGACGGCAGGCATCTTCCACCGGCTCCCCGCCGAGCAGGGCGGGGACCTCGTGCGCGGGGACGGGTTCCCGCCGGGCGAGGAGCGCTTCGCGCGGGTGGGGATCGACGTGCGGTCCATGTTGGCCGGGAGTCGCTGATGGGGGTCGTGGTCGGCCTGCTCCTCGGCGCGGGCCTGGTGTGCGTGTGGCTGTCCTTCTGGGAACCGGCGTCGCGGCCGGTGCGCCGGGACGGGCGCAGCGCCGCCGTGCAGGACCTGCTCGTCCAGGCGGGCGCGCCGTCGGTGACGCCGGCTGCCCTGTGGTGGCTGAGCGCGACGACCGGGGTCCTCATCCTGCTCGCCGGTCTGGCGCTGACGCGTTCGCCGGCGATCGCCGCCTGCTTCGCCCTGATGGCGGCCGTCGCCCCGGAGACCCTCGTGCGGGTGCGGGCGCGCAGGCGGCGCCGGGACCTGCGGGACGTCTGGCCGGAGGTCGTCGACCACCTCGCCTCGGGGGTGCGGGCCGGCCTGTCCCTGCCCGAGGCCGTGGCGCAGCTGAGCGAGCGGGGGCCGGCCGAGCTGCGCGAGCCCTTCGCGCGCTTCGCGGCGGACTACCGGGCCACGGGCCGCTTCGGCGAGTGCCTCGACCTGCTCAAGGCCCGCCTCGCGGACCCGGTGGCCGACCGGATCATCGAGGCGTTGCGGCTCACGCGGGAGGTGGGCGGCACCGACCTCGGCCGGCTGCTGCGCACGCTGTCGTCCTTCCTGCGCGAGGACACCCGCACCCGCGGCGAGCTCGAGGCACGCCAGTCCTGGACGGTCAACGGCGCCCGCCTGGCGGCCGCGGGGCCGTGGGTGGTCCTGGCGTTCCTCGCGACGCGGCCCGAGACGGCGCAGGCGTACAACTCGCCGGCCGGGGTGGGCGTGCTCGCGGCGGGCGGCGCGACGTCCCTGGTCGCGTACTGGCTGATGCGCCGCATCGGCCGGCTGCCGGAGGAAGGGCGGGTGCTGCGGTGAGCGGCGACTGGATCTCCGCGCCCGGCGCCCTGATCGGGCTCCTCGGGGGCCTCGGCCTGCTGCTAGTGGTCTCCCGCGTCCGCGCGCGCCGCATGACGCTCGACGAGCGGCTCGCCCCGGCCCTGCGCCCCCGCGACGCCACCTCCGGCCTGCTGCGCGACCAAGCCACGCACACCCCGTTCCCGGTGCTCGAACGCCTGCTCGCCCCGTGGATCGCGGACGCCGCGCACTGGTTCGAGCGGCTCGGCTCCACGCGCGCCGACGTGCGCCGCCGCCTGGACCGGGCGGGTTGGTCGGAGAGCGTCGAGGCGTTTCGCGCGCGCCAGGTGGTCTCCGCCGCGCTGGGCCTCGCGGCCGGGCTGGTGCTCGCGCTCCTGCTCGCCGCGACGCGCGGGTCGTCGCCGGTGCCGTTGGCGGCCCTCGTCCTGCTGTGCGGGGCGACGGGGTTCGTCCTGTGCGACCAGTGGTTGAGCCGGGCCGTGCGGCGCCGCGAGGAGCTGATGCTGGCCGAGTTCCCGACGATCGCCGAGCTGCTCGCCCTGGCTGTCACCGCAGGCGAGGGGCCGGTGCCCGCGCTCGAACGGGTGGCGTCCACGGCCCGGGGCGAGCTCTCCGGCGAGATCGGCGCCATGCTCGCCGACGTACGCGCCGGCGCGCCGATCGCGGCCGCCCTGACCTCGATGGCCGACCGCACCGGCCTGCCTTCGCTCACACGCTTCGCCGAGGGCGTCGCCGTCGCGCTCGAGCGCGGCACCCCGCTCGCCGACGTGCTGCGCGCCCAGGCGCAGGACGTCCGCGAGTCCGGCCGCCGCGCGCTCATGGAGGCTGGCGGGAAGAAGGAGGTCGCGATGCTCGTCCCGGTCGTCTTCCTGATCCTGCCGATCACCGTCGTGTTCGCCGTCTTCCCGTCCCTCGCCACGCTCAAGATCGGCCTGTGAGCCGTGCGTCGTGACCCCGATCCCGCCGCGCAGGCGCGGCACCACCCGAAAGGACCGACCATGCAGCACGACGAGACCGAGAACCGGCAGCCCGACCGGCCCGCGGCCGACGACCCGGAACGCGGCGACGTGCCAGGGTGGGTGCTGGTCACCCTCATGACGGCGGGCCTCGTCGTGGCGTTGTGGGCCATCGCCAGCCCGCTGCTGGAGGACGCCTTTACCCAGGCGATCTCCAGCGTCACCGGCGGCTGAGCCGCGCGGTGCGGGAGGAATCATGATCGGTCGGTTGCACCACACGGTCGTCGACTGTCCCGACCCGCTCGGTCTCGCGACGTTCTGGTCCACGGTGCTCGGCGAGCCGATCACCTCCCGGAGCGACGACTTCGTGGTGGTCGCGCGGAGCGACCGACACTCCGGCCTGGCGTTCCAGCGTGCGACCGACCATCGGCCGCCCGTCTGGGGCGACCCGGCGCGCCCGCAGCAGCTGCACCTGGACGTCATGGTCGACGACATCGTCCTCGCGCACTCCCAGGTGCTGGCGATCGGGGCGCGCCGGCTCACGCCCGAGCCTCCCGGCAGCGGCGCGGGGGACGTGTACGCAGACTCCGCCGGGCACCCGTTCTGCCTGGTCGCGCGCCCGTCGTGGGCATCGCCGGTCGGCGAGCCGATCCACGCGTCGATCGACGGGCCGGGTGCGTGACGGGTGTCGGGGCCGGACCGGGCACGCGGGCGTCGTGGTCCCGTCCGGACGGGGAGTCGGGGTCGGCGGTCGCGGAGTTCCTCATGGTCTCGGCCCTCGTGCTCGCGCTCTTCCTTGGGGTGGTGCAGGTGGCGCTCGCGATGCACGTGCGGGCGCTGACCATCGACGCGGCGGCTGAGGGCGCCCGGATCGCGGCCCGGGCCGACCGGGACCTCGCCAGTGGCGCCACGCGCACGCGGGAGCTGCTGGCGTCGTCGCTCGGCTCGCGTTACGCGGACGACGTGTCGGTGCAGCAGACCCGCCTGGACGGCCTGGATGTGGTCGAGGTGACGGTCCAGGTCCCGCTGCCGGTGGTGGGGCTCCTCGGCCCGTCCGGGGTGCTCACCCTGCAGGGGCATGCCCTGGAGGAGGCATGAGCGCGGCCGACGCCCGGGTCGAGACCGTGCCCGGCACCGTGCCCGGCACCGACGTCGACGGCGAGAGCGGTGCAGCGCTGGTCGAGTTCCTGGGCACCGCGGTGCTGCTGCTGGTGCCGCTCGTGTACCTGGTGCTGACGCTGGCGCAGGTGCAGGCTGGGGCGTTCGCGGTCGAGGGCGCGGCGCGGGAGGCGGGGCGGGCGATGGTCACCGCGGATTCCTCCGCCGCGGGCGGCGAGCGCGCCCGGGCCGCGGCTGGCATCGCGTTCGCCGACCAGGGTTTCGACGCGGGGGACGGCGTCGTGGAGCTGGAGTGCTCCGCCGATCCCTGCCTCACGCCCGGCGCCACCGTCGGGGTGCGGGCCCGGCTCACCGTGCCGCTGCCGTTCGTGCCCACGGGGCTGCGCAGCTGGGTACCGCTCGAGATCCCGGTCACCGCGACGCACGTCGCGACGGTCGACGAGTACGGGCAGGTGCGGCCGTGATCGCACGCGCAGGACGCGGCCGGGTCGAGCCCGGACCCGAGGACGGCCGGATCATGCTCCTCACCGCGGGCGTGGTGGCGCTGGCGCTCATGATCGTCGGGATGGTCGCGTCGGCGACGGCAGTGCACCTGGACCGCAAGCACCTGTACGACCTCGCCGACGCGCTCGCGGCCGACGCCGCCGACGCGATGCCGCCCGACCGGTTCTACGCCGGCGAGGCCCGCGCGCCGAGCGGGTCGGCGGTGCTGACGCTCACCGACGCGGACGTCGAGGAGTCGGCGGTCGCCTATCTCGCGGCGCACCCCGGCGAGGCCGACGGCCTGGACGGCCTGCGGATCGTGGAGGCGGCCTCGCCGGACGGGCGGACGGCGCGCGTCGGCCTGGTCGCGACGTCGCACCCGCCGCTGGTCCGGTGGTTCACGGACGCGTTCGGCGGCGGCTTCGCCGTGGCCGCTACGTCGTCCGCCCGCGCCGGCTGAGCCCGCGCCGGGACGTGTGGGGCAGGCCACAGCGCAAAAAGGCGCATTTGAGATACCAGTTTGATTAACCTGCGGGTGTGCAGCTCACCGCATTCACCGACCTCGGACTGCGCATCGTGATGCGCCTCGCCGTGCTCGACGACGGACGGACCGCGACGACGCGGGTGCTCGCCGAGGCGCTGAACGTGCCCGCGGCGCACGCGGCCAAGGTCGTCACGCAGCTCGGCCGGCTCGGGGTCGTCGAGGTACGGCGGGGTCGTACGGGCGGGCTGCGGCTCGCCGACGCAGCCCGGGACACCTCCGTCGGCCTCGTCGCCCGAGCCCTCGAGGGCGACGGGGAGGTCGTCGAGTGCGAGGGCGCCAACCCGTGCCCGTTGCGGGGCGGCTGCCGGCTGCGCGGCGCGCTCGCGCACGCCCGCGAGGCATTCTTCGCGGCTCTCGACCCGGTCACCATCGCCGACGTCGCCGCACCACCGACCCGGGACCTGCTCCTGCACATCGGAGCACGCCCGCCCGGCTGACCGCCCACCGAGCACGCCCGGCGCGTCCGGCCAGCACCGTAGAACACCAGACAGGAGTCATCCATGCTCAGCCCCGAGTCCGCCGTCGTCGTCCGCGCCACGCTGCCCGTGATCGGCGGGGCGATCGGCGACATCACACCGATCTTCTACCGCCGCATGTTCGCGGCCCACCCGGAGCTGGAGCGGAACCTGTTCAACCGCGGCAACCAGGCCCGCGGCGACCAGCAGCGGGCGCTCGCCGGGGCGATCGCCGCCTACGCGACCCTCCTCGTGGGCGACGGGCCGGACCCGCGCACGGTGCTCGCTCGGATCGCGCACAAGCACGCGTCGCTCGGCATCCTGCCCGAGCAGTACCCGATCGTGCACGAGCACCTGTTCGCGGCGATCGTCGAGGTGCTCGGCGACGCGGTGACGCCCGAGGTGGCCGCCGCGTGGGACGAGGTCTACTGGGACATGGCCGACGCGCTCGTGTCGGTCGAGCTGGGCCTGTACGCCGAGTCTGGCGTGACGCCGGGCGACGTGTGGCGCACGGTGCAGGTCCGCCGCCGGGTGCAGGAGTCGCCCGACACCGTCTCGCTCGAGCTGGCCGCGCCCGACGGCGGGCCGCTGCCGTCGGCGCGGCCGGGACAGTACGTCTCGATCGCCGTCACGCTGCCCGACGGCGCGCGCCAGATCCGCCAGTACAGCCTCACGGGCGCGGGGGCGGCCGACGTGTGGACGATCTCGGTCAAGGCGCTCCCGCCCGTGGCGGGGGCGGACCGGATCTCCCCGGCCGGGGAGGTGTCGAACCACCTGCACGCCAACGTCTTCGAGGGGGACGCGCTCGAGGTCTCGGCACCGTTCGGCGAGCTCACGCTGGTGGAGGGCGAGAACCCGCTCGTCCTGGTCTCGGCGGGCATCGGCATCACCCCGATGATCGGGTTCCTGCACCACCTGCGCCGCACCGGCACGACGCGGCGGGTGGTCGTGCTGCACGCCGACCGCTCGCCCGCGCGGCACGCGCACCGCGCCGAGCTGCGGGCGCTCGTCGCCGACATCCCGACGGCGGAGCTGCACCGGTGGTACGAGGACCTCGGCACGCGAGCGGGGGGCGACCGGCTCCGATCCGGTCTCATCGACCTCGCCGATGTCGACCTGCCGCACGACGCGGACGCCTACCTGTGCGGGCCGGCCCCCTTCATGACGGTGGTGCAGTCGGCCCTGCTGGGCCGCGGCATCACGGACGACCGCATCCACCACGAGGTATTCGGCCCCGGCCGGGAGATCGCCGCGGCCTGACCCGCCCGCGCCGATGGTCAGCCGGCGACCGGCAGGCGGGAGAAGAGCCCGGGGTAGTCGACGACGAACTTGTCGTCGTCCACCGTGATCTCGCGATGGAAGTCGCCGTCGCCGGACTCGTAGACGTAGCGGTCCGGCGCCAGCCGGGTGTACCGCCGGGTGTCGGGCGCGACCTCGAACGTCGCCCCGTCGACGTGTGCCGTGACGATGTCCGCCGCCGTCTCGACCGCCAGGTCGAGGCGGCGGATCGGCAGCGTGTTGGTGAACGGGCTGAACGAGAGGTCCACGTCCACCGCGTCGGCGAGGTCGGACCGAGCCGCCCCGTCGACCAGCCAGGCGCCCGCGGGGTCCCTGCTCAGGTCGAGCTCCCGCCCCGACGACGACCGCACCCGCAGGGCCAGGAACATCCACGCCGGGTCGAGCTCCAACGCGTACTCCAGACGCTCCGGGCCGAGGTCGACCACCGACCGGGCCCGTAGCAGGCCGTCGCGCTCCCTGAGGTCCAGATGCTCGACGCTGCCCGTCTCGAGCCCCCGCCACCCGTACGACGCCACCGCGGACCACCTCCGGCTTCAGGATCGGGGAGGAACGGGGAGCCCGCCCGCGGGCCGCCCGGTAGATTCGCCCGCATGCCCGACGACAAGCCGCCGGTGGACAGACTGCCGGTCGATCTCGATCAGATGTTCGACCTCGCCCGCGCGGGCTCCGACCTGCTGCTCGAGTTCGTCGACGCGGGCGTGCCGGCCGACCACGCGGACGCGGCAGGCAACACGCTGCTCATGCTCGCCGCTTACCACGGGCACGCGGGCCTCGTGCGGGGCCTCGCCGAGCGCGGCGCCGATGTCGATCGCGTCAACGCGCGCGGGCAGTCGCCGCTCGCGGGCGCCGTCTTCAAGGGCTCCGACGACGTGATCGCGGCGCTGCTCGCCGCGGGCGCGGACCCCGACGCGGGCACGCCCAGCGCCCGGGACACCGCGCAGATGTTCGGCCGCACCCTGCCCGAGCGGGACTGACACCGGGCGGACCCCAGGCTGACTTGGGGCACGTGAGGGGAACCCGCGGTGGCGGGTAACCTTGAGGATCGTGGCCACCATCGACTTTCCCGCAGAGATCAAGGCGCTGCGCGCCACCCTCGAGTCCATCGAGAGCGTGAGCGACCCCACCGCCCTGCGGGCGAAGATCGAGGACCTGTCGGAGCAGGCGTCCGTGCCCGATCTGTGGGACGACCCCGAGAAGGCGCAGAAGGTGACGTCGGCGCTGTCGACCACGCAGGGCGAGCTCGAGCGCGTCTCACGGCTCCAGCGGCGCATCGACGACGTCGAGACCCTCGTCGAGATGGGGGTCGAGATGGACGACCAGGACACCCTCACCGAGGCCGAGACCGAGGTCGCCGCGATCCGCAAGGACCTCGACCTCCTCGAGGTCCGCACCCTCCTCAACGGCGAGTACGACGCCCGCGAGGCGGTCGTGACCATCCGCGCGGGCGCCGGCGGCGTCGACGCCGCCGACTTCGCCGAGATGCTCATGCGCATGTACCTGCGCTGGGCCGAGCGGCACGGCTACCCGACGAAGGTCATGGACACCTCGTACGCGGAGGAGGCCGGGCTGAAGTCCGCGACCTTCGAGGTCAACGCGCCCTACGCCTTCGGCAACCTGTCCGTCGAGGCCGGCACGCACCGGCTCGTGCGGATCTCGCCCTTCGACAACCAGGGCCGCCGGCAGACGTCGTTCGCCGCCGTCGAGGTGGTGCCCCTCATCGAGCAGACGGACTCCGTCGAGATCCCCGAGGCGGAGCTCAAGATCGACGTGTTCCGCTCGTCGGGTCCGGGCGGGCAGTCCGTGAACACCACGGACTCCGCCGTGCGCATGACGCACCTCCCGACGGGCACCGTCGTGTCGATGCAGAACGAGAAGTCGCAGATCCAGAACCGTGCCGCGGCGCTGCGCGTGATGCAGTCCCGCCTGCTGCTGATCCGCCGGCAGGAGGAGGCCGCGAAGAAGAAGGAGCTCGCCGGCGACATCAAGGCGAGCTGGGGCGAGCAGATGCGCTCCTACGTGCTGCAGCCGTACCAGATGGTCAAGGACCTGCGCACCGAGCACGAGTCCGGCAACACGCAGGCCGTGTTCGACGGCGCGATCGACGACTTCATCGAGGCCGGGATCCGCTGGCGCCGCTCCGGTGGCGCCGACGCCGCCTGACCGTCGCTGCTCCTGATCGCTGCTCAGGGCGACGACCTCGACCCACGACTCCCCGGCGTGTCCTTCCTGTGACCATCGCCGCCGGGTGCGACTCTCGGGAATCGGGCGGCCCGGCCATCGTGCCGGCGCCGCACGGTCGACCTGGCAGGGGAGAGGCACGTCGTGATCCGGTTCGAGCACGTCTCGAAGGTCTACGCCCGAGGGGCGCGACCCGCGCTCGACGACGTCTCCGTGGACGTCTCGCGGGGGGAGTTCGTCTTCCTCGTGGGAGCGTCGGGCTCGGGCAAGAGCACCTTCCTGCGGTTGGTGCTGCGCGAGGAGCGGCCGACGGGCGGCAGCGTGTATGTCGCGGGTCGTGACCTCTCCCGGCTCTCGAGCTGGAAGGTGCCGTCGCTGCGCCGCAGCATCGGCGTCGTCTTCCAGGACTTCCGCCTGCTGCCGAACAAGACCGTCCACGAGAACGTCGCGTTCGCGCTGCAGGTGATCGGCAAGCCTCGGCACACGATCAGGTCGACGGTGCCCGAGGTGCTCGAGATGGTGGGCCTGGACGGCAAGGAGAAGCGGCTTCCGCACGAGCTCTCCGGCGGCGAGCAGCAGCGCGTGGCGATCGCCCGGGCGTTCGTGAACCGGCCGCAGATCCTGCTGGCCGACGAGCCGACCGGCAACCTCGACCCGACGACGTCCCTGGGGATCATGCGCCTGCTCGACCGGATCAACCGCACGGGCACCACGGTGGTGATGGCCACGCACGACGACGAGATCGTCAACGAGATGCGCAAGCGCGTGGTGGAGCTGTCGACGGGTTCGGTCGTGCGCGACGAGGCCAACGCCGGCTACGGCGAGCGGGAGTCGATCCTGCCGCAGGTGGGCCGGACGCCGGTGCTCGACGCCCCCGGGCGTGGCGAGCGGACCGTGCAGCGCGTGCAGGTGACCCCGGAGCCCGCCGACCTCGAGGCCGAGCATGCCGCCGAGGCCGCTGCGGCGAGGTCCGAGACCGAGGAGACGGGCCCGCCGGCACCGGCGCACGCGGCACACGCGGCGGAGGCCGCCGTGGAGGCGGAGCCGGCCGACGCGGGGGCGGCCGAGCCTTCGGGACCGGGCCCCGGCTCGGCCGACCAGGTGGTGCAGCAGGTGCTGCGCGAGCACGAGCGCGTGCGCGCGGGACGGGAGGCCTGAGGCGTGCGGTTGCAGTTCGTCCTCACCGAGGTCCTGGGCGGCCTCCGGCGCAACATGTCGATGGTGATCTCGGTCGTCCTCGTGACGTTCGTGTCGCTGACGTTCGTCGGAGCGGCGGCCCTGCTGCAGACCCAGGTGACCAAGCTCAAGGGGGACTGGTACGACCTCGTCGAGGTCTCCGTCTTCCTGTGCCCCGACGGCTCGACCTCGCCGACGTGCGCGGACGGCGAGGCCACCGACGAGCAGGTCGAGGCGCTCCAGAAGGTGATCGACACCGAGCTGGCCGACGTCGTCGACACCACCTACTTCGAGAGCAAGGCCGATGCGTTCGACGCGTTCGCCGAGATGTACCCGGACGGCTACCAGGGCACACAGCTCACCGAGGACGACATGCAGGCGTCGTTCCGGCTCAAGCTGATGGACCCGGAGCAGTACCAGGTGGTGGACGACGTGCTCGAGGGCCGCTCGGGCGTCGAGGTCGTGGAGGACCAGCGCGAGGTGTTCGAACCGTTGTTCCTCGCGCTCGGCCGCGCCTCGCTGCTGGCCGCGGGGCTGGCGGGCGTGATGCTGCTCGCTGCGGTGCTGCTCATCACGACGACCATCCGGCTGTCCGCCGTCTCGCGGCGCCGCGAGACCGGCATCATGCGGCTCGTGGGCGCGTCGAACCTGTTCGTGCAGCTGCCGTTCATGCTCGAGGGCGCGATCGCGGCCCTCGTCGGCGCACTCCTGGCCGTGGGCGGGCTCTGGCTCGCCGTGCAGTACCTGGTGACGGACTGGCTCCAGGACTCCGTCGACTGGGTGGCGTACGTGGACGTGGGCGACGTCCTGCTCATCGCGCCGCTGCTGATAGGAATCGCCGTGCTGCTGGCGGTGGTGTCCTCCGTGGTGACGCTCAACCGGTACACGAGGGTGTGAGATCACAGATGACGACCCTGAGCACGACCCGAGGCGTCTCACGACGCGTGCTGGGCGGCCTGGTGGCCGCGGTGCTGGTGCTGGGCGGGGCGACGACGTCGGCGACCCTGTCCGCGAGCGTCTCGGCGCCCGCCGCCGCCGCGGACGACATCGACGACCAGCGAGCCGCCGCGGAGGCGAAGCAGCGCGCCAAGGAGCGCGAGCGCGACAGCCTCCACGAAGAGCTCGAGGACACCAACGCGAAGTACCGGAAGGCCGTGCTCGACCTGAACGAGGTCGAGGCGCGGCTGCCCGTGGCGCAGGCCGAGCTCGCCGCCGCGCAGGCGGCGCTCGAGGAGGCGCGCCGCAAGGCCGCGATCCTCGCCCAGCGGCTCTCCGACGCCGAGGCGGAGGAGGCCGCGGTCGCCGAGCAGATCGACTCCGGCAAGGGGAAGGTCGAGTCGGCGCGGGCCGACGTCGTCCAGATGGCCCGCCAGGCCTACCGCAACGGCGACGACTCCAGCACGATCGGTCTCGTGACGGGGGCCCAGTCCACCGAGGACTTCCTCGACGAGTTCGCCGTGTCGTCGTCGGCGGCGCGGAGCCAGGCGCGCACGCTCACGGACCTGCAGGACGCCGAGGCGGTGGCCCGCAACCAGCAGGCGCGCCTGGACGCGATCCGCGCCGCGATCGCCGACCTCAAGGCCGAGGCGGACGCGAACGTGGTCGCGGCCGAGAAGGCGCAGCGCCAGGCCGCCGACCGCAAGGCCGAGGTCGAGGGGCTCATCGCCAAGCAGCGCACGCTCAAGGCCTCGATCGCGTCGCAGCGGGAGACCGCCCTCGCCGACCTGAAGTCCAACGAGAAGGCGCAGGCCGGGCTCGAGTCGCAGCTCAAGGAGATCATCCAGAAGCAGAAGGCCCGCGACGCCCGGCTCGAGGAGCAGCGCCGCAAGGCAGACGAGGAGGCGCGCCGCAAGGCCGCCGCCGAGCGGAAGAGCAACAGCGGCGGCGGCGGTGGCTCCAACGACGGCGGCAGGTCCGGCGGTGGCGGTGGCGGCGGTGGCGGTGGCGGAGGTGGAGGTGGCGGAGGAGGCGGAGGAGGCGGCTCGTCGTCCTCGGGGCCGTTCCTCGGCTGGCCGACGAACTACCACGTGGTCACCAGCAGCTACGGGATGCGCTTCCACCCGACGCTGCACTACTGGCGGCTGCACGCCGGCACCGACATCCGCACGTACTGCGGCACCGCGGTCTACGCCGCCCAGAGCGGCTACGTGGAGCAGGCGCACTTCTCGTCCGGCGGCGGCAACAACGTGCTCATCAACCACGGCACGCGCAAGGGCGACAACGTGATGTCGCGCTACCTGCACCTGACGCGGGACATCGTGGGGGTCGGCCAGAAGGTCGACAAGGGGCAGACCATCGGCTACTCGGGCTCGACGGGCACCTCCGCGGCGTGCCACCTGCACTTCGAGGTGTACGTGAACGGCAGCACGACCGACCCGATGGGCGGCTGGCTCAACTGAGCCAGCCCCCGCGGGCGGCGGGTTGCGTCCGCGGTCCGCGGAAAAGCCCTGGCCACCGCCCGGCTCTCCCGTATCCTGGGTCGTCGCGAGACCGCGATCCCGGGAGGAGGAGACCATGTCCAACAAGGCCAAGGGCGCCAAGAAGAAGCCGGACGACCCGCGCAAGATCGTGGCGAACAACAAGAAGGCCCGCCACGACTACGTGATCGAGGACGTCGTCGAGGCCGGGATCGTGCTGTCGGGCACCGAGGTCAAGGCGCTCCGCATGGGCCGAGCGTCGCTGATCGACGGCTACGCGGCGATCGACCACGGCGAGGCCTGGCTCGAGAACGTGCACATCCCCGAGTACTTCCAGGGCACGTGGAACAACCACGCGCCGCGCCGCAAGCGCAAGCTGCTGCTGCACCGCGAGGAGATCGACCGGCTGGGGGCCAAGTCGCGGGAGAAGGGCCACACCCTGATCCCGCTGAGCCTGTACTTCCTGGACGGCCGCGCCAAGGTCGAGATCGCCCTGGCACGCGGCAAGAAGGAGTACGACAAGCGGCAGACGCTGCGCGAGCAGCAGGACATGCGCGAGGCGCGGCGCGCCATCCGCCACCAGGAGATGCTCGGCTGAGCGAGGCTCGGCCGGCCGTGGTCCGGCCGGCGGAAATAACGGCGCCGCGGTGGCGGTTGATCCTCTAGACTGGAGAACGTCGGCGCGCGAGCGTCGGCGGATGCCAACACAGTTGACAAATCCATAGGGGCTGATCGGTTTCGACGGTGGTCGTGCTTCAAGGAGAAGCGGGCCGAGGATGCAGGCTCATCTCGTGAACGCTTGCCTGCAAACTTATAGGTGCCGATAACAAGCGCACCGACTTCGCACTCGCCGCCTGAGCGAGTCTGAAGTCCGTCGGCCCGGGGATGCTCTCGCCCCGGTAGCCGGCGTCATCTAGAGAGCCACTGCTTGCCGTCCTCGTCATCGGGGCGGTGGGGACTTTTTGATGACTGGGCCCGTCCGCACCTTGTCTGCGTGAGTGCGGGGGCCGAGAAAAGCACAGCAGACTGCGCCCGGAGAAGTCCTCGAAAAGCGCCACCGGACCCGGGTTCGATTCCCGGCAGCTCCACCCCTCTCGACGAGGCGGGTCACCATCACGGTGACCCGCCTCGTCGTGCGTTGCGGGGAGGTCGCGGCCGGCCCGGCCATTGCTTCGGAGTCCGTACATTCACCTAGGGTTGCCGCATGCCGAACGCCAGCGATGTCGTCCCTGCGCCCGTTCCCGCCCCCCTGACCCTGCACGCCGACGGGGCGACGGTCGTCCTGGCGGAAGGCGCGCGGGTCGCCGCCGACCCGACCCTCTATCCGGCCGCCCGGTGGTGGCGCCGCGTGAGCGAGGACGCCTTCGGGCTCGACCTGGTGCCCGTGGGCCCGGGGCAGCCCGCCGACGTCACCTTCGACCTGGATGCCGCCCTTCCGGCGCGCGGCTATCGGATCGAGGTCGAGGGCGAGGGCGAGGGCGAGGGCGAGGGCGCACGGGTGCGCGTGTCCGCGGCCGACGCCGCCGGTGCGCACGCGGCCGCGCAGACGCTGCGGCAGCTGGCCGGCCCGCAGGCGTTCCGCCGCGCAGGAGCGGCGCCGCTCGCCCTGCCGGTCGCCACCATCGACGACGCGCCCCGGTTCGCCTGGCGCGGCGTGCTGCTCGACGTCGCGCGGCACTTCCTGCCGAAGGCGGACGTGCTGCGGTTCGTCGACCTCGCGGCCGCCCATCACCTGAACGTGCTGCAGCTCCACCTCACGGACGACCAGGGGTGGCGGATGGAGGTCGAGCGCTACCCGCGGCTCACCGAGGTGGGCTCCTGGCGGCGCGAGTCCGGCGTCGGGACCTGGCGGGCCGGACGGCACGACGGCCGACCGCACGGCGGCTTCTACACCCAGGCCGACCTGCGCGAGATCGTCGTGTACGCGCGCGAGCGGGGCGTCACCGTGGTGCCGGAGATCGGCTCGCCCGGCCACGTGCAGGCGGTACTGACGGCCTACCCGGAGCTCGCCGCGCGCCCCGGCGAGCACGAGGTGCGCACCACCTGGGGCATCAGCGAGGACGTGCTCGACCCGTCGCCCGCGGCCGTCGACTTCTTCCGAGACGTGCTGGACGAGGTGTGCGACGTCTTCGACGCGCCGTTCGTCTCCCTCGGCGGCGACGAGGTGCCCACGACGGCGTGGCGCGAGCGGCCCGACATCGTGGCCCGCGCCGCCGACCTGGGGCTGAGCGCCGCGGACGGCACGGGCGACGTCGCCCGCCTGCACGGCTGGTTCCTGGCGCGGCTCGCCGAGCACCTGCGCTCGAAGGGCCGGCGGGCGGTGGTGTGGGACGAGGCGTTCGGCCCCGACCTGCCGCGCGACGTCGTCGTCACCTGCTGGCGCGGGCACGCGGTGGCCGCCGACGCGCTCGCCGCCGGCCACGACGTGGTGATGGCCCCGGAGCAGGAGATGTACCTCGACCACAGGGCCGCCGACGGCCCCGACGAGCCCGTGCCCGTCGGGTTCGTGCGCACCGTCGACGACGTCCGGGCGTTCGAGCCGCTGCCCGCCGGGCTGCTCGCCGCGCGCCCCGAGCTGGCCGGCGACCTGCCGGGCACGCTCCTCGGGGCGCAGGCGCAGGTGTGGGCCGAGCACCTCGACTCCGCGCGCCGCATCGACTATGCGGCCTACCCCCGCCTGGCCGCGTTCGCGGAGGCGGTCTGGAACCCGGACGCCACCGGGTTCGCCGAGCGGCTGCGCCGCGCGCACCTGCCCCGTCTCGACGCGGCGGGCGTCGAGTACCGCCCGCCGGGTGGGCCGCACCCGTGGCAGCAGCGGCCGGGAGTGCAGGGCTACCCCCGCAACCTCGCGGCCGAGCGCGCCGCGGCCGGGTGGGCCGGCATGGGCGGCTGGGTGGCGGGGCGCGACGGCGCCGGGCCCGGGGACGGGTGAGAGCTCAGCGCCCGGCGGGCACGGGCTCCGGGTCGCGCTCGGTGTCCGGGTCGGCAAGGACGGCGGGGTCGCCGCCGTCGCGGGGCCCGTCGGGGCCCTCGGATCCGCCCGCATCACCGGCCCCGCCGCCGGTGGCGGCCGACGGCCGCCGACGGCGCAGCCACCGGTACCCGAGGTAGCCGAGCGCGGCGACGGCGAGCCAGGGGAGCAGCACGCCGAGCACGAGGACGACGGTCTGCACCGTGGAGACCAGCGCGGCCCAGCCGGACGACAGCCCGCCCAGGAACCCGCCCCGCGACTGGGCGGCGGCCGCGGGCTCGGGCACGATCTCGACCTCGAGCGTGGACATCGCCACCTGGTCGGACAGGAGCTGGCGCTGCCCGGTGAGCGAGTCCAGCTCCGCCTGCCGGCCGGAAAGCTCCTGCTCCACCTGGAGCAGGTCCTCGGTGCTGCCGGCGCTGGCCATGAGGTCGCGCAGGCGGTCCGTGGACGTGGTCAGGGCGGCGATCCGCGCGTCGAGGTCCCGGCCCTCGCCGGTGACGTCCACGCTCTGCACGTCGACGTCCTCGACGGTGCCCAGGCGGTCCAGGGCCTCGACGGCCCCGGTCATGCGGTCGGCCGGGAGGCGGACGGTCATCGACGCCGACCCCGGGGAGTCGTCCGTGGCGGCGGTCTCGGAGCGCCGCTCCACGCGGCCGCCGGCCTCCTCCACCTGTCGGGCGAGCTCCCGGGCGGCGGCCGCGGGGTCGTCCGCCACGACCGTCGCGTGGCCGGTGGTGACGATCTCGCGCTCGGCCGCGGTGCCCGGTGCCTCCGCGGCGTCGGCGACCGCCTCGCCGCCGGCCTCCTCGGCGGCGCCGCCCTCGGCGACCCCGGCGGTGTCGGCGGCGGAGCGGGAGCCGTCCGACCCGGCCGAATCGCCGCCGCCCGAGCCCGAGCAGGCCGCGAGCACCAGGAGCAACGCCGTCGCGAGGGAGGCGACGAGAGGCGCGCGACGCGCCCGGGTGGAGCGCGGTGTGGCAGGCATGGACCCGAGCGTAGGGCGGCGCGACGTCCGCCCCGGTCGCGGCCGCGGGATCGTGACCGGACCGTGCCGCGACCGTGACCTTGGGCCCCGGCCGCGGGGCCCGGTGATGTCGGGGCGCACCGTCACGATCCGGTAACACGACCGTGCGCCGGGGGCCGGTGGATTGACAGGCGTCTAGTTAAGACGCTGTACTAACAAACATGTCCACACCGACGACGCGCACAGTGCGACGAGGTCTGGGTGCCGGCCTGCGAGCCACCTCCAAGGTGCTCCCCGAGCATGCCCGGGCGCACAACCGCTCGTTGGTGCTGCAGCACCTGTTCCATGAGGGGTCGACGTCCCGGGCCGACCTGGCCCGCGCCACCGCCCTGACCCGGGTGACGATCTCCGACCTCATCAGCGTGCTCCTCGCCGAGGGGCTCGTCGAGGAGCTGGGCGTGCAGCCCGGCCGCCGGGTCGGCAAGCCCGCGATCCTCGTCGGGATGCGGACCGACGCCTACCAGATCGTCGCCCTGGACCTGTCGGACGACGCGGTGATGCGCGGCGCCGTCATGACCCTCACCGGCGAGGCGGTGGTGCGTCGCTCCCTGCCCGTGGCCGGCCAGGTCGGCGACGAGCTCGTCGACCTCCTCACGCGCTTCGCCCGCACCCTGATCTCGGCGGCGACCCGCCCGGTCATCGGCGTCGGCGTCGGCTCGCCGGGCGTGGTGGACGGCTCGGGCCGCGTCATCGAGGCCCCCAACCGCCAGTGGACCGACCTGCCCCTGGCCACCATCCTCACCGAGCGGCTCGCGCTCCCGGTGCACGTCGCGAACGACGCCAACTCCGCTGCCCTCGGCGAGTACACCTACGGGGGAGCGGCGGGCTCGATGCTCGTGCTCACCGTGGGCCAGGGCGTGGGCGCGGGCGTCATGGTCGACGGCGCACGGGTGCAGGGCGCGGCCGACGCCGCGGGCGAGCTCGGGCACGTCACCGTCGTCGACGGCGCTTCGACAGGATCAGGGCGGCGCGCCGAGCTGTGCGCGTGCGGCCGCTACGGCTGCCTGGAGACCGTGCTCGCCGCGCCCGCGCTGCGACGCGCCGTCGCCGGCCTCGACCCGGCCGCCGCCGACGAGGAGCTGGCCGCCGTCGGGCGCATCCTCGGGTCGGCGCTGGCACCCGTCGTCGGCGCACTCAATCTGGCCGAGGTGCTGCTCAGCGGCCCGCCCGAGCTGCTCGACGGAGCCCTGCGGACCGCCGCCCTACAGACCCTGACCGACCGCACGATGCCGGCCACCGCCGCCGGCCTGCGGCTGCGGATGGCGACCCTCGACGAGGACGTCGTCCTCGCCGGGGCGGCCGTCCTGGTGCTGGCCGCCCAGCTCGGGGTCTCGTGACCCCGACGTCCCAGCCGAACCGACGGACGACCCGCACCCGGCAGCGCCGCCGCTGGCGCCGCGCTGCTCAGAACGAGCCAGTACAGATCGAGAGGAATCCCCAGTGAAGAGGACCCGTGTCGTCGCCACAGGCGTGGCGACGAGCCTGACCCTCGCGCTCGCGCTCGCTGCGTGCGCACCCGCCGACGAGGGGGACGGCGAGACCGGCGGCACCCCCGAGTCCGGCGACATCACACTGTGGCTCAACGGGCCCGACACGCCCGACGAGCTGCGCGACTACCTGGTCGACACGTTCGAGTCGGAGAACCCCGGCTCGACGCTGTCGATCGAGCAGCAGGACTGGGAGGACCTCGTCACCAAGCTGACGACCGCCCTGCCCGACACCGCGAACACGCCCGACGTCGTGGAGATCGGCAACACGCAGGCCCCCACGTTCACGTACGCGGGCGCGTTCCGGGAGGTCTCGCCCGAGCTGTACGACGAGCTCGGCGGCGACAAGCTGCTGCCGTCCTTCGTCGAGGCCGGCGCGGTCGACGACGTCAAGTACGCGCTGCCGTACTACTACGGCTCGCGCTTCATGTTCTTCCGCAAGGACATCTGGTCCAAGGCCGGCCTCGAGGTGCCGACCACGCTCCAGGAGTTCGGCGACTCGGTCAAGGAGCTGCACACCAAGGACCGCTCGGGCTTCGCCATCGGCGGCCAGGACTGGCGCAACGGCATCTCCTGGGTCTTCGCGAACGACGGCGAGCTCGCGGTCAAGGACGGCGACCAGTGGACCTCCACGCTCTCCGACCCGAACACCGTCAAGGGCCTGGAGCAGTGGCAGGACGCCTTCGAGGGCGCCTCGAACCTCCCGCCGACGGCCAAGGACGAGGCGTACTGGGACTTCCTGAACGACGGCTCCGACGGCGAGGCGCCCGACGGCGCCACGATCATGGCGCCGGGCTGGGCCCGCTGGTCCCTCGGTGACCTGACGAAGAACGACGACGGCGAGGAGGTCCGCGACGGGATGGCGGACGACTCCACGTTCGACATCTTCGCCCTGCCGGGCGTCGACGGCGGCGTGGCCCCCGTCTTCGCCGGCGGCTCGAACCTCGCGGTCTCCGCGAAGTCGGAGCACCCGGAGCTCGCGGAGAACCTGCTGCGGATCGTCTACTCGGACGAGTACCAGACCATGCTGGCGAAGAACGGCCTCGGCCCGGCGAACTCGGACTTCGACGAGCTCATGACGGTCGACGCCGACGGCAACCCGAACAAGTTCGGCGAGGTCACGGTCGAGACCGCGGCGGCGTCGAAGCTCACCCCGGCCGCGCCGGGCTGGGCCGCCGTCGAGGGCGCCTCCGTCTACGAGGAGCTCTTCCAGAAGATCGCCGAGGGCGGTGACGTGGCGGCGCTCGCCAAGCAGTACGACGAGAAGGTCACGCCGATGCTCAACGGCCAGGCGGGCTGACACCCACCCTCGTCAGACCCCCGACGGGCGGGGTGGCAACCAGCGACAGGATGCCACCCCGCCCGTCACCCACGACCCGGGAAGGAGGACCGCATGACCAGCACGTCGACCCTTGCCTCACGGGAGACGCCGCGCGTCGCGATCCGCCGCCGGCGCACGCCGGCCACCCCCTACCTCCTGCTGATCCCCGCTGTCGCGGTCCTGCTCATCGGTCTCGGGTATCCCGTGTACTGGCAGGTCGTGACCTCGCTGCAAGAGTTCGGCATGCTGCAGCAGTTCGGCGCCCCGCCCACGTTCGTGGGGCTCGACAACTACGCGCGCATCTTCGCCGACGACCGCCTGTGGGCCGTCGTCGGCCGCTCGATCGTCTTCTGCCTGGTGAACGCCTTCGTCACGGTGGCGATCGGGCTCGGGTTCGCGATGCTCATGCGGGCCGTGCACGGCGCGGTGCGGATCGTCATGCAGGTGGTGCTGCTCCTCGCCTGGGCGACGCCGCTCGTGGCGGCGGTGACCGTCTTCCGGTGGCTCTTCGACTACCGCACGGGCGTGGTGAACTGGCTTCTCGTCCAGATCGGGTTCGAGCAGTACCAGGGATACGCGTGGCTGGCGCAGCCGCTCACCTTCTACTTCGTCGCGACGCTCGTCATCGTGTGGATGTCGGTGCCGTTCGTCGCCATGTCCCTGTACGCCGGCCTGACGCAGGTCTCCGAGGAGGTCCTGGAAGCGGCCCGCCTCGACGGCGCCAACGGCACGCAGATCCTCATGCGGATCCTGCTGCCGCTCGTGCGTCCCGTGCTCGCCATCGTGCTGCTGCTGCAGATCATCTGGGACCTGCGCGTCTTCGGGCAGATCCGGCTGCTGCAGGACGGCGGCGCGCCGATCGCCGAGACGAACCTGCTCGGCAACTTCATCTACGAGCTCGGCATGGGCAGCCAGGACTTTGCCGGCGCCGCCGCCGTCTCGATCTTCGTCCTGCTGCTCACGGTGCTGCTCTCGGCCCCCTACGTGCGCAGTCTCATGAAGGAGGACGCCGCATGAGCGCCGCGACCGAGCCCGCCCCGGCGGCGGTCCGGGCGCCCACGACGGCCCCCGGTTCCGGCCAGCGCATGCCCCGTCCCGTCGCCCGGCGCAAGCCGCGCGCCGGCAAGGCGCTGCTGAGCGTGCTGGGCGTCGTGGTGTCGCTCGTGTGGATCTTCCCGGTCTACTGGATGGTGCTGTCGGCCGTCACGCCGAACGCGCGGCTGACCACCTCGACGCCGAGCTTCCTGCCGACGCACTTCACCCTCGGGAACTTCTCGAGCGTGCTGACCGATTCCGGCTTCGGGGGCGCTCTCCGGATGAGCCTGACGATCACGGGCATCGCCCTCGTGCTCGTCCTGGCGTTCGCCTTCCTCGGCGCGCTCGCGATCAGCCGGTGGCGCTTCCGCGGCCGCGCGAGCTTCGTGCTCGCGATCCTGTTCATCCAGATGTTGCCGGCCGAGGGCCTGTTCATCGCCCAGTACAAGATGCTGTCGACGGTGGGGGAGAGCGCCCCGGTCCTCGGGCTGAACTCCGTGCTCGGCATCTCGATCCTGTACACCGCGATGCTCGTGCCGTTCACGATCTGGATGCTGCGCGGCTTCGTCGCGGGCGTCCCGGCCGAGCTCGAGGAGGCAGGGATGGTCGACGGGCTCTCGCGGACCAAGGCGTTCCTGCGGATCACGTTCCCGCTGCTGGCGCCGGGCCTCGTGGCCTCCGGCGTCTACGCGTTCCTGCAGGCCTGGAACGAGTTCACCACGGCGCTCGTCCTCCTCCCCGCGGAGTCGAGCCAGACCCTGCCGGTCTGGCTGCGCAGCTTCCTGTCGGCGTCCGCGTCCCGTGGGATCGACTGGGCCGAGGTCATGGCCGCGTCGACCCTCATCGCGGTGCCGGTGATCATCTTCTTCATGTTCGTGCAGGGCCGGATGACGTCCGGGCTCGTCGCCGGGGCGGTGAAGGGCTGACGTGGACGACGGCACAGACATGACTGCAGGGCCCGGGGCCGGCCCCACTGTCGGACCTACCGTCGGACCGACGGTCGGGCTGGACATCGGCGGCACCAAGACGCTCGCCGTGCTGCTCGACGCGAGGGGCGAGATCGTGGCGCAGGCCCGGCTCGCCACCGAACGTGGCCCGCGCGGCGTGGTCGCGGGCGCGGCCCGCGCCGTGCGCGGCGTGGCGCGGCAGGCCGGGACCGACGTCGCCGACGTGGTCGGCGTGGGCGTGGGCATGCCCGGCCTCGTCGACCCGGCGGCCGGCACCGTCCGGCACGCCGTCAACGTGGGCATCGACGGCGAACCCCTGGCGCTGACGGAGCTGCTGGCCGCCGAGCTCGACGACGTCCCCGTGGGCCTCGAGAACGACCTCAACGTGGCCGCCCTCGGCGCCGCCCACCTCGAGGGCATCGCGGGCATCGAGGGCACGGCGTCCGGCGGGGCCGGGCACGACGCCCGCGGGGTCGACCTCGCGTTCCTCGCGCTGGGCACCGGGCTGGCCGCGGGCCTCGTGCTGGACGGCCGGCTGCGTCGCGGCGTCGGCGGCGCCGCCGGCGAGATCGGGCACGTGCCGGTGGACCCGGCCGGCCCCGTCTGCCCGTGCGGGCAGCGCGGCTGCCTGGAGCTGTACGCCTCCGGGACGGCGGTGGCCCGGCTGTGGCCTGCCACGACCGGGCGCCCGGCGCCCGTGGAGCTCTTCGAGGCCGCTGCCCGGGGCGTGCCCGGCGCCGTCGAGGCCCGGGAGACGTACGCCTCCGCGGTGGCGGCGGCGGTGCGCATGCTCGTGCTCACGGTGGACGTGCAGCACGTGGTGCTCGGCGGCGGGGTGGCACACCTCGGCGAGCCGCTGCTCGACGCGGTGCGCGGCGCGCTTGCGCGGGAGTCGACGTCCTCGGGCTTCCTGACGTCGCTGCACCTGCCGGAGCGCGTCCGCCTGGCCCCCGGCCGCGTCCCCGTCGGGGCCGTCGGCGCCGCTGTCGTGGGCCGGTCGGTCGCGCGGCCTGTGCCCGCGGGCGGGGTAGCCTCATGACCCGCCGCGTGATCCGACCCGTGACCCGACCCGTGACCCGCCGCGGGAGGGCCGCAATGGTCCTGGCCGGCGTCGTGACGCTGGCGCTGGCCGGGTGCGGGGTGCTGGGCGCGGACCCGAAGGAGTCCGCGCCGGACCTCGACCTGACGATGTGGCTCGTCGGCACGGACACGACGCCCGAGCTGCGCGAGTACCTCGTGCAGACCTTCGAGGACGAGCACCCCGGCGCGACCCTCACCATCGAGCAGCAGGAGTGGGGCGACCTCGTCCAGAACCTCACCCGGTCCCTGCACGACCCCGCCACCACGCCGGACGTGGTGGAGGTCGGCAACACCCAGTCGCCCACGTTCACCACCTCCGGGTCCTTCCGCGAGATCTCGCCCGAGCTGTACGAGGAGCTGGGCGGCGACAAGCTGCTGCCGTCGTTCGTGGAGGCGGGCTCGGTGGACGGTCGTCACTACGCGCTCCCGTACTACTTCGGGTCCCGGTACGTCTTCTACCGCAAGGACCTCTGGCGCGAGGCCGGGTTCGAGAAGCCGAAGACGCTCGCCGAGTTCGGCGAGACGGTGAAGGCGCTCACCGACGACGACCACGCGGGCCTCGCGATGGGCGGCCAGGACTGGCGCAACGGCATCTCCTGGGTCTTCGCCAACGGCGGAGAGCTCGCCGTGAAGGAGGGCGACGGCTGGGTCTCCACCTTGGCGGAGCCCCGCACCGTCAAGGGCCTGGAGCTGTGGCAGGACGTGTACGAGACCGCGTCCTACCTGCCGTCGACGGAGAAGGACGTCTCGTACTGGGACTTCCTCAACGACGGCGTGGAGGACGCGCCGCCCGCCGCGGCCACGATCATGGCGCCCGCGTGGGCGCGCTGGTCGATCGGCGGCCTCGAGCGCACCGACGGGGGCGAGGAGGTGCGCGACGGCATGAAGGACTCCTCGACGTTCGACATCTTCGCGCTGCCGGGCGTGGACGGCGGCCTGGCCCCGGTCTTCGCAGGCGGGTCCAACATCGCGGTCTCCGCGGCCTCCCCGAGCCCGGACCTGGCCGAGGACGTGCTGCGCGTGGTCTTCTCCGAGGAGTTCCAGACGAAGCTCGCCGAGAGCGGGCTCGGCCCGGCGAACGCCGACGCCCAGGAGGCGATGGAGGGCGACAAGTTCGGCCGGACGCTGGTGGCCACGGCCGCGGCGTCGAAGCTCACCCCGGCGGCCCCGGGCTGGGCGTCGATCGAGGACGCCGGCGTCTACGAGGACCTGTTCGGGCGGATCGCCGGCGGCGGGGACGTCGCGACGCTCGCCGCCGAGTTCGACGCGCGGCTCACGCCGATGCTCAACGCCCCGCCCGCCGAGCCCGAGGAATGAACTCCGGGATGATGTGCTGCATCCTGGAACCGAGAGACTGGAGCCCCGTATGGAAGTTGTGATCGCCCCCGCCGAGGAGCTCGCCGTGCTGGCGGCCGACGCGATCGAGACGCTGCTGCGCCGCGATCCCGCGACCGCGCTCGGTCTGGCCACCGGGTCGAGCCCGCTGAAGGTGTACGACGAGCTGGCCCGCCGCCACGAGGAGACGGGGCTGTCGTTCGCCCGAGCTCGCGGCTTCATGCTCGACGAGTACGTGGGCCTGCCCACCGAGCACCCGCAGCGCTATCGCAACGTCATCGAGACGGAGATCGCGTCGCGCGTCGCGTGGCCGGCGGACCAGGTGCACGGCCCGGACGGCCTGGCCGAGGACATTCCTGCGGCGTGCGCGGCGTACGAGCAGGCGATCACGGACGCGGGCGGCGTGGACCTCCAGCTCCTCGGGATCGGCACCGACGGGCACATCGCGTTCAACGAGCCGGGCTCCTCCCTGGCGTCGCGCACCCGCATCAAGACCCTGACGCGCCAGACCCGCGTGGACAACGCGCGGTTCTTCGACGACGACGTGGAGCGGGTGCCCGCGCACTGCCTCACGCAGGGTCTCGGCACCATCATGGAGGCGCGCCACCTCGTGCTGCTGGCCACCGGGCGGCACAAGGCCGAGGCCGTGCACCAGCTCGTCGAGGGCCCGGTCTCCGCCATGTGGCCCGGCACGGTGATGCAGCTGCACCCGCACGCCACCGTGCTGGTCGACGACGCCGCGGCCTCGCGCCTGCAGCTCGGCGACTACTACCGGCAGACCTTCGGGTCGAAGCCGAACTGGCAGGGGCTGTGATCCGTGCCCGGATCCCCGGCAGGGGGGCCGTGACGGTCGGGGAGCGTCACAGGGTGCGTCGTAGACTGCCCGGCATGAGCGATCCCCTCTCCACCCCGCCTGCCGAACCCTCGCGCGACACGGGTGCCGGCACCAGCGTGCTGGAGCGCCCGGACACCCGCGAGCAGACGGCGGAGCCGGGCGACCACGAGCGCTTCGCGCACTACGTGCGCAAGGAGAAGATCATGGAGTCCGCCCTGTCGGGCAAGCCCGTGATCGCGCTCTGCGGCAAGGTGTGGGTGCCGGGTCGCGACCCGGCGAAGTTCCCGGTGTGCCCGATCTGCAAGGAGATCTACGACGGGCTGCGGGAACCGCAGGACGGCGAACCTGGGGACGACTCCGGCAAGTGAGCGCCCAGCCACTGCCCGAGCCCGAGTCCGAGTCAGTACCCGCCCCCGCGATCGAGGCCGACGGCTTCGATCTCTTCGCGGCGGCCGAGGACCCGGCCGCCAAGGCCCTGCCGCTGCCGCAGTCGCCGTCGTCGGCCGCGGCGTCCCACCTCAGCCCCGCATTCCCGCGCCGTGCCCCGTGGGGGACGGCGTCCAACCTGCGCGCCTGGCAGGCGGAGGCGCTCGAGCTGTACCGGCAGCGCGACCCGCGGGACTTCCTCGCGGTCGCGACGCCCGGGGCGGGCAAGACGACGTTTGCGCTGCGCGTCGCCACCGAGCTGCTGGAGGCCGGCGTCGTGCGGCGGGTGGCCGTCGTCGCGCCCACGGAGCACCTCAAGCACCAGTGGGCCGACGCGGCCGCGCGCGTCGGCATCCGCATCGACCCGTCGTTCAAGAACAGCCAGGGCCGGCACGGCTCGCACTACGACGGCGTCGCCCTGACGTACGCCCAGGTCGCCGCCAAGCCCGCGCTGCACCGCGCGCGCACCGAGGCCGCCCGCACGCTCGTCATCCTCGACGAGGTGCACCACGGAGGCGACGCCCTGAGCTGGGGCGACGCCGTGCGCGAGGCGTTCGAGGGCGCCACCCGGCGGCTCGCGCTGACCGGCACGCCGTTCCGGTCGGACACCTCCCCGATCCCGTTCGTCACGTACGAGCAGGACCGGGAGGGGATCCGCCGGTCCAAGGCCGACTACACCTACGGCTACGGCGAGGCGCTGCGCGACCACGTGGTGCGGCCCGTGCTGTTCATGACCTACTCCGGCGAGATGCGCTGGCGCACGCGGGCGGGCGACGAGATCAGCGCCCGCCTCGGCGAGGCCATGACCAAGGACATGCACGCCCAGGCCTGGCGCACCGCGCTGGACCCGAACGGCGAGTGGATCCCGTCGGTCCTCGCGGGGGCGGACAGGCGACTCACCGAGATGCGTCGCGTCGTGCCGGACGCGGGCGGTATGGTCATCGCGACCGACCAGACCGATGCCCGCGCCTACGCGGGCCACCTCGCCCGGCTGACGGGCGAGAGCCCGATCGTGGTCCTGTCCGACGACGACGGCGCCAGCGCGCGCATCGACGAGTTCGCCCAGGGCGACTCGCGCTGGATGGTGGCGGTACGCATGGTGTCCGAGGGCGTGGACGTGCCGCGCCTCGCGGTGGGCGTCTACGCCACCAGCACCTCCACCCCGCTGTTCTTCGCGCAGGCCGTCGGCAGGTTCGTCCGCGCCCGTAAGCGCGGCGAGACCGCGTCCGTCTTCCTGCCCAGCGTGCCGCTGCTGCTGGAGCTGGCGAACGGGATGGAGATCGAGCGGGACCACGCGCTCGACCGGCCCCAGACGGCGGAGGAGCAGGGCATCGAGTACGACCCGGAGGCGGCGCTGCTGGCGGCCGCCAACCGGGAGGAGAAGGCGTCCGGCGAGCTCACGGGCAGCTTCGAGGCGCTCGAGGCGCAGGCGTCGTTCGACCGGGTGCTGTTCGACGGCGGCGAGTTCGGCACCGGCGCCGACGTCGGCTCGGCCGAGGAGCTCGATTTCCTCGGGCTGCCGGGGCTGCTCGAGGCCGACCAGGTGACCACGCTGCTGCGGCAGCGGCAGGCCCAGCAGGTCCGCGGACGGTCCGGCGCCGCGTCCTCCGAGGCCGCGCTCGAGCAGTCCGAGGCGGAGCACCGGCGGGCCGCCGACCTGCGCAAGGAGCTCTCCAAGCTGGTGTCCGCCTGGGCGCGCAAGAGCAGCACCCCGCACGGGTCGGTGCACACCGAGCTGCGACGGCGCTGCGGCGGCCCCGAGGTGCCGCTCGCCACGGCCGACCAGCTCACCGCGCGGATCGAGATGGTGCGGGGCTGGTTCGTCGGGAAGCGGTAGGGCCGGCGCTCAGGTGAGCGGGAGCTCGACGGTCGGGATGGCCGCGTCGCCGGCGGAGAGGCGGCGTCCGCCGCGCGGCAGCTCGGCCCGGGCCTGCAGGTGGTGGCGCGCCGCGGTCTGGACGCCGTACGGGCCCACCCAGCGGGAGTCGACGGCGCCGTCCACCACGAACGGGACCAGCAGACCGCGCAGGTCGGGCCGCTCGCCGTCGTCCACCGGCTCGCCCGGGTCGCCGTCCTCGGGCGACCACGCGAGGACGAGGTCGTCGGCGCCCGTGACCAGCACCTCCTCGACGGCGCGGCCGTCGGGGCCGTACCGCCGGGCCGCGGACTTGCGGCCACCCTGGCTGGACTTGTGGGCGGACGCCTTCGCCACCGGCTGCAGCACGCCGGACGCGTCGGCCCGGGCCACGAGCTTGTAGACCATCCCGCAGGTCGGCGCGCCCGAGCCCGTGACCAGCGACGTGCCGACGCCGTAGACGTCGACCGGCATGGCCGCGAGCCCCGCGATGGCGTGCTCGTCGAGGTCGGACGTCACGACGATCTTCGTGCCCGTGGCGCCGAGCTCGTCGAGCTGGCGGCGCACCTCGACGGCCAGGACGCCGAGGTCGCCCGAGTCGAGGCGTACGGCGTCGAGCGACGTACCGGCCGCCGCGATCGCGTTCTCGACGCCGCGCCGCACGTCGTAGGTGTCGACCAGCAGGGTGGTGCCGGACCCCAAGGACGCGACCTGCGAGTCGAACGCCGAGCGCTCGTCGTCGTGCAGCAGGGTGAACGCGTGCGCGGCCGTGCCGATCGTGTCGAGCCCGTACCGCATGCCGGCCTCGAGGTTGGAGGTGCCCGCGAACCCGCCCACCACGGCAGCCCGGGCGGCCGCCACGGCGGCCTGCTCGTGCGCCCGGCGGGACCCCATCTCGAGCACGGGGCGGTCCACGGCGGCGCTCGTCATGCGGGAGGCGGCGGAGGCGATCGCCGAGTCGTAGTTGAGGATCGACAGGACGAGCGTCTCCAGGAGCACGGCCTCGGCGAAGGTGCCCTCGACCTGCAGGACGGGGGAGCCGGGGAAGAAGATCTCGCCCTCGGCGTAGCCCTGGATGCTGCCGGTGAACCGGTAGCCGCGCAGGAAGTCGAGCGTGCGGTCGTCCACGACGCCCGCACGCTCGAGGAACGCCAGCTCCGCGTCCGTGAAGCGGAAGTGGGCGAGGGCCTCCAGGACGCGGCCGGTTCCGGCGAGGACGCCGTAGCGCCGGCCCGCCGGCAGCCGCCGCGTGAACACTTCGAACACGCAGTGCCGGTGCGCCGTGCCGTCCGCGAGCGCGGCCTGCAGCATGGTCAGCTCGTACCGGTCGGTGAGCAGCGCCACCGACGGTCGGACGGCCGGGAGCGGCGCGGCGGGCACCGAGTCCGGGATCCGCAGACCAGGCAGGGTGGGGGTGGCCGGCGCAGCGCCCGGCGAGAGGGCGGCGCTGCCCCGGGGCTCGTCGGTCATGGGGACACGGTAGGGCGCCCGCGGAGATCCGGCAGTTCGGCGCCCGCCAGTCGGACGGTCGACGCCCGGCACTCGGCTGTGCCTAGGCTGGGGCGGTGAACGGGGTGATGACGCTCGCGACGGCAGTCGCGGGGACCGAGGTGCAGCGCGAGACGGACGCCGAGCAGACGGCGGCCGTCGCGGACCCATGGATCACGATCGTCTGGAACGACCCGGTCAACCTCATGTCGTACGTGAGCTACGTCTTCGAGAGCCACTTCGGCTATCCGCCGCCCAAGGCGCAGAAGCTGATGATGCAGGTGCACCACGACGGCCGGGCCGTGGTGTCGACCGGGCCGCGCGAGCGCATGGAGGTGGACGTGCAGGCCATGCACGGGTTCGGGCTGTGGGCCACGCTGCGTCGGTCCGGCGAGTCGGACGGGGGTGCGGCGTGACGCCGTTCCGGTCCGCCCCGGTGGGCTACGTGGCCCGGTGGGAGCCGGTGGAGCGCGAGGTGCTCGCGCGGGTGGCGCGCGACGTCGCCGAGCTGGTGCGCGCCGAGTCGGGTCTGGAGCCGGGCGTCGAGGTCGGCGACGGGGTCGCCTTCACGGGCATCGGGCGGGTGCCGCAGGACCCGGCGGTGCAGCGGCTGCTCCCCGATGCGCACGACGAGGACGCGGACGTCGCGACCGAGTTCCGCCACCTCACCCAGACGGACCTGGCGGCGGGGAAGGTCGCGCGGCTCGTCGCCTTCGCGGAGGAGATCGACCCGGACGACGACCTCCCCGGGCTGGAGGGCGACCTCCGGGGCACCGCGGCCCTGGACGAGGCGGAGGTCGTGGTGCCCCGCGAGTCGGCGCAGGAGTTCGCGGGGGCGCTGACCGACGTGCGCCTCGTGCTGGCGGAGCGGCTCGGCCTCGTCGACGACTCCGACGTCGAGTCCCTGCACGACGACGTCCTGGCGGGCGTCGACGACGAGGAAGACGACGACGATGACGACGGCGACGGCGAGCTTGCCGGCTGGGAGCGTGCGGGTCTGACCGGCGCGGAGCGGCGGTACTGGGGCGGCGTCTTCGTCGCGGCAGGCTTCGCGCAGGAGTCGCTGGTCGACGAGATGCTCGCCGACCTGCGGGCGGGCCGCCCCACCCTGTAACCCGCCCCGTCATCGCTGTGGCGGGCGCCACGCCGTGTCGCTGCTCACCCTCGAGTGTCCTGACGGTCCGTCACGACTAGGCTGCTCGGCGTGAACGACGCCCCCATCGGGATCTTCGACAGCGGCGTCGGCGGGCTGACCGTCGCGCGCTCCATCCTCGACCAGCTGCCGCACGAGCAGGTGCTGTACCTGGGCGACACAGCCAACAGCCCGTACGGGCCCAAGCCGCTCGCCGCCGTGCGGGCGATGGCGCTGGCGGTGATGGACCGGCTCGTCGACGAGGGCGTGAAGATGCTCGTCATCGCCTGCAACTCAGCGACCGCCGTCGCGCTGCCCGACGCCCGCGAGCGGTACACCGTGCGGCGCGGCATCCCCGTTGTCGAGGTGATCCGCCCGGCCGCGCGCCGCGCCGTCGTCGCGTCCAAGACGGGCCGCATCGGCGTCATCGGCACGAAGGCCACCATCGACTCCCGCGCGTACGACGACGCCTTCCATGTGACGCCCGGCCTGGAGATCACGACGCAGGCGTGCCCGGAATTCGTCCCCCTCGTGGAGCGCGGGCTGACGACCGGCCCCGAGGTGCTCGAGGTGGCGCACCGGTACCTCGACCCGGTGCGGGCCGCGGGCGTCGACACCCTTGTGCTGGGCTGCACGCACTACCCCCTGCTCGCGGGCGCGGTGTCGTACGTCATGGGCGAGGACGTGACGCTGGTGTCCAGCGCGGAGGAGACCGCCAAGGACGTGTTCCGGAACCTGGTCTCGCACGACCTCGAGCGGTCGCCCGGCGCCCCGGAGCCCACGCACCGCTTCCTCGCCACCGGGACTCCCGAGCCGTTCCAGCAGCTCGCGAGGCGGTTCCTCGGCCCCGAGGTGGCGCTGGTGGAGGCGGCGTGAGGCTCGTCACCGTCGGCGTGGCCGGGTCGTTCCCGGGCCCCGCGTCGCCGGCGTCCGCGTACCTGCTGCAGGTGCCCGCCGCGCTGGCCGCGGCGTCGGGGCTGACGGGCGAGGACGCACGCGACTGGAACGTCGTGCTGGACCTGGGCAACGGCGCGCTCGGCGCGCTGCAGCGGCACGTCGACCCGCTCGACCTGGACGCCGTCGCCCTCTCCCACCTGCACCCGGACCACTGCGCCGACCTGTCCGGGCTGTACGTGTACCTGCGGTACCACCCGGAACGGGGCTCGGCGCGCACGGGCTCCAGGCGCGGGCTGCCGGTGATCGGTCCGAGCACGACCTCGGAGCGGGCGGCCGCGATGTACGGGCTGGAGCCCGGCGAGTCCATGGCGGGGGAGTACGACTTCCACACCTGGCGCACGGGCTCGGCGGTGCGCGTGGGGCCGTTCGAGCTGGAGCCGTTCGCGGTCTACCACCCGGTGGAGGCGTACGGCATCCGGGTCACGGGCCCGTCGAGCGAGCGGCCGGGAGAGCAGGTCACGCTCGCCTACTCCGGCGACACCGACAGCTGCGACGGCCTCGTCGCCGGCGCGCGGGACGCGGACCTTCTGCTCGCCGAGGCGGCGTTCCAGGAGGGTCGGGACGACGGCGTCGAGCGCGGCATCCACCTGACCGGCCGGCGCGCGGGCGAGGCCGCGACGCAGGCGGGGGCGCGCCGGCTGCTGCTCACGCACCTGCCGGTGTGGAGCGCCCCCGAGGTCGCGCTCGCCGAGGCGCGGTCGGCCTACGACGGCCCCGTCGAGGTCGCGGTGGCCGGCGGGGTGCACGATCTGTGAGCGGTAGCCTCGGCCCCGTGAACGCTGCTCCATCCACGCCCCGCCCTGCTTGGCCCGCGGTCGTCTGCGACCTCGTGTGCGTGCTCGTCTTCACCGTGGTGGGCACGCTCAACCACGCCACCGCGGGTGTCGGCCACGTCGCGCTGGTCGGCCTGCCGTTCGTCGTAGGGCTGGCCGTCGGCTGGGTCGCGACGCGCGCCTGGCGGGCGCCCGCGCAGGTGTGGCCCACCGGCCTGGCCGTGTGGTTCGCCACGGTCGCGCTGGGGCTCTTCCTGCGGCCGGTGCTCGGCATCGGCGGCGTCGAGGTGTCGTTCGCGATCGTCACCGCCGTCTTCCTCGGCGTCACGATGCTCGGCTGGCGCGCCCTTGCGCCGCTCGCCGCCCGCCGCGCCGCGTAGGCGCGCTGCCGGCCGCGCAGCGGCGCGCCACTACCCGCCTGCTGGAGCTGCTCGACGAGGGCTGCGCCCCGCAACCCCGGGGTTCGTCAGCGCGTCAGGGCCTCGGCGATCGCGGGGGCGAGGGCGCGGAACGCCTTGCCGCGGTGGCTGATCGCGTTCTTCTCGGCCGGCTCCAGCTCGGACGACGTGCGCGTGCCCGGCGCCCCGTCGGGGCCGGCGTCCTGCTCCGACGGCACGTGGATCGGGTCGTAGCCGAACCCGTTCTCGCCGCGCGGGGCGCGCACCAGCGTGCCGGGCATCTCGCCGAGGCACACCTCCTCGCGGTCGGGCGTCACCAGCGCGGCCGCGCAGACGAACGCCGCGCCGCGGTGCTCGTCGCGGACCTCGGAGAGCTGCGCGAGCAGCAGCTCGAGGTTCGCGACGTCGTCGCCGTGCCGGCCGGCCCACCGGGCGGAGAAGATGCCGGGCGCGCCGCCCAGCACGTCCACGCTCAGGCCGGAGTCGTCGGCGACGGCGGGCAGGCCCGTGGCCGCCGCCAGGGCGCGGGCCTTGATGAGGGAGTTCTCGACGAACGAGACGCCGTCCTCGACCGGCTCGGGTGCCCCCAGGTCGCCCGCGGTGACGACGGCGTCGTCGGGCAGGGAGTCCAGGCCGGGCTGCTCGCGCAGGATGGCGCGCAGCTCCACGAGCTTCTTGCGGTTGTGCGTGGCCAGCACCAGCCGCGCGCCGGGCGGCACGACGGTGGTCGCGTCGACCACCGTCAGACCTCCTGTGCCAGCGCGGCGCGCTGCGTCTCGGTCAGATCCGCCGTGCCGGCGACCGCCAGGTCGAGCAGCGCGTCGAGCTCCGCGCGGTCGAACGGCGCGTGCTCGGCGGTGCCCTGCACCTCGACGAACGTGCCGGACCCGGTGGTCACGACGTTCATGTCCGTCTCGGCCCGCACGTCCTCCACGTAGGGCAGGTCGAGCATCGGGGTGCCGTCGATGATGCCGACGCTCACGGCGGCGACCGAGTCCGTGAGGACCTGCTTGCCGCCGGTGACGTGCCCGTGCCGTGCGCCCCACGCGACGGCGTCGGCGAGGGCCACGTAGGCGCCGGTGATCGCTGCGGTGCGGGTGCCGCCGTCGGCCTGCAGCACGTCGCAGTCCAGCACGATCGTGTTCTCGCCGAGGGCTGAGACGTCGACGACGGCGCGCAGGGCCCGGCCGATGAGGCGGGAGATCTCGTGCGTGCGCCCGCCGATCTTGCCCTTGACCGACTCGCGCTGGCTGCGCTCGTTCGTCGCGCGGGGGAGCATCGCGTACTCCGCCGTGACCCAGCCCTCGCCTGAGCCCTTCTTCCAGCGCGGCACGCCCGCGGTGAAGGACGCGGTGCACAGCACCCGGGTCTTGCCGAACTCCACCAGCACGGAGCCCTCGGCGTTCTCGGTCCACCCGCGGGTGATGGTCACCGGGCGGAGCTGGTCGGGCGTGCGGCCGTCGACGCGCGTCGTGGTGGCAGGTGTAGCGGCGCCGGGGGAAGCAGGGGAAGTCATGCCGCCACCCTAGACGAGCGCCGCTCCGAGGATGGCGGCCGATCGATGAGTCTGCCCTGGTGCGGACGTCACATCCTGCAGGGCCCCCGCCGGCCCTCTCGTCCCCGAAGGAGACTCATGGCCAAGCTCATCTACTCGATGATCACCTCGCTCGACGGCTACGCCGAGGCCGCGGAGGGCAGCCTCGGTACCGGCGCCGAGGACCCGGAGGTGCACACCTTCGTCGGCGACGTCTTCCGCGACGTGGGCACGTACCTCTACGGCCGGCGGATGTACGAGACGATGGTCTTCTGGGAGACCGCGCACACCGATCCCGACGCGCCGCCGCACATCCTGCAGTACGCGCGGGACTGGCAGGCCGCCCAGAAGGTCGTGTACTCCACGACGCTCGAGTCGGCGTCCAGCGCGAAGACCCGGATCGAGCGGACCTTCGACCCGGACGCGGTGCGCAAGCTCAAGGCCGAGGCCGACCACGACCTGACCGTCGACGGCCCGAACCTCGCGGCCCAGGCCATCAGGGCCGGCCTGGTGGACGAGTACCACCTGTTCATCACCACGAGCGTGGTCGGCGGCGGCAAGCGGTTCTTCCCCGACGGCGTCCGCCTCGATCTCGACCTGGTCGAGGAGCGCGCCTTCGACAGCGGGCTGATCTACGCGCGCTACCGGACCCGCTGAGGCCGCGGCCCGGTCGGCCCACCGCGCCGGGCCGCGCGGCCGTGCCCACCGGCGCGGGCCCGGGCAGGGCACGGCCCTAGGATCGACGGGTGCACCTCACCGCTACCGACCTCGCGTTCGCGTACCCCGGCCGCCCGGTGCTCGACGGCGTGAGCCTGCGCGTGTCCGACTCCACCCGGCTCGGCGTGGTGGGGGAGAACGGTTCCGGAAAGTCGACCCTGCTGCACCTGCTGGCCGGTGACCTGCGCCCCGCGCGCGGCGAGGTCCGGCGGCGGGGGAGCGTCGCGCTGGTGGAGCAGGAGCTCGCCACGACGCCCGGCCAGACGGTCGGTGACCTCGTGCGCGGCACGCTGACGGGCCTGCGGACCCTCGCGGCCGAGCTCGAGGCCGAGGCCGCGGCGTTCGATCACGAGTCGGGGGACTTGCGCCGGCTGTCCGGGCTGCTCGCCCGGGCGGAGCACCTGGCCGTGTGGGACGCCGACCGCCGGGTCGAGGTCGCGCTGAGCCGCCTCGAGGCGGAGCGGGACCCCGACCGCCGCCTCGACACCCTCTCCGTCGGGCAGCGGTACCGCGTGCGCCTCGCGTGCCGGCTCGCCGAGCGTGCCGACCTGCTGCTCCTCGACGAGCCCACCAACCACCTCGACGACTCGGCGATCGAGTTCCTCACGGGGGAGCTGGTGGCCTGGCGCGGCGGCGTGGTCGTGGTGACGCACGACCGCGAGCTGCTCGACGACGTGGCCACCGGCATCCTCGACCTCGACCCCTCGATGGACGGCAAGCCCGTGCTCTATGGGCAGCCCGGCTATCTCGCGTACCGGTTCGCGAAGAACCAGGCGCTGCACCGGTGGCGCCAGCGCTACCGGGCAGAGCAGGAGCGCGCCCGCGTGCTCGCCGAGCGGCTCGACACCTCCTACGAGGGGCTGTCCGACGAGTGGCGCCCCGAAAAGGGCTCCCAGAAGCACCGGCGGGCCACCCGGGCGCGCATCCACGTCAAGGCCGCCGACCGGCTGGTGCAGCAGCTCGAGGCCGAGGCCGTCGAGGTGCCCGTCCCGCCGGCGCAGCTCGCGTTCCCCGACCTGCCCGCGATGTCGCCAGGCTGGGACCCGGGGGACCCGCTCGTCGAGCTGCGGTCGCCGCGGGTCGTCGCCGACGACCCTTCGACCCCTCGACAGCCTCGGGACGGCGCAGGCTCAGGACGGCGCGGCGGGCCCGCAGTGCGGCTCGACCTGCCCGGCACGCGGGTGGCCGTGCCGCCGTCGGGACGGCTGCTCGTCGTGGGCCCCAACGGGGCGGGCAAGTCGACGCTCCTCGCGGCGCTCGCGGGCCGCGTCGGGCTGGAGCGCGGCACGCGGTCGGTCACGGCGGGGGCGCGGCTCGGCGTCGTGACGCAGGAGGGTCGCACCGCCGTGCCGGCCGGGCAGGACGCCGCGCGGTCCGGGTTCGACGCGTACGCCGCCGAGGCGCTCGAGCTGCTGGAGCGGGGCGAGCTGGACCCGGAGCACGTGGTGCCGGTCGCCGCCCTCGGCCTGCTGAGCGAGGAGGACCTGGACCGGTCCCTCGCCGAGCTGTCGGCCGGTCAGCGGCGCCGGTTCGAGCTGGCGAGGGCGCTGCTGCACGCCCCCCACCTGCTGCTCCTCGACGAGCCCACCAACCACCTGTCGGTGGACCTGGTGGACGAGCTGACGCGGGCGTTGATCGCCACCCCGGCCGCCGTCGTCGTCGCGACGCACGACCGCCGCATGCGCGCCGACCTCGCCGACTGGCCGGTGCTCGACCTCAGCTGAGGCGGCCCGCCCAGGCCATCGCCTGCTTCACGAGCATGCCCTGCCCGTGGATCATCTCGGCCTGCACGGTGTCGCTGCATGCCTCCTCCGGCGTCAGCCACGCGAGGTCGAGCGCGTCCTGCTGGGGGCGGCAGTCGCCCGCCACGGGCACGACGTACGCCAGGGAGACCGCGTGCTGGCGCGGGTCGTGGTACGGCGTGATCCCGGGGGTGGGGAAGTACTCGGCCACAGTGAAGGGTTGCGGGGACGCCGGGACCTGCGGCAGGGCCACGGGGCCGAGGTCCTTCTCGATGTGCCGCAACAGCGCGTCGCGCACCCGCTCGTGGTAGAGCACACGGCCGGAGACGAGCGCGCGGGTCATCGTGCCCAGGGGGGTCACCCTGAGCAGCAGCCCGATGGCGACGACGTCCCCCGAGTCGTCGACCCTTACCGGCACGGCGTCGACGTACACGAGCGGCAGCTGGGCGCGCACGGCCGCCAGGTCCTCCGGGGTGAGCCAGCCGGCAGGCTGCGGCTCGTGGTAGAACTCGTCGTCGGGAGGGAACTCGGCCGTGTCGGTCACAGGTCGTTTCTACCAGCCCACGAGGGCGACCACCGCGCCGGGAATACTGCGGCACGCACCGGTGCTGTGCCGAGGAGACCCCCATCGGAAGGATACCCATGGCTACCGTCGAGCTCACCGACGACACGTTCGAGAAGACCGTCACCGACAACGACATCGTGCTGGTCGACTTCTGGGCCGACTGGTGCGGCCCGTGCAAGCAGTTCGCACCGGTCTACGAGGCCTCGTCCGAGGAGCACGCGGACGTGGTGCACGCCAAGCTCGATACCGAGGCGAACCAGCAGATCGCCGCCGCCGCCGGCGTCAGCGCCATCCCCACGCTGATGGCGTTCCGCGAGGGTGTGCTCGTCTTCAACCAGGCCGGCGCCCTGCCCGCCCCCGCCCTCAAGCAGGTCGTGGACGCGGTCAAGGAGCTCGACATGGACGACGTGCGCGCCCAGATCGCTGCCGCGAACAACGGCGCGCCGCAGGCCTGATCGCCGCAGCGTCAGCACCACCGACGACGGCTGCCCCGGGATGCCCGGGGCGGCCGTCGGCGCCTACGCTCACTGACTCCGGCCAGATACTGCTGGGCGTGTCCCTACGTGAGCGAGCGGCACTTTCATGTCGATGAGCACACGGCTCCCAGGGTCGTGAGCTATGCCCGGAGGCAGAACGGGTGGCCGGCTGGGTCGCGGAGGACTCGGAACCGGTCCGGGCTCGGCTGTTCGATCACCTGGGTCGCGCCGAGGCGCAGCACCTCCTCCTCGGCAGTGTCGAGGTCCTCGACCGCGAGGTCGAGGTGGAGCTGTTGTGATCGTTCGGCGGACGGCCAGGTGGGCGGCAGATAGCCCTCGACGCGGGCGGTGCCCAGGTAGAGCGAGTCGACCTCGACGGCGCAGAAGTCGGGTGTCTCGACCACGACCTCGCCACCGAGGACGGCGGCCCAGAAGCCGGCCAGCACGGCCGGGTCGGTGCACTCGAGGTTGATGGAGGCGATGCGGGCGACGCTCATGGTTCTCCTGGTGCTTCAGATAGCGAGGACGTGGGTGTCGAGCAGGCTGCGATCGCCGTCGAGGCCGTGGCTGAGGGCGGCCGCGACGTCGTCGTGCGGAGTACCGAGGCGGATGGCGCTGACCTCGTCGAGACGGTGGTAGTGCTCCTCTCCGAGCTCCAGGTCCAGGGACCGGAGGTATGCCTCGAGGTGGGCTGGGGTCCGGGGGCCGATGATCGGGACCATCGAGATGGACGTGAGGGAGGCACGGCGGCGCAGCCAGGCCAGGGACGTCTGGACGGGGCTCGTGCCGAGGTCGTCGGCGACGGCCAGCACGGCGTCGACCACCGCGGTCCGTCGGGCGTCAGTCTCGACACCCGGTCCGCGCGCGCTGAGCCGCCCCTGCCCGCCCTGGCGGTACTTGCCGGTCAACAGGCCGCCTGCGAGCGGTGAGTAGAGCGCGACCCCCAGGCCGTGGGCCTGCGCCATGGGCAGCAACTCCCTCTCGGCGGACCGCTCGGCCAGGCTGTATTCGGTCTGGATGCCGACCAGCGGCGCGAGGCCGCGCAGGTCGGCCCGGGTGGCCGCACTCGCTACGCGCCAGGCAGGGAAGTTCGACAGTCCGCCGTGCAGGATCTTGCCGGCGCGGATCAGGTCGTCGAAGCCGGACATGATCTCCGCGACGGGGGTCGTGCCGTCGGGGAAGTGCGGCATGAAGACGTCGACGTAGTCCGTGTTCAGCCGGCGCAGGCTCTGCTCCAGGGACCTGACCATGGTCTTGCGGCTGTTTCCGGTCGTGCCCGGCCGGGCCTGGGCGTCCCGGGTACCGGTGTACTTGGTGATCACCACGAAGTCGTCGCGCTGCCGGCCCAGCAGCCCACCGAGGACGGTCTCGGCTTCGCCGCCCTGGTAGATGTTCGAGACGTCGAACGTGGTGCCGCCGGCCTCGACGTACGCCTCGAAGATCTGGCGGGAGCCCTCTAGCCCGGCACTGGCGTCGGCCGAGCCGAAGTTGGCGGTGCCGAGGACGTACTCGGAGACGCGGAGCCCGGTGCGTCCTCCGAAGGTCTGGTAGCGCATGAGGGAGCTCCTGACGGTTGGAGACGGGTAGAGTCGCTAACGTACATCTAAAACGAAGGGTCGTTCTATTTCATGCCGAAGGTCACCCAGGCGCACCTCGACGCACGGCGGGAGCAGATCCTCGACGCCGCCCGCGCCCGCTTCGCCAGCCACGGTTTCGCCGGGACGTCCATGGCCACCCTCGTCGCCGTGTCGGGTCTCTCGACCGGGGCGATCTACCGGTACTTCTCGAGCAAGGACGAGATCGTCACCGCCGTCTGTGAGCAGTCGTCCGATGACGTGTTCCCGACCCAGCTCACCGCCGAGTCCGTCCACGGCATGCTCGAGCGCATCCGGACGATGGCTCGCGAACGCGACCACGCCAGGCTCGTCGCCCAGATCTACGCCGAGGCTGCTCTCTCCCCATCCCTTGCGGCCATCGTCGACCAGCAGCTCGCCGGCCTGCGGTCCGCCGTCGTCACCCTGCTCGCCGACCGCCTGGACGACGAGGCCGCGAAGATCGCCGAGGCCTTTGTGGCCGTCTGCGTCGGCTACAGCCAGCAACTCGCAGTGAGAGGCGACCTTGACCCCGCACCTTTCGCCGCCGCGCTCATGGCGATCCTGAAGCAGTAGCTGGCCGGACCTCCCGGCCGAGAATCCCAGGAGGAGGGCCAGGGCGCCGCGGGCGACATCGTCGGGCGGGCGGCAGGAGCTCGGCCACACGCAGGTGAGCGATGTCCAGGCGATGTCCCGGATCGTGTCGGTGGCGATCGCGTCGCTGATCGCGCGCGCAGCGACCGGCCGGGTGCCCCGCCGCAGCCTGCATGGACTCATCGACGCACCGACTCATCCCCGACGCCGACCTGCTCCGCGACCGCGGTCGAGGCTGTCGTGGGTGCGCGAGGCGGGACTCGAACCCGCACGTCCGAAGACACTGAGACCTAAACCCAGCGTGTCTGCCAGTTCCACCACTCGCGCGCCGGCCCAGTGTAGGCGCGGCGGTGTGACGTCAGTCGAGGCCGAGCGTCTTGCGCAGGCGTGCGACGTGCCCGGTCGCCTTGACGTTGTACTGCGCCACGGCGACCTTCCCGTCCGGGTCCACGACGACGGTGGAACGGATGACGCCCACGTACGTCTTGCCGTAGTTCTTCTTCTCGCCCCAGGCGCCCCAGGCCTCGAGCGCGGCGTGCTCGGTGTCCCCGGCGAGCGGGAAGGTGAGCGCGTCGCGCTCGGCGAACTTCGCGAGCTTGTCCACGCCGTCGGGGGAGACGCCGACGACGGCGTACCCGGCGCCCTGCAGGGACGCGAGGGAGTCGCGGAAGTCGCACGCCTCGGTGGTGCAGCCCGGCGTCATCGCGGCGGGGTAGAAGTACACGACGACGCCCTGGCGGCCCGGCTCCGAGAGTGCGGTGGCGAGCGAGAAGGTGCCGGTGGTGTGCCCGGTGCCCGACCGGCCGGGCAGGACGGCGGGCAGCTCGAGGGCGGGGGCGGTGTCGCCGACGGCGAGGCGGGTCACGGGCACTCCTTCGGGTGGAGGGGGGGGTGGAGGTGGGTCGGTGCCGGTCGAGCCTAGACGCCGCCGTCGTCTAGCGTTGTCCCGTGACCGACGCCGTGCCCAGCACCACACCCCTGCCGATCCGCATGCTGCACGACCGCCTGCTCGTGCAGCCCGAGGTGGACTCCTCCGAGCGACAGTCGACGGCGGGCCTGGTGATCCCCGCGACGGCGTCCGGGCCGAAGCGGCTCGCGTGGGCGGTGGTGGTGGCCAAGGGCGAGCACGTGCGCCAGGTGGCCGTCGGCGACCGCGTCCTGTTCGACCCGGAGGACCGGGCCGAGGTGGACCTCGGCGGCACGGACTACGTGCTGCTGCGCGAGCGCGACGTGCACGGCGTCACCGAGACCGCCGACGAGGGCGGCGCCACCGGGCTCTACCTCTGACCTGTCCTGACCTGCTCGTGACACCGGTCGCCCCTACGGTGGGGCCATGACCGGCGACGACGCCCTCCGGGCCGCGGACCCCCTGGACCTGCTCGCGCTCGACGGCGAGCTCAGCGCCACCGAGCTCGAGACCCGCGACGGGGTGCGGGCGCTCGTCGACGAGCACGTCCGGCCGCACGTCGCGCGCTGGTTCGCCGACGGCGTCTTCCCGCTCGACCTGGTGCCCCGGCTCGCCGACGCCGGGCTGCTCGGCATGCACCTGCACGGGCACGGCTGCGCGGGGCGGTCGGCGGTCGAGTACGGGCTGGCGATGGCCGAGCTGGAGGCCGCGGACTCCGGGATCCGCACGTTCGTCTCGGTGCAGGGCTCGCTCGCGATGACGGCGATCGCCAAGCACGGCTCGTCCGAGCAGCAGGAGCGCTGGCTGCCGGGCATGGCCGCGGGCGAGCTCATCGGCTGCTTCGGCCTCACCGAGCCCACGGCCGGGTCCGACCCGGGGGCCATGCGCACCACGGCGACGCTCGCCGGCGACGAGTGGGTACTCGAGGGCAGCAAGCGCTGGATCGGGCTGGCGTCCGTCGCGCAGGTCGCCGTGATCTGGGCGCGGGCTGACGACGGGGACGGGCCCCGCGTGCGCGGGTTCCTCGTCCCCACGGACACGCCGGGATTCCGGGCCACGCCGATCGAGCCGAAGCTGTCGCTGCGGGCCTCGGTGCAGTGCGACGTCGCGCTCGGCGGCGTGCGCGTCCCGGCCGACGCGATCCTGCCCCACCACCCCGGCCTGGCGGGACCCTTCGCATGCCTCGACGAGGCGCGGTACGGCATCGCGTGGGGCGCGACGGGCGCGGCGCGCGACTGTCTGGAGGTCGCGCTGCGGCACGCGGGGGAGCGGGTCCAGTTCGGCCGCCCCCTCGCCGCGTTCCAGCTCACCCAGGCCAAGCTGGTGGACATGGCGCTCGAGGTCTCCCGCACGCAGCTCCTCGCGCTGCGCCTGGGGCGGCTCAAGGACGCCGGCCGGCTGGAACCGCACATGATCTCGATAGGCAAGCTGGCCAACGTCCGGTCGGCGATCGAGGTGGCCAGGACCGCGCGCACGGTGCTTGGCGGCGACGGCGTCACGCTGCAGCACTCGCCCATGCGGCACGCGGCGAACCTCGAGTCGGTGCGCACGTACGAGGGCACCGACGAGGTGCACACGTTGATCCTCGGGCGGCATCTCACGGGCCACCAGGCGTTCCGGTGACGCCTGTCGTGCAGGTCACAGGTTCGCCCCACGGACCCGGTGACGTGCCGGCTCCGGGGGGCTGGTAATGTTTCACACCGCCGGCGCCATTAGCTCAATGGGTAGAGCAGCTGACTCTTAATCAGCGGGTTCGGGGTTCGAGTCCCTGATGGCGCACCACAAGCCCCGTCCGGCAGTGCCGGGCGGGGCTTTGCCGTCCCCGCGCACCGTTCTTCCATGGCCGTGGTGGGCCTCCTCCGGTTCGTGCAGCGGGTGCTCGGGCTGGGGTGAGGGGTCAGGATGGGGCGATGATCTCCACCGAGCTCGCGGCCCGGCTGCGCGACGCGGGGCTGGTGTGGAACCCCGCCGACGGCGACCGGTTCCGCATCGACGCCCCCGATCTGTCCGCCGACGTCTTCACCGTCAGCACGATGACGATCCAGGCGCACGACTTCCCGACCGGCACCATCCTCGGCTTCAACGGCACCACGGAATGGGCGCTCGACTCCGTCGCGATCGAGGACACGCTGTGGCTACCGCGCGAGGACCAGCTGCGCGACCTGCTGCGCACCACCTTCCTGGGCCTGCGCCGCGCGGACGACGGCTACGAGGTCGAGGTCGAGCTGCTGGGTGAGCACCGGGCCTTCGCCGACCCCGAACCGACCGGGGCCTACGGCAAGGCGCTGCTCGCCCTCGTCGAGCTCAGCTCCTGAGGAGGGCCGGCGGACGGGGCTGTCGGACGGGGCTGTCGGAACCGGGCTGTCAGAACCGGGCTGTCAGAACCGGGCTGTCGGAACCGGGCGCCGGGCCCGCATACCCTTGACCCGTGCCCGATCCCGTGACGTCCGAGCCCGCCGACGGCCCCGGTGCCGACACCCGCGCCGCCGCTGAGCTGCCGCTGTACCGCCGCCAGCCCGTGAGCTTCGTGCGGCGCAGCGCGCGCCTCACCACCGCCCAGCGCAAGGCGTGGGACACCCGGCGCGACCGGTACGTCGTCGAGGTGCCGCGCGACCTCACGGTGACGTCGGTCGACCCGTCGTGGCGGCTCGACCCGGCGCAGGTCTTCGGTCGCGCGGCGCCGCTGGTGCTCGAGATCGGGTCCGGGCAGGGCGAGGCGATCGTGTCGGCCGCGGCCGCGCACCCCGAGCGCGACCATCTCGCCGTCGAGGTGTACACCCCGGGCCTGGCACAGGCGATCGTGCGGGCCGGCCATGCGGGTGCCGACCCTGGTCGGGCCGGGGGCGCCCCCGGGAACGAGCTCGGGAACCTCCGGCTGGTGCAGGCCGACGCCGCGGAGCTGCTGGCCACCGCCCTGCCCGCCGCGTCGGTCGACGAGCTGTGGGTCTTCTTCCCCGACCCGTGGCACAAGTCCAAGCACCAGAAGCGGCGCCTCGTCACCCCGGCCTTCGCCGAGCTCGCGGCCCGCGTGCTGCGCCCCGGCGGCGTCTGGCGCCTCGCCACGGACTGGCTGCACTACGCGGAGCAGATGATCGCGGTGCTCGATGCCGCCCCCGACTTCCGCAACGCGCTTGGGACGGGGGAGCGGGCGCCGCGCTTCGACGGCCGCGTGCTCACGAGCTTCGAGAAGAAGGGTTCCGCGGCGGGACGGGTCGTGACCGACCTTGAGTACGTCCGCCGCTGACCTGTGGACCCGCCCGCGTAGTGACTTGCGCCATACCGCCCGCCTCTAGCAGGGTGTGCCTCGCGAAACGTTATCGCCCGGGGCAGCGTTGCCTCGGCCACCCGCATGAGCCAACGGAGGCATCATGACCGACCTGTCCACGGCAGGGCCGCCCGGGGAGACCGAGTACCAGAGGGTGCAGCGGTCGGCAGAGTTCCAGAGTTTGCGGCGGGCTTTCCGCAACTTCGTGTTCCCGATGACGGCGCTGTTCCTCGTCTGGTACTTCGTCTACGTGCTGCTCGCCAACTACGCGCACGATTTCATGAGCATCCGGCTGGGCGCGAGCAACATCACCGTCGGCCTGCTGTTCGGGCTCGGCCAGTTCGTCACCACGTTCGTCATCACGATGCTCTACGCCCGCTGGGCGAACCGGAAGTTCGACGCCCGGGCCGACGCCCTGCGGCGCGAGATCGAGGGGGACGAACTGTGACCGGCCTGCTGACCGCCTCCCCCACCCCCGTCGTGCTCGCCGCCGAGGCGACCGATGTCGGCAATCCTCTGGTGAACATGGGCATCTTCGCCGCGTTCGTCGTCGTCACCCTGGTGATCGTCTTCCGGGCGTCGCGGCAGAACAAGTCCGCCGCCGACTTCTACGCCGGCGGCCGTAACTTCACCGGCCCGCAGAACGGCACGGCCATCGCGGGCGACTACCTGTCCGCTGCGTCGTTCCTCGGCATCTGCGGCGCCATCGCCGTCAACGGCTACGACGGCTTCTTGTACTCCATCGGCTTCCTCGTGGCCTGGCTCGTCGCGCTGCTGCTCGTCGCGGAGCTGCTGCGCAACACCGGCCGCTTCACGATGGCGGACGTGCTCTCGTTCCGGCTGCGCCAGCGGCCGGTCCGGATGGCGGCCGCGCTCGCCACCCTGCTGGTCGTCTTCTTCTACCTGCTCGCGCAGATGGCGGGTGCCGGGGGGCTGGTCGCGCTCCTGCTGGGCGTCGACAGCCGGGCGGGGCAGAGCCTCGTCATCGCCGTCGTCGGCGCGCTGATGATCCTCTACGTGCTGGTGGGCGGCATGAGAGGCACCACCTGGGTGCAGATCATCAAGGCCGTGCTGCTCATCGTCGGCGCCGCGATCATGACGTTCTGGGTGCTGGCCAAGTTCGGGTTCAACCTCTCCGACCTGCTCGGCGGGGCGGTCGACGTGGCCGGGCCGGGTGGCCAGGCGCTGCTCGAACCGGGCAAGCAGTACGGCGAGTCGGGCACCACCAAGCTCAGCTTCCTGTCGCTCGCGCTGGCCCTCGTGCTCGGCACCGCCGGCCTGCCGCACGTGCTGATGCGGTTCTACACCGTGCCCACGGCCAAGGAGGCGCGGCGCTCGGTGGTGTGGGCGATCTGGCTGATCGGCATCTTCTACCTGTTCACGCTGGTGCTCGGGTACGGCGCGGGCGCGCTCGTGGGTCCCGACGCGATCCTCGCCGCGCCGGGAGGGGTCAACTCGGCCGCGCCGCTCCTGGCGTTCGCCCTCGGCGGTGAGATCCTGCTCGGCCTGATCTCGGCGGTGGCGTTCGCGACGATCCTCGCGGTGGTGGCCGGGCTGACGATCACGGCGGCGGCGAGCTTCTCGCACGACATCTACGCCAACGTGATCAAGAAGGGGAAGGTCAAGGCCGACTCCGAGGTGCGGATCGCCCGCTGGACCGTCGTGGTGATCGGCATCATCGCGATCATCGGCGGCATCTTCGCCCAGAACCAGAACGTCGCATTCCTCGTGGCGCTCGCGTTCGCGGTCGCGGCCTCTGCCAACCTGCCGACCATCGTGTACTCGCTGTTCTGGAAGCGGTTCAACACCTCGGGCGCGCTGTGGAGCATCTACGGCGGTCTGATCTCGTGCATCCTGCTCATCGTGCTCTCGCCCACGGTGTCCGGGAACGAGACGGCGATGTTCCCGAGCGCCGACTTCGACATCTTCCCGCTCACGAACCCCGGCCTGGTGTCGATCCCGCTCGGGTTCATCCTCGGGATCGTGGGCACCTTCGTGTCGAAGGAGAAGCCGCACCCGGAGAAGTTCGCCGAGATGGAGGTCCGGTCGCTCACCGGCGCCGGCGCTGAGAGGGCGACCGCCAAGCACTAGTCCGCGAGAGAGAACCCAGTTCGCCGAGATGGAGAAGCTCGGGGGACACCGCGACCAGTCGCGGTGTCCCCCGAGCTTCTCGGCGAACTGGGTTCTCTCTCGCGGTGGGTCTCAGCTGCCCGACGTCGCCAGAGAGCCGTCGGAGCTGAACACCAGGCCGAGGGTGATCTCGCCCTTCTGCAGCGCGGCCTTGGTCAGCGGGCCGCCCGCGTCCAGGGACCGGAACTCGGCGAACGACAGCCCGTAGGTCTCCTCGAGGCCGGGCTGGCAGAACGGGCGCTCGGTGCACTCCGGCCCGGCGCCGAGCACGAGCCCGCCACAGGCGGCGGCCAGGTCGCTCAGCGTCGTGAGGTCGTGCTCGGTGGCGAACGCCTCCGTGACGGCGAACGCGTTCTGGTCCTGCGCCGGGGACGGCGCGCCGAAGACCAGGCCGGCGTCGTCGCCCAGGCTCGTGAGGGCGTCGACCGTCGCGTCCAGGTCACCACTCGCGACCGGCTCGGCGTCGGCGCCGTTGGCGTCCTTGTTGAGGAACTCCGTGAGCGTGCCGACGTACTCGGGCACCACCTGCACCTGGTCGCCCTTGAGGAGGGCCGGCAGGTACGTCTCGCGGTTGCCGATCGTGGTGACGGTGGCGTCGTAGCCGGCACTCTGCAGCACGTCGGCGTAGATGTTGCCCAGGGTCGCGCTCTCGGCGAAGTCCGCCGCGCCGATGGCGACGCTGACCCCCTCGCCGGCGGACGCGTCGTCGGCGGTGAGGCCGGCGTCCTCGACGAACTGCGCCGCGACGTCCTCGGACGTCTTGCGGTCGATGTCGACCGCCTTGTTGAGCTCGATGAGCGTGTCGGTGTCGAGCGCGGCCGACACGGTGTCCAGCAGCGGGATCAGGTCGGGGGACTGCGCCGCGGCCTCGGCGTTGACGGCCGGGATGATGTTGTCGACCGTCTGCAACTTCTTGTCGTCCTCGAGCACCACCAGGGCGTCGCCGGGGACGGCCTCGCAGGTCGCGGCCGCGTCGCCCGAGGCGGCGGAGGCGGACGACCCGCCACCTCCTGCCGAGCCGGGCTCGCCGCAGGCGGCGAGCAGGGCAGCGACGCCGACGGCGGCGGCAAGGGCGGCCGTCGTGCGACGCAGGGTGGTCGAGCGGTGGGAGGTCATCGTGCTCTCCGTCCGTGGAGGGATCAGGGGTGCTTCCAGGGTGGGTGGGGGAATCGCCCTATTCGACCGCGAGGGTCCCGGCGGGGCAACCGGTCCGTGGATCCCGCTCCCCGGACGCGCTCACCGCCGGGCGGCGGCGCGCAGGGGAGCCGGGGTGACGAGGCGTTGCACGACGGCGAACACGCCGTCGAGCACCAGCGCCAGCAGCGCGACGAGCACGCCGCCGGCGAGCACCTGCCCGTACCGCTGCGTGCCCATGCCGAGCGCGATGATCTGCCCGAGGCCGCCGCCGCCCGCCAGCGCGGCGAGCGGCACGGTGGCGCTGACCTGCACGACGGCGGTGCGGATGCCGGCGGCGACGAGCCCGGTGGCCAGCGGGAGCTCGACCCGGGTGAGCACCTGACGGCCCGGCATCCCGAGGCCGATCGCGGCGTCGCGCGCCGACGGGTCGGCCCCGCGCACGCCCTCGTACGTGTTGACCAGGAGCACCGGGACGGCGAACAGGGCGGCCGCCACCACGGTGGCGCCGTCGCCGAACAGCCCCGCCGTGGCGAGCAGCAGGATGATGCCGAGGGTGGGGACGGCGCGGCTGGCGTTGGTCAGCCACACGGTGACGCCGCCGCCGCGGCGGCCGTGGCCCAGCCCGGCGCCGACCGGCAGGGCGACTGCCGCGGCGACGAGGACGGCCGCGGCCGTGAGCAGCAGGTGCTCGCGCCCCAGCTCGAGGATGCCGCCGGGGCCGGTCCAGCTCAGCGGGTCGTTGAGGTAGGCGACGGCCTCGTCCACGACGCCGGCGCGCACGCCGCTCATGCCGACCTCCCGCGCAACCACGGAGTGAGGGCGCGCCCGGCGGCCCACAGCACGAGGTCCAGCACGAGCGCGAGCACGACGCAGGCGAGGGTGGCCGTCACGATCTCCGCCCGGTAGAAGTTGTTGCGGAAGCCCTGGAACATGAGCTGCCCGAGCCCTCCGTAGCCCACCACGACGCCCACGGTGACCAGTGCCACCGTCGTGACCGTCGCGAGCCGTAGCCCGGCGACGATGCTCGGCAGCGCGTTCGGCAGCCGGACCTGGGCGAGCACCTGCAGCGGGCCGTGACCCACCCCGCGGGCGGCGTCGACCGCCGCCGGGTCCACGCCGTCGAGGCCGGTCACGGTGTTGCGCAGGATGACGAGCAGCGCGTACAGGACCAGCCCGAGCAGGACGGGCTGGCGCCCGATGCCCATGATGGGCGCGAGGATCGCGAAGAGCGCGAGCGACGGGACCGTGTAGACCACCGCGGCGGCGCCCAGCAGGGGGCCGGCGAGCCAGCGGACCCGGGACGCGATCAGCCCGAGGGGGATCGCGATGACCGCGGCGATCGCGACCGCCTCCACCGTGAGCAGCGCGTGCTCGGAGGTGCGCGCCCACAGGACGTCGGCGTTCGCGGTCACGTAGGACCACGAGAACCACGGGTTGTCCGCGGCGGTGGCGATCATGTGCTCGAACTTAGCGGGGCCCACCGACGGCCCGCGCGCTGCCGGCCCGGCGCGCCGCGGCCCGGCGTGTGGGACGCCCTCGATAGCCTCGCTCCCATGCCCGCCGCCCACCCCGCCTCGACGTCCGGCGCCACCTCCCCGTCGAGACCCGCCCGTCTGTCCGCAGGCATCGAGCTCGACTCGGTCCGCAAGGCCTACCCGGACGGCACAGTCGCGGTCGAGGGCCTGAGCCTCACGGTGGAACCCGGCGAGGTGCTGGCCCTGGTCGGCCCGTCCGGCTGCGGCAAGTCGACCACGCTGCGGATGATCAACCGCCTCGTCGAGCTCAGCTCGGGGCGCGTGCTCGTGGACGGGGCGGACGTGACCCAGGTCGACCCGGTCGCCCTGCGCCGCCGCACCGGTTACGTCATCCAGGACGTCGGCCTGCTGCCGCACCGCACGGTGGCGGCGAACGTGGCCACCGTGCCGCGGCTGCTCGGCTGGGACCGCGCGCAGGTGCGGGCGCGGGTGGACGAGGTGCTGGAGCTCGTGGGCCTCCCCGCGGGGCAGTACGGCCGCCGATACCCGCACCAGCTCTCGGGCGGGGAGCGACAGCGCGTCGGGGTGGCGCGGGCCCTCGCGACCGACCCGCCGGTGCTCCTCATGGACGAGCCGTTCGGCGCCGTCGACCCGGAGCGCCGCCGGGACCTGCAGCACCAGGTGTCGCGCATCCTGGCCGAGGTCGGCTCCACCGTGGTGCTGGTGACGCACGACGTCGACGAGGCGGTGCGCCTGGGCGACCGGGTGGCGGTGCTGTCCCGCGGGGGCCGGCTGGAGCAGGTCGCGTCGCCGCTGACCGTGCTGGCGCACCCCGCGACGGACCGGGTGCGCGACTTCGTCGGGTCCGGCGCGCACCAGCGCATGCTGGCGCTCGCCCGCGTCGAGCGGGAGGACCTGGAGGACGCGAGCCTCGTCGTGCAGCCCGCGCCGCGACCCGTCGCCCTCGGGGCGACGCTCGCCGACGCGTTCGAGGCCGTCGCCGCGCTCCCGACGTCGTCCCAGGGCCGGGTGCCCGTGACGGGCGAGGGCGGGGACGTCGTCGGTTCGCTCACGGCCGCCGGCATCCTGGGCGGCCTGCGTCGGGCGGCCGACGCCGCGGCGCCCGAGCCGTCGCATTAGGCTCACCGGGTGACTTCCACCCGCGTCGGCCTCGCCACCTGCTCCGCCCTGCCCCAGCTCGACAGCGACGACCGCCCGCTGCTCGCCGCGCTCACCGAGCGTGGCGTGGTGGCCGAGGCCGTCGTGTGGGACGACCCGGATGTGGACTGGTCGGTGTACGACCTCGTCGTCGTCCGTTCCACCTGGGACTACTCGCCCCGCCGCGACGAGTTCCTCGCGTGGGCCGAGCGGGTGCCGCGCCTGGAGAACCCCGCCGAGGTGCTGCGCTGGAACACCGACAAGGGCTACCTGCGCACCATGGAGGACGCGGGCGTGCCCGTCATCCCGACGATCTGGCTCGACCCCGACCGCCACCTGTCGAAGCGGGCCGTGCACACGCGCATGCCGGCCTTCGGCGACTTCGTCGTCAAGCCCGTCGTCAGCGCGGGTGCGCAGGACGCGGGCCGCTACCAGCCTGTCTCCGCGCAGTCGCGGGCGCTCGCCATCAAGCACGCGGTGGACCTGCTCGACGGCGGGCGGGCCGTGATGATCCAGCCGTACGTGACGTCCGTGGACACGGCGGGGGAGACGGGTCTCGTCTTCGTCGACGGCGAGCTGCGGCACGCGGTGCGCAAGCACGCGCTGCTGACCGGCCCGGCGCAGGCCTCCGAAGAGCTGTACGCCGCGGAGCGGATGACACCGGCCGTCGCCACGCCCGAACAGGTGGACGTGGCCGAGAAGGCGCTCGCCGTGGCGCGCGAGCAGGTGGGGGGCGAGAGCCCGTTCCTCTACGCGCGCGTGGACCTGGTGACGCGGGACGACGGCATGCCGCTCGTCATCGAGCTGGAGCTCACCGAGCCGTCCCTGTGGATGCAGCACTCCGGCACCGCCGCGACGCTCGACGCGTTCGCGGACGCGATCGTCGCGCGGGCCTGACGCCGCGCGGCCGACGAGAAAGGCCCACCGCGGTCGAGGGCGAACCCTCGACCGTGGTGGGCCTTGTCCTGCTGGGGTGGCTAACCGGGCTTGAACCGGCGACCTCCTGGACCACAACCAGGCGCTCTACCGACTGAGCTATAGCCACCATGACCGGCTGCTTGCGCACCGGCCGACCAGAAGCATACCTGCTCCGAAGGGCTGGTCAGGAACCTGCGGCCAGCCGGGTGACGGACGTCTCGCTGATCCGGGCCGCCACGGCGCGCACGGTCGCGGTGTCGGGGCCGGGCGGGGGCACGAACAGGGCCTCGCGGTAGTACCGCAGCTCGTCGATGCTCTCGAGGATGTCTGCGAGGGCCCGGTGGCCGCCGTCCTTCTTGGGGGAGGCGAAGTACACGCGCGGGTACCAGCGGCGGGCCAGCTCCTTGATCGACGAGACGTCCACGATCCGGTAGTGCAGGTGGCCCACGAGCGCGGGCATGTCCCGGTCGAGGAACATCTTGTCCGTGCCGACGGAGTTGCCGGCGAGCGGCGCCTTGCCCGGGTCGGGCACCCAGGCGCGGACGTAGTCGAGCACCGTCTGCTCGGCCTCCTCGAGCGACACGCCTGCCGGCAGCTCCTCGATGAGTCCGGAGGTGGTGTGCATGTCACGCACGAAGTCGTTCATCTGCTCGAGGGACGCGGTCGGCGGGGAGATGACGACGTCGACCCCCTCGCCGAGCACGTTGAGCTCGGAGTCGGTGACCACGGCGGCGACCTCGACGAGGGCGTCGGCGCGCACGTCCAGGCCGGTCATCTCGCAGTCGATCCACACGATGCGTTCGTTCGGGTTCGCAGGGCTCACGGGGTCAGCCTACGGTCCGCGCGCGGGCCCCCGGGTCGCCGCCCCGGACATGACGAGGGCCCCGGTGCTCCGGACGGGTTCGGTGTGAACCGTCCGGGCCCCGGGGCCCTCGTGGGGGTGGCGTCTGCCGGTCGGTGGTGGGCCGGCGGCCGCCTGCGGGTGTCATGCGTTGAGCCAGTTGTACAACCACCGGGCGATGCTCGTGCGCCGTCGGCGGGTGTTCGGCTGCGGGCGCAGCTTGCGCTGCTCGCGCAGTCGGAGGATGGTGCGATGGCGTTCGGCCTCTTCGAGGCGTTCACGCTGGATGGCCTGCACGAGAAGCAGGTTCTCCGGAGGGAACATGATGGTGATTTCCTTCGTGACGTGGGTCGTTGGTCCGGGCCAGGGACCACCCGTGCGACCGGTGTAGGACCGGCCGCGCGTCACCGCGGTGCAGGCACGAGTCTGCCGGGCGCCATACCGCGGACGCACGGCTTTTTCCCAGGTGGAGCAGCGTTGCTCCACGGCAGCTGATCGGTGCCCCCGGCAGGATTCGAACCCGCGACCCGGTCATTAGAAGTGACCTGCTCTATCCAACTGAGCTACGGGGGCAAGCGAGCAGAGTTTAGCCCAGCACGTGCTGGCACTGACCAGGCCAGACGAGGCATTCAGACGTAGAGCAATGGAATACCCATCCGCTAGTCTTGCGAGATGGCGCAGCATCACACCAAGGACAAGGGCGACCTCGGTGTAGCCAAGGCGCACGCGGACATCGTCGGTCAGGGCTTCGTCGTGCTCTTCCCTGCGACAGCGCACGCGCCGTTCGATCTCGTCGCCTACGCGGACGGTGCCTTCCATCGGCTGCAGGTGAAGTATCGCGCGGCGCGTTCCGGTGCGATCACGGTCCACTTCCGGTCGGTCTGGAACGATGGCCAGGGCACTCACGCCGAGCCGGCGGACAAGGACGCGATCGATATCGTGTGCATCTACTGCCCTGAGACCGACGAGTGCTACTACATCCGGCCACACGCCCATGGAGCGTCGGTCACGCTCAGGATCACGCCGAGCAGGAACGGCCAACGAAGCGGTGTGCTCGACGCCGCCACGTTCCGCAACCTCGCCGATCTGGTCTGCCATCGCTGACACCAGATCTGACCGGTCCGCATCGGACCGGTCCGTGCGGTGCTCGTGCTACGGGCGGGGCATCGCCGCCGCGTCGGCATGATCGACCAGCTCCGGCCCCTCGCGCCGGATGCGCTCCATGCCCCAGCGGCCGAGCGGGGTGGGCGCTCGGCCACCGACCGAGCTCACATTGATGATGCGGCCGGTCCGCTCGGCGCGCCGCACCGTAGGCCGTGCTGCCGCGGGAGTCATGGCAGGCAGGGGAGGGGTCTCAAACACTCGACGAAGGTGCACCGGTGCCAGCTGGGCCCGGTGCGTGATCCGATCAGCCGCGTGGCCTGATCGTTCGGGGGGCGGCCTCCGCCGGCGAGGGCTCGCGGTGGACGGCGACGGCGGCGACGACGAGCCCAACGCCGACCAGCTCGGCGGCGGTAGGGATCTGCGCGAGGACGACGACGCCGATGACGGTGGCGGTCGCGGGCAGCAGCGCGGTCATGAGTGCGTAGGTGCCACGGGCGAGGCGCCGCATGGCCAGTTGGTCGAGCGCGTAGGGGATCACCGACGAGGTGACGCCGACGCCGACCGCCGCGGCGAGCGCGACGGGGTCGACGAAGGCGGGGACCGCGTCCGCGACGCCGACGGGGAGGGCGACGACGGCGGCGATCACCATGGCCGCGGCGAGGCCGTCGATCCCCGCCAGGTGCTCCTGCCGGGAGACACGATGGCCGATCACGATGTAGCCGGTGAACAGCGCCATGTTCACGAGCGCGAAGACGAAGCCGAGCGGTGCGCCGGCCAGACTCACCTCGCTGAGCGCCGCCACGCCGAGCACGGCGAGCGCGAGCGCGGCGACGTTGCGGGTGCTCCGCATGGCGATCGCGGCCAGCAGGATCGGGCCGGCGAACTCGATCGCGGCCACCGTGCCCAGGGGCAGTGCGTCGATCGCGAGGTAGAAGCTCGCGTTCATCAGGGCCAGGAGGGCGCCCCAGGCCGCGACCGTGAGGCGTTCGCTCCGGCTGGCGGTGGCCCACGCACGCCACGGTCGCCGCCAGACGGCGAAGACGACCCCGGCGGTCAGGATGCGCAGCCAGGCCACGCCGAGCGGCTCGACCCGCGCGAACAACAGGACGGCGAACGACGGCCCGAGGTAGTGGAACACCGCGGACCCGACGAAGAAGAGCTCGGGTCGCACGCGGTGGGTGAGCGGGCGAGGTGCCCGCGCCCTTTCGGTCATGCTTCTCACCTCCGACCCGCCTCCTGCCCGCACCCGGCGATGCCGAGGGAGAGAACGCTTCCTGCCATGCTAACGTCTTAAACGTCAATAGAACATTAGGAGGCTGAAGGTGGCGGAGCCCGTCGATCTCCGTCCCGGTCCTTACCGGGGCACCTACAAGCTCGTCGGCGGCAGCCCTGCGCTGGACTTCGCCAACCTGGTCAGCTACCGCGGCACCGAGCGGGAGCATGACTGGCTCGACCCGGCCACGAACGCGGCGCGGTGGGCGGAGGTCTCGGGGCTGCCCGCCCCGACCGACGAGGAGCGCGCCGGTCTGCCGGCGCTCCGGGAGCTGCTCGCGCGCGTCTTCCTCGCCGTGGCCGATGGGGCGACCCCCGACGCCGCCGGCATCGACCGGATCGGCTCCCTGGCCGCGGACGCTCACGCCCGCCGCCGCCTGCGGTTCCCGGCCGGCGCGTCGGCGGGGCGCTGGGTCGACGCGGCCCCGACTCTGGTCGGGGAGCTGGCCCTGGACGCCGCGGACCTGCTCGCGTCGCCCGAGCGGCTGAGCAGGATGGCTGCCTGCCGGGAGTGCCGCTGGCTGTACCTCGACACCACGCGCAACCACAGCCGGCGCTGGTGCGACCCGGCCGACTGCGGCAACCGCACGCGGCAGCGCCGGCACTATCACCGGTCCCCGGAGCCCTGACCGGCGTCAGGGGCGGGGCATCGCCGCCGCGTCGGCGTGGTCGACCATCTCCGGCCCCTCGCGCCGGATGCGCTCCATGCCCCACAGGCCGAGCGGGCCGAGTGCGTCGTTGAGGGCCCGCCCGTGCTCGGTGAGCGAGTACTCCACGCGGGGCGGCACCTCGGCGTAGACGGTGCGGACCACGAGGTCGTCGGCCTCCATCTCGCGCAAGTGCTGGGTGAGCATCTTCTCGCTGACCCCCGGCAGGCCGCGCCGCAGCTCCGCGAACCGCCGGACGCCATGCTCGTCGAGCTCCCAGAGGATCAGGCCCTTCCACTTGCCGCTCACGACGTCGAGCGCGGCGTCGATGCCGCAGACGTAGGGGCCGCGTCGGTTCGTCGATGCCATCGTCGTCGTCCTCCCGGGCACTTCCCTTTCGGTAAGTACCGCAGCAAATAGTGCGTACTTCACAGGGTGTCGGTACCCCCTGAGCATGGAGGTACTCCGACCCGACGCACCAGAGGAGCCCGCACAATGACACACCAGCCCGCACCGGTCACCGTGATCGGCCTCGGCCCGATGGGCCAGGCGATGACCCGTAGCCTGCTGGCCGGCGCCCATCCGGTCACGGTCTGGAACCGCACGCCGGCCCGCGCCGACGGCGTGGTGCGCGCCGGCGCTGCCCTCGCCCCCACCCCGCGCGCGGCGCTCACGGCGTCCGACCTGGTCGTCCTCAGCCTCACGGACTACGCGGCGATGGACGACGTCCTCGGCGGCGCCACCGAGGCGCTCGCCGGCCGCGCCCTCGTCAACCTCAGCTCCGACACGCCGCAGCGCACGCGGGAGGCCGCCGACCGGGCGTCGGCGCACGGCGCCGGGTTCCTCACCGGGGGAGTGATGAGCCCGGCCCCGACGGTCGGTACGCCGGCCGCCTACGTCTACTACAGCGGGCCCCGGGAGCTGCTCGACCGCCATCGCGACGCGCTCGGGCGGATCGGCGAGCCGCGGTACCTCGGCGCCGACCCCGGGCTGGCGCAGCTGATGTACCAGGCGCAGCTCGACGTCTTCCTGACCGCCCTGTCCGCCCTGATGCACGCGACCGCGCTGGTCGGCACCGCCGGCATCCCGGCGCGCGAGTTCCTCCCCGAGGCGCTGACCACGCTGACCGACATCCCCCAGTCACACCAACACCGACATCAACAGTCACACCAACGGTAACAACAATCCCACAAACCACCCCAAAACCCCTCACTAGTACCCCAAACAACAAACCACACCCCCAACCGGGGTACCAGTGGGGTTGGTCCAACTATAGCCATTGCGGCTTTCCCTGCGCTGCTTTGACGATGTGGTCTGACGCGGTGACGACGAATAGCGCCGCCGTCATACCGTCCGAAATGAGTGCGGCGATCGCCACCGCCCCGTGACGCGGATTCATCGCTGCTGCGCGGTGGAACGCCCAACCGGCCCAGAGAGCCACCGGGGCTGCGAGGACGAATGAGGCTATAACCCTCAGGCCTCCCCTCGGCGGTCCCGTGATGGCGCGATCTGCGATTCTCGTGAGATGGCAGTCCTAAACACCGCTCCGCGATCCCCATCAACGGTGACGACCATGCCATCGGTCAAGGTGTCAAGGGCGTTGATCGTCCCCAGCACCGCCGGCCTTCCGTATTCGCGCGCGACGATGACTGCGTGCGAACCGGGGCTGCCGATGTCGACGATGATGGCGGCGGCTCGCTGGAACAGTGGCGTCCACGACGGATTGGTGTAGGGAGCAACAAGGACATCGCCCTCGCGGAGACGTTCGAACTCGCGTTCGGACCGGATGAGTCGGACCGGACCACTGGCAGTCCCGGACGCTCCCGGAACCCCTGTCAGCAAGGCATCTTTCACCCTTGCCCGCGAGGCGACATAGCGCGGATCCTGCAGCGGCCGCCCTTCCATCTGCTCGGTGATCGCCTTCCGATCGATGATCAGATCTCGCAACCGCGCGATGTCGGCCGCGGTTGGTGGCCAGCTGAGATCAAGATCCTGACGCCGGAGCCAGAAGATCTGCTCTTGGTCCGCCAGCACTCCCGCCTCTACGAACCGCCGACCGTATTCGATCAGGAGCCGCCTCACCACGGGTCGTGCCATCGCTGAATAGAAGTGGGTGTCCTCACGGAGCTGCGTGTAGTCGCGGGCACGGCCCATCTGACGTTCAACGAGATGGCGAACAGAACCGATCCGGAGTGCAGGATGCCGGAAAAGTCGCCGCTCGGCCCTCGCCACACCGACCTGCTCCGTTGGGATATCCGCCGAGTCAATCATGCCCTTCAATAATGCAAAGACTGTTGCGGGTGAATCGCCCCAGCCGGGCAGGCTGGCGTAGAGGGCCAGCGCTTCACGGTGTCCATACGCGGCCAGAAACTGGTCGAACGACACCAGGAATGCTCGTCCGGCGGGTAAATCGGCAAGGGCCTCACCCAAGCTAGCCGCATCGGTATCGCTGAACATGCCCACCAACTCCTGATCGGACCGCACCAGCCGGGCCAGATCCGCCAGTGCTTGGTTGGTCTCCGCAGTCTTGGTCTCGGTGCCTGCGGCCAAGGTTCCGAACTCCTTGTGCAGGCCCAGCAGGCCAAGGGTGATCATGAACTTTGCCGAGGCAATCGCCCCGCGGGCCATGAAGCGAGTCCGAACCTCCATCATCACCACGTCGAGCAGCCCAAGGGCGTCCCGCAAGGCAGGCATCAGGTCGGTGTACGCCAGTTGCTCCAGATCACGGTCCAGTGCATCTCGCACGCCAGCAAAGAATCGACGCATGCGCGGATCGCTCAGCAAGGCCTGGCTGCTGTAGTCATCGCCCTGGATCACGCTCTTGATCAGCCGGACCGGGGTGCGAAGTCCGATGTGCATGATCGGCGGTGCGAACGAGACGGCAACACCGTTTTCCAGCTTCATGACCCGCTGGAACGGGGACAGGCCGACGCCCATCGAACCGGTGAAGACACACACTCCTTGATAGACGTGCGGTGTCCACGTGCTGACATCCATCGGGGTCGGCCGCACCGGAAGGAGCTCGGCGAACATCGCCGCGGTAATCCGTTGCCGAGGGTCTATCCTTAGTGGCTCTGGCAGGGCAGTCATCGGTCTTGCCTGCACAATTGAGAAAGCCCCGTCGGCGAGGGTCCATTCGACATCCTGCGGCGAGCCGAAAAGATCTTCGATCTGTCGCCCGAGCCGCGTCAGCTCGCGTACCTGTTGACGGTCGAGTACAGGAGCCGTCGCGACCTCCCCCACGGACTCCGTGGTGCCGCCGCCTGGTGTGGAGCGGACCACGACTTCGGCACGCCCCAGGTTCATCTCGCGGCGGCGGCCACTCTTCTTGTCCACCAGATAATGGTCCGGCGTCACCTGGCCGGAAACGAGGGCCTCTCCGAGGCCGTGGCTGGCATCGATCACTAGCTTTCCCCGGTCTCCGCTGACCGGATCGACGCTGAACATCACTCCGGCGTATTCAGAGTCGATCATCCGTTGCACGACGACCGCCATAGTGACGTCCGCACCGTTGATACCCAACCGTGCGCGATATTCCACGACACGATCGGTCCAGAGGGAAGCCCAGCACCGCCGAATGGCATCCACCAATGCGGCCTCACCGATGACGTTGAGAAAGGTATCGTGCTGACCGGCAAAGGCGGCTCCCGGTAGGTCCTCGGCAGTGCCGGACGAACGGACGGCGACAGCCCCGCCACCGAAGCGTCGATAAGCCACAACCACCTCCTCGGCCAGCTCGCGCGGTGGTTCGAGCGCGATCAGGTCCTCGCGCAGCGCGGACAGACTCTCCGAGTCGTGCGGGCCCTCGAGGCGACCGAGGAAGCCAGCCTTCGAAAGGGTGAGCCGATAGGCGTTCGTGGTCACCACGAACCCGGGTGGGACTGCAATCCGAGCCTGAACGAGGGCGCCCAGATTGGCTCCCTTGCCTCCGGCCAGCGACACAGAACCTCGGTCGACGGCCGTGAGGGGCAGGACAATCTGGTTGTGATCCGTTGACACTTCTATCTCCTTGGTTGTTCCTGTGCGAAATGGGCTTGCTGCGGGGTGTCAGACGACTTCGAGGTTGGCCATCATTCCCATGTCTTCGTGTTCGGCGTTGTGACAGTGAAAGAGGTAGCGGCCGCGGTAGCCCTCGAACCGGGTGATGATCTCCGCGGATTCGCCCGGGCGCAGCGAGATGGTGTCCTTGAGGCCCGCGTCCTGAGACAACGGCGCTCCGCCGCCTCGTGCGAGCACACGGAAGCCGACCAGGTGTAGGTGGACGGGGTGGTGGACGTCGGCGGCCAGACGCCACACCTCAACATCGCCGAGATTTGTGATCACATCCGACCGGGCGGGGTCGAAAGGTTTCCCGTCGATCAGCCATCCGTGTTCGCCATCCATCCGCCCGGCATTGAACGTAAACTCGCGCACCCTGGCGGCATCCGACCGACGCCATGTCGGCAGATCGCTGGCTAGGACTGACGGAGTACGGCTCGTATCGGTGACGGTGCGTGCGATCCGGAATGCCATCACGTCGCGCGTACGCCCAGAGCCCAGCCGGTTGATGAGTCTGACGCGGCCGCCGACCGGCACGCCGGCGAAATCGATGATCACGTCATAGCGTTCAGCCGGAGCCATGCGCAAGAGACGGTGGGTGACTGGCGCCGCGAGTAGACCCTGGTCGGCACCCACTTGGACCAGGTCGAGCGGTCGTCCGTCGTCGGTAACCGCTTCGAGCTCATAGTGCCGGGCGTTCGAGGCGTTCAGAAACCGCAGCCGGTACCGCGCCGTGTCAACCTCATGGAGGGGCCACGGGGCGCCGTTGACGAGGATCACGTCTCCGAGGACTCCGGCGAGAAAGGGCCCGCGCACCCCGGGCGGCTTTCTCAGGGTGGGATCGATCGAGGGGTATGTGAGGGTGCCGTCGGCGGCGAAGGCGCGGTCGGCGATCATGAGGGGCAGCTCGTACTGCCCGGCGGGGAGGCCGAGTGAGTCTTCCGCGTCGTCGCGCACGACGTGCATTCCGGCGAGGCCCCGCCAGATTGCGGGACCGGTGAAGTCCATCCGATGGTCGTGATACCACAGCATTGTCGGTCGCTGCTCCGACGGATACTCATAGTTGCGTGTCAGCCTGGTCACCACCGCCCGATGATCGCTCAAGTCCTGCATGTCGTGACCGTCCATGTCGTGGCCGGCCATCTGACGTGGACCCTGGCCGGGGAGCGCTGTGTCCTGCCTTTCCTCAGGCAAGATGAAGTCGGTCGGGTACCCGTCGGAGCTTGCCGGAGTCCGGCCACCGTGCAAGTGCACGACCGTCGGAACGGGCAGCTCATTGCGATGTGTCACCGTGATCGGGTGGCCGCGGCGCGACTCGATCGTCGGCCCAGGGAAGGTGCCTGCATACGTCCACATCGGCGTTTTGACACCGGGCAGGATCTCCAGGATCGCTTCGCGCTGGCTGATCTCGTAACGGTCGACACCGCCCGAGGTGCTGACCGGCGTCAGCACCGCGGGAATCGGCAACGGCACCTGGAACGCGCGTGGTTGCGGCACCGCGCTGCGCAGCTCGTCACCGGTTACCGAGGGGCGGTGGGAAAACACGGCCGCGGCCGACAGCCCAGTGATCGCCGTCAGCCCGAGTGTGCCGCCGATGCCCAGCACCTGACGTCTGGTCACCCCGCGGGCACGATCAGCTCGGCCGTCATCCTGCTCACTCATCACTCGCGTTCCAGTTCTGTCTTGGTGCGTCTCCGCTGGCGTCGGGTCCGCTCCCGCGGCCGGAGGAGCCGAAGCCACACGGCGATGAACATCACGGCAATCGCCACGATGATGATGGCCCCCAGCGGCAGGTGCAGCCACAGTGCACCGTCCATCCCGGCGAAGTACTGCACCGTCTCGGCGGCAACTATGGCGAACGTGAGATATAACGGCCAGCTTTGACGCAGCCGAACCCAAACAAAGATCGCCACGACCAGCTGCACGTAACCAATAGATGTGGCGACGTTTGCGCCGACCTCGTGCCAGTGCAAGCCGTCGTAGCTACCGCTAAGGAAGATGCCGGCGAACACGGGCTGACCGAAGATCGCAACCAAATGCAGGCTGACGACTGCCCGCAATACCCACCCGCTGAGCGCTCTCTGGCGCGTGGCATCGGAGGGTGCCAGCACCGCCGGGTCACGCTTGTCGACTGTAGTCACCACGGACGCCGGCTCCTTCTCTCTCGTCTCGGACTCTTGGTTCTCGCCGACTTCGACACTATGATCAACGGGATCTTCTGTCCAAGATCAATATTGCTATGAAGGTATATTGGTCCTGACATGATCTCGGTGCCGATGTGCGCCGGGAAGGCGACGAGGAGACGTCATGGATCTGAACACGCTCAGGCAGTTCCTGGTGGTGGCGCGGCTGGAGCATCTCAGTGGCGCGGCAGACGAGCTTCACGTCGCACAGCCGTCCTTGAGCCGCACCATCGGCCGGTTGGAGCACGAGCTGGGTGCCCCGTTGTTCGATCGCACCGGCCGGCTCCGGCTGAACGACACAGGCAAACTGTTTCGCGGTTATGTCGAACGCTCGCTCGGTGAGCTCGACGCGGGGCGGCGAGCCGTCGCTCATGCCGCCTCCGACGGCGTCGGCACTGTGAGGCTGGCGTCGGAAACGTTCCAAACACTCACTGGACCACTGGCGGCCTACAAACGGGCGCATCCCACCATCGAGATTGAGCTTCAGTGGTCACCGGCCGAAGAGATGGCCCGGCGTTTGCGAGCCCAGAGCGTTGACCTGTGCGTTGCGTCGCAGCCGATCGACGCCGAGGGATTGGAATCGATTCAGCTGCTCGATGAACCAGTGGGTGTGGCCACACCACCCAATCATCCACTGGCCGGCCGCGCCCCAGTGAGCATCGACCGACTCGCCGACCAGCCCTTCGTCAGCGCACGTAAGGGGCACTGGCAACGTCGACTTCTCGATCAACTTTTCGCAGCACGGGGACTCACACCGAAGATCGTCTGTGAAGTCGACGAACTCAGCTCCATCGCCGACCTGATCAGCGCGGGACTCGGAATTGGGCTCGTCCCCGCCATCGCGCAACGTACCTCTCACCATCCCTCTCTCGTCTGGAACGTCGTCGACAGCCCGGACTGCCGCCGCACGCTTACTCTCTTCTGGGCCGCCGACAGCCGCTTGCCGCCCGCCGCCAGCTTGATGCGCACCACGATCACCAACTGGGACTGGCCCGGTAGTGAACGGCAGGAGAAACGTGGATGACTGCCCGTCCGCGTGGTCAGGTAATATCCGTATCGCCTGACCTTTGATCCCAGACGGGCAAGTGGCGATAGAAGTTCCCGATCTTGCGTACCCAGTCAGCCCTCGTTCGGGCGTTTCCGTAACGCCGCTGCGCACCTTTCGGGTGTGGCGGTATCGATCAGGGTGATGACGGCCGTTGACGGCTACCGATTTCTGCTGAACTCTGTCGTGGCCAGTGATGTCGACCGAGATGCAGCGTCCGCGCTGATGAGATATTACCTCGAGTCGGGCACACCTCCAGATTCATGGCTTGAGACCGGCCTCGCGGATTCTTCCGGTCCTGTCGCGCTCGGCAGCGATGTTCGTGAGGAGCAACTGCGACGTCTCATGGGGTATGGGCAGGACCCGAACACGGGAGAACAGATTGGCCGGCGGTATCGGCGGTTCGCAACCGCGGCTGAGCGAGTAGAGCGACGCCTTGAGAAGCTCACGGAGACCCTCACCCCGACTGACCGGGCGGCGCAGACCGCGTTGATCGAGGCTGAGGAATCGGGTAAGCACGACGGGTGCTCCGGTCGCAGGGTTTGATCTGACATTCTCTGCTCCCAAGTCCGTCTCTACCCTGTGGGCGGTTGCCGATGGTGGGACGCAGGCGCTGATCGCTGGGGCATCATGCGGCGATCAAGGACGTGATCGTGCTGGTGGAGCAGGATGTGGCGATGACGCGTGTCGGGGCGAAAGGGCCTCGTGGCGCGGTCGCGCAGGTGGAGGTTCGGGGCGTGATCGCCGCCGCTTACGACCATTACGACTCGCGGGCCTCGGACCCGCAACTACACACGCATGTGGTCGTCGCGAACCGTGTCCAATCCGTTCGGTTCCGCAGGAGTGGTTAAGGCGCGAGGCATCGGAACGCGTCCAACCTATGTGCGCGCGAGCAACCAGTAGAGTCCAGCGGCCACCAGTACCACAAGCAGGGGGACCAACGCGCACCACAGTGCCACTCGTTCTTTCAGCTGCGGCAGCTGCGGAGCGACGAAGTAGAGGGCCGCCAGGGCGAAGACCGCGGCTGCGACTAGCTCGCCGGTGCCGAGGTTCAAGTACTTGCGGCGAAGGCTCTCTCTTCCCTGCATTCATGCAACCACCCTAGCTAGACGACCACTTCGGCAGGTAGTCCTCGTTCGGATAGCGGGCGATTAGACCAGTGCCCGGTGCCAGGCCATCCGCGTGGGGCAGGCATCTACAGACGAGCAGTTGTCATGACGACTGCCGCGACGAGCGCGATGAACGCTGTTCCCAAGAAGAACACCTCGATGCCCATGGTTGCTGCAACGACTCCAGCGGCGGCATACAGCAACGGACCGGCACCGAGCGTAAGAAGAGTGAGGATTGCGGTGACGCGCCCCAGCAATTCCACTGGAGTGGATTGTTGAATCTGGCCGTGGCAGATGACCATTGTGAAACCCGTGGCCACGCCGAGCACCGCGCCGATGGCCAACGCCAACCAGGGGGTCGCAGCGACTGCAAGTGCGCCCAAGAACACAATCGTGACGCCTATAGATGTCAATACCGTCGTTTTGCCCATGACGCACTTGGGGAGCACTGTGCACGCGAGGGTGGCGGCCAGACCGCCAATGCTGAACGCCGAGAGCACTCCGCCGGCGGCTTCGGCCGACCAGTGACGTTCCTGCACCAGCAGCACAATTCCGACCGCGACCGGCCCCGAGAACGGAAGCTCCGACAGCGCCGTTGCGAGTATCAAACTGCGCAGACGGTGCTCCCGGAGCTGCGACAGCGTGGGGCGGATGCCGAACCCGGCGGGGACGACAGGCTGGGCTGAGGACGGTGGCTGCCGCAGCTTCACGGTAATCAGCAGGGCCACAGAGATCGCGAACAGCGCAGCGATGGCGGCGAAAGCGGCCGGCACTCCCACCGTGATCAAGACAGCCCCAGCAGCAGGGCCAACTGTGTTGCTTACCCGTAGCCCGGTGATCCGCCAGGCTTGAAGTCGTTTCAGTTGGTCTGGAGGCACCAGATGGACGGGCATCGCTCCCACTGCTGGCAGAAAGAAAGCATCGACTATCCCGAATACAACGGCAACCACGGCTAGCCACCCGGGCAGCACACCCAGCAGCGCTCCGAGCCCGGCGGCCGCCAGCATTACGAGACACCGCAACCCATCGCTGCCGATCACTAGCCGCCGCGGGTTCATCCGATCAGCGAACACGCCCCCCGGCAGCATCAATAGCGCACGAGGGATCGCCCCGGCCGCCAAAATTAGGCCGGACCCTAGTGGGCCGCCGGCCTCCGCGGCAGCCCAACTCAACACCACGAAATACATCGCATCGCCCGCTACCGCCGATGTGTATGCCAGCAACCATCGAGCCGCGCTCCAGTCATGCTCTACCTTCACGGCTGTGGATAGAGCTGAAGGTGTGCAATGACGGGCCGAGCGGAATCCGATCCGGGAGGCGGATATTGCCGGTATTTCTCGATGACGCCAAGCAGATCGGCTTTCAACGAGCCCAACCCAGCACTGTCCAGAATCAGTTGATGATCCGAAAGCAACGTCGAATCTAAGAGGTTGATCCTCGGGGCTGGTTGTTGCACCTTGGTATCCTCCGGAATCGTGAGTGTGATTTCGATTCGGACGGCGCGGGCACCGTGCTTGCGTAGCCGTCCTATGAACGTCACGATAGTGAATAGGCGGAACCGATTGCCGTATTTTGCCGTCAGTGCGTGTTTGGCCTCGCGGAGCTGCGAGGACGGAAGTGTCCTGGCATGGCCGGCGTGCCAGTCCCCGATGGGCTCGCCGTGGAAGGTGGATTGTGCGATCTGCACGTGGTCGTTGCGGCCGATGCGTCTGATCTTCCACGATCTGCTTGGTGTGTAGCCGTACCAGCGTCCGTTGGATGGTGCGAGCCAGATTGGCGCACTGACCGCCGATCCGTCGGCGCGGAAGGTTCTCAGTGCGAAGAACTGATCGTCGCGTGGGTCGTGTTGAAACTGCAATGTGGGCATGGGGCTGGTTACTGTTCTGGCCGCCAGAAGTCGCAGTGGTGGTCGGCGCAGTAGGGCGCTGGTCGGATGGCGTGATGATCGAGTCGAAGGACGGGCTCATCGCCAGTGAATTGCGGCCAGGGCGGCGCATCGGGACCGTTGGGGTTTCCGGTGTGCGCGAACGTGGTCCAGTAGTCGGCCATGGTGTTGGCGAGACGTTGTTGTGCTCGAGTGAGAAGGTTTCTGCCGCCGAGGTCGAAGAGGTAGGGCAGGTCTGAAGCGTGTGCTGCGCCCATGGGTAGCCCGGGAATGTTCATCCCGTTGATGTTCGGCGCGGTGCGGTCGGCGAATTCGTAGGCGTAAACAGGGATGTGTTGGGCCATGAGCCGATTCCCCATCAAGGTGTCGGATGCCCAGGACGCGTCGGTGGTGATCGCCGACCAGGCCATCGCGGGCGACTGATAGTCGGCCAGCGGGTAGCGGGCGGCGACCTGGCTGGCATTGTCGCCGAAGGCGTTGCGCAGCAGTTGGGGGTAGCGCTCTTCGGTGATCGGGTCGTGCATGCTGAGGCCTCCGATGAAGGGGCGCATTTCATCGCGGGTGCCGCCGGAGATCACCGGGACACTGTGGAACCGGCCGAGGCGAATAGCCTCCGCTGGATCGAGTGGCAGCAACGGCGTCTGGTAGGCGAGGTGGTTGGCGAAATCCTGCGTGTGCTCGACAAGCTCGTCGGCCGGCTTCCCGCGCAGGAGCTCGAGCGCATCGGGCCCGATGCATCCGACCAATTCCGCGACGCGTGCGCCTGTCGCCTCGACCTCGGCCAGTTCGGCGTAGGGGGCGTGGGCCGGCGAGGCAGGGAACATGATGCCCTTGGGCCAGTGCAGCATGCCGGATCCGGACTGGAGGATGGCCTTGTGGAAGAGGCCTGTCGTCACCGGACTGGTCAGCAACGCGCTCGCGCTCATCGAGCCTGCGGATTGGCCGAACAGGGTGACATTGTCGGCGTCGCCACCGAATGCCGCCGCGTTGCGTTGCACCCATTGCAGCGCGGCGATCTGATCGGCGAGTCCGAAGTTTCCCGACCCGGGCAATCCGGGGTATCCGAAGTAGCCGAAAACGCCGAGGCGGTAGTTGATGGTCACCACGATGACACCACCCTGGCTGGCCATTCGTTGCGCGTCGTAGAGGCCACCACCGTCCCTGGTGTAGCCGCCGCCGTGCAGCCACACCATCACAGGAATCGGTTCGCCGGCGGCTTGCGCGGGAGTCGTGACGTTGAGGAACAAGCAATCCTCCGAAGACATGCTTGCGAAGGCGCCCTGTTGTGGGCTGAGCTTGGCGGGCTTGGTGGCGTCGGCGACGCCGTGCCATGGTTGCACGGGTTGCGGTAGTTGCCAGCGCAGCGGTCCGACCGGTGGCGCGGCATAGCGGATGCCGGTGAAGACCTGGGTGGTGCCCGCGTCAACACCGCTAATCAGACCGGAGTCGAGGCGCACCACCGGAGCTTCGCGCCGTGCACGTCCGGGACCTCGTGATCGTCTCACGTGGCTGTCCTCCCTTGGGTCGCACTGCCGGCAGAGTCGGCCGCGCGGGTGCGAAGCTCGGTCCATAAGCCGACGTGAGTGAAGTAAAGGTGCTGAATGAGCTGCAGGAGTATGAATGTGCCGGCCCACAGTGCACCGGCAAGCCCTGGGACGACATCCACGGGTAAGGCGTAGGCCATGATCACACGCACCGCGGCGTCAGCGATCAGGCCAATACCCCAGAACACGGTGACTACCCGCCACGTACGGCGAAACCGAGGTTCGTTCTGCCAGATTTCGTCCCAGGCGTGCACGGCCAGTGAAGCTCCGAGCGCCGAGCTCCGCAGCATCGCCCGAGCGATGGAGAAGGCGAACGGTCGCGCAAACCGCAAGCTCACCAGGAACGCGACGCCGATCGCCGCGGTGAACCAGGCTTCTTTCGCGAGCAAGAACCGTGCGCTTCCAGTGACGAACGTCAGGACAACACTGCCAGCCAGGACGATCAGCACGAAGACGCCGACCGCATCCACCCTGCGCTGGCGGATCGCGCGGTACGCAATGGCCACAGTCGTGGGTATGCCCGCCAGAATCAACGCCAGCACCGGATCGATCCCGGCCGCTCGCAGCAGATAGAACCCTGCGACGGGAACCACGAGGTCCATGAGCAGGGTGACTAGCATGCCGCCCGTGCCGGTCGACTGGACCCGTGCGGAGTCACTCATGTCGGTCCTCACCTTTCCGAGTGGCGACGTCAAACAGAGTCACCAGTTCGTGAATATAGCCATCGAGATCCAGTTCGGGCTGGTGAGCGAACAGGAAGGTGGGACCCTCGACCGAGCGTTGCACGCTTGTAGCCATCACTCGGATATTGAAATCGCGGAACTCCCCGGTCTCCTGGCCCCAGCACAGGATGTGCTCAATCGCAGAGGCCGCCTCCCGTTCGGAGTTCTCGTCGTAGTCGAGGCCGCCGCTCACGAAGATATTCATCAACGCCTGCATCTGTGTACGGTGTGTCGCGGAGAACCGAACATTGCTCTCGACATAGGTGCGCAGTGCGGCCGTCGCGGTCGGCTGCCCCTCGAGCCGCGCGGTCATGAACGCCTGCAGCTGCGTGTACACCGTGACCACGACCTGCTCGACGAGGTCGCGCTTGCTCGCGAAATGATACGAAATCAGACCGGTACTGGACAGTCCCGCGCGCCCCGCGATCTTCACGAAGGACGCGCCCGCGTACCCCTCGGCCGCGATGACCTCGATCGCCGCGCTGACGATTTGCGTCCTACGTGAAGTTTCCACCGGAGTTGTTGCTTGCATGAGCAAAAAGGTAGCTTGCTCAACCAAGCAATGCAAGTCGACAGATCGGAGGGCGACCGACGAACGCAGGCCGGTGTCATACGGTCCAAGCAACACTCCTGGTCAGCGGGCGTCGGACCGGAGGCTTGCTGGGTGGGCGCACGGGTGCTG